>NZ_JBITZX010000020.1:0-49876 GCF_044547145.1 Streptomyces sp. NPDC052773 | reverse complement strand
GGGTTTGGCGTCTTCATGCCACCCCCTTATTGGGTGAGAAAAACAAAACATAACCCCGCGGCCTTTTCACCAAAACGGGGAGTGGGGCGCGGATCGTATGTGATCCGCGCCCCACTTCATGGCCGAAAACCGCCTGTAATAGGCGCTCCATTCACCGGCCCCTGTACATCACTGATCCCGGTACATCTCCGCGACGAGGAACGCCAGGTCCAGCGACTGGCTGCGGTTGAGCCGCGGGTCGCAGGCCGTCTCGTAGCGCTGGTGCAGATCGTCGACGAAGATCTCGTCGCCGCCGCCCACGCACTCGGTGACGTCGTCGCCGGTCAGCTCCACGTGGATGCCGCCGGGGTGGGTGCCGAGCGCCTTGTGGACCTCGAAGAAGCCCTTGACCTCGTCGAGCACGTCGTCGAAGCGGCGGGTCTTGTGCCCGGAGGCCGCCTCGAAGGTGTTGCCGTGCATCGGGTCGGTCACCCAGGCCACCACCGCGCCGGACGCGGTGACCTTCTCCACCAGCTCGGGAAGCCGGTCGCGGATCTTGTCCGCGCCCATCCGGACGATGAAGGTCAGCCGGCCCGGCTCGCGCTCCGGGTCGAGGCGCTCGATGTACTGCAGCGCCTCCTCGGCCGTCGTCGTCGGGCCGAGCTTGATCCCGATCGGGTTGCGGATCCGCGAGGCGAACTCGATGTGCGCGTGGTCCAGCTGCCGGGTGCGCTCACCGATCCACACCATGTGCGCGGAGACGTCGTAGAGCCGGCCGGTGCGGGAGTCCACGCGGGTGAGCGCCGACTCGTAGTCGAGCAGCAGCGCCTCGTGCGAGGCGTAGAACTCGACGGTCTTGAACTCCTCCGGGTCGGCTCCGCAGGCGTGCATGAAGTTGAGCGCCTGGTCGATCTCGCGGGCCAGCTGCTCGTAGCGCTGGCCCGACGGGGACGACTTCACGAAGTCCTGGTTCCAGGCGTGGACCTGGCGCAGGTCGGCGTAGCCGCCGGTGGTGAAGGCGCGCACCAGGTTCAGCGTGGAGGCGGACGCGTGGTACATCCGCTTCAGCCGCTCCGGGTCCGGGATCCGGGACTCCTCGGTGAAGTCGAAGCCGTTGACGGAGTCGCCGCGGTAGACCGGCAGGGTCACCCCGTCGCGGGTCTCGGTCGGCTTGGAGCGCGGCTTGGAGTACTGGCCGGCGATCCGGCCCACCTTCACCACGGGCACGGAGGCGGCGTACGTCAGCACGGCGCCCATCTGGAGCAGGGTCTTGAGCTTGTTACGAATGTGATCGGCGGACACCGCGTCGAACGCCTCGGCACAGTCGCCGCCCTGGAGGAGGAACGCCTCTCCCTTGGCGACGGCCGCCATCCGGGCGCGCAGCTGGTCGCACTCGCCCGCGAAGACGAGCGGCGGATACGACTCGAGGTCCGCGATCACCTTGCGCAGAGCCTCGGGGTCGGGGTACTCGGGCTGCTGCGCCGCGGGCAGGTTTCGCCAGGTGTTGCCAGCGCTCGCGCTGGTCTTAGCGTTCACGGTCACGACCTCAACATTACGGGGTCGGATGGGACGTCCCACCCCATGCCCAGCAAGTGAGACACGGGGTACACGTGTCGGACATGGGGTAGGGTGCGTCGCATGTTCGCGCACTCGATCCAGAACTGGTGGTGGACCGCTTCTCCGGCGGCCCGCTGACTGCGCGTACCCAAGACTTCGCGAAGGCCGCCCGAGGGGCGGCCTTCGTGTTTCCCGGGCCGTTCCTCACCGATCACGACGGAAGAGGAACCCATGGACCTGGCACAGCTCGCGCACGATCCCCGTCCCTTCGCCCTGCTGCGGCGGCGCACCCCCGGCCACGACCACGACACGGTGGAACTGCTGCTGGGCCCGGTGACGGAGTACGACCGCCTCGGCGACCTGCCCGACGAGGGCCTGGCGCTCGTCCCGTTCCGGCAGATCCGCGAGCGCGGCTTCGACGTCCGCGACGACGGCACCCCGCTGGCGGTGCTGGTCCCGGAGGAGTCGTACGTCGTCCCGCTCGCCGACGCCCTGGCACAGCTGCCGTCGCACGCCGTGCGCGTCGAGGGCGGTGGGTTCGACGTCGCCGACGAGGAGTACGCGGAGATCGTCGGGCGGGTGCTGGAGGAGGAGATCGGGCGCGGCGAGGGCGCGAACTTCGTGATCCGGCGGACGTACGAGGGGCGGATCCCCGGGTTCGGGCGCGCCGACGCGCTGGCGCTGTTCCGGCGGCTGCTGGCCGGTGAGCGCGGGGCGTACTGGACGTTCGTGGTGCACACCGGGGAGCGGACGCTGGTCGGGGCCAGCCCGGAGGTGCATGTGCGGATGAGCGGCGGCACGGTCGTGATGAACCCGATCAGCGGGACGTACCGCTATCCCGCCGAGGGGCCGACGCCCGAGCATCTGCTCGCCTTCCTCGCCGACGGCAAGGAGATCGAGGAGCTGTCGATGGTCGTCGACGAGGAGCTGAAGATGATGTGCACGGTCGGCGACATGGGCGGGGTGGTGGTCGGGCCCCGGCTGAAGGAGATGGCGCATCTCGCCCACACCGAGTACGAGCTGCGCGGGCGGTCCTCCCTGGACGTGCGGGAGGTGCTGAAGGAGACCATGTTCGCGGCGACCGTGACCGGCTCGCCCGTGCAGAACGCCTGCCGGGTCATCGAGCGCCACGAGGTCGGGGGGCGCGGCTACTACGCGGGCGCGCTCGCCCTCGTCGGCCGGGATTCCGGCGGGGCGCAGACCCTGGACTCCCCCATCCTGATCCGTACGGCGGACATCGACGCGGCCGGGCGGCTGCGGGTGCCGGTCGGCGCGACGCTGGTGCGCGGCTCGGACCCGGTGAGCGAGGTCGCGGAGACCCACGCGAAGGCGGCCGGGGTGCTGGCCGCGCTGGGCGTGCGCGAGCAGCGGCCCCGGGAGGAGGCCGCGGGGCCGCGGCTCGCCGACGATCCGCGGGTGCGGGCCGCGCTGGACGGGCGCCGAGCCTCGCTGGCGCCGTTCTGGCTGCGGATGCAGGAGCGGTCGTCCGAGCTGGAGGGGCACGCGCTGGTCGTGGACGGGGAGGACACCTTCACGGCGATGCTGGCGCATGTGCTGCGGTCGAGCGGGCTGGAGGTGACCGTGCGGCGGTACGACGAGCCGGGGCTGCGGGAGGCGGTGCGCGCGCACGAGGGGCCGCTGGTGCTGGGGCCCGGTCCGGGGGACCCCGGTGACGCCGGCGACCCGAAGATGCGGTTCCTGCGGGAACTGACCGCCGAGGTCGTCCGGGGTCACCGGCACGGGGTGCTCGGCGTCTGTCTCGGGCACGAGCTGATCGCGGCGGAGCTGGGGCTGGAGATCGTCCGCAAGGAGGTGCCGTACCAGGGGGCGCAGACGGAGATCGATCTGTTCGGGCGGCCGGAGACGGTGGGCTTCTACAACAGCTTCACGGCCCGCTGCGACGACGAGGCGGCGGCGGAGCTGGCGGCGCACGGGGTGGAGGTGAGCCGGGCCGCGAACGGGGAGGTGCACGCGCTGCGCGGGCCGGGCTTCGCGGGCGTGCAGTTCCATCCGGAGTCGGTGCTGACCCTTAACGGGGCGGCCGTGGTGCGGGAGCTGGTCGGTCAGCTGCGCGGCACGAGCACGTTCTCCGAGCGGCGGCCCGCGCGGTAGTTCAGGACGTTCTCGGCGGTCGTCCCGGCGATCTGGCCGACGGCGTCCCGCGTGTAGTACGCCTGGTGGGAGGTGACCAGGACGTTAGGGAAGGTGACGAGGCGGGCCAGGGTGTCGTCCTCGACGGCCTCCAGGGACTTGTCGAGGAAGAACAGCCCGGCTTCCGCCTCGTAGACGTCGAGGCCGACGCCCGTGAAGCGGCCCTCGCGCAGTTCGGCGACGAGGGCCGCGGTGTCGATCAGGCCGCCGCGGCTGGAGTTCACCAGGATCGCGTCGTCCTTCATCGTCCTCAGCGCGTCGGCGTCGATCAGGTGCAGGGTCTCCGGCATCAGCGGGACGTGCAGGCTGACCAGGTCGGACTCGGCGAGCAGCCGCTCCTTGGGGACGTACACCATGCCGAGCTGCATACAGGCGGGGTTCTCGGCGATGTCCCAGCCGAGCAGCCGCATGCCGAAGCCGTGGGCGATCCGGGCGAACGCCTCGCCGATCTTGCCGGTGCCGAGCACGCCGGCGGTGCGGCCGTGCAGGTCGCGGCCCATCAGTCCGTCGAGGCGGAAGTCGAAGTCGCGGGTGCGGGTGGAGGCGCGGACGATACGGCGGTTGACGGCCAGGGCGAGGGCCCAGGCGAACTCGGCTACCGCGTACGGCGAGTAGTACGAGACGCGGGCGACGGTCATGCCGAGGCGTTCGGCGGTCGGCAGGTCGATGTTGTTGAAGCCGGTGGAGCGCTGGGCGATCATCCGGGTGCCGCCGGCGGCGAGGATCTCCAGGACGCGTGCGCCGAGGTCGGCGTTGACGCTGGTGGAGACGATCTCGTAGCCGGCGGCGATGGGGGCGGTGTCCTCGTTGAGGAAGACGTCCAGACAGCGGGCGTCGTAGGGGTCCGGGAACGCGTCCTCGATCAGGGGTTTCTCGTCGGCCTGCACACCGAACGCCAGGATCTCCACGGGGTCCCTCCGGGGGTATGACCGCATGTGGGGTGGTTTCGGTGAATATAGCCGTGCTCGGCTGTCAGCCGAAGAACACCCCGACCTCCTCGTAGAGTTCCGGCTTCACCCTTTTGAGCTGGGCGGTCGCCTCGGCGAGGGGGACGCGGACGATGTCCGTGCCGCGCAGGGCGACCATGGTGCCGAAGTCGCCGTCGCGGACGCAGTCGATGGCGTGCAGGCCGAAGCGGGTGGCGAGCCAGCGGTCGAAGGCGCTGGGGGTGCCGCCGCGCTGCACATGGCCGAGGACGGTGGTCCGGGCCTCCTTGCCGGTGCGTTTCTCGATCTCCTTGGCCAGCCACTCGCCGATGCCGGACAGCCGGACGTGCCCGAAGGAGTCCAGCGTCCCGTCCTTGAGGACCATGTCGCCGTCCCGGGGCATGGCACCCTCGGCGACGACCACGATCGGCGCGTACGACGCCCGGAACCGCGAGGTCACCCACGCGCACACCTGGTCGACGTCGAAGCGCTGCTCGGGGATGAGGATGACGTTGGCGCCGCCGGCCAGCCCGGAGTGCAGGGCGATCCAGCCGGTGTGACGGCCCATCACCTCGACGACGAGGACGCGCATATGGGACTCGGCGGTGGTGTGCAGCCGGTCGATGGCCTCGGTGGCGATGGAGACCGCGGTGTCGAAGCCGAAGGTGTAGTCGGTGGCCGACAGGTCGTTGTCTATCGTCTTCGGGACTCCCACGCAGGGGATCCCGTACTCGCCGGACAGCCGGGCGGCGACCCCGAGGGTGTCCTCGCCGCCGATCACGATCAGCGCGTCGACCTGCTGCTTCGCCAGGTTCTCGCGGATCCGGCGGATGCCGTCCGCGCTCTTGAGGGGGTTGGTGCGCGAGGAGCCGAGGATGGTGCCGCCGCGCGGGAGGATGCCGCGTACGGCGGGGATGTCCAGGCGCGTGACATCGCCCTTCAGGGGGCCGCGCCAGCCGTCCCGGTAGCCGGTGAAGTCGTAGCCGTACTCCTGCACGCCCTTGCGGACGATGCCCCGGATGACGGCGTTGAGCCCGGGGCAGTCGCCGCCTCCGGTCAGTACTCCGACCCGCATGGAAAGTCCCTTCGCCGGGTTGCCGTGAGCCGTGCCGTGCGGTGTGCCGTGCGGTGTTCCGTGCGGTGTTCCGTAGCAGCAGGCTAGGGGTGACCCAGGTCACTTCGGCAGGGTCCGGGAGGGCGGTTCCGGTGCGGTGTCAGCCGGTCGGCCGAACCGCGGCCCGGGGCGCGGCGCTACTCCTCGTCGAGGCCGCGCTCTATGGCGTACCGGACCAGCTCGACGCGGTTGTGCAACTGGAGCTTGCCCAGGGTGTTCTGGACGTGGTTCTGCACCGTGCGGTGCGAGATGACGAGGCGTTCGGCGATCTGCTTGTAGCTCAGGCCCTTGGCGACCAGGCGCAGCACCTCGGTCTCCCGCTCGGTCAGCCGGGGCGCGCCCGGCTGGTCGGTGTCGGGGGCGGGCGCGGGCTCGGAGGCCAGCCGCCGGTACTCGCCGAGGACCAGGCCCGCGAGGCCGGGGGTGAACACCGGGTCGCCCGCGGCGGTGCGGCGTACCGCGTCCAGCAGTTCCTCGGTGGACGCCGACTTCAGCAGATAGCCGGTGGCGCCGGACTTGACCGCCTCCAGCACATCGGCGTGCTCGCCGCTCGCGGACAGCACCAGGACGCGCAGCGCGGGGTTGGCGGCGACGACCTCCTTGCAGACCTGCACGCCGGGCTTGGCGGGCAGGTTCAGGTCGAGGACGAGCACGTCGGGGGCGGCGGCCCTGGCACGGCGTACGGCCTGCTCGCCGTCGCCCGCGGTGGCCACCACCTCGAAGCCGTGCTCGGTCAGGTCGCGGGCGACGGCGTCGCGCCACATGGGGTGGTCGTCGACCACCATCACCTTGATCGCCTGCTGCTCGCTCATCGCTTCCCCCGTGCCGTCGTCTCGCTCGTCGTCTCGCTCTTCGGGACCTTCAGTTCCACCTCGGTGCCCTGCCCGGGCGTGGACACCAGGTCGGCGCTGCCGCCCAGGTCGCGCAGCCGGCCCCGGATGGACAGGGCCACGCCCATCCGGCCCTCGCCCTCGGCCTGGGCGAGGCGCCCCTCGGGGATGCCGGGACCGTCGTCCCGTACGGTCACGATCACCTCGTCGGGCCAGTCCTCGATGAGGATCCACGCGCGCGCGTGCTCCCCGGCGTGCCGCTCCACGTTGTCGAGGGCGGCGCCGACGGCCGCGGCCAGCTCCCGGGCGGCGTTCGCCGGCAGGGTGACCGGGGCGCCCGGCTCTGCGACGCTGACCCGGGCGCCGGCGTACGGCATCAGCAGCGCGCGCAGATCGACCGGGGTGTCGGGGTCGTCCGGCTCCTCCACGGCCCGGACGACCGCGCCCTGGGCGGTGTCCTCGGAGATCCGGGAGACCGGCACCAGGCCGCCGGAGACCAGGGTGCGCAGCGCGACCTCCTGCTCGCCGGCGAGGCGTCCCAGCTCGGCCGCCTCTCCGCCGAGGGCGGCCCCGCGGCGCTTCACCATGGCCAGCACCTGGAGCACGCTGTCGTGGATGTCCCGGGCGAGCCGCTCCCGCTCCCGGGTCGCGGCCTCGATCTCCAGGGCGCGGGCGAGGGTGCGCTCGGAGGCGCGGGCGACCTCCACGACGTAGCCGATGGCGATGGAGGCGACCCAGACCAGGATCACGTTGTGGACCGTGTCGCGGACCGGGGCGCCGCGTTCGATCAGGTTGGCCACCGCGACCGCCGTGGAGGCGAAGGCCGCCCACCGCCAGCCGCCCTTGATGGCGAAGGCGAGGACGGAACCGGCGGTCCATATCGACGGCAGGGTCGGCCCGCCCTCGTGGATGCGCTGCTGGGTGTCGGCGACGAGGGTGAGCAGGATGCCGGTGACGGCGATGGTCAGGTCGACGGCGAGGAACCGCTTGGTGCAGGCCGCCTCGCTCGCCACCTTGGGCAGGGTCGCGAGGGTCCACACGGCGAGGACGGCGTAGAAGGCGACGGCGACCCAGGGGCGGGCGAACTCGTCGTAGGCGGTGCAGAACAGACCGACCGCGTACAGCATGGTCAGCACCCGGTAGCCGGCCAGGGCACGCCACAGCGGCTGCTCGACCGACATCCTCATGACTCTCTCGCGCTTGGCCATGTCCCCCCACCCCCGCCCCGGACGGACCCGTCCGGGGGCCGGACCGTCACCGGTCCGTCTGCTCCCGGTGCGTCCTCTCCTTCTCGGCCTGGTCCTTCTCGGCCTGCGCGAGCGCGGCCTTGGCGGCCTTCGCCGCCTCCTTCTCGGCCTTCGCCGCCTCCGCGATCTGCCGCTTGGCGGCGGTCGCGTACATGTCGACGTACTCCTGGCCGGAGAGCTTCATGATCTCGTACATGACCTCGTCGGTCACCGCGCGGAGCACGAACCGGTCGTGTTCCATGCCCTGGTAGCGGCTGAAGTCCAGGGGCTTGCCGATGCGGATGCCGGGCCGCATGACCTTGGGCATCACCTTGCCGGGCGGCTGGATCTTCTCCGTGTCGATCATGGCGACCGGGATGACGGGCGCGCCGGTGGCGAGCGCCACGCGCGCGAGGCCGCCCGGCTTGCCCCGGTAGAGCCGCCCGTCGGGCGAGCGGGTGCCCTCCGGGTAGATACCGAACAGCTCGCCCCGCTCGATCACCTCGATGCCGCTCCTGACGGCCGCCTCACCCGCGCCGCGCGCGCCGGAGCGGTCCACGGGGAGCTGGCCGACGCCCTTGAAGAACGCGGCGGTCAGCCGTCCCTTGACGCCGGGCGTGGTGAAGTACTCGGCCTTCGCGATGAAGGTGACCTTCCGGTCGAGCACCGCGGGCAGGAAGAAGGAGTCCGAGAAGGAGAGGTGATTGCTCGCAAGAATCGCCGGGCCCTCGGCGGGAACGTTCTCGAGGCCCTCCACCCAGGGCCTGAAGACGAGCTTCAGCGACCCTCCGATGGTGACCTTCATCGCGCCGTACAACAACCGAGTGCCTCCTGTGTCTGTCGAACAGACCTTAACCCGACGGGCCGGGCCCGGTACGCCCCGAGGGCCCGGCGGCCCTGGTCGGTGTCAGTGCCGTCGCGTACGGTGAAGCACACCTGGACTCGTTTCACGCCCTTTACCTGAGACCCTTGAGATGAACAGGAGACCGAAGGTGCCGGTCCTTCCTGGAGCCGAGCCGTACCGCCACGAGGGCGGAGAGGTCGGCGTCCTGCTCTGCCACGGCTTCACCGGTTCCCCGCAGTCGCTGCGCCCCTGGGCGGAGTTCCTCGCCGCCCGCGGCCTGACCGTCACCCTGCCGCTGCTCCCCGGGCACGGCACCCGCTGGGAGGACATGCAGCTCACCGGCTGGCAGGACTGGTACGCCGAGGTGGACCGCGAGCTGCGCGCCCTGCGCGAGCGCTGCGCCACCGTGTTCGTGGCCGGGCTGTCCATGGGCGGCGCCCTCGCGCTCCGGCTCGCCGCCCGGCACGGCGACGCGATCAGCGGCGTGGTGGTCGTCAACCCGGCGAACAAGGTCCACGGCCTGTCCGCGTACGCCCTCCCGGTCGCCCGCCACCTGGTCCGCACCACCCGCGGTATCGCCAGCGACATCGCGAAGCCGGGCAGCGTGGAGATCGGCTACGACCGGGTGCCGCTGCACGCGGCGCACTCCCTGCGGAACTTCTTCCGGGTCGTCGACCGCGAGCTGCCCCGGGTCACCCAGCCGCTTCTGCTGCTGCACAGCCCGCAGGACCATGTGGTGCCGCCCGCCGACTCGGCCCGCATCCTCAGCCGGGTCTCCTCCACGGACGTCACCGAGCTGCTGCTGGAACAGAGCTACCACGTGGCGACGTTGGACCACGACGCGGACCGGATCTTCGAGGAAAGCCTGGCGTTCATCGGCCGGCTCGCACCCAGTGTCGGCGCCGGCAAGGAAGGGACGGCCACAGGTGGCTGAGCACGACTCGGAGCGCGAGGACCGCGAACGCCGGGAGGACCCCGAGCGCGCGGGGGCACGGGACGGCGGCGCGGGCCGCCCGGACGGGGAGTCCGCGGAGCAGTCGGTCCCGTTCGACGAGGAGGCGGCCTGGGCCGCGATCGTCGCCGGGTACGGCGAGGAGCCGCCGGACCCGCCGGGCGCCAAGCCGTTCAAGTCGGTGGAGGACCTGGCGCTGCTGGAGGTCGAGCCGAACGACGGCGGGGACGAGGCGCCGAAGAAGGAGACCCCGAAGAAGGAGGCGCCGCAGCCGCTGGGCAGCTCCGTCTCCTTCGCCCCCGGCATCGGCGGCGGCCCCCGCGACTACACGGTGCCGGAGCCGGACGAGGAGAACCTCGACGGCGGGGACGAGGGCGACGAGGGCCACTTCGTCCCGCCGGAGCCGCCCCCGCTGCCCACCGCCGACGCGACCACGAAGTTCGCCTGGCTCGCGGTGATCGGCGGCCCGGTGCTGCTTCTGCTCGCCGTCCTGTTCGGCTGGGACATGACCTGGTGGCTGACCACCCTCGGCATCGGCGGCTTCCTCGGCGGCTTCGCCACGCTGGTCATGCGGATGCGCACGGACGACGAGGACGACGACGACCCGGGCCGCGGCGCGGTCGTGTGACCGTCAGCCCGCCGGCACTCTGAGGGCGGCCAGGACCGGAAGGTGGTCCGTGGCCGCCCTCAGGTCGTCCTCCGAGACGCCGGGGTGGCCGAGGGGCACCCCGCAGCCCAGCACCTCGACGCCCTTGGTCGCGAAGATGGCGTCGATGCGCTGGTGCGGCGCGGCGGGGGTCGAGGTGAACTCGCCGCCCCAGGGCGCGGTGGCCCAGCAGTCCTGCAGTTCGGCGGCGAGCCGCCGGAAGGTCCGGCCGTCGGGGCGCTCGTTGACGTCACCGCCCACGACGGCGTGCTCCACACCCAGCCCCGCGAGCCGGTCGAGCACCATGCCGCCCTGCTGGTAGCGCTCGTCCTGGCTCAGGCTGAGATGGCAGCTCACCACCCCCAGCCGGGCGCCCCCGAACCGTACGACGGCGGTCGCGAGCCCGCGCCGGTGCAGACCGGGGGTGAGCGGCAGCAGGACGTCCTCGGTGCGCTCGACGGTGGTCCGCAGGGAGCACAGCAGGGCCGGCCCGGCGGCCGTCCCGCCACCGGAGAGGATCACGAGATCGGCGGCCCGGGCCAGCCGGGCCAGCTTCTTGCGCCAGCGGAAGAACCGGGGCGCCTCCTGCACCAGGACCAGATCCGGGGCGCAGGCGGAGATCACCCGGGCGAGCGCGTCGGTGTCGTCCCGCATCGACCGGATGTTGTAGCCGAGGACGCGGACGACGGCGGAACCGTCGGGTTCGGTACGGGAGTTCGGCAGCAGCGGAGTCGGATTCGCCATGCGGACGAAGTTACGCCCAGGACCCCCGCCAAGGGGCGCGGGGAACTGCGCGACGAGCCACGAGTCACCCGCGGCCGACATCGCGCAGAACCCCTGCGGCGAGACCACTCACATGATCGGGTCGGGCTCCCGCGCCAGGTCGGCAGCGCCCACGAGCCCCGCCTTGTTCCCGAGCTGCGCGGCGATCACCTCGGCCACCGGCCGCCAGTTGCCGCCCACCAGCCACCGCTTGTACGACTTGCGGATCGGGTCGAGCACCAGCTCGCCCTCGTCCGACAGACCGCCGCCGACGATGAACGCGGACGGGTCGAACAGCGACGCCAGGTCGGCGAGGCCGGCGCCGGCCCAGCGGGCCAGCTCGCGGTAGGAGTCGACGGCGACCGGGTCGCCCTGCCGGGCGGCCATGGAGATGTGCTTGCCCTCGATGCCGTCGGGGGTGCCGTCGCCGAGCGAGAGCAGCACCTCGGCGCGCTCCGGGGTGGCGTTGGCGCGCTGCTTGGCGTAGCGGACGAGGGCGCGGCCGGAGGCGTACTGCTCCCAGCAGCCCTGCGAGCCGCAGCCGCACAGCAGGCCGTCCGGCACCATGCGGATGTGGCCGAACTCGGCGGCCACGCCGAAGTGGCCGCGGCGCAGCTTGTTGCCGATGATGATGCCGCCGCCGAGACCGGTGCCGAGCGTGATGCAGATGACGTTGCGGTGGCCCTTGCCCGCGCCGAACTTGTACTCGCCCCAGGCGGCCGCGTTGGCGTCGTTCTCCACGACGACCGGGAGGCCCACGCGGGCCTCGACCTTCTCCTTCAGCGGCTCGTTGCGCCAGTCGATGTTCGGCGCGAAGTAGACCGTCGAGCGCTGGCGGTTGACGTAGCCGGCGGCGCCGATGCCCACGCCGACGATGTCATGGCCGGCGCGCGCACCCTCCACCGCCGAGGCGATCGCGTCCACGATGCCCTCGGGCGTGCCCGGGGTCGGCACCTTGTGGGTCGAGAGGATGTTGCCTTCCTCGTCGACCACGCCGGCCGCGATCTTCGTGCCGCCGATGTCGACGCCGATGGTGAGTCCCATGAATCCCTCAGTTTCGGTCGAGCCCCGCTACGGCCAACCGTACCCGAGCCCGGTTCAGTCGAGGTCGATGCGTTGCCCTGGACCGGTGCCCTCGCCGGGGTCGCGGCGGTGGTCCGAGGGCCCGTCCGGCCCGTCCGGCTCCGCCGCCCCGGGAGTCCCGGGAGTCCCGGAGGTCCCCGCGGCTCCGGGGGTCCGCGGAGCCCTCGGCATGCCGCCGGTCCAGCGGCTCTCCTGGGCCTGGACGGCGGAGCGGTAGGCGGCGAGGAGTTCCTGGCCGGCCGCGGCCAGGTGGTCGAAGACGTCCGGGTTGCGTTCGATGACCGGCTCGACGGCCGCCTTGGCCTGCTCGACGACCTGCTGCACCACCTGCTGGGCGGCGGGCCCGGCGACCGCCCCGAGCGGCGACTGGAGTCCGGCCAGCTTGTCCAGGGCGGTGTCGACGAACTTGCGCAGCTCCTCGGCGGCGGAGCCGGGCGGCGGCGTCTGCCGGCCGCGGCGGCGGGCCTTCTCCGCCTCCAGGTCCTCGGCGCAGGCGGTCGCCCAGGCGTCGGGGTCGCCCGGCGAGCGGTGGTCGTCGGGCGCCTGTTCCCGAGCCGCGTCGTGGCTGGGGCGCTCTTCGCTCATGGCGGACTCCTGACTACGTTTCGTCCTTACGACGTTACCCGAACGGGCGTAGCGCCCGGCACCGCTTCCCGCCCCGCCGCGTCGCCGGTTCGCGCGCATCACCGGCCCGCCGCACCCCCTGTCCCGTGCCTCGTCGGCCCGCCGCACCGCGGTCCCGTGCCTCGTCGGCCCACCGCACGCCCGGCCCTGCGCCTCACCGGCCGGCCACATCACCGATCCGACGCCTCACCTGCCTGTCGCATCACCGGTCCCGCACCTCACCGCCCCGTCGGCCACAGCCCCCGGGTCCGGAGCGGACCGGATGCGCAGCTCGCCGACGCGCAGGCCCGCGCCCTCGACGGTGCGGCGGCGCAACGCGCAGGGAAACGGGCGTAACGCCTGGCGCCCCTTCGCCGGCCCACCGCACCCCCGGACAGCGCATCACCGGCCCGCCGCGTCCCGCACCTCCACCGGCCCGCCGCACCCCCGGAACACCGCTCCACCGGCCGCCGTACCCCGGAACACCGCTCCACCGGTCCCCCGCCTCACCGCCCCGCCGGCCACAGCCCGGGGTCCGGGGCGAAGCGGATGCGCAGCTCGTCGTCGCGCAGGCCGGCGCCCTCGACGGTGCAGCGGCGGAGGGCGGAGGGGAGGGGGACGATGCGGCGGAACGGGCCGACGGTGAGGACGAGTTCGTCGCCGCGCCGGATGAGGTCGAGGTCGTCGCGGGTGGCGCCGGGCAGGGGGATGTGCCAGACGAGGACGCCGTCCTCCGCGAGGCGGTCGGTGACGGGCCAGTCCACCGTGGACGGCTCGGTGACGGCGCCGGGCACGGTCAGCGCGGCGAGGTCGTCGGCGCCGCGCGGGTCGCGGCCGAGGTGCGCGACGGGCGTCACGTCGTGGGCGTCCTGCCACTCCTCCAGGATCTTGCGCTGCTGGGCGACGAGCCCGGCGAGCCAGCTGCCCGGCTGCGCCTCCGCCTCGGGGAGCACCCGGGTGGCGACCAGGGCGTCCGGGCGCCGCCCGCGCAGGGCGAGGCCGAGGACGGCGGCGCGTACGGCGTCGGCGGCGGCCGGGGTGGGCTCGGCGACCAGCCGGACGTGGGTGTGGCGGTCGGCGAGGACGGCCTCGACGGCGGCCAGGTCGGTGTCCCAGCGGGCGGCCGTCTCGTACAGCCACTCCGCGGGCATGGGGACACCGGCGAGCCGGCCGAGGACGGGGCGCAGGGCGCGGGCCGCCTGGCGCTCCGGGGGCAGCAGGCGGCGCAGGTAGCGGCGCAGTTCCTCGGGGAGGGAGAGGAGGGCGAGGGCCTGGTCGGCGGGCGGGAGGTCGACGACGACCAGGTCGTGGGCCTCGGAGAGGACCGCGTCGCGCAGGGCGCGCAGCACGGTGAGTTCCGCGGCGCCGGGCAGCGGGGTGACCTCCTCCGCGTCGAGGCGGGCGGCGCCGAGGAGGTCGAGGGCGCCGGACGCGCGGTCCTGGAGGGCGGTGAGGTCGGCGCGGAAGGCCGTGGCGACGTCGGGGCGCCAGGCGGTGAGGTGGTCGCCGAGCCGGGTGGGGGCCGGGCCGGTGGGGGTGCCCAGGGCGGCGCCGAGGGTGTCGGTGCGGTCGGTGCCGAGGACGAGGGTGCGGGTGCCCTCGCGGGCGGCTTGGAGCGCGGTGGCGGCGGCGGTGGTGGTGCGGCCTGAGCCGCCGGGGCCTGTGATCAGGATGGTGCGCATGAGGGTGAACGCTACCGGGGGCTCGCCGGGGCCCCGGTTCGTTCGTCAGCCGTCCCCGCCCAGGGGCGCGGGGCGCGCGCGACCGGCCGCGCGCGCCCCGTACCCGGCGTACCGCGGAGACCCCCGACCGCTTGGCCTACTTCGCCGCCGACTCCACCCGCTTCTTCAGCCCCGCCAGCGCCCGGTCGATGATGACCTTCTCCGCCTTGCGCTTGATCATGCCGAGCATCGGGATCTTGACGTCGACGGTGAGCTGGTAGGTGACCTCGGTGGTCCCGGCGGCGGTGGGCTTCAGCAGGTAGGAGCCGTCGAGGGACCGCAGCATCTGGGACTTGACGAGGGTCCAGGACACCTCGTGGTCACCGGTCCAGGTGTAGGCGAGCGTCTGGTCGTCCTTGATCGCGCCCGCGTCCATGACCAGCCGGACCTGCTCGGCGCGGCCCCGCTCGTCGGTCTTGAGGACCTCCGCCTCCTTCACCTCGCCGGTCCAGTCCGGGTAGCGGGCGAAGTCGGCGATGACCGCCATGACGTCGGCCGGTGCCGCCTCGATCGTGGTGCTCGAGCTGGTGTGTTCCGCCATCGCCGTGGCTCCTCCAGATGCGGGCCGGTAGTGAAGAGGTGTGCGCACGTGGGTGCAGCGTGAAGGCTACCGCGCGGTGACCAGGCCGATGTCACCCGTGTCCGCCTCGCGCCCGGGCCCCGCGCCCCGCACCGCGGCGGTCACCACTCCAGCGCCCACGGCCGCCCGGTGCTCGCGAAGTGCCCCACGTTCACGCACTCCGTCGCCCCGATCCGCATCCGCCGCACCAGCGGCTGGTGGACGTGGCCGAACAGGGCGTAGCGCGGCCGGGTGCGGCGTATCGCCTCCAGCAGCGCCCTGCTGCCGCGTTCGAAGCGGCGGGCGACGGTGTCGTAGACCAGCTCCGGGACCTCCGGCGGGATGTGGGTGCACAGCACGTCCACCTCACCGACCGCCTCGATCTTCGCCGCGTATTCCTCGTCGCTGATCTCGAACGGCGTCCGCATGGGCGTGCGCAGGCCGCCGCCGACGAAGCCGAAGACGCGGCCGCCGATCTCGATCCGTTCGCCGTCGAGGACGGTGGTGCCGGGGCCGGTGTACTCCTTCCACAGGCGCGGCATGTCGACGTTGCCGTAGGTGGCGTACGTCGGCGTGGGGAAGGCGGCGAACAGCTCGGCGTACTGCGCCCGCACGGCCTGTTCGACGACCTCCGCCCGGTCTCCGTCGATGCCCGCCCACAGCCGGGTGCCCAGTTCGCGGGCCTCGTCGAAGCGGCGGGCGGTGCGCAGGGCGATCAGCCGGCGGGCGTTCTCGGCGCCGAACAGGTCGGGGAAGATGCCGCGCCCGGGGTCGGCGTAGTCCAGGAAGAGGATCAGGTCGCCGAGGCAGATCAGTGCGTCCGCCCCCTCGCCGGCCCGGGCCAGGTCCGTCGCGTTGCCGTGCACGTCGCTCACGATGTGGACGCGATGGGTGCGGGGCCTGCGGTTTCCGACCGGTGTGGGTGACATGGCGATCAAGCGTAGGCGTGTGCGGCAAACGTGAACAGTAGCGGCCGGACCTGCGCTTACTCGCCAGTCGGGAAGGGCGTGGACTACTGTGCGCGGTGCAGCAGCAATCCGTGTGACGCAGCGAACATCTCGCCGGGACCCCCTGTCGTAGACGCCATACCGGCGGGTAACGTCCGGGCAGTCCAGTCGTGCTCAGGAATTCAACAAGCCGGCCGCCCGGCTTCCGCTGGACCCTGGGCACCTGCCCGAGCCTTGGACCGCACCGTCGCATCACACAACGTCGTGGCGCCGGCGCCCTATGAGGAGCAGCAGTCTTGCGCGAGTTCAGCCTTCCGGCTTTGTACGAGGTCCCCTCGGACGGCAACCTGACCGACATCGTCCGCAGAAACGCCGCGCAGCACCCCGAGGTCGCCGTCATCGCCCGCAAGGTGAACGGGGCCTGGCAGGACGTGACCGCGACGGCCTTCCTGGCCGAGGTCCACGCCGCCGCCAAGGGCCTCATCGCGGCCGGTGTGCAGCCGGGCGACCGGGTGGGCCTGATGTCCCGCACCCGCTACGAGTGGACGCTGCTCGACTTCGCCATCTGGAGCGCGGGCGCCGTCACCGTTCCGGTGTACGAGACCAGCTCGCCGGAGCAGGTGCAGTGGATCCTCAGCGACTCCGGCGCCACCGCCTGCATCGTCGAACTCCCGGGCCACGCCGCTGCCGTGGAGTCGGTGCGCGAGTCGCTGCCCGCCCTCAAGCACGTCTGGCAGATCGAGGCCGGCGGTGTGGAGGAGCTGGGGCGGCTCGGACAGGACGTCAGCGACGAGACGGTCGACGAGCGCAGCTCGTTCGCCAAGGCCGACGACCCGGCGACCATCGTCTACACCTCCGGCACCACCGGCCGCCCCAAGGGCTGTGTCCTCACCCACCGCAGCTTCTTCGCCGAGTGCGGCAACGTCGTGGAGCGCCTGCGGCCACTGTTCCGCACCGGCGAGTGCTCGGTCCTGCTCTTCCTGCCGCTCGCGCACGTCTTCGGCCGGCTGGTTCAGGTCGCCCCGATGATGGCGCCGATCAAGCTGGGCTGCGTCCCGGACATCAAGAACCTCACCGACGAGCTGGCCACGTTCCGCCCGACGCTGATCCTGGGCGTGCCGCGCGTCTTCGAGAAGGTCTACAACTCCGCCCGGGCCAAGGCGCAGGCGGACGGCAAGGGCAAGATCTTCGACAAGGCCGCCGACACGGCCATCGCCTACAGCAAGGCGCTGGACACCCCGTCCGGCCCGTCGCTCGGCCTGAAGCTGAAGCACTTCGTCTTCGACAAGCTGGTGTACGCCAAGCTGCGCGCGGTGCTCGGCGGGCGCGGCGAGTACGCCATCTCCGGCGGCGCCCCGCTCGGCGAGCGTCTCGGCCACTTCTTCCGCGGCATCGGCTTCACCGTGCTGGAGGGCTACGGCCTGACCGAGTCCTGCGCGGCCACCGCCTTCAACCCGTGGGACCGGCAGAAGATCGGCACGGTCGGCCAGCCGCTGCCGGGCTCCGTGGTGCGGATCGCGGACGACGGCGAGGTGCTGCTGCACGGCGAGCACCTGTTCAAGGAGTACTGGAACAACCCGGGCGCCACCGAGGAGGCCCTGGAGGACGGCTGGTTCCACACCGGCGACCTCGGCACCCTCGACGAGGACGGCTATCTGAAGATCACCGGCCGGAAGAAGGAGATCCTCGTCACCGCGGGCGGCAAGAACGTCGCCCCGGCCGTGATCGAGGACCGGATCCGGGCGCACGCGCTGGTCGCGGAGTGCATGGTGGTGGGCGACGGGCGGCCGTTCGTGGGCGCGCTCATCACCATCGACGAGGAGTTCCTGGGCCGCTGGGCGGCCGAGCACGGCAAGCCGGCCGGGTCCACGGCGGCGTCGCTGCGCGAGGACGCGGATCTGCTGGCCGCGATCCAGGCGGCGGTGGACGACGGCAACGCGGCGGTGTCCAAGGCGGAGTCGGTGCGGAAGTTCCGGATTCTGCCGTCTCAGTTCACCGAGGACTCGGGGCACTTGACGCCGTCGCTGAAGCTGAAGCGGAACGTGGTGGCGAAGGACTTCGCCGAGGAGATCGAGGCGATCTACGCGAAGTAGGGCGCCTGAGGACGTGCCCCGTACTCGCCGTTGGCGGGTGCGGGGCCGTTGTGGTTTCTCGCGCCCACGCGGCGGAGCCGCACATCGATACAGCCCCGCGCCCCTCAGGGGGTTGCTCTACAGCAGGGTTTTCAAGTTCTCCGCCAGAAGGTCCCAGCGCCACTTCTCCTCGACCCACTGCCGGCCGCGCTCGCCCATCCTGCGGCGCAGCTCCGCGTCGCCGAGGAGGGTGGTGATGCGGTCGGCGGCCTCCGCCGGGTCGCCGCCGCGTACCACCCAGCCGGTCTCGCCGTCGAGCACGGCGTCGGGCGCGCCGCCGGAGTCGCCGGCGACGACGGGCAGCCCGGTCGCGGAGGCCTCCAGGTAGACGATGCCGAGGCCCTCGACGTCGAGGCCGCCGCGCCGGGTGCGGCAGGGCATCGCGAAGACGTCCCCGGCGCCGTAGTGCGCGGGCAGCTCCGACCACGGGACGGCGCCGGTGAAGCGGACGGACGCGGCGACGCCGGTCTCGTGGGCGAGGCGGCGCAGGTCCTTCTCGTAGGGGCCGCCGCCGACGATCAGCAGCACCGTGTCCGGCTCCTTGGCGAGGATGCGCGGCATGGCCTGGATGAGGGTGTCCTGGCCCTTGCGCCGCACCAGCCGGGAGACGCAGACGACGACCGGCCGGTCGGTGAGGCCGAGCCGGGCCCGGACCTCGGCGCCGCCCGACTCCGGGTGGAAGGTCTTCTCGTCGACGCCGGGCGGAAGCTGCACCATGCGGGCGGCGGCCTCGGGCGTGAGCGCCGAGGCGATCCGCGAGCGGGTGTACTCGCCGAGGTAGGTCAGGGTGTCCGTGCCGTCGCCGATGCGGCGCAGCAGCTGCCGGGCGGCGGGCAGCTGGGCCCAGCCGGCCTCGTGCCCGTGGGTGGTGGCCACCAGGCGCTCGGCGCCGGCCCGGCGCAGCGCGGGCGCCATCAGCCCGAGCGGCGCGGCGGCGCCGAACCACACCGACGTACAGCCGTGCTCACGCAGCAGCCCGACGGCCCGCCGAGTGGCGGCGGGGGTCGGCAGCAGCATGGTCGTGCTGTCGCGGACGACGGTGAAGGGCTGTTCCGCGTCGAACGCGGCCGTCGCCTCCCTGCCCTCCCGGCCGCGCTTCCAGGTGGAGGCGTAGACGACCAGCCGGCCGGGTTCGAGGCGGAGGGCCATGTTGTGCAGGAACGCCTGGATGCCGCCGGGGCGGGGCGGGAAGTCGTTCGTCACGATGAGGGTCTTGCGCATCGCCGCCGACCCTACCCAACGTAGACTCACTGGTCGGCACGGCCGCGCTGCTTGGCTCGCGCACAGGCGGCCGGGACATCATGGCCCCGACAGGATCCGGGACGGGCAGCGGACGGAAGCGGGGGCTTCAGGGTGGACAGGACACACGGCCGGCGGCACCTCGCGGGGCTGCTGGGGACATGGGCCCTGACCCGTCTGCTCCTGCTGCTCTTCGTCTTCAAGGTGTACGTCTTCCCGGGTCCGGACGTCACCAGCGACATCTCGGTGATCTACCAGGGCTGGTACGAGGTCCTGCGCGGTGGAACGTTCCCTCTGGACGACGTCACCTGGCAGTACCCGCCGGCCGCCGCGCTCGCCGTCCTCTCCCCCGCGCTGCTGCCGTTCCTCGACTATGCGCACGCCTTCTTCGTCCTGGCCTTCCTCGCCGACCTCGTCACGCTCGCGCTGCTGCGGTACGCGGGCGGGCGGCCGGGCCGGTCCCCGCGCGGGGCCTGGGTGTGGGTCGTGGGGGTGCCGCTGCTGGGGCCGACCGTCTACGCCCGCTACGACGTGATGGTCACCGCCGTCGCGGTGGCCGCGGTGCTCGCGGGCGCCCGGCATCCGCGGCTGATGGGCGCGCTGACCGCGTTCGGCGCGCTGCTGAAGGTGTGGCCGGTGCTGCTGCTGGTCGCCGCCCGCCGGCGGGCCGCCTGGGCGTCGGCGGCGGTCACGGCGGGCCTCGTCGCCGCGCTGTTCGCGCTCGCCATGCCCGGCGCCTTCGCCTTCCTGACCTTCCAGCGCGACCGCGGCACCGAGGTGGAGTCGCTGGGCGCGCTGGTCTTCCACGTGGCCCGGCACTTCGGCTGGGACGGGCAGGTGCTGCTGAACTACGGCTCGGTGGAGTTCCTCGGCCCGTACGTCGACGTGGTCAGCACGGCCGCGCTCGCGCTGACCGGCGCCGCGTTCGCCTGGCTGCTGCTGTGGCGGCTGGTGGCGGTGCGGTTCGAGGAGCACACCCTCGCCGACGCGGCGTTCGTGGCGGTGCTGCTGTTCACCACCACCAGCCGGGTGATCAGCCCGCAGTACCTGGTGTGGCTGGTCGGACTCGGCGCGGTCTGCCTGTGCTTCCGGGCGAGCCGGATGCGGCTGCCGGTCTGCCTGGTCCTCGCGGCGTCGTTCGTGACGGTGCTGGAGTTCCCGGTCTGGTTCTCGCACGTCGTGGCGAGCGACGGCCTCGGCATCACCCTGCTCGTCGTGCGCAACGGCCTGCTGACCGCCGCCACCGTGATCGCGGCCCGCGCGCTGTGGCGGGCCACGGTGTCCCGCCCGGCCGAGCAGCCGCCGCTGCCCGCCCAGGCCACCCGCGCCAAGGAGCCCACGGTCTCCTCCTGACGCGCCGGGGCGGCCTCGGGTCTCCTCCTGACGCGCCGGGGCGGCCTCGGGTCTCCTCCTGACGCGCCGGGGCGGCCTCGTCCCCGACGGCGGCCCCGGCTGCCGGACCCGCTCAGCCGCCCAGCTGCTCCCGCAGATACTCCCGCCACAGCCCGGTGAACGCCTCCGGCGTGGTCCCCAGCACCTCGGCCATCGCCCCCTCGACCGCGCCCTGACGCTTTCCGTGCGCGCCGACGGCCCGGTAGAACGCGCCGAGACGTGCCTCGCCCCAGCGGTCCGCGATCAGCCGGCACGCCATCCAGCCGCCCTCGTAGGCCTGCGCCAGCGCCGCCGCGTCGCCGGTGAAGGCGAAGTCCCGGTCGGTGGGCAGCCGCGCCGGCAGCCGCCCCTCGGTCACCGCGCGGGCCAGTTCGGGCGCGGCCTGGGCCGGGAGCCGCCCGGTGCCGCGGTAGCCGACCCAGTCCGCGTAGCCCTCGGAGAGCCACAGCGGGGTGGCGGCGTTGGTGTGGGCGCGGGTGGCGACGTGGGTGGCCTCGTGGGTGAGCACGACCTGCCGGCCGACGGGGCCGAGGACGCCGTACGCGTCCGGGTTGACGATGATCCGGTCGGCGGGGGCGTTCTCCGCGCCGGTCTCCGCGGTGGTGACCGCGGCGATGCCCCGGTAGGCGGAGGCGGGCGAGCCGAGCAGCGCGGCCATGTCCTCCAGCGACTCGGGGACGAGCACGACGACCCGGCGGCGCCAGCCGGTGCCCCACGCGTCGGAGACGGCGGGGACGGCGCGGTCCGCGAGGGCGGCGAACGCCCGCAGCTCGTCCCGGGACCGGCCGACGCCGAGGACCAGGCTGTCCGCGCCGCGCACCACGGTCACCGCGCCCTGGTCCCACAGCTGGTGGGCGGACTTGCGCGCGGGCCGGTCGGAGACGACCCGCCACCGTCCGTCGGCGTCCCGGGTCAGGGCGAGGGTGCGGCCCGCGGTGACGGGGGCCGCGTCGTGCCCGGCGATCCGGTAGCGCAAATCGGCGCCGGCGGTGGCCGTGCCGCCGGTGCGGTCGAAGGACGTCACGCGGTACGCCCAGGCCGCGAGCGGCAGCGCGCGCAGCCGGTCGAATCCGGCGGTGGTGCCCGTCGTGCCGTAGGCCGTCACGTCGCGGTCGAGGACGGCGGCGGCCCGCCGGTCGAGCAGCCGCTGCACCTCGGTCCGCGCGCTGTCCGCCGCGGGCCCGCCCCCGCATCCGACCAGGGCCACGAGCAGCAGACACAGCGTCACCGCCCAGGGACTCCGCGCCCGCCTTCGACCAGCCATCTTCCGAGGGTACGGGCACCCGGGCCGGTTCAGACCCGGGTGACCGCCGAGATCGGCATCATCCCGACCGGGTCGTAGCGCACCGGCGCGCCCGGGTACGGCGCGTGGATGACCTGGCCGTTGCCCACGTACATGCCGACATGGCTGGCGTCGGAGCGGTAGGTGACCAGGTCCCCGGGCCGGGCCTGGGAGAGCGGGACCTGCCGGCCGGCCGCCCGCTGCGCCTGCGAGGTGCGCGGCAGCGCGACCCCGGCCTGCGCGTACGACCACTGCATCAGGCCGGAGCAGTCGAAGCTGCCGGGCCCGGCGGCGCCCCACACGTACGGCTTGCCGAGCGCGGAGCGGGCGGCGGCGACCGCGACGGCGGCGCGGCCGGAGGCGGGGACGGCGCCGGTGAGGCCGGGCATGTCGTCGCGGCCGGAGCGGGAGGCCCGGTCGTAGGCGGCGCGTTCCTCGTCGGGCAGGGAGTTGAGCAGGGCCCGGGCCTTGGCGAGCTTGCGCTCCACGGCGCGTTTGTGCGAGGCGACGGCCTTGCGGCTCTTCTCCAGTTCGGCGAGGGTCTCGGCGGCCTCCGCGCGCTGCTGGCCGAGGGCGCGCAGCGCGCTCTGGAGGTCCTTGAGCCGGCCGGCCTGCCGGACGCTGATCCGGTCGAGGACGGCGGCCTTGTCGAGGTAGTCCTCCGGGTCCTCGGAGAACAGCAGGGCGAGCGACGGGTCGACGCCTCCGGAGCGGTACTGGGCGCCGGCCAGCGAGCCCAGCGCCTCCCGCATGGTGTTGACGCGCTCCTGCTGCCGGGCGATCCGGTCCTGGGCGCGGCCGACCTCGGCGCGCAGCTCGTCGGCGCGTTCGTCGGCCTCGTTGTAGGCCTCGGTGGCCTTCTCGGCCTCCGCGTAGAGACGGTCGACCTCGGCGCGGGTGTCGTCGTGCGGCGCGGCGACGGCCGGGACGGCGCCGAGCGCGGCCACCGCGGCCGAGAGAAGAGAGGCCGCGACGGTGGCGCCGCGGTCGAGACCGGACGACGGTGCCTGGCGGCGATGGGACCCCACGAGAAGCCGCGCTCCTTCCACTGGCGGACAGGAAAACCCCCCACGCCAGGAAAGATCGGCGTGAGGGAAACGCGGCAGACAGTAGCGCCGTGACACGGTGACGGCCAAAGACCTCCGCGGCCACACACAGTGACGCCCCGCCGCTGACGCAGGTCATCGGCGGGGCGCGAGGTCAGAACCCGTCCCGGTGATTCGCCCGTTCGGGGGGGCGTGGTGTCCCGGCTCCGGGACGAGGTCAGACGCGGACACCCCACATGAAGGGGCCGCCCATCGTGCTGAACGACTCGTAGCGGACGACCGTGCCGGTGCGCGGGGCGTGGATGACCTGCCCGTTGCCCGCGTAGAGACCGACGTGGTGCAGGTCGTTGAAGAAGAAGACGAGGTCGCCGACCTGGAGATCGCTCTGCGAGTAGATGCGGGTGCCGATGTTGGCCTGCGCCTCGGAGGTGCGCGGGATGGAGACGCCGGCCTGGGCGTAGGCCCAGGAGGTCAGGCCCGAGCAGTCGAAGGAGGACGGGCCGGTGGCGCCGTAGACGTACGGCGAGCCGAGCTTGGTCTGGGCGGCGGCGTAGGCCGCGCCGGCCCGGCCCGAGGCCGAGGCGGCGGGGTTGGTGAGGGCCTGGCGGCCGCTGTCGCGGCTGGCCCGCTCCTCCTGCTCCTGCAGGGCCGCCTTCTCCGCGGCGGTGAGGGTGTTGAGGAGCTTCTGCGCCTCGGCGAGCTTGGCCTGGACTTCCTTCTTCTTCTCGCCCAGTTCGGTGCGGGTGGAGGAGAGGTCCTTCAGCTTCTCGGAGGCCTCGGCGCGCTGCTGGGCGAGTTCGCGCTGCTTCTCCTGGATCTCCTTCAGCGCCTCGACCTGCTGGGCGCTCAACTGGTCGAGCGTGGAGGCCTTGTCGAGGTAGTCGTCCGGGTCGGCGGAGAGCAGCAGCTGGAGCGAGGGGTCGATGCCGCCGGAGCGGTACTGGGCGCTGGCCATGGAGCCCAGGCCCTCGCGCAGCTCGTTGACCTCTTCCTGGCCACGGGCGACGTTGTCCTGGATGGTGGAGATCTCCTTCTGGAGCTTCTCCTGCTTCTCCTTGGCACCGTTGTACTTCTCGGTGGCCTGCTCGGCCTGCTCGTAGAGCTTGTCGACCTTCGCCTTCACCTCGTCCTTGCTCGGCTTCTCGGTCGGTGCCGCGTTGGCGGCCTGGGAGCCGAGGGCGACGGCAGCGGCGGCTGCGGTGGTCAGCACGGTCACACGGGCGCGACTGGGCTGCTTGGGTCGACGGTGGGACGCCACGGAGGTGAACTCCTTCTTCTGAGTGATCACCCGCTCGGAGGTACGAGGCCAGACCCTAGTGACCTTCTTGTGATCAGTTCAAATTCTCAGAATAAAAATCTCGTCACACCCTGCATTCTTTACCCACAACTCACATGCAGTGAGTCAAGGTTGACGCTACGTTGCGTGACGGATCCGCCAATTCGGGCATTACGGCTGTCCGTTGGGCCTTCAGGACAGTCGCTTGAGAAGTACCGCGGATGCCACCGGTCGGGCACCGGCGCGGGCCACCCCGTCGGCGACCTCGCGGTCGGTGGAGGCGACGATGACCGGGCGGCCCGGCGGCTCGGCGCGCACCAGCTGCCGGATCAGCTCGTCGGCGGTGACGCCGGGCTTGGAGAACAGCACCCGCACGCCGCGCGGCGGCGCGAGCAGCACCGGCGCGGCCAGCTCGGCCCCGTCGAAGACACAGGTGACCTCGGCGCCGGTCTGCGCGGCGAGCTGGGAGAGCTGGCCGAGCAGCCTGAGGCGCTGCTTCTCCAGCGGCATCTGGGGATAGCCGGTCTTGGTGACGTTGTAGCCGTCGACGACCAGATGCGCCTGCGGCAGCGCCAGCAACTGGTCGAGGATCGCGGGGTCGTTCTCGGACAGCGCCCGCGCGGCGATGTCCTTCGGGGTCATCCGCCCCGGTTCGACGGCGTCCACGGTCTCGGCCGGGCGCACGGACACGGGGGGCAGGGCGAGTTCGCGGCGCAGCCCCTGGGTGGCGTCGAGCAGGGTGTCCAGCAGCAGCCGGACCCGCATGTCCTCGACGCTGCGGCCCTCGCGGGCGGCCCGGCGGGTGGCCTCCAGGGCGGACTCCGCCTCCCCGAGGCGCGCCTTGAGCCGCCGTACCTCGCTCTCGGCGGCGGACACCTGGGCGTGACCCTCGGCGCGGACGGACTCGATCTCGCCGTGCATCTTGCGCAGCGCCGCCTCGCCGCGCTTGACGTCGCTGAGGGCGGCGCGCAGTTTGCGGTGAAGCGATTCCGCTTCCTTGCGGGCGCCGTCCAGCTCGGCGCGCAGCCGCTCGGTCTCGGCGCGGGTGTGTTCGCGGGCGGCGGCGAGTTCGGCGCGCAGCCGCTCCAGTTCGGCCCGGCTCTCCTCGTCGGCGCGTTCGGCGTCGGCGCGCAGCGCCTCCTCGCCGGCGGCGGTGACCAGCTTGACCCAGCCGGTGGGGCGCAGGACGTAGGCCGCGGCCGCCACGTCCAGCGGGTCCGCGGCCGGGGGCGGCGCGCCGGCGTCGAGGGCGCCGGCGAGTTCGGGCTGGGCCTCGCGGAACTTCTCGCCGATGCGCTGCCGGAACAGCGGGTCGGTCTCCAGCGCCGCGGCCATCGCGTTGCCCGCGAACTTGGCGCGGCGGTTCGGGGCGAACCGGGCGTACTGCCGCAGCTGTGCGGGCAGTTCCGCCACGGTCAGCCCGCCGAAGCCGTCCGAGACGATCTGCACGACCCGGCGGCGCACTCCCTCGGGCAGCGGACGGTCGAGCACCTCAGCGGCGCCGTCGCCCGGCCCCCCGCCGTGTGTCTCCGCCATCCGTCACACCCCAATGCCTCTACGGGATCCCCCGGCAGGGATCACGCCTGCGGGGCCGTCTCCCCTCAGGAGTCGGCACCCGGCCTGTCCACGAGTTCCACCTGGTCCACGGCGTTGCACCAGCGGCAGCGCACGGACTCGATGGTCTCACTGACCACCTCGCGCTCCTCCACCTTCGGCTCTCCGGCCAGATCCAGGTGGACGTACTCGACGACCTTCGACGAGCGCGTCACGTCGAAGCGGGTGAGGTTGCCGCAGAGGGTGCAGCGCCACCGCGTCGTGGCGGTCGGCAGGGGAACCGTCATCGTGACTGTTCGCTTTCCTTCTAGTGTCCGTGACACGCCGGACTTCCCGCGGCGTGTGGCTCGTAACCCTACGGCCTGCCGGGTGCCGGGCGCCCGTCCGTCCACGGCGGCGAGGCGGTCTGTGCGGTTGCGTCCGGTTACGTCATGCTCTGTGTTCGTGATCAGCAAGTGGAGCATGCCGAGGTGGCCGGGCCCGCGCCGGCCGTCGGCGCCGGTGACGTACGTCCTGATGGCCCTGTGCTGTGGGATCTTCCTGCTCGGTCCCGCCTCGGGTCTCAATCCGGTGTACGGCACCGGCGACGAGCTGCTGGCCGCGCAGCGCGCCTACTTCCGGCACTGGGGCGTGGTCCCCGCAGAACTGTTCGAAGGGTCCCCCCGGGCGGCATGGACCCCCGCCACCGCGCTGTTCGTGCACGGCACCTGGGTGCACCTGCTCGGCAACATGCTCTTCCTCTACGTCTTCGGGGTCATGACCGAGGAGCGGATGGGCCGGGTGCAGTTCACCCTCTTCTACCTCGGCTGCGGCTATCTCGCCCTGCTCGGCTACGCGTGCGCCAACTCCGACTCCGCGCAGTCACTGGTCGGGGCCTCCGGGGCGATCTCGGCGGTGCTCGGCGCGTTCCTCTTCCTCTTCCCCCGGGCCCGGGTGACCAGCCTCCTGCCGTTCCTGCTCTTCCTGCCGCTGCGCTTCCCCGCCTGGCTCGTACTGCCCTTCTGGGCGGCCCTGCAGTGGCTGGCGGCGGGCCAGGCCTCGCAGGGGCCGGGCGTGGCCTATCTGGCCCATCTGGTGGGCTTCGCGCTGGGCCTGCTCTTCGCGTGGGCCCGGTTCGGCCCTGCGACTAGAGTGAGGGCCGCCCCAGCTCCGGCACCCGAGGGAGAGAACCAGCCGTGATCACCGCGATCGTCCTGATCAAGACCAGCGTGGACCGGATCCCCGAGATCGCGGAGTCGATCGCCGCGCTGGACAACGTCAGCGAGGTCTTCTCCGTGACCGGCACCTACGACCTGATCGCCATGGTCCGGGTCAAGGAGCACGAGGACCTGGCCGAGGTCATCCCCGGCCGCATCAGCAAGATCCCCGGCGTGGAGGCGACGGACACCCACGTCGCGTTCCGCACGTACTCCCAGCACGACCTGGAGGCGGCGTTCGCGATCGGCCTGGACAACTGAGCAACGGCAGGGGACGCGCCCCGAAGGGGCGCGGGGAACTGCGCGACCGGCCACGGACGCCCCGCACCCGCCCTGTCGCGGGACCCCCTGCGGCGAGATGAAGGCTTCTTCATCTCCGGCTCATCCTCGGCGCGCCGCCGGGGGACAGGATGGCCGCATGGTCTTCACGCGCAGGATCGCGGCCCTCGCCGCCGTCGTGGTGATCCCCCTCGGGATCGCCGCGACGAGTTTCGCCCTCACGGACAGTCCCGAGTCGCCGAAGGTCCCGGCGAAAGTGGAGCTGGAGAGCGGCTCGCCCACCCCCTCGCCCTCCCGGACCGCGCCGAGCGCGACACCGACGCCGACGCCCGTGCCCACGCCGAGCGACCAGGTCGTCTCCCGGCCCCCGGTCACCGATGCCCCCGGCAGTGATGACGATGACGACGACCGCGGCACCGGAGACGACGACGGCCCCGGCGACGACGGCTGACCCGCCGCGCCGGCGGACGGTGTCCGCCCGCGTCCGCATCCTGCTGTGGCTGCTGCTGGTCATGGCCGTCGCGCTCGCCTCCGTGGCCACCACCACCCGCTCGATCCTGCTGCGCGACACCGACCAGCGGATCAACAACCTGCTCGCGCAGGAGGCCGTCGAGTTCGCCCACTTCGAGGAGGCGGGCGTCGACCCGGAGACCGGCCGCCCGTTCACCGACCCGGCCCGGCTGCTGCGGGTGTTCCTGGAGCGGCAGTACGCCGACCTGGACGAGGAGCTGATCGGCCTGGTCGGCCACCCGGGCGGCCGGCCCGCGCAGATCATCCAGCAGCGGGAGATCCCCGTCGCCGTCCCCCTGCACCGGGACGAGGACGCCCGCCGCCGGATCTTCGCCTCCCCCGGATCCAGCGGCACCCTGCACCGGCCGTCCGGCGACATCCGCTGGGCGAAGGTCGCCGTCGCCCGGTACGGCGGAGAGCCGGAGGCCGCCTTCGTGGTCGCCTTCCACCCGGGCCGCGAGCAGGCCCGCGCGGACGAGGTGTTCCGGGTGCTGCTCGCCATCTCGGGGGTCGCCCTGCTGATGACGATCGGCATCGCCTGGGTGGTCGCGGGCCGGATCCTGAAGCCGGTCCGGCTGGTGCGCACCGCCGCCGCGCAGCTCACCGAGCAGGACCTGACGCGCCGTATCCCGGTGGCCGGGCGGGACGACGTGGCCGCGCTCGCGGAGACGTTCAACGCGATGCTGGACCGGCTGGAGCGGGCCTTCGCCGTCCAGCGGCAGTTCGTCGACGACGCGGGCCATGAGCTGCGCACCCCCATCACCATCGTGCGCGGCCATCTGGAGCTGATGGGCGACGACCCGGCCGAGCGGGAGGAGACGGTACGCCTCGTCACCGACGAGCTGGACCGGATGAGCCGGATCGTCGAGGACCTGCTGCTGCTCGCCAAGGCCGAACGCCCCGACTTCGTCACACCCGAACCCGTCCAGCTCGCCGAACTCACCGCCGACGTCTACGTCAAGGCCCGCACCCTCGGCGAGCGCGACTGGCGGCTCGCCGAAGTCGCCGACCGGGAGGCCCGGTTGGACCCGCAGCGGATCACCCAGGCGATGGTGCAGCTCGCGCAGAACGCGGTGCAGCACACCACGACCGGGCAGACCATCCGCATCGGCTCCCGCGCCGACGGCGAGCGGATCGAGCTGTACGTCGCCGACTCCGGGCCCGGCGTGCGGCCCGAGGACACCGAGCTGATCTTCGAACGGTTCCGGCGCGGCACCACCCGGCGCGGGGCGCGCGGCTCGGGCGCCGGTCTCGGCCTGTCGATCGTGAAGGCGATCGCGGAGGGCCACGGCGGCCGGGTCCGGCTGCACCCCACCGAGGGCGGCGGCGCCACCTTCGTACTCACCCTGGGAGAGACCCGACCGTGAACCGCATCCTCATCGTGGAGGACGAGGAGCGCATCGCCTCCTTCGTCGAGAAGGGCCTGCGCGCCAACGGCTTCACCACCACCGTCGTCGGCGACGGCGACACCGCCTACGACTACGCCCTCACCGGCGGCTTCGACCTGGTCGTGCTGGACATCGGCCTGCCCGGCCGGGACGGCTTCACCGTGCTGCGCGAGCTGCGCGAGGCCCGGGTGACGGTCCCGGTGATCGTGCTCACCGCGCGGGACTCCGTCCGCGACACGGTGGCCGGCCTGGAGGGCGGCGCGGACGACTGGATGACCAAGCCGTTCCGCTTCGAGGAACTCCTCGCGCGGGTGCGGCTGCGGCTGCGTACGGCGGCCCGGGCGCCGGAGGTGACCGTGCTGAAGTCGGGCCCGCTCAGCCTGGACCTGCGCACCCGCCGCGCCCGCTCCGGGGAGCGCACGGTGGACCTGACGGCCCGTGAGTTCGTGCTGCTGGAGCTGTTCCTGCGCCACCCCGGCCAGGTGCTCTCCCGCGAGCAGATCCTCTCCCACGTGTGGGGCTACGACTTCGACCCCGGCTCCAACATCGTGGACGTGTACGTGCGGGCGCTGCGCAAGAAGCTCGGCGCGGAGCGCGTGGAGACGGTCCGCGGGATGGGGTACCGGCTGCCCGCCGCGTGAGACGCCCCCCGGGAGCGGCGTGAAGTCTCCTTCATCCACGGCTCATCGACGGCTCACCGCCCGCCGGGACCCTCGATGACGTGACCCTGACTCCCCGTCTCACCGCGGCACTGTGCGCGGCGCTCTCCCTGTGCGCGCTGCTCGCGGTGCCCGGCACCTTCCCCGGGCTCGGCGGGGACGCGCGCCTCACCCTCGCCGTCTTCGCGCTGGCGACCTGCGCCTGGATCGGCACCCCGATCGACGACACGTACATCGCGCTGGGCGCCGGACTCGCCCTCACGGCGACCGGGGTGATCAGCAGCGACACCCTCTTCGGCACCCTCGGCGACTCCACCGTCTGGCTGCTGATCTGCGCCTTCGTGCTGGCCGCGGCGGTCACCCGCACCGGGCTCGCGGGCCGGGCGGCGGCGTTCCTGGTCGGCGGCGCGCGCACGGTACGGCAGCTGGTGCACCTCACCACGGCCGCACTGATCGTCACGGCGTTCGCGGTGCCGGCCACCTCCGGCCGGGCCGCGCTCGCCCTGCCGGTGTTCCTGGCGCTGGCCAAGACCCTGGCCGACCGGAAACGACTGGTCGTGATGCTGGCGCTGCTCTTCCCGACCGTGATCCTTCTGTCGGCGGTGGCGACCCTGATCGGCGCGGGCGCGCATCTGATCACCGTGTCGGTGCTGTGGGAGACCACCGGGCAGCGGATCGGCTTCGTGGAGTGGCTGCTGCTGGGGCTGCCGCCGGCGGTGGTCTCCTCCCATCTGGCCGCCGAGACCGTCCTGCTCACCACCACCCGCCGCGCCGACCGCCGCGACCCGGTGCACATCACCCCGGAGGACATCCAGCGGCACACCGACACCCCGGTCACCGGCCCCTGGACGCCGGAGGAGACCCGCTGCGCGCTGCTGCTCGCCACCGTCGTGCTGCTGTGGTGCAGCGAGCCGCTGCACCGGGTGCCGCCCGCGGTCGTCGCGCTGATCGGCGCGGTCGTCGCCGCCTCCCCCGCCCTGGGCACCGTACGGCTGAAGGACGCGCTGAAGACGGTCCCCTGGTCGCTGCTGCTCTTCATGGCCGCGACCATGGCGATGGGCGTGGCGCTCGCCGACTCCGGCGCCGCGAAGTGGCTGGTCTCGGGGCTGCCGTCGGGGGTGGGCCCGGTGCTCTTCCTGGCCGTGGTGATCGCGGTCAGCACGGCGGCCCACCTCGTCCTCCAGTCCCGCTCCGCGCGCTCCTCCGTCCTCGTCCCGCTGGTGGTGGCCGCCGCCGTGGGCGCCGGGGTCGACCCGGTCGCCGCCGCGCTCGCCTCCACCGCCGCGGCGGGGTTCTGCCACACCCTGCCCGCCTCCGCCAAGCCGGTCGCCCTCTTCGCCGAGGTCCCCGGCGTTCCCACCTACACCCCGCGCGACCTGCTGCGCCTGTCCGCCGTGCTGGCCCCGCTGACCGCCGTGATCGTCCTCGTCTTCGCCGTGGCGGTATGGCCGTTGCTCGGCGTTCCCACGCCCCCCTAGGAGACCTGCCATGCTGAGCCGAGTCGTCGTAGCCCCCAGCGGGTTCAAGGAGTCGCTGTCCGCCCAGGCCGCCGCCGACGCCATCGCGGACGGGGTCCGCCGGGTGCTGCCGGACGCCGAGATCGACCGGATCCCGCTGGTCGACGGCGGGGAGGGCACGGCCGTCGCGCTGGCCGCCGCGACCGGGGGACGGTTGGTCGCGCTGCCCGCCACCGGCCCGGTCGGCGACCGGCTCGGCACCCACTTCGCGCTGCTCGGCGGCGCCGGGGACACCGCGGTGGTGGAGATGGCGGCGGTGGCCGGGCTGTCCCTCGTCCCGCACTCCCTGCGCGACCCGGGCGCCACCACCACCCGCGGCGTCGGCGAGCTGATCCGCGCCGCGCTCGACACGGGCGTCAGGCGGATCCTGGTCGGCTGCGGCGACTCCGGCACCTCCGACGGCGGCGCGGGCGCGCTCCAGGCGCTCGGGGCCCGGCTGCTGGACGCGGACGGCTTCGAACTGCCGCCCGGCGGCCGGGAGTTGATCCGCCTGCACCGCGTCGACCCGTCCGGCCTCGACCCGCGGCTGCGCGCGACGGAACTCCTGGTGGCCTGCAACCCGTACAACGTGCTGTGCGGCGAGCGGGGCGTGGCCCGGGTCTTCGGACCGCAGAAGGGGGCGACGCCCGCGCAGGTCGAGCACCTGTCGGCCGGTCTGGAGAACTGGGCGTACGTCCTCACCCGCGACCTCGGGGTGACGGGCACCGATCTGCGCACCGGCCCCGGCACCGGCGCCTCCGGCGGCCTGGGCGCGGGGCTCGCCGCGCTCGGTGCCCGGCTGCTGCCCCGCTTCGACGTCCTCCTCGGCCATCTCGACCTCGACGCCCGCCTCGCCCGCGCCGACCTGGTCGTCACCGCGGAGGGCGCCCTCGACCACCAGACCCCGCGCGGCAAGGTCCCGGCGGAGGTGGCCCGCCGCGCGAAGCGGTACGGCCGTCCGGTGCTCGCCCTGGCCGGCACGCTCGGCGAGGGGGCGCACGAGGTGCCGGGCGTGGACGCGTTCAGCGGGATCCTGCCCGCCCCGATGGCCCTCGCGGAGGCACTGGTGCGGGCGAGCGACCTCCTCGCGGACGCCGCCGAGCGCGCCCTGCGGATGATCCTGCTGGGCGCCCGGCTACCGGCTCACGCGGAGGTGTCCGGCACGCAACGCCCGTCCTCCGTGCGGTAGTTCCACCGCGCGCCGTCCCGCACCAGCTCCTTGACCGCGCGCAGGAACCGCTCCACGTGCTCGTCCGGGGTGCCCGCGCCGAAGCTGACGCGGATCGCGTTCAGGGACTTCTCCCCGGGCGCCGCCTCGGGCGCGCCGCACTCGCCCTGCGTCTGCGGGTCGCTGCCGAGCAGGGTGCGCACCAGCGGGTGGGCGCAGAACAGGCCGTCGCGCACCCCGATGCCGTACTCGGCGGAGAGCGCGGCGGCGAAGTGGGAGCTGTTCCAGCCGTCGACGACGAAGGAGATCACGCCCACGCGCGGGGCGTCGTCCCCGAAGAGGGACAGCACACGCACCTCCGGCACCTCGGCGAGCCCGGCGCGGACCTTCCCGATGAGGTGGCGCTCGCGGGCGACCAGGGTGTCGAACCCGGCCTCGGTGAGGGCCTTGCAGGCGGAGGCGATGGCGTAGGCGCCGATCACGTTCGGGGAGCCCGCCTCGTGCCGGGCGGCGCTCTCGTGCCACTCCACGTCCACGCCGCCGTCCTCGCGCCGGGTCACCTTGCGGCTCGCGCCGCCGCCCGCGAGATAGGGCTCGGCCTCGCGCAGCCAGTCGGAGCGGCCCGCGAGGACACCCGAGCCGAACGGGGCGTACAGCTTGTGCCCGGAGAAGGCGACCCAGTCCACGTCCAACTCCCGTACGGAGACGGGGTGGTGGGGCGCGAGCTGGGCGGCGTCCAGCACGATCCGGGCGCCGTGCGCGTGCGCCGCGGCGGCCAGCTCCCGGACGGGCCACAGCTCACCGGTGACGTTGGAGGCGCCGGTGACGCAGACCAGGGCCGGGCCGTAGGGATCGCGGTCGGCGAGGGCGCGCTCCAGGGTCGCCACCGCCTCGGCTGGGGTGCGCGGCGCGTCCAGGTAGGTGACCTGGGCGTTCGTCCAGGGCAGCAGGGAGGCGTGGTGCTCGGTTTCGAAGACGAAGACCCGGCAGCCGGCGGGCAGCGCGGCGGCGAGCAGGTTGAGCGAGTCGGTGGTGGACCGGGTGAAGACGACCTGGTCGCCGTCGCGGCAGTCGAGGAACTCGGCGACGGTCCTGCGGGAGTTCTCGAACAGGTCCGTGGACAGCTGGGACAGATAGCCGGCGCCGCGGTGCACGCTGCCGTAGTACGGGGCGTACGCGGCGACGTCGTCCCACACCCGCTGGAGGGCCGGTGCGCTGGCGGCGTAGTCGAGCGCGGCGTAGGTGACCTCGCCACCGGTGACGAGCGGGACGGTGACATCCCTGCCCAGAACGGGCAGCGGGGCACAAACGGACTGGTCGGCGGCAGCGGTGGAGACGGACATGGCGGAACTCCCGTGAGACTGAGGAGGAAAGAAGAGAAGAAGGGTGTGCGGAGGCGGGGCTCGGCGGCCCTAACGCATTCGCTTGCTCACGGAAGACTCCCTCGAACGACCAGGACCCCTGGGTTCGCGAGGGGTCCGCGCTTGCCGTAGGCCTTGCTGCCGTACGACCTGGTCTTCACCCGGGGCACCCCGCCACGGACGGAGGGTTGCCGGACAGTCGGCCGGGGCCTCATGACTGTCACTCATGACCTGATACAGGAACGTAGACGAAATGATCGTCGCCCCGCAACCCGTGTCCGGATCGCGGGACGACCTTGCCCTGCGTGACGACCTACGCCGGCGTCACGCGTTGCTGGCGGCCACCCAGCGCTCCAGGGTCCGCCGGGCCGCGCCCGAGTCGATGGACTCGGCCGCCTTCGCCATCCCGGCGCGGAGCTGCTCGGTCAGCGGGGCGTCGCCCGGGTGCAGGGCGACCAGCGCCGCCGCCGAGTTCAGCAGCACCGCGTCGCGGACCGGGCCCCGCTCGCCGTCCAGCAGACGGCGGGCCACCTCGGCGTTGTAGGAGGCGTCCGCGCCGCGCAGCGCCTCCACCGGGACCAGCTCCAGGCCGACGTCGCGCGGGTCGAAGGCCTCCTCGGTGACCTTGCCGTCGCGCACGATCCACACCCGGGAGGTGGCGGTGGTCGTCAGCTCGTCGAGCCCGTCGTCGCCGCGGAACACCAGCGCGGAGTTGCCGCGCTCGGCGAGCACCCCGGCGACGATCGGCGCCATCCGCGGGTCGGCCACGCCGACCGCCTGGGCCTTCACCCGGGCCGGGTTGGTCAGCGGGCCCAGGACGTTGAACGTCGTGCGGATCCCGAGCTGACCGCGGGCCGCCGCCACGTGGCGCAGCGCCGGGTGGAACTTCACCGCGAAGCAGAAGGTGATACCGGCCTCCTCGGCGACCTCGGCCACCCGCTGCGGCGTCAGCTCCAGATTGACGCCCAGCTTCTCCAGCACATCGGAGGCGCCGGACGCCGAGGACGCGGCGCGGTTGCCATGCTTGACCACCTTCGCGCCGGTGCCGGCCACGACGATGGAGGACATCGTGGAGATGTTCACGGTCTTCGCGCCGTCGCCGCCGGTGCCGACGATGTCGACGGTCTCGCCGGGCACCTGGATCACCTTGGCGTGCGCGTACATCGCGCGGACCAGGCCGGTGATCTCCTCGACCGTCTCGCCCTTGGCCCGCAGCGCCACCACGAACCCGGCGATCTGGGCGTCGGTCGCCTCCCCGCGCATGATGCGGTCCATCGCCCAGGCGGTGTCCTCGGCGCTCTGGTCCCGGCCCTCCAGCAGACCGTTCAGCACCACGGGCCAGGAACGGCCCGCCGCGGTGTCGCCTCCAGCGGGGGTCACAGCGCTCATCAGCCGCTCCTGATCGTCGTAGGACACATGGCACACCACACGGTGTGATCCCAGCCTATCCAGCCCGGGCACGGCGAAGGGCCCCCGTCCGAACACCGGACGGGGGCCCTTCGACCGTGGCGTGGCGAACGCAGCGATCAGTGGTGGCCGTGGCCGCTCGTGATCTCCTTGTACTCCTCGACGGTGGGCTTCGGGATCTGGGAGTCCTCGCCGAAGTACGCCTTGCTCAGCTTGGCGCGCAGCTTCTCGGAGCCCTTCACCTTGCGCTCGACGCCGTTCTCGTCGACCGTCGGGCCGATCTCGGCCGGCTGGTACTGCTCGTGCGCCGTGAGGCTGTAGAGCGCGCCCTGGCTGAGCGGCTCGTGGACCTCGATGTACTCACCGTGCGGCAGACGCTTGATGGTGCCGGTCTCCCGACCGTGCAGCACCTTGTCCTTGTCCCGGCGCTGCAGGCCGAGGCAGATCCGCTTGGTGACGACGAACGCGATGACCGGACCGACGAAGAAGCCGATGCGGACGAACCAGGTGACCGCGTTGATCGACAGGTGGAAGTGCGTGGCGACGATGTCGTTGCCACCACCGATCAGCATGATCATGTACGCGGTGATCCAGGCGACACCGAGCGCGGTGCGGGTCGGGGCGTTGCGCGGGCGGTCCAGGATGTGGTGCTCGCGCTTGTCGCCGGTGACCCAGGACTCGATGAACGGGTAGACCGCGATCGCCGCCAGGAAGAGACCGAAGAGCACCAGCGGGATGAACACGCCGAGGACCAGCGTGTGACCCCAGAAGTTGATCTCCCAGCCGGGCATGGCGCGGACCAGGCCCTCGGCGAAGCCCATGTACCAGTCGGGCTGGGCGCCGGTGGACACCATGTCCGGGCGGTACGGGCCCATGGCCCAGATCGGGTTGACCGTCGCGATGCCGGCGAGGACCGCGATGACACCGAAGACCAGGAAGAAGAAGCCTCCGGCCTTGGCCATGTAGACCGGCAGCAGCGGCATGCCGACGACGTTGTTGTTGGTCTTGCCGGGGCCCGCGAACTGCGTGTGCTTGTGGTAGAAGACCAGGATCAGGTGGGCCACCACGAGGCCGAGCATGATGCCCGGCAGCAGCAGGATGTGGATCGAGTAGAACCGCGCGACCATGTCGTCGCCCGGGAACTCCCCGCCGAACAGGAACATCGAGATGTACGTGCCGACGATCGGCGTGGACAGGATCGCGCCCTGCGTGAAGCGGACACCGGTGCCGGAGAGCAGGTCGTCCGGGAGCGAGTAGCCGGTGAAACCGGTGAACATGCCGAGGACGAACAGCAGGAAGCCGAACAGCCAGTTGATCTCACGCGGCTTGCGGAACGCGCCGGTGAAGAAGACGCGCATCATGTGCACGAACATGCCGGCGAGGAAGACGATGGCCGCCCAGTGGTGGATCTGCCGGATCAGCAGACCGCCGCGGACGTCGAAGCTGATGTCCAGCGTCGACTTGTAGGCCTCGCTCATCAGCTGGCCCTGCATCGGGATGTAGCTGCCGTGGTACTCCACCTCGTTCATCGACGGGTGGAAGAACAGGGTCAGGTACACACCCGTGAGGATGATGATGAGGAAGCTGTAGAGGCAGACCTCGCCGAGCATGAAGGACCAGTGGTCCGGGAAGATCTTGCGCATGTTGGCCTTGGCCAGGGAGTAGATCCCCAGCCGGCCGTCGGCCCAGTCGGCCACGCGCTCGCCGGCCGGCGCCTTCCCGCGAGAGCGGGACTCGGTGGGTTCGTTGGTGCTCATCCGCGCTCCCAGAATGCAGGACCGACGGGCTCTTCGAAGTCGCCGCGCGCTTCGAGGTAGCCCTCGTCGTTCACGCCGATCCGCAGCTGCGGCAGGGCGTGGCCGGCGGGACCGAAGATCACCCGGGCACCGTCGGAGAGGTCGAAGGTGGACTGGTGGCAGGGGCACAGCACGTGGTGCGTCTGCTGCTCGTACAGGGAGATCGGGCAACCGACGTGGGTGCAGATCTTCGAGTACGCCACGATGCCCTCGTGCGACCACTCGAGCTCGCGCTTGTCCTTGATGTCCTCCGGCTGGATCCGGACGAGCATCAGGGCGGCCTTGGCGATCTCGTTCTGGAAGCCGTGGTCGTGCTCCTCCAGGCCCTCGGGCTTGGCGAAGGTCAGTGAGCCGACCGCGATGTCCGACGGCCGCAGCGGCTCGTTGGTGTTCATGTTGACGATCAGCTTGCCCTTGGACCACAGGGTGTGGCGCAGCTTCTCCTCGGGCAGCGGACCGAGGTCGCGCAGCAGGACCAGGCCGGACAGCGGCACCATGGCCATCGCGCCGAACATGGTGTTGCGGATCAGCTTACGCCGGCCCAGCTGGGACTCGGCGGCACCCTGCCGGAAGTCCTCGAAGACCTGGGCACGGACCTCGGCCGGGGCCTCGATCGGGTGCCGCTCCTGGACCAGCTCGTGGTCGGACATCAGGGTGCGGCCCCAGTGGACCGCGCCCGCACCGATGCAGAACAGCGCCACGCCCAGGGTCACGCCGAGCGCGAAGTTCATCGCGCCGATGTGACCGAGCGGGAAGATGTAGACCGTCTTGTGGACCGGGATGGTCACGAACGCGGCGATGAAGCCGATGGTGGCCAGCATCGACACCGTGAACAGCAGGGCGACCGTGCGCTCGGACCGCTTGGCGGCCCGCTCGTCGATGTCCTGGATCCGGGGCTCGTGCGGGGGCACGCCCGGGTCGGCGAACGGGTTCTTCTCGTCCGCGACGCCCAGTGCGCCGTGGCCGGTGCCCTGCGCTGCGGGCAGGTTCTCTTCGGGAATGTCTTGGCTACTCATGACTTCTTGGCCTTTGCGGTCCGGGCGGCGACCCACACGGCGATGGCGACCAGGGTGCCGAGGCCGAAGATCCAGCCGAAGAGGCCCTCGGCCACCGGACCGATGCCGCCCAGCTCCAGACCGCCGTAGCTGTCCGTCTCGTCGCTGTTGACCGCGTTCAGGTACGCGATGATGTCCTTCTTGTTCTGCTCCGACAGGGTGGTGTCGGGGAAGGAGGGCATGTTCTGCGGGCCGGTCTGCATGGCCTCGTAGATGTGCTTCGGGTCCACGCCTTCGAGGGTCGGCGCGTACTTGCCCTTGGTGAGGGCACCGCCCTTGCCGGTGAAGTTGTGGCACTGCGCGCAGTTGTTGCGGAACAGCTCGCCACCCTTGGCGATGTCAGCGCCCTCCGGACCGTACTGCTCCTCGGTCGGGACGGAGGGGCCGGCGCCCAGCGAGGCGATGTACGCCGCGAGCTGGTCGATCTCGGCCTGGGTGTAGATGTTCTTCTTCCGCGGCACCTGGGCGCCCTGGGAGGTCGCGGCCGGCATACGGCCGGTGGCGACCTGGAAGTCGACGGCAGCCGCGCCCACGCCCACCAGGCTCGGACCGTCGGAGGTGCCCTGACCGCCGGTGCCGTGGCAGCTGGCGCAGCCTACGGCGTAGAGCTTCTTGCCCTCGTCGATGGCAAGGGACTGGGCGGTTTCATCGGCCTGCGCCTTGCCCGCGGGTGCGAACGCGGCGTACAGCCCCCCGGTAGCCGCCAGCGCGAGGAGTAGGACGACGACCGCCGCCAGCGGATGGCGTCGTCGTGCGGAGAGCTTTTTCACGGATTACCCCGGTGTCAGGATCTTCTGCGTCGATGCTTCTGGGATGTGCGTGTTACGGGAACGCGCGTGGGATCGGGTCCGGCTACTTGATCATGTAGATCGTGGCGAAGAGGCCGATCCAGACGACATCGACGAAGTGCCAGTAGTAGGACACGACGATGGCGGCGGTCGCCTGCTCGTGGGTGAACCTACGGGCCGCGTAGGTACGGCCAAGGACCAGCAGGAAGGCGATGAGACCGCCCGTCACGTGCAGGCCGTGGAAGCCGGTGGTCAGGTAGAAGACCGAGCCGTAGGGGTCGGACGAGAGCGAGAGGCCCTCGTGCTTGACCAGCTCGGTGTACTCGTACACCTGACCGCCGATGAAGATCGCACCCATGATGAAGGTGACGATGAACCAGCCCCGGAGCTTCTTCACGTCACCGCGCTCGGCGGCGAAGACGCCGAGCTGGCAGGTGAGGGAGGAGAGCACCAGGATCGTGGTGTTCGTCGCCGAGAACGGGAAGTTCAAGGCGTCCGCCTTCTCACTCCAGAACTCGGGTCCTGTCACCGATCGCAGGGTGAAGTACATCGCGAAGAGGGCCGCGAAGAACATCAGCTCGGAACTCAGCCAGATGATGGTTCCGACGCTGACGAGGTTCGGTCGGTTGACCGACGGGTGCGCGTGCCCGGTGTCTACTGTCGTTGCTGTCGCCACGACCGACATTATGTCGGTCGCTTATCTCGCCCTCACTCCGGGGGGTGCCGTTCGGAGTGTTGCCCTGGGTCGTACCGGTGTTGACGTGGTGTTCAGGGGAGTAGCATCCGGGCTTACGGGCCTTTCCGTACGACGCCGAAGTCACGGAGGAAGCTATGCAGCCGACCGCCACGGTGCTGGTCTACAGCGACGACTCCAACACCCGCGAGCAGGTGCGGCTAGCGGCCGGGCGCCGGCCCGCTCCGGACGCGCCCCTGGTGGAGTTCGTGGAGTGCGCGACTCCGGCGGCCGTCGTCAGGGAGCTGGACAAGGGCGGGATCGACGTCTGCGTGCTGGACGGGGAGGCCGTGCCCATGGGGGGCATGGGGCTCTGCCGGCAGATCAAGGACGAGGTGTTCGCGTGCCCGCCGGTGCTGCTGCTGATCGGGCGGCCGCAGGATGCGTGGCTGGCGTCGTGGAGCCGGGCCGAGGCAGCCGTGACGCTGCCGGTGGATCCGGTGGAGTTCGCCTCCGCGCTGGCGTCCCTGTTGCGGCAGAGGAAGCTGCAGAGCGCCTAGCCACTCCGTGGGGTTGCGCGACCGGGCGGCTGCGGGTTCGTCGTGGTCGCTCGCGTTCACGCGGCGGAGCCGCATATCGACACAGCCCCGCGCCCCTGACCGGTTAGACCGCGGCCGGTCGTAGACGTGCCGTTTCTTCCGGTTTGGGGGCTTCCGGCTTGCCTGCGGTCAGGGCGCTGCCCTCTCGCCATTTCTTCCAGGTGAGGTTCCAGTCGCCGAAGCCGTTGCCGAAGGGTTCCATGGTGCTGCCGTAGGAGTTGATGACCTTCACCACGTCGCCCTCGCGGACGTTCTGGAAGAACCAGGCGGCGTTGCCGGTGCTCATGCCGGTGCAGCCGTGGCTGACGTTGGCGTAGCCCTGGGACCCGACGGACCAGGGGGCGGCGTGGACGTACTCGCCGCTCCAGGTGACCCGGGTGGCGTAGTAGACGGGCAGGTCGTACGACTCGGAGGAGCCGGCGGCTATGCCGATGCTGGTACTGCGCATCCGTACGAAGTACTCCTTGCCGAGCACCACCTTGACGCCGTTGCGGGTCTCGAAGCCCGGCTTGCCGGTGGTGACCGGTATGGAGTTGATCTCCTTGCCGTTCTTGTAGACGGTCATGTGGTGGGACGAGGCGTCCGTGACGGCGACGACCTCGTCGCCCGTGGTGAGCTTCAGCGGCTTCGCCGTACCGCCCCACAGCCGGTCGCTGATCTTGATGCCCTCCAGGTTGCTGGTGACCTGGATGGTGGCGTGGACGGGCCAGTACTCCCTGGGCCGGTAGTGGAGTTCCTTGTCGTTCACCCAGTGCCAGGAGCCCTCCACGGCGGGCGTGGAGTGCACCTTCAGGGCGCGCTCGACGATCGCCCGCTGTGCGGCGTCCTTGACTTCGCCGCTGAGTTCGGCGGTGATGGGCTGGCCGACGCCGTAGGTGCCGGCCTTGGGGCCGAAGGAGACGTCCAGGCGCTTCTTGGTGAGGGGCTTGCCGGTGTCGAAGACCAGGACCCGGCGGCCGGGCCGGCCGTCCTCGTTCTCGGTGCTCACCCGGACCGTGTAGTGGGCGTTGGCGGCCAGCGCGGACGTGGAGTGCCAGCGGGACCCGTCGGCGGAGAGTTCGCCCGCCAGATGGCGGCCGGCCGCGTCCACGGCCGTGACGTCCGTGATGCGCCCGTCGGAGTCCTCCGCGGTGACTTCCAGGGGCTTGTCCGGGTCGGCCTTCTTCCCCTCCCCCGCGGGGCCGCTGAAGGATATCTGGTCCGCCGCGTCGTACGGCGCGGCCGACAGCGGGTGCCCGTCGTCGCCGCAGGAGGTGACGGCCGGGCCGACGGCTATCACCAGCAGGGTGCAGGTGATCACGGTGCGAGAACGCGGTGTGTGGCTCATGAGCTCACGCTAGGGAGCCCCCTGGGACGCGGCGCGCTGGGTAGGCCGGGCGGGGGACGGCGGTTGCTGCAAACGCGGGAGCCCGGACGCTCCTGACGGAGTGTCCGGGCTCCCGTGGGCTCGCCTCGTGCTACTGGGTGCGGTTCTCACCGCGGTAGTACTCGAAGACCCAGCCGAAGATGCCGATCAGGATGACCGGGAAGGCGAAGTACAGCAGCCACCAGCCGACCGCGACACCGAGGAAGGCGAGGGCGCCACCGATCGCGAGGGACAGCGGCTGCCAGCTGTGCGGGCTGAAGAAGCCCAGCTCGCCCGCGTCGTCCGCGACGTCCGCCTCCAGGTTGTCCTGCGCACCGACGTCGACCCGCTTGGCCGTGAAGCCCAGGTAGAAGCCGATCATGATGCACAGGCCGAAGGCCAGGAAGAGGGCCGTGGTGCCGGCCGGCTCCTTCGACCACACGCCATAGACGACCGCCATGGCGAGGACGAAGACGCTCAGCCACATGAACATCTTGCCCTGGATCTTCACTTGCCGGCCTCCTTGCTACCAGCGAGCGCGCTCTGGCCGGAGTGACCCAGCTGCTCCAGTGCGGCGATGTCGGGGTGGTGCAGGTCGAACGCCGGGGATTCGCTGCGGATCCGCGGCAGGGTGATGAAGTTGTGCCGCGGCGGCGGGCAGGAGGTCGCCCACTCCAGGGAGCGGCCGTAGCCCCACGGGTCGTCGACGCCGACCGGCTTGCCGTACTTGGCGGTCTTCCACACGTTGTAGAAGAACGGCAGGATCGACGCGCCCAGGATGAACGAGCTGATCGTGGAGATCGTGTTCAGGGCGGTGAAGCCGTCGGCCGCCAGGTAGTCGGCGTACCGGCGCGGCATGCCCTCGGCGCCCAGCCAGTGCTGGACCAGGAAGGTGCCGTGGAAGCCGACGAACAGCGTCCAGAAGGTGATCTTGCCCAGGCGCTCGTCGAGCATCTTGCCGGTGAACTTCGGCCACCAGAAGTGGAAGCCGGAGAACATCGCGAAGACGACCGTGCCGAAGACCACGTAGTGGAAGTGGGCCACCACGAAGTACGAGTCGGAGATGTGGAAGTCCATGGGCGGCGAGGCCAGGATGACACCGGTCAGACCACCGAAGGTGAAGGTGATCAGGAAGCCGGTCGCCCAGAGCATCGGAGTCTCGAAGGACAGCGAGCCCTTCCACATCGTGCCGATCCAGTTGAAGAACTTCACACCGGTCGGGACGGCGATGAGGAACGTCATGAAGGAGAAGAACGGCAGCAGCACACCGCCGGTGACGTACATGTGGTGCGCCCACACGGTCACGGACAGACCGGCGATCGCGATGGTCGCCGCGACCAGACCCCAGTAGCCGAACATCGGCTTGCGGGAGAAGACCGGGATGACCTCACTGATGATGCCGAAGAACGGCAGGGCGATGATGTACACCTCTGGGTGTCCGAAGAACCAGAAGAGGTGCTGCCACAGCAAGGCGCCGCCGTTGGCCGCGTCGAAGATGTGCGCCCCGAACTTGCGGTCCGCCTCCAGGGCGAACAGCGCCGCGGCCAGGACCGGGAAGGCCAGCAGGACCAGGACACCGGTCAGCAGGACGTTCCAGGTGAAGATCGGCATGCGGAACATCGTCATGCCGGGTGCGCGCATGCAGATGATCGTGGTGATGAAGTTGACCGCGCCGAGGATGGTGCCGAAGCCGGAGAAGGCCAGGCCCATGATCCACATGTCGGAGCCGAGGCCCGGCGAGCGGACCGCGTCGGACAGCGGGGTGTAGGCGAACCAGCCGAAGCTGGCGGCGCCGTTCGGGGTGAGGAAGCCACCCACCGCGATCAGCGAGCCGAACAGGTAGAGCCAGTAGGCGAACATGTTCAGCCGCGGGAACGCGACGTCGGGGGCGCCGATCTGCAGCGGCATGATCCAGTTCGCGAAGCCCGCGAACAGCGGCGTCGCGAACATCAGCAGCATGATCGTGCCGTGCATCGTGAACGCCTGGTTGAACTGCTCGTTCGACATCATCTGCAGGCCCGGGCGGGCCAGCTCGGCGCGCATGAAGAGCGCCAGGATGCCGCCGATGCAGAAGAACGCGAACGACGTCGTCAGGTACAGCGTTCCGATGGTCTTGTGGTCGGTGGTCGTCAGCCACTTCACCACGACGTTGCCGGGCTGCTTGCGCCTCACCGGCAGTTCGTTCTCGTAGGTGCCGGCCTCGGGGGCACCTGCGGGTTCGTTGACGATACTCACAGGACGTTCGCCTCCCGGTCCTTCGCGTGCTCGGTCTGCTCGATACCGGCGGGCACGTAACCGGTCTGGCCCTTCTCGGCCAGCTCCTTCAGGTGCTGCTCGTAACGCTCAGGCGAGACGACCTTGACGTTGAACAGCATCCGGGAGTGGTCGACGCCGCACAGCTCGGCGCACTTGCCCAGGAAGGTTCCCTGCCGGTTCGGGGTCACCTGGAAGGCGTTCGGGTGGCCGGGGATGACGTCCTGCTTCATCAGGAACGGCACCACCCAGAAGGAGTGGATGACGTCCCGCGAGGTCAGGACGAAGCGGACCGTCTTGCCCTCCGGCAGCCACAGGGTGGGGCCGGGGTTGCCGGTCTGCGGGTTGCGCTCACCCGGGGTGCCACAGGTGTAGACGCCGCCGGCGTTGGCCGGGAAGTCCTTCTTGTAGCGGTCGGGGACCGCGGCCAGTTCCTTGGCGGTCTTGGCGTCGCCGGTGGAACCCTCGACGTTCTCGATGTAGTTGAAGCACCAGCTCCACTGGAAGCCGACCACGTTGACCGTGACGTCGGGCTTCTTGTCCATGGAGAGCAGCTTCGACTCGTCACGAGCCGTGAAGTAGAAGAGGACCGACACGATGATGATCGGTACGACCGTGTACAGCGCCTCGATCGGCACGTTGTACCGGGTCTGCGGAGGGATCTCCACCTTGGTGCGGCTGCGCCGGTGGAAGATGGCACTCCAGAGGATCAAGCCCCACACCAGCACGCCGACGGCGAGCGCGGCAGCCCAGGAGCCCTGCCACAGGGAGAGGACGATCGGCGCCTCTTCCGTGGTGGGGGTGGGCATGCCAAGGCGGGGGAAGTCCTCCCATGTGCAACCGGTGGCGGTCGCCAGGACCAGGCCCGCGGTCAGTGCCTGCAGCAGCTTCCGCCGCATCGGGCGCCGCGGCGAGCGGTCGGAGCCGTTGGGACTCACGTAGCGCCTTCCCGAGAGTCTCGCCCGCGCGGATCGGCTGCGGCCTGGCCTTCTCGCTGGTCGGTCGCCGCCCTGCGTCGGGCAGGGGTTTGGATGTTTATGCGGACCAAACCCTAGCCCACCCTCTTCGAGGGTTCGCGGGGAGGGGTGCCTAGTCACTCCGTGGGTTCGCTGGATTGGCGGCTGCGGGTTCTTTTGGGCTGGTCGCGCCCCACGGCGGAGCCGCTGACGGCGCTGTCCCGCGCCCCTTGGGAGTCTTGGCCGACCGGGGTTTAGCGTTGCCGTATGGCCTACTTCGACGCTGCTTCCGCCGCTCCCCTGCATCCCGTCGCCCGGCAGGCGCTGTTGGCCTCTTTGGACGAGGGATGGGCGGATCCGGCGCGGTTGTACCGGGAAGGGCGCAAGGCCCGGATGCTGCTGGACGCGGCGCGGGAGGCGGCCGCGGAGGCGGTCGGGTGCCGGCCCGACGAGCTGGTGTTCACCTCCTCCGGCACCCGGGCCGTGCACGCGGGCGTCTCGGGCGTGTTGGCGGGCCGGCGGCGGGTGGGGCGCCACCTGATCGTGTCAGCGGTCGAACATTCCTCGGTACTGCATTCGGCCGAATCCCACGAGGCGGACGGCGGCACGGTCACCCGGGTTCCGGTGGACCGTTCGGGCGCGGTGTCCCCGGCGGCGTACGCCGACGCCCTGCGCGAGGACACCGCGCTGGCCTGTCTCCAGTCGGCCAACCACGAGGTGGGCACCGTGCAGCCGGTGGCCGAGGTGGCCGAGATCTGCCGGGCGGCCGGGGTGCCGCTGCTGGTGGACGCGGCGCAGTCGCTGGGCTGGGGTCCGGTGGCGGGCGACTGGTCCGTGCTGACGGCGAGCGCCCACAAGTGGGGCGGGCCGTCCGGGGTGGGGCTGCTCGTCGTCCGCAAGGGCGTGCGGTTCGCGCCGCAAGGGCCGGTGGACGAGCGCGAGTCCGGGCGGGCCTCCGGGTTCGAGAACATCCCCGCGATCGTGGCCGCCGCCGCCTCGCTGCGGGCCGTCCGCGCGGAGGCGGACGCCGAGGCGGTACGGCTGCGGGAACTGACGCACCGGATCCGGGCGCGGGTGCCGGAACTGGTGCCGGACGTGGAGGTGGTGGGCGACCCGGAGAAACGGCTGCCGGGGATCGTCACCTTCTCCTGTCTCTATGTCGACGGAGAGGCGCTGCTGCACGAGCTGGACCGGGAGGGTTTCTCGGTTTCGTCCGGATCGTCCTGCACCAGCAGCACCCTGACGCCCAGCCATGTGCTGAAGGCGATGGGGGTGCTCAGCGAGGGCAATGTGCGGGTGTCGCTGCCGTTCGGGGCGGTCTCCGAGGACGTCGACGGGTTCCTGGAGGTGCTGCCGCGGGTGGTGGCCGGGGTGCGGGAGAAGCTGGGCGCGCCGGTGGCCGAGACCGCCGTGCGCGACGACGTCCTGGTGGTGGACTCCCTCGGCAAGCGCTGCCCGATCCCGGTCATCGAGCTGGCCAAGGTCATCGGCGACGTGCCGGTGGGCGGCCTCGTCCGGGTCCTGTCGGACGACGAGGCCGCACGCCTGGACATCCCGGCGTGGTGCGAGATGCGGGGGCAGGAGTACGTGGGTGAGGAGCCGGCGGAGAAGGGAACGGCGTACGTGGTACGCCGTTCCGGCTGAGAGGACGCCGGGCCGGCGCAGGGGCCCGGCCCCCTCGTCCCCGCGGGCGGGAATCAGCTCAGATGCTTCTGCACCTCGGCCGCGGCCTCGTCGCCGTACGCCTTGGTGAAGCGCTCCATGAAGTGCGCCCGGCGCAGCTGGTACTCCTGGGTGCCCACGGTCTCGATGACCAGCGTCGCGAGCATGCAGCCGACCTGTGCGGCGCGCTCCAGGGAGACGCCCCAGGCGAGGCCGGAGAGGAAGCCCGCGCGGAAGGCGTCGCCGACGCCCGTGGGGTCGGCCTTGCGCTCCTCGTCCGGGCAGCCGACCTCGATCGGGTCCTCGCCGACGCGCTCGATCCGCACGCCGCGCGAGCCGAGGGTGGTGACGCGGTGGCCGACCTTGGCCAGGATCTCCTCGTCGGTCCAGCCGGTCTTGGTCTCGATGAGGCCCTTCTCGTACTCGTTGGAGAACAGGTACGTGGCGCCCTCCAGCAGTATCCGGATCTCCTCCCCGTTCATCCGGGCGATCTGCTGGGAGAAGTCGGCGGCGAAGGGGATGTTCCGGGAGCGGCACTCCTCGGTGTGGCGGAGCATCGCCTCCGGGTCGTCGGCACCGATCAGCACCAGGTCGAGGCCGCCGACGCGGTCCGCGACGGTCTTCAGCTCGATCAGGCGGGCCTCGCTCATCGCGCCGGTGTAGAAGGAGCCGATCTGGTTGTGGTCGGCGTCGGTGGTGCAGACGAAGCGGGCGGTGTGCAGGGTCTCGGAGATCCGGACCGAGCCGGTGTCGACGCCGTGCCGGTCCAGCCAGGCGCGGTACTCGTCGAAGTCGAAGCCGGCCGCGCCGACCAGGATCGGCTTCGTGCCCAGCTGCCCCATGCCGAAGGCGATGTTCGCGCCGACGCCGCCCCGGCGGACGTCGAGGTTGTCGACCAGGAAGGAGAGCGAGACCGTGTGCAGCCGGTCCGCGACGAACTGGTCGGCGAAGCGGCCGGGGAAGGTCATGAGGTGGTCGGTGGCGATGGAGCCGGTGACTGCGATGCGCACGGCGTGGACGCTCCTGGGTGGAGGGGTAATGACAATCCACGCTACCCGGTGCGGGGGCCGGGTCTGAAGGCGACAAAACTACCCGATAGTAGATCTTTCTTCGTGAGCCGACCCGTGCCTACGGTGCGACTATGACGAACCTCGACGCCCCTGCCCCCGCCCCGGCCGACCTGGAAGGCGACCTGGCGTCGCTGCGCGGCGACTGCGCCCGGATGGCTCCGCACTGGACGGTCCCGGACCGGGACACCGCCCGCCCGGTCCCGCCGTCCCTGATCCACGGCGTGTCGGTGCCGGTGACCTCCGCGCGGCTGCTGGACGCGATGTCCGACTACGGGGACTGAGCGGCCTCCTCCAGGGGAACCGCTCGCTCCTCCGCCGCGTCCCATCGCTGTCCCCCGTAACAGCTGTGTGGCCGAAGGAGCGATGCGGTGAACACCGAGCGACCCGACAACGACGACGAGGTCGTGGGCGAGTCCGGCGCCGCCGAGAGGAACGACGGCTCCGAGGACGGCCCCTCCTCCCCTGCGGACCCCACGCGGGGGCGGGGGGCGAGCGCGCGCACGCGCGAACCGGAGTCCGCGGCGGAATCCGCCGGATCGACTGACGGCCGATCGGATGGGGGTGCGGGGTCTGCGGGAACGGCGGGGGCGGGGTCCGCTCCACTGGCGGGCGCCGAGTCCGGGAGGTCGGCTCCCGCTGAGCCCTCGGGACCGGTAGGCGCCGAGTCCGCGGGGCCGGCAGGCGCCGAGTCGGACCCGGCCGTGGAATCCAGCGGTCCGGACGCCGCCGAACCGGCCGACGGTGCGGAGGACTCCGGCCGGCCGGCCCTCGGCGAACTCGTCGCGCCCACCGGCTCCGGCCCCGACCTCGGCCGAGACGCAGACCTCTCCCCCGCCGGCCGCCCCTCCCGCCACCGCTCGCCCGTCCTCGTCGCCGCCATGGCCGCGGCCGTGCTGCTCGTCGGGGGTGGTGGGGCGTATCTGGCGGGGGCCGCGGGTGGTGGGGGGTCCGGGGCCGGGGCGCCCGGTGGGGACGGGACTCCCCCGCCGCTCGCCCTCGACGGGTACGCGGAGGGCTCCGGGAACGGCATCGCGCCCGGTGAGCCCGACCCGAACGGCGTGACGTACCGGGCCTCGGGCGACCTGCCGAAGGGGCCCGGCTCGGCGCCGGTGTACTGGGCGAAGGGCGAGGTCGGCCGGGAGGAGGTCGCGCGGCTGGCGACGGCGCTCGGCGTGGACGGGACGCCGGTGGCCGAGGGCCAGGCCTGGAAGGTCGGGTCCGGCAAGGACGGCCAGGGGCCGAGTCTCCAGGTGAACCGGCAGGCGCCCGGCACATGGACGTTCCACCGGTACGCGCCCGGCACCGACGACTGTCAGAGCGTCACCGTCTGTTCGAAGCCGCCCACGTCCGCGGCCGGCGACCCGGTGAGCGAGGCGGCGGCACGCAAGGCGGCGGCGCCGGTGCTGCGGGTGCTCGGGCAGGACGCCGCGAGGGCGGACGCCTCCCAGGTGATGGGCGCGCAGCGGGTGGTGAACGTCGATCCGGTGGTCGGCGGGCTGCCGACGTACGGCTGGCCGACGGGGCTGACGGTCAGCGCCCAGGGTGAGGTGGTCGCGGGCAGCGGTCAGCTGAAGGCGCCGGTGAAGGGGCACACGTATCCAGTACTGGACGCCCGCGCCACGCTGGACCGGCTGAACGCGGCGCAGGAGCCCGGCCACCGGGTGGGCATCGGCGGCTGCGCCACTCCGGTGCCGCTGGAGGAGGACCGGGCGCAGGCGCCGTGCGAGCCCTCGGGCCCGACGGCCGCCCCGAGCGAGCCGGCCGTCCCCGCCGACCCGACCCTCTCGCGGGAGGCGATCGTGGTGGAGGACGCGGTGTTCGGGCTGGCCTCGCACTTCGTGGACGCGCGGCCGACGCTGGTGCCGTCCTGGCTGTTCGAGGTGCGGGCGCCGGGCGCGAAGGAGGGCTTCACGGTCACGTATCCGGCCGTCGACCCGCGCTATCTGACCTCGCCCTCGCCCTCCGGGTCGCCGAGCGGGAACCCGAGTCCGCGACCGACGGGACCGGACGCGCCCGCCGAGAGCCGGAACGTGAAGGTGGAGGGCTACACCACCGAGGGCAGGGAGCTGACGGTCGCCTTCACCGGCGGGGTCTGCGCGGACTACGAGGCGACGGCGACGGAGAGCGCGGACGAGGTGACGGTCACGGTGACCGAGACGCCCTGGCCGGACAAGGTCTGCATCATGATCGCCAAGACGCACCACCGCACGGTGGAGCTGGACGAGCCGCTCGGGAAGCGGAAGGTCGTCGGCTCGGACGGGGAGGCGATCCCGCTGGAGAAGCCGGGGGCGCGGCTGCCCTAGGTGTGCTGTCCCGGGACGTTGGTGACACGCGTGCTGGGTGCTTGAACGGGTGAGGGCCTTCTGGGTTCGGTGTGGATTGCGACATCTACCG
>NZ_JBITZX010000019.1:0-153646 GCF_044547145.1 Streptomyces sp. NPDC052773 | reverse complement strand
CTCCACATCCCCAGCAACAACAGCCAGCGCGAACTCCGCTCGATCGTGGACTGGTTGGACGCGGTCGGTGTCGAGGCCGACGAACTCACCACACATACCCCCGACCTGGACGACGTCTTCTTCGCCCTCACCGGCGGCGGCACCGACGTCCCCAACCAGGCCAAGGAGAGCGCCCGATGAGTACCCTGTCCCTCGCCGCCCGCGACAGCGTCACCATGCTGCGCCGCAACCTCCTGCACGCCCGCCGCTACCCGTCGATGACGCTGAACCTGCTGCTCACGCCGGTCATGCTCCTGCTGCTCTTCGTCTACCTCTTCGGCGAGGCGATGAGCGCCGGCCTCGGCGCCGGCGCCGACCGCTCCGACTACATCGCCTACCTGGTGCCGGGCGTGCTGCTGATGACGGTCGGCTCGACCACCATCGGCACCGCGGTCTCCGTCTCCAACGACATGACCGAGGGCATCATCGCCCGCTTCCGCACCATGGCCATCCACCGCGGCTCGGTCATCATCGGGCATGTCGTCGGCAGCGTGCTGCAAGCGGTGATGAGCGTGGTCTTCGTCGGCTCGGTCGGCGTCGCCATCGGCTTCCGTTCCACCGACGCCACGGTCCTGGAATGGCTCGCGGCCTTCGGTCTCCTCGTCCTGTTCGCGACCGCGCTCACCTGGATCGCCGTAGGGATGGGCCTGGTCAGCCCGAACGCGGAGGCGGCCGGCAACAACGCCATGCCGCTGATCCTGCTGCCGCTGCTGTCCAGCGCCTTCGTACCGGTCGACGCGATGCCGGGCTGGTTCCAGCCGGTCGCCGAGTACCAGCCCTTCACCCCGGCCATCGAGACCCTGCGCGGCCTGCTGCTGGGCACCGGGATCGGCCACAACGGATGGCTCGCCGCCGCCTGGTGCCTGGGCCTCGCCGTCCTCGGCTACGTCTGGTCCACCGCCAGGTTCAACGGCGACCCGAAGTAGCCGCCGACGACGCGTCGGCCGAGCCGGGGAGCGGGGTCAGGACGAACACGCGGACGTTCCGCCCGCTGCGTACCGCGTAGTCGTCGAACACCGGCATCGCGGCGAGGATGCGGTCCCGGGCCGCTCGAAGCTCCTCAGGCGTGAGCAGACGGGCCCGCACCCGGAGGGTCTGTCCACGCCAGGTGAGAGCGGCGTACGGGTCGCGCAGCAGATGGTGCGACCAGGCAGGGTGCCGTGGCAGGCCGAAGTTGGTCGCCATCACCAGGAAGGAACCCGAGGGGTCCCGGGCGACGAGAAGCGGGGTGTGGCAGGGGGTGCCGTCGCGGCGGGTGGTGTGCAGGACGGCGATCGGGCGCAGCAGCCGGCTCGGCATCCAGCGGCCACGGCTCCACCGGAAGACCTTAAGGTCCACGCGGGGCAGGATGCGAGGCCCCCAGCGCCGCAGGAGCCGGCTGTTGCCCACGGCACGCAACAGACGCCGCTGAAGGCGGTCGGTGAGAGGCGCGTCGTCTGGGGGTGAAGTCATCAGAAGGCACCTTCCCACGGTGGCCGCACGGGATGTGACGGGAAGGGGTGTCCGGTCAGCTGTTGCGACTGCCGCCAGAGCCGCTCGACGGCGTGGACGTCCCGGGCGCGCCGCGCCGCCCGCACCCGCACCGGCGTGCCGGACCACTCCCAGCGCCCGCCGGGGCCGAGGAACTCGCCGTTGGCGACCTGGGGATCGGTGGCGGCCCGCACCAACGGCCACGCCGCCTCGGCGGGGGAGTGCCACCGTGCCTGCAGCCGGCGCAGCAGTCGTGCCTCCAGGTGACGCCCGTCCGCGTCCAGGGCGCTGGAGCCCAGGGTGGTGTCGACCAGGCCCGGGTGCGCGGCGATCGCCCGCAGGGGAAGGCCCCCGTCGCTCGCCCAGGCCGCGAGTCCGTAGGTGAACAGCAGGTTCGCCAGCTTCGAGTCGAAGTAGGCCGTCCAGCGGTGGTAGCGCCGTGCCGGCGGCCGAGCGCGGTGGGAGGGGCGGCGGCCGAGCCAGTGCAGTACGGAGGTGACGTTGACGACGCGGGGCTCGGAAGCGTTCAGCAGGGCGGGCAGCAGGTGACCGGTCAGAGCGAAATGACCCAGGTGGTTGACGGCGAAGTGCATCTCGTGGCCGTCCACGCTGAGGGTGAACGGCAGCGCGGCCACCCCCGCGTTGTTGACCAGCATGTCCACCCGCCCTCCGGCGAGGGCGGTGATGTGCTCGGCCGCCTCACGCACCTGGTCCAGCCGGGCGAGGTCACAACCGGCACCCACCACCCGGGCGGACGGCACCCGAGCACGGAGCGCGCCCTCCGCCGCGCGTCCCTCCGCGGGCGAGGAGCAGGCGAGGATCACGTACGCGCCCCCGCGCGCCAGGTGTTCCGCCGTCGCGGCGCCGATACCGCGCGACGCGCCGGTGATCACCGCGGTACGCCCCGACAGATCGGGCACGTCGGCGAGCGTCCACGCGTCCCGCACCCGGCCCCAGCGCCGCCAGGGCCCGGGCGGCCGAGAATCGGCGCGACCACCGCTGCCCGTCACCGGGCTTCAGTCCCCTGATCACCCATCACGTCGACTCAACGTCCGGACCCCCGCAGGAGTAGCGGTCCCTGCCCTGTGCGAAGCCCTATACGAACGGCAGGTGACGAGCCCGGCCACCGCGTCGGCTCTCGCCGGCCTTGACGGGGCGGGGCGCGCGGGGAGGGCGCACGGGCGCATTCACGGGACGCGGTGGCGAACACGCATGGTGCTCATGGCACCCCGGTGCCACGATGACGGGGCCCCGTCGCGCCGGTCCGCGAGGGGCTCTCGGGGGTGTCCGTGGAACTGCTGTTTTTCGGCTTCGTCGCCTTCTGCATCTGGGCGTTCATCACCGACGTACAGAACAAGAAGCGGGAGAAGGAGGCGGCCGAGGCGGAAGCCGCCCGCGTCGCACGGCTCGGCGATCCCGCCCAGGTCGGCACCGAACTCGCGCGGACGACGCGGCAGGGAGACCCGGGGAGGATGCACGAGGTCGTCGGGCATCTGCCCGCCTGGCCGGTGCGGGACCCGTTGCTCCACACGGCCCAGTGGCTGGCCGCTCTGACCGACGGCGCCGGTGTCGCGGAGGCGGCGGGCGTGCACCGGGACATCACCGACCGCGTGCGGGCCACCGTCGAGGCGGCCATCACGGAACTCAGCGCGATGGCGGTCAAACAGGTCTCGCTCCTACGGCTCTTCGGACCCGACTGGAAGACGCTGGACGCGTCGATCCGGAAGCGACTCGAAGCACAGACCGGACTACTCAACCTGATCTGCAACGCGGCGGCCTCCTTGCACCGCAGTCTCGGCGACGCGGTGCTGGAGCAGCGCACGGACGGCAGCGGCGTGAGAGCGGTGGAACAGGACCTGCACGCGCTGGCCGACGCGATCCGTCAGATCTCCCGGAGCGAAGACGAGCGGTACTGAAGGGGCGAGGCGAGATGACCGAGGAGAAACGCGACCTACCGGCACGGGTGGACGACGTGCTGGGAGTCGTCGAGCGTCTGGCGCGTTTCCTTCAGACGGCGAGCCGTGGCGATTCGCACATCGCGTCGCAGGCGGGTGAGGTGATCGCCGAACTGGACGACATCGAGCGCGAGTTGAGGGGACGCCTCCTCGAGGCCACCTTCGAGCGCAACCGCCTCGACAGGCGGATCACCCGAGCGTCGGCGTCCGAGCGCGAGCTGCGGCGTCTCGTGGCGCCGCACGCGAGAACGGGCGGCGACCTGGCCGACCTGCCACCCGGGGTCCGGGACGCCCTGCGCAAAGCCCACCGTCTGCGCACGGACATCGCGGTCTGGAAGGACGAGCTGGAGGAAGCGGAAGAAGCCATAAGAGTATGCCGGGCCTTCGAGGCCCTGCTGAGCGAATCGCGCGCGGACCTGCGACGCGTCCTGGACTCCCTCGAACGACGTTTCCGCGCCGCCGAGACCAAGCACGCCCTGGCCCGCCTCGCCGACCGGCTCCGCGTCATGGACGGGCAGGTCCGCGGTGCCCTGAGCGAGCAGGTGGACGACGCCGCGGCGGGGGCCGAGGCCGAGCACGAGGTGGCGGTGAACCACGAGGAGCTGAGAATCCGGGAGCTGTACCGGCTCGGTGAGGACGCGGCGATGGAGGAGGATCTTCGGCGGCTCCGCGAGGACCCGCCGTAATCCCGTCCCCCGACGCGGTGCGCGGAAGGAGACACCGCCGAAAGGGGACACCCCTGAAGAGGCGGCATTACTCAGCTGAAGGGGCGACGCCGCTCAGCCCGCAGCGGTCACCGGGGAACTGGTCTCCCACCGGAACCCGTCCGGGTCCCTGAACGGTGCGGTGGCGCCGGTGAGCACGATGCGGTGCGATCCGGTGCCCTCGGCGGGGACGCCCGCGACCTTGGCCAGGCCCCGCCGCTTGTACAGGGACAGCTTGACGGTGCCGGGCCCGGTGGCGAACTCGACGTACTTGCCGCCGAAGCTCTTGCCCACGGTGAGCCCCTGCTCGACGTAGAACCGTTTGCCGGCCTTCACGTCCTCGACGCCGAGCAGGAGCACGACCTCGTCGATGTCCCGGGTGACCGGGCCGGTGTCCTTCTTCGTGGACGTCGCGATCTGCCAGATCGTGCCGTCCGGGGCCTGGACGACACCGCCGTAGCCCCACAGCGACTTCGCGGCGGGCTTGAGGACGGTCGCACCGGCGTCCCGCGCGGCGGCGACCAGCGCGTCGACGCTGCCCGGCTGGGACACCACGAGCGACAGGGTGAAACCGCGGAACCCGCTCGTGGGGGCGTCGGAGGCGCGCAGGCGCACCAGCGAGGAGTCCAGTCCGAAGGCGGTGGAGTAGAAGCGCGCGGCGGCCTCGGTGTCGGCCACTTCCAGGATGACGGAGTCGATGGAGTTCATGTCTTCGACGGTAGGCGCGGCCGGGCCGCCGGTGCTTCTCGAAAACTGACCGCTTCCGCGGGACACCCGCCTCCCGCGCCGGACGGGGCGGGGCTCGGTCGAGGCTCAGCCGAGGTCCGGCCGGGACTCAGCCGAGGTCCGGTCGGGACTCAGCCGAGGTCCGGTCGGGACTCAGCCGAGGTCCGGTCGGGGCTCAGCCATGGGCCCAGCCCTCCGCCAGGGCTCAGCCAGGTCCAGCTCTCCGCCAGGGCTCAGCCGGTCGCTTCCGCGGCGTCGTCGACGGGGACGCCCAGCCGGTCGGCCACGGCGGTGAGGGCTCTCCCCAGCGGGAGCGCGACCCGGGTGAGAGCGTGCCGGTCACCGCGTGTCGGGTCCCGGTTGACGATCAGCACCGGCTTCCCGTCCTCGGCCGCCTGACGGACGAACCGCAGCCCGGACATCACCGTCAGCGATGACCCGAGGACCAGCAGCGAGGACGCCTCACGGACCAGCTCGCGGCAGTGCTCGACCCGCTGCGGCGGCACGGCTTCGCCGAAGAAGACCACGTCCGGCTTGAGGACGCCGCCGCAGACCGAGCAGCCCACCACGCGGAAGCCCACGACCTGCTCGTCGGTGAGATCGGCGTCACCGTCCGGATTGATCCCGGCGGCCACCGGCGAGAAGCCGGGATTCGCCTCCTCCAGCCGCCGCGCGAGTTCCCGGCGCGGACTGAACGCGCCGCAGGAAAGGCAGACGACCCGGGCCAGGCTTCCGTGCAGCTCCACGACCCCCTCGCTGCCGGCGGCCTGGTGCAGGCCGTCGACGTTCTGGGTGATCACACCCGAGAGCAGACCGTGCCGCCCGAACGCGGCCACGGCCCGGTGCCCGGCGTTGGGGCGGGCCCGGCCGAACGTACGCCAGCCGAGGTGGCTGCGCGCCCAGTACCGGCGCCTGGCCCGGGCGTCGGCGGTGAAGTCCTGGTACGTCATCGGCGTGTGCCGGCTGAGGCTCCCGCCCTCGCCCCGGTAGTCGGGGATGCCCGACTCCGTGGAGATCCCCGCCCCGGTGAGCACCAGCACCCCGCCGGCGCCGAGCGCGTCGGCGACCGGCTCCGGATCCGTGGTGCCCGGCGGAAGGTCCTCAGGAGGCGTCCAGTTCAGTGTGGGGCGCATGCGCATGCCGCCAGGGTACGGAACGAGCCCGGATCGCCAGGGTACGGAACGAGCCGGGATCGCCGGGGTACGGAACGAGCCCGGATCACGGGCTTCCCGCAGCCGGCCGAAAAGAGGTTGTTCCGGCCCTGGTGATCGGCTTGGGTGCGTACTCGTGACCGACCTGAGCGATCTCATACGCCCGGACCGCTATCCGCGCTCCTCCCGCTACGACCCCGCCTGGCTCCTCGACCTCGACATGGGGCCGAACCCGTTGTGGCTGCTGGAAGACCTCGCACGGGACCTCGACCTGACCCCGGGAATGCGAATTCTCGACCTCGGCTCCGGCAAGGGCGCCACGTCGGTGTTCCTGGCCCGTGAGTACGGCGCCGAGGTGGTGGCGGCCGACCTGTGGATCGCTCCCGAGGACGCGGCGGCCGTCTTCGCGGAGGCGGGCGTAGGCGACCGGGTGCGGGCGGTTCGAGCCGAGGCGCACGCCTTGCCGTTCGAGGAGGAGAGCTTCGACGCCATCGTCAGCGTGGACGCGTTCGAGTACTTCGGTACGGCGGACGGCTACCTGCCCTACCTCGTGCGGTTCCTCCGCCCCGGCGGGCAGCTGGGCATGGCGACCCCCGCCCTGACACGGGAGGTCCGGGAGCTGGGGGCCATTCCGCCGCACATCAAGAAGGCCGTCGGCTGGGAGGCGATCGCCTGGCACACGGCGCAGTGGTGGCGCTTCCAGTGGGCGATCACCGAACTGGTGGAGGTGACCTCCGCGCGGTTGCAGCAGGACGCGTGGCGGGACTGGCTGCTGTGGGCGCGGGCCGGGGCGGAGCACCACCCCGACGGCCGGAACAGGAACCAGCCCGTCATCGACATGCTCACCGCGGACGGCGGGGAATTCCTCTCCTTCGCTCTGGTCACCGCACGGAAGAACCGAGCGGCCGTCTGAGACGGTCGCGCTCCCCGCGCTCCCCGCGCGCCCCCGCACTCCTCCCGTCCGCACCCCGCACCCCCTCGACACACCCGTGGACGGTGTGCCGATCCGTGCCGGGCACGCGATAAGGCTGGGCTCTGTCCGGGGCGCTCCGGTGTTCACTCAGCAGGTGATGGCCGAGGTGACGCGGCTGTACTCCCTGGCCTTGGCCGTGCCCCGCGTCGCACGCGAGGACGACGTGGCGGGGCGGTGTACCCGTGCCGGCCGGCGGCACCCTGGTCATCTCGCCCTACCTCACCCACCGGCTTTCCGAGTTCTGGCCCGACCCGCTGCGCTTCGATCCCGGCAAGCGCCCCCGCTCAGCCGCCGGCCGGCGGAATCAGGCCGGCCTCGTGGGCGGCGATGGCCGCCTCCACCCGGTTGCGCGCGCCCAACTTCGTGAGCACCGCGCTGACATGGGCCTTCACGGTGCCCTCGACCAGGTGCAGACGGCTCGCGATCTCCGCGTTGGACAAACCGGCGCCGAGTCCGGCCAGTACGTCGCGTTCCCGTTCCGTCAACCGGTCCAGCGATCGATGAGGGTGCGCCGACCGGTGTGCGCGCATCCCGGCGATGACCCGGCCGGCGACCCGCGGTGACAGATAGGCCCCGCCGGCGCCGACGGCCCGTACGCCGTTGAGGAGTTCCCTGGGATCGTCGGCCTTCAGCAGAAAACCGTCGGCGCCTTCCTCGAGCGCTCGGGTGATGTACTCGTCCTGACCGAAGGTGGTCAGCATGATCACACCGACCGGTGCCGGCTCCTGGTTCAACCGCGCCACCGCCGCCAGCCCGTCGAGACCCGGCATCTGAATGTCCAGCAGGACCACGTCCGGCCGGTGCCGGCGGGTGAGCGCGATGGCCTCGTGCCCGTCGCCCGCCTCGGCGACCACCTCGACGCCGGGATCGCGGGCGAGGATGGCGCGTACCCCGGCCCGCACCATCGCCTCGTCGTCGGCCACCAGGACCCGGACGGGCCGACCGCTCGGTGTCTTCTCTTCCACGCGACGAGCCTACGGGTCGGCTCCCGCCGTACGGGCAGGTGAGCCCCGCAGATCCCTCCAGGGGCGGGGAAGTACCCCCGACGAAGGGCAGAACGCCTCTGCCTTTCGACCGATGGGCGCCGGACGCGCCGACTCCTAGCGTCGCTGTCGTACGAGAGACGCGGCGGGCCGCCGCATCCCGTACCCCTGTGCTCCGCGTCCCGCACGCCTACAGCGAAGGAACAGTGTGATCCGCCTCCGAGGACTGACGAAGCGTTACGGCGACACCCTCGCCGTGGACGACCTGACCCTGGACATCCAGGCCGGCCGCGTGACGGGCTTCCTCGGCCCGAACGGGGCCGGGAAGTCCACCACGATGCGCATGATCCTGGGCCTCGACCACCCCACGCGCGGGCGGGCCCTGATCGCCGGCCGACCCTACGCGGACCTGCGCCGGCCACTGCGGGCGGTCGGCGCGATGCTGGACGCCCGGGCCGTCCACCCGGCCCGCTCCGGCCGCGCGCACCTGGTCGCCCAGGCCCGCGCCAATGGCATCCCGGTACGCCGGGTGGACGAGGTGCTGGAGATGGTGGGCCTGACCAAGGCGGCCCGCCGGCCGGCCGGGACGTACTCGCTGGGCATGAGCGGGCGCCTCGGAGTGGCGGGCGCCCTGCTCGGCGACCCGCCCGTGCTGATCCTGGACGAGCCCGTGAACGGCCTCGACCCGGACGGCGTGCGGTGGATCCGCCGGCTGGTGCGCCAACAGGCGGCGGAGGGGCGCACCGTGTTCCTCTCCAGCCACCTGATGAGCGAGATGCAACTGACAGCCGACCACCTCGTCGTCATCGGCCGGGGCCGGCTGCTGAGCGACACCTCCATGACGGAGTTCCTGGCCGCCGCCTCGCCCGCGTCGGCGCGCGCCACGGTGCCCGACCCCGAGGAGCGCGCGGCGCTGGTCCGTGGCCTGATGGCCGTAGACGGCGTCAGCGTCGAGACGTCGGCGGACGGCGAACTCACCGTCCATGGCCGCACCGCCGCCCAGGTGGGCGACCTCGCCCACCACTGCGGCGTACGGCTGCACAGCCTGAGCGACGTCCGGGTGTCGCTGGAGCAGGCGTACATGGATCTGACCGCGCGGAGCGTCGAGTACGCCACGGGCGGCACCGCGGAAGGAGACCGGCAGTGACCACGACGACGGGCGGCGACACGCCGACCCCACGGCGGACCGCGCCCCGCACTCCGGGACGCCCCACCCCTGACGGCTTCGCCGGGGCGGTCGCCGCCGAGTGGACCAAACTGTGGTCGGTGCGGGCCGCCGGCCTCTGTCTCCTGGCGGGCCTCGCAATCACCGGCGTGTTCACCTTCTACTACGCCTCGATCGCCCGCATCAACGGCCATCCGGTCCAGCCGGTCGGGAACGCGGCGGCCTCCTCCGTCGTCGTCTCCCAGTTCGCCGTCGTCGTCCTGGCCACCGTCGCGGTGACCTCCGAGTACGCGACGGGGAGCGTACGGGCGTCGCTGCTGTGGGTGCCGCGGCGGCACCGGGTGCAGGCGGCGAAGGCGCTCGTGGCGGCCGGGGTCGCGTTCATCGGCGGTGCCCTGTACGCCGTGGTGGGCAGCGCCGTGGCGTGGAGGGCGTTCGGCGGACGGGCCTCGTTCGAGGCGGTCACGTTCCTCGGTCAGATCCTCGCCGCCGGGCTCTACCAGGCGCTCGTCGCCGTGCTGACCGTCGGCGTGGCCTTCGCCATGCGGCACGCGGCCGGCGCGCTGACGGTCCTCGCCCTGCTGCTGTGGGGGCTGCCGAGCGTGCTCGTGGGGCTCGGCGACGACACCCTCGCGGCCGTCGACGACCGTCTGCCGCACGGGGCGGGAGACCACCTCATGCGCGTCGGCGCCGACGCCCCGTACACGGTGGTGACGGCGGTCCTGATCGTGACCGCGTGGGCCGCGGCGGCCCACTTGGCCGGCCTGTACGTGCTGCGCCGCCGGGACGCCTGATCCCGCCACAGCACGACCGGGCGGGTCGCGGAGAATCGACCCGAGATCACGTGTCGACACCCACCCGAAGGACGCTGACCCACCATGCGGCACCCACGCATCCCCCCAGTCAGGCACGTGCTCGCCGACGTGGCCCTGTGGGCCGTGCTCGCCGCCGCCACCGCGTACGGGTTCCGGGACGCGGGCGCCACCTCGCCGGTCGTGGACCTGCTGTTCCCGCTGGCCGTCCTGGCGGTGGCCGTGCCGCTGTCCCGCCGCCGGCCGGGGGTCGCGGTGTTCCTCGTCAACGGCCTGTGTGCCCTCGGCCTGGCCGACTCCACGACCCCCGGCAACGCCCAGGTGGTGTCGCTGGCCGTGCTGAGCTGTCTGCTGGGCGCCCGCGTCGCCGTGGTCCGGAGGCCGCTGCTGGTGCTCGCCGCGTGCCTGGCGACGGATGTCGCCGTCTGCGCCGTGCTGCGGGTGCAGCCCGTGTGGTGGTTCTACGCCCTGACCGTGCTGCCCACCGCACTGCTGCTGCCGTGGCTGGCGGGGAGGTACTGGCGCGGCCGGCGTGAACTCGTCCGGGAGGGATGGCGGTTGGCCCGCATCCTGGAGGAGCGGCAGCACCTCGTCGCGGAGCGGGCCCGGCTGGCCGAACGCGCGGACATCGCGGCCGACATGCACGACTCTCTGGGCCATGCCCTGAGCCTGGTCGCCCTGCGCGCCGGCGCCCTGGAACTCTCCCCGGACCTCACCGACCGCGACCGCGCGGACCTCGCCGAGCTGCGCGGGACGATCGCGGACGCGGTCGAGCAGCTACGGCAGACCGTCGCCGTCCTGCACGAACCGCGGGACACGGCCACGGAGACCGGCCCGGGCCTGCCCGTGCAGGACACCGTCGAGGGCCTTCTGGCGCGGGCGGTCGCCTCCGGCGTACCCGTGAGCTGGGAGCGGCACGGAGCGGCGCCCGCGCTGTCACCGCTGGTCGAACGCGGGATATACCGCGTCGTGCAGGAGGCCCTGACCAACGCCGTGAAGCACGCCCCGGGCGGCGCGGTCCGCGTGAGGATCGCCCACGCGGCCGACCGCACCCGCGTGACCGTCGTCAACGCGGCCCCGCCGCCCGGCAGTTCCACCGACCGCCCTGGCCGGACGGACGACGACGGGGCCCCGACCGCCGGCCGCCGGGGACTGACAGGCCTCCGAGAGCGGGTGACCATACTCGGCGGCACCCTGCGAACCGGCCCGCACCAGGGCGGCTTCCGTGTCGTGGCCGTCCTCCCGCACCAGTCCGGGGGCCGCCGCCCCACGACACGAACAGCACCACTCTCCAGCGGTGACGCGGCCACGAATACGCCTCCGGACGCGGACACGACTACTGCCACGGCCACGGACACGACTACTGCCACGGACACGACTACTGCCACGGCCACGGCCGCAGATCTCAACACACCCCCGAGATCCGCCCAACGCCTCGCCGAAGTACGGCGCGCCGCGCGCCGCCGCGCGATCGTCGCCCTCGCCGCACCGGTCGCCGCGGCAGCGTTCTTCCTGCCGGCCGCCGTCTATCTGGCCTGGCATCTGACGACCGGCGTGCTGCCGCCGTCCCGGTTCGACCAGGTGGAGACGGGCCGGTCCCGCGCCCAGCTCGCCCCACTGCTCCCGGCCCGCCCCTTCCCGTACCCGCCGGACCACGCCCGCTCCGCACCCCGACCGCCCGGTGCGCACTGCGAGTTCTACCGCTCCGGCCGCGATCTGTTCGACCAGGTCGACCTCTACCGGCTCTGCTGGTCCGGCGACACGCTCGTGGCCAAGGACACCGTGCCGGCCGACCCACGCTGATCGGGCGTGTACGTCAGCCCCGACCTGCTGCGGAACGGTCCCGCCGTGAGACCCGCACCGCGAGCAGACCGATCACGATCAGCGACCAGCCGCCGGACACCGGCTCCATCAGCGACACCGGTGCCCCCAGCGCCAGCAGAATCCACCCGAGCTCGGCGGGCAAGGTCCCGGTGGTGACCACGGACCTCCGGGCGAGGAGAGCGAAACCGACGAGCGCGATGCCGCCGACCATGAACCAGAGGGCCATCATGCGGCCCTCGTCGTCGTTGCCGACGGTGTTCCACACCCCTTCGGAGACGATGCCGGTCCAGTGGGGACAGGCGGCGGTGACGCCGACGAGTATGTGCGCCACGGCGGCGGCGCCCAGGAGCCGGGGTATCCAGAGACGCAGCCCGTGAGCACGGGACTTCGGGGCCTGCTCCGGTGCGGCGGTGTTCATCGACTCATGGTCCTCTCGAACGCGGATCCGGTCGGCAAGGTGACCGGCGGAAACGGCCTAGCCGAGCAGATGACCCCCGCCGTCGACGAGCAGCACCTCACCCGTGACGTACGAGGCGTTGGCCAGGTCGGACAGGGCCTGGGCGATGTCCTCGGGGCGGCCGACGCGGCGCAGCGGTTCGGCTTCTGCGACATGGGCCTTGGCCTCGTCGGCGCCGTCGACACCGTCGAACCACGGAGTGTCGATCATGCCGGGCGCGACGGCGTTGACGCGGACGTCGGGGCCCAGGGCCCTGGCGAGGAGCCGGGTCATGTGGTTGACCGCGGCCTTGGAGACGGCGTAGGGGATCGAGCTGCCGCCCGGCCGGACACCCGCCTGGGACGAGACGTTCACCACGCAGCCGCCGCTCGCCTTGAGGTGGGGCGCCGCCGCGGTGATGGTCTGCCAGACGCCCAGGACGTTGACGTCGAAGATGGCACGCCAGACGTCGGGCGAGGCCGCGGCCAGGTCGTCGTGGGGGATGAACCGGGTGATGCCGGCGCTGTTCACCAGGATGTCCAGACGCCCGTACGCGTCGACGGCGCCCTCGACGAGCCGCGCCGCCTCGCCCTCCTCCGCTACGTTCGCCTGGAGGTAGACGGCGTCCGGCAGTTCGGCGGCGAGGGCCTTGCCCGCCGCCACGGAGTGCCCGCGGAGTTGACGACGACCCGGACTCCGTCGGCGGCCAGACGGCGTGCGACGGCCGCGCCGATGCCCGAGGACGACCCGGTGACCAGTGCCACCCGCTGTTCGGTCATGCTGAGATTCCTCCCTGGTCGGCCTGTCGCGCCCAGGAGGGATCATGGCATGGCCGTCGATCATGACGACGTATCACCCGGTAGCCGACGGCTGAACACCCTGCTGACTAGGACGACTCCCGCACCACCAGCTCCGTCGGCAGTGTCAGCCTCCGCGGCGACGCGACGTCCTCCTCGGTGATCTCGTCGAGCAGCATCCGGGCCATCGCACGCCCCAGTTCCTCCACGGGCTGGCGCACGGTGGTCAGCGGCGGATGGGTGTGGCGGGCGAGGACGGAGTCCTCGAAGCCGACGACGGCGACATCACCCGGCACCTGCCGTCCCTGCCGCCGCAGTTCGGCCAGGGCGCTCACCGCCATCAGGTCGGACGCGGCGAAGACGGCGTCCAGATCCGGCGCACGTTCAAGAAGCGAACGCATCGCCCGGCGTCCGCCCTCCTCCGTGAAGTCACCCACCTCCACCAGGGATTCGTCGGCCGCCACCCCGGCCTCGCGGTGGGCGTCGCGCCAGCCGGCCAGCCGGCTGCGGCTCACGTCCATGTCGAGCGGCCCGGTGATCGTGGCGATGCGGCTCCGGCCCCGCTCCAGCAGGTGCCGTACGGCGGCTGCCGCGCCTCCCGCGTTGTCGGAGGTGACATGGCTCAGCCGCTCCGTCTCGTCGCGGCGGCCGGCGAGCACGGTGGGCAGGCCCATCTCCTCCAGCATGCCCGGAAGTTGGTCGTCGGCGTGGACCGAGACCAGCAGCACCCCGTCGACCCGGCGGGTCGCCACCGACGCGGTGAGCTGGTCCCGCTCGGCCTGGTCGCGGACGAGCATCAGCTGGAGCTGCGTCCGGGTCTCGGACAGCGCCCCGCTCACACCGCGGATCAGGGCGGCGAAGAAGGGCTCCGAGCCGAGCCGGCTCTCGGACTCCGGGATGACCAGAGCCACCGCGTTGGTGCGGTTGGTGACCAGTCCGCGGGCGACGGAGTTGGGGACGTAGTTCAGTTCCTTGATCGCCGCCAGGACCCTGGCGCGCGCGTCCGCGCTGACGAGTTCCGAGCCGTTGATGACGCGGGAGACCGTCGTGCGCCCCACCCCGGCGCGGGCGGCGACTGTCTTGATCGTGGGACGGCGGTTCCCTGTCATGTGCTCCTCCCGGCGGCAACCGCGCCGGCCTCGGCCGCGGACGTGACCAGCGGCAATTGTGGCAGACCCCGCGGCGGGCCCCGCACCGTCCCGCGATCACCAGGCGGGCACCGGACGACCGCCGTACCCCGCTCCCGTGAGACGAATTGTTTTCAAGTTATTGACAGGGCGGATCCCTGCCACGAGTCTTCAGACGTCCAGTGGGCACGTTCCCACCCGTCGATGGGAACGTGCCCACCAAGAAATCGTCACTTCTCGTAGTCGACAGGCCACCCGTCGCTCCGGTGCGTCAGCGCCGTCGCTTGGAGGAACACACATGGCAACTGTTCACAGGTCAGCGCGTGCGAGAGCGGTCACCGTCCTCGCCGCCGCCGGCGCGCTCTCGCTCCTCGTCGGCTGCGGCGGCAGTGACGACTCGGTGACGGGCGGCGGCAAGAAGGACGGCAAGGTCGTCATCACCATGGGCATGTACGGGGTGATGGGCTTCGAGGAGACGGGCCTCCTGGAGCAGTACGAGAAGGAGAACCCGGACGTCGACATCAAGGCCGAGATAGCCGGTGACGAGCAGACGTACTACACCGCGCTGCAGACCAGGCTCGCCGCCGGCAAGGGCCTGAAGGACATCCAGGGCATCGAGATCGGCCGCGCCAAGGAGATCGTCGACACCCAGGCCGACAAGTTCGCCGACTTCTCCGACGTGGCGGGCACCGACCACTTCCTGCCGTGGAAGCAGTCCCAGATCACCACCGAGGACGGCAAGGTGCTGGGCCTGGGCACCGACATCGGCCCGATGGCCGTCTGCTACCGCAAGGACTACTTCGAGCAGGCCGGCCTGCCCACCGACCGCGACGAGGTCGCCAAGCTGTGGGAGGGCGACTGGAAGAAGTACGTCGAGGTCGGCCGCACCTTCAAGAAGGACTTCGAGGGCGGCGACGTGGCGTACATGGACGCGGCCAGCGGCCTGTTCAACGCCATGGTGTACGGCTATCCGGAGCAGTACTACAACGCCGAGGGCGAGCTGATCTACGACAAGAACCCGGCCGTCAAGGAGGCCTGGAACCTCGCCGCCGACGCCGCCGAGGCGGGTCTGACCGCCAAGCTCCGCCAGTTCCAGCCGGGTTGGGACCCCGGCCTGGCCAACGGCACCTTCGCCACGGCTGTCTGCCCCGCCTGGATGCTCGGCCACATCGGGGAGAAGGCCGGCGAGGCCAACAAGGGCAAGTGGGATGTCGCCAAGGCCCCCAAGGGCGCCAACTGGGGCGGCTCCTTCCTCGGTGTCGTGGAGCAGAGCCCGGTGAAGGAGGAGGCCAAGAAGCTCGTCGCCTGGCTGACCGCACCGGAACAGCAGGCCCACATCTTCCGTGAGCAGGGCAGCGTCCCCTCCTCGCAGAAGGCGCTGGAGAGCCCCGAGGTCAAGAACGTCACCTCGGAGTACTTCGACAACGCGCCGATCGGCGAGATCTTCGGAGCCGCCGCCCAGGAGATCCCCGACAAGCAGGTCCTCGGCCGCAAGGACGGCACGATCAAGGACATCTTCTCTCAGGGCCTGACCCTGATCGAGCAGCAGGGCACAGCGCGCGACGAGGCGTGGCAGACCACGGCGGAGCGCATCGAGAAGGCGGTCGGCTGACCCGTCGCCCCTCCGGCGGCACGAGGCCGGCGGCACTCCTCCGGCCCTCAACTCCCCGCCGGCGCAGGGCCACCGTCACCCCTCCGTCCAGCCGCCCCTCAGCTCTCCAGCCCTCATCCGGGCTTCCGGGCCCGCCCCTCCACCGGCGGGCCCGGCCCCCTCCGCCTCACCCACCCGTTCTCAGGAAGGAAACCCGGTGGCCACCTCCACCACCAAGGCCCGGCTCGGCGAGGGCCGCGGCGGGCCGCCCGCCAAGCGGGGCGGCGACGGCGCCGGCCGGCGCCGCGGCGCGCTGCTGCACCGGCTCGACGTGAAGGGCGCCCCGTACGCCTTCGTCGCGCCGTTCTTCGTCGTGTTCGCCGCGTTCAGCTTCTACCCCCTCGTCTACACCTCGTGGATCTCCCTGCACCGGGTGGAACTCGCCACCCTGGACGTCATGGAGTGGGTGGCGTTCGACAACTACGTCGAGCTGTGGAACGACTCCCGCTTCTGGAACGCGCTGGGCAACACCATCACCATCGGCGTCATCTCCACGGTGCCGCAGCTGCTGATGGCGCTCGGTCTGGCCCACCTGCTCAACTACCGGATGCGCGGCTCGCTGTTCTTCCGCGTCGCCTCGCTCGTGCCGTACGCCACCTCGGTCGGCGCCGCCGCCCTCGTGTTCACCATGCTCTTCGAGCGCGACTTCGGGATGATCAACTGGGCGCTCGGGACGGTCGGCCTGGACCCGGTGGACTGGGAGGCCGACAAGTGGCCCGCCCAGCTCGCCATCTCCACCATCGTCATCTGGCGCTGGACCGGCTACAACGCGCTGCTCTACCTCGCCGCCATGCAGGCCATCCCCGCCGACCGCTACGAGGCCGCGGCCATCGACGGAGCCTCCCGCTGGAAGCAGTTCACCCACGTCACCGTGCCGGGCATCCGCTCCACCATCGTCTTCACCATCGTGCTCTCCACCATCGGCGCGACCCAGCTCTTCGGCGAGCCGCTGATCTTCGGCCAGGGGCCCAACGGCGTGGCGGGCGGCGCGGACAACCAGTACCAGACGCTGGGTCTGCTGCTGTACGAGGAGGGCTGGAAGAACTACCAGATGGGCCGCTCGGCGACCGTCGCCTGGGCGATGTTCCTGCTGCTCGTCCTCGTCTTCGTGGTGCAGCGCGTGATCAAGCGCCTGCGCGTCGCCCGTACGTCCTGACCTGGAGCTCCCATGACCACAGAAAGCCTGCCGGTCGGGACGGACGCCCCGGTCCGGACCGCCGAGCGCGAGACCGCCGCCCGGGGCGGTCGCCGGCTGCTGCGCCAGGGCGCCGGCCGCCAGCACCACGCGGGCCCGCTCGCCTACGTCCTGCTCGCGATCACGGCCATCCTGTCGATCTTCCCGCTGTACTGGACCATGGTGGCGGCCTCGACGGACAACACCCGGGTCAGCCAGACCCCGCCCCCGTTCCTGCCCGGCCCCAACCTGTTCAGCAACCTCGCCCGCGCCTGGGACGAGGCGGCGATGGGCAAGGCCATGATCAACAGCACGATCGTGGCTGGGGTCATCGCCCTGTCCACGGTGTTCTTCGCGACCCTCGCCGGATTCGCCTTCGCCAAGCTGCGGTTCAAGGGCCGCAACATCCTGCTCATGCTGGTGATCGGCACGATGATGGTGCCGCCCCAGCTGGGCGTCGTACCGCTGTTCATGATGATGTCGGAGCTGGGCTGGTCCCAGCAGCTGCCCGCCGTCATCTTCCCGACCCTGGTCAGCGCGGTCGGAGTGTTCTTCATGCGGCAGTACCTGTCGGAGGCGCTGCCGGACGAGCTGGTCGAGGCAGGCCGCGTGGACGGCGCGCACTCGCTGCGGATCTTCTGGAGCATCGTGCTGCCCGTCGCCCGCCCCGCGATGGCCGTCCTGTTCATGATCACGTTCGTGCACGCCTGGAACGACTTCTTCTGGCCGTTCGTGGTGCTGGACATGACCAACCCGACCGTCCCCGTCGCCCTCACCCAGCTCAGCGCCGGCTACATCCGCGACCAGTCACTGATCATGGCGGGCGCGCTCCTCGGCACCCTGCCGCTGCTGGCGATGTTCATCGTGTTCGGCCGGCAGATCGTCAGCGGCATCATGGCCGGCGCCGTGAAGGGCTGACCGGCCCGCCCGCCCCGCTCCCACCGACCGACCTCCTCCGAAAGGACCTCCGTGGTCACCGCAGCACAGCAGCAGACCGCGTCCGCCCCGGACGCCTCCCGCACCTTCCCGAAGGGCTTCCTGTGGGGCACCGCGACCGCCTCCTACCAGATCGAGGGAGCCGCCCGCGAGGACGGCCGCACCCCGTCCATCTGGGACACCTACGCCCGCACCCCGGGCCGCGTCCGCAACGGCGACACCGGCGACATCGCCACCGACCACTACCACCGCTGGCGTGAGGACGTCGCCCTCATGGCCGACCTCGGTATCGGCGCGTACCGCTTCTCCCTCGCCTGGCCCCGGATCCAGCCCACCGGCCGGGGCCCCGCCGTGCAGAAGGGCCTCGACTTCTACCGGCGCCTCGTCGACGAGCTGCTGGAGAAGGGCATCCGGCCGGTCGCCACGCTCTACCACTGGGACCTGCCGCAGGACCTGGAGGACGCCGGGGGCTGGCCGGAGCGCGTCACCGCCGAGCGGTTCGCCGAGTACGCCGCCCTGGCCGCCGACGCCCTCGGCGACCGCGTGCGGACCTGGACCACCCTCAACGAGCCGTGGTGCAGCGCCTTCCTCGGCTACGGCTCCGGCGTCCACGCCCCCGGCCGCACCGACCCGGTCGCCGCGCTGCGCGCCGCCCACCACCTCAACCTCGCCCACGGTCTGGCCGTACAGGCACTGCGCGACCGCGTCCGCGCCGACGCCCAGTGCTCGGTCACCCTCAACATCCACCACGTGCGCCCCCGCACCGACACCGAGGCCGACAACGAGGCGGCCCGCCGGATCGACGCCCTGGCCAACCGCGTCTTCACCGGGCCGATGCTGCGCGGCGCCTACCCCGACGACCTGCTCAAGGACACCGCCGGCCTCACCGACTGGTCCTTCGTCCGCGACGGCGACCTGGAGGCCGCTCACCAGCCGCTGGACTTCCTCGGCGTCAACTACTACACGCCCACCCTCGTCTCCCAGGCCGACGGCCACGGCAGCCACACCTCCGACGGGCACGGCAGGAGCGCCCACAGCCCGTGGCCGGGCGCCGACGACGTCGCCTTCCACCAGCCGCCGGGGGAGACCACCGCCATGGGCTGGGCGATCGACCCGACCGGTCTGTACGACCTGCTGCGGCGTCTGACGTCCGACTTCCCGCGGCTGCCGCTGATCATCACCGAGAACGGCGCGGCGTTCCACGACTACGCCGACCCCGAGGGGAACGTCAACGACCCGGAGCGGATCGCCTACGTCCGCGACCACCTGGCCGCCGTGCACGAGGCCATCCGGGACGGCGCCGACGTGCGCGGCTACTTCCTCTGGTCCCTGCTGGACAACTTCGAGTGGGCCCACGGCTACGGCAAGCGCTTCGGCGCCGTCTACGTGGACTACCCGACCGGCACCCGCATCCCCAAGGCCAGCGCCCGCTGGTACGCCCAGGTGGCCCGCACCGGCGTCCTCCCCGGCGCCTGACCCCGCCCCGCCCCGGTGCGGCACCGGGCACCGCCCTGCCCTCCCGCTCGGTGCCGCACCAGCCCGATGGCTGCCACAGCAGTCGCCCGCAAAGCGGGCACAGTGCTAGAAATGGGGCATGATCGGTCCTTCTCGCCGGTCCCGGACGAGAGCGATGCCGTTCGGCGAAGGGCGCTCCGCCGGCTCGTCCCGCCGCCCGGGGGCGCCGCATTCCCCCGGACGCCGCCTGTCGCCGTCCCTGAGCGTCCGAACCCTCGCCGCGCAGGTCTTCCTGCTTCAGGTCCTCGTCATGCTGGTGCTCGTCGCCGCGGCGGTCGCGGCCCTGGTGGTACAGGGCCGGTACGAGGCCGAGCAGGGCGCAGAGAACCGCTCCCTGGCCGCCGCCGAGGCGTTCGCACACGCCCCCGGCACCGCCGCCGCCCTCCAGTCACCCGACCCGACGGCACGGCTCCAGCCCGGGGCGGAAGCGGCCAGGCGAGGCTCCGGCGTCGACTTCATCACCGTCCTCGACCGGCAGGGAGTGCGGCTCACCGACCCGCGCCCCGAGCTGATCGGCACCCGGGCGGAAGGCGTCGAGCGCGCCGCACGGGGCGAGACCTTCACCGAGACGTTCCGCGGCGACCCCACGGACGCCGTCCGCGCGGTCGTACCCGTGCGCGACGGCGACGGCCGGGTCGTCGGCATGGTCAGCGCCGGTATCCAGTTCGACACCCTCGGGCAGGTGCTGAACCAGCAGGTCCCGATGATGCTCGCCGCCGCGGTGGGCGCCCTCGCGCTCGCCACCGTCGGCACCGCCCTGGTCAGCCGGCGGCTGCGCCGGCAGACACACGGCCTCGGCCCGGCCGAGATGACCCGGATGTTCGAGCACCACGACGCCGTGCTGCACGCCGTGCGCGAGGGCGTCCTGATCGTCGGCGGCGACGGACGCCTGCTGCTCGCCAACGACGAGGCACGCCGGCTGCTGGACCTGCCGGAGGACGCCGACCCGCGGCCGGTCACGGACCTCGGACTCAGCCCCGCCCTGACCCGGCTGCTCCTGTCGCACGAGCCCGTCTCCGACGAGGTGCTCCCGGCCGGTGAGCGGCTGCTCGCCGTCAACACCCGGCTCATCGAGCCCTACGGCGGCGCGCCGGGCCTCGTGGCCACCTTCCGCGACACCACCGAGCTGCGGGCCCTGTCCGGCCAGGCCGAGGTGGCCCGCGGACGGCTGACCCTCCTCTACGAGGCGGGCGTACGCATCGGCACCACGCTGGACATCCGGCGCACCGCGGAGGAACTCGCCGACGTGGCCGTCCCCCGCATGGCCGACTTCGTCACCGTCGAACTCCTCGACTCCGTCCTGCGCGGCGAGGAGCCCACCGGCGCCGTACGGCGGATGCGGCGCACCGCGCTCGGGGAGTCCCAGGCCGGGCATCCGCTCCAGCCGGTCGGCGACCTGATCCAGTTCGTGGTGGCCGACACACCCATGGTGGCTGCGCTGGAGCGTGGCAAGGCCGTACGGGTGGCGGACCTGAACAGCGCCCACGACTGGCGGGCCCACGACCCGGAGGGCGCCCGCCAGGCACTGGAGTACGGCATCCACTCGCTGATCACCGTCCCCCTGCGGGCCCGGGGCGTCGTCCTCGGCATGGTCAACTTCTGGCGCGGCGCCGGCTCACCGCCGTTCGAGGAGGAGGACGTCGCGGTCGCCGAGGAACTGGTGGCCCGCGCCGCCGTCGCCATCGACAACGCCCGCCGCTACGCCCGCGAGCACGCCCTGGCCGTCACCCTCCAGCGCAGCCTCCTGCCCCGGGACGTCCCGGACCAGGACGCGCTGGAGATCGCCTGGCGCTATCTGCCCGCCCAGGCCGGTGTGGGCGGCGACTGGTTCGACGTCATCCCGCTGCCCGGATTCCGGGTGGCGCTGGTCGTCGGCGACATCGTGGGACACGGGCTGCACGCCGCGGTGACCATGGGCCGGCTGCGGACCGCGGTGCTGAACTTCTCCTCGCTGGACCTCGCCCCGGACGAACTGCTCAGCCACCTCGACGAGATGGTGACCCTCCTGGACGCGCGGACCTCGTCGAACAGCCACACCGACGGCGCCCCGGTCACCGGCGCCACCTGCCTGTACGCCATCTACGACCCGGTCGCCGGACGCTGCACCCTCTCCCGCGCCGGACACGTCGCACCGGCCGTCGTCGACCCCCACGGCCGAGTCACCTTCCCCGACCTCCCCCTGTCACCGCCCCTGGGAGTCGGGGGGCACCCCTTCGAGGCCGGCGAACTGGACCTGCCCGAGGGCAGCCGGCTCGTGCTGTTCACCGACGGACTGATCGAGGACCGCGGACGCGACATCGACGAGGGCCTGCGCATGCTCCGCTCGGCCGTCGCCGGCCCGGACCGGACACCGGAGGAGACCTGCCGCACCGTCATGGACACCATGCTCCCCGGACACCCCAGCGACGACGTGGCACTCCTGGTCGCCCGCACCCGGCTGCTCGACCCGTCCCGGGTGGCCGCCTGGGACGTGCCGTTCGACGTGACGGCCGTATCCCGGGTCCGCACGGAGGTGAGCCGCCGGCTCGACGACTGGGGCCTGGAGGAGTCCTCCTTCACCACCGAACTCGTCCTCAGCGAACTCCTCACCAACGCCATCCGCTACGGCGCTCCGCCCGTCCGCGTCAGGATGCTGCTGGGCCACACCCTCGTCGTGGAGGTCTCGGACGGCAGCAACACCTCCCCCCGCCTGCGCCGCGCCGCCACCACGGACGAGGGTGGCCGCGGCCTGTTCCTCGTCTCCCAGTTCGCGGACCGCTGGGGCACCCGGTACGCGGCGAAGGGCAAGGTCATCTGGGCCGAACAGACCCTGGGCCGCACCACCGAACCGGACCCGACCGCGTTGATGGACGAGCTGGCCTGGTGACCGGCAGACGGCCGGGGCCTCAGAACCCGGGAGTGCCGGGGCCTCAGAACCTGGGAGTGGGCGACTGCGCCTCGACGAGGCGCGCGGCCTCCGCCTCCGTCTCGACGCACGGCGGGGAACCGGCCAGCGGCTGGTTCGCGGTTTCCTTCATGCACAGGACCGCGATGACACCGACGACCGCGGCGGCCATGGCGTAGTAGGCCGGCATGAGGTTCGTACCGAAGGCGCTGATCAGCGCGGTGATCACCAGGGGAGTGGTGCCGCCGAACAGCGACGTGGAGAGGTTGTAGGCGACCGAGAGGGAGCCGTAGCGGACCTGGGTCGGGAAGATCGCCGGAAGCGCCGACGACATCGTGCCGAGCATCGTCACCAGGGACAGCCCCAGCAGGAGCAGGCCCAGGGCGATGAGGACGACGCTGCCCTGCCGGATGAGGAGGAAGGACGGCACGGAGAGGAAGAGGAAGCCGAGCATCCCCGTCATCAGCAGCGGCTTGCGCCCGAAGCGGTCCGAGAGCCGTCCCACGAGGTTCATGAGGCACATCTGAAGGACCATCACGACGAGCAGGATCAGCAGACCGTGGTTGGTGCCGTAACCGAGTTCCTCGGACAGGTACGTCGGCATGTACGACAGCAGCATGTAGTCCGTGACGTTGTACGCGGCGACCAGCGCGACACACAGCAGCAGTGGCCGCCAGTAGCGCGTGAAGATCTTGCGGAGGTCGCCGGTCGCCGAGGTCTCCACGGCGTCCGCCGCCTCGCTCGCCCTGACCTGGCCGCCCTCCAGCTTCTGGAACGCGGGCGTCTCGTCCAGCCGCAGCCGCAGGTAGAGGCCGATGAAGCCGAGCGGCGCCGCGACCAGGAAGGGGACGCGCCAGCCCCAGTCCAGCATCTGCTCCTCGGTGAGGAGACTGGTCAGCAGGACGACGAGGCCGGACGCGCCGACGTACCCGGCGAGCGTGCCGAACTCCAGGAAGCTGCCGAAGAAACCGCGCCGCTTGTCGGGCGCGTACTCCGCGATGAACGTCGAGGCACCCCCGTACTCACCACCGGTGGAGAACCCCTGCACCATCCGGAAGAAGATCAGCAGAGCCGGCGCCCACAGTCCGATGCTGGCGTGGGGCGGGATGAGGCCGATGGCGAACGTGCCCACCGCCATCATGATCATGGTGATCGAGAGGATCTGCTTGCGGCCGATCTTGTCACCGAGCGGCCCGAACACCATCCCGCCCAGCGGACGCACCAGGAAGGCGACCGCGAAGGTCGCGAAGGAGCTGAGCAGCTGCGCGGTGTCGCTGCCGGAGGGGAAGAAGACCTTGCCGATCGTCACCGCGAGATAGCTGTAGATCCCGAAGTCGTACCACTCCATGGCGTTGCCGAGAGCGGCGGCCTTCGTGGCCCGTTTCACAGCCGCCTCGTCGGTGACGGTGATGTCGCTGCGGCGCAGTTTGGGGTTGCGCCGTTTCTCGATCGCGCGGAACAGCACCCGATGGCGCCTGACCGCGGCGGGCTTCACCGACTCGTCGTTGTCGGTCGCCGCCATGACTGTGATCCTTTCGCCGGTGAACTACCGGCTGGTCTTCTGCGCACTTCTCGCGTCCTCAAACGGATCTTCTCGTGCCGCGTCCAGCCGGTCGCTGAGCGTGACGCTCCCGAGGGCCGCTTCCGCTCCGTCCCCCGGCGTGCGGGTGTTGAGTGATCATGTACGCATGGTCAACACCACACGGCGGCACATGCTCGCCGCCTTCGCGGCCTCCGCCGCCTCCCTCCCGCTCGCCGCTCTGACCGCGTCCGAGGCCCGGGCCGCCGCGTCCGTCGCCGCGGTCGATCCGCTCACCGGCCCGTCCGCACTCGGCCAGGCCGGATCGGCGGTGACCCTGGCACCGCTGGACGCCTCCTACTTCACCGCGGTCACCCTGGGCGGCCCGCTCACCGCGACCGTGCTGCCCGGAACTCCGGCGCGCACCGAGATAACCTCCGGCGGCCGGCGCGTCGCCCTGCTGACCCACGGCGCCCGGACCGTCCTCCTGCCCGGCCCGCGGCGCACGTTCGCCGAGAACAAGCGCCCCTTCGCCGACGACTTCCAGCGCACCCTGCCGGACCTGTCGCTGCCGGAGGAGCAGCGCCAGTACTGGGGTTCTTCCCCCGGTGGCGGCGGCTGGTCCACGCTCGGTCCGTCGCCCACCGACTACTCGGTCAGCCCCGGCGCCGGCGTCATCGCCCTGACCACCGACTACGCCAGCCGGCACGCCACCCTCCGGGACGACGCCATCACCGACGTGGACGTGCGCTGCGTGGGCCGGTTCGACAAGGTGCCGACCGGGCAGGCCTGTTCGTTCGCGCTGTCCTTCGGCTACCAGGACACGCGCAACAACTACCGGGCCCGGCTGTCCTTCCTGACCACCGGCGCCGTCGAACTGCGCGCGGAGAAGGAGGTCGCCGACACCGTCACCCAGCTCGCCACTCCGGTGACGGTGGCGACCGGTGTCGCGGCGGGCACCGACTTCACGATCCGGGTGCGCCGGGAGGGCGGCCGGATCCGCGCGAAGGCCTGGCGTACGGCGTCGGCCGAGCCGTCCGGGTGGGCCGTCGACACCAGCGACACCACCTTCGGCGAGGGACGGGTGGGCCTGCGCGCCCTCGCCAACGACGGCTGCACCAACCTCCCCGTGAAGCTGTCCGTCAGCCGCTTCGAGGTCTCCGCCGCCACGTGGGCCGTACCGCCGAGCGTCACGCACGACGACTGGGTGCGGGTGCTGCCCGAGCCCTTCGACGGCACATGGACGGACGCGCTGGAGCGCACCGTCCGCGCCTGGGCGGGCTCCCCGGCCCCGGACGTCCTGGCGTACGCCGCCATGTTCCTCGGCGGAGCACCCGCCGTCACCGCGGGCACGGGCCCGGCCCAGGGCCGGCAGGTCCTCGGCGAGGCCGGTTACGGCTACCCGGACCCCCAGGGCTACCGGTACGAGGGCGCCGACTTCCACGAGTACATGAACACCGGCTGGACCTTCCCCGACGGCACCTACACCGGGCCGTCGAGCAAGCAGACCGGCAACCTGGACTGCTCCGGCTACACCCGCATGGTGTACGGCTACCACATGGGCGTACCGCTCGCCGCGGGCGAGGACACCTCCGGCCGGCGGCTCCCGCGCAAGTCCCGGCACATCGCCGACCACGCGCCCGGAGTACTCGTCGACCGGACGGACGGCATCCGGCCGCCCGCCGCGGCCCAGCTCCAGCCCGGCGACCTCGTGCTGTTCAACGCCGACTCGGGCGACGACAACCCCACGGCCACCGTCGACCACGTCGGCATCTACCTGGGCCGGGACGCGGCGGGCAAGCGGCGCTTCCTGTCCAGCCGCAAGACGGTGAACGGCCCGACGATGGGCGACCTCGGCGGCCCCTCACTGCTCGACGGCACGGGCACCTACGCGAGGACGCTGCACACCGTACGCCGTATCTGAGGCGGCGTCAGTGCACCCAGGCGGCCCGCCACTCACCCGATCGGCCGTGTTGCCCGCCCCGGGCAGCGGGGAGCCTGAGTGTGGGCCCGCCCGTGGTGGCGGGCGGGACGAGCGACCACTCCTGTCCGACAGGCGGGTAGGACACATGGACCTGACAGCCGTACGCGACATCGTCGACGGGCGCAGCGCCGAGCCGTGGCGGCCGGGTGACGCGTGGCTCGCGGGCGGCACCGTGCTGTTCGGGGAGCCGCAGCCCGAGCTGAGGCGGTTGCGGGACCTCGCCACCTGGGGCTGGCGGCCCCTGACGGTGACGGAGGCCGGCGTCGAGGTGGCGGCCACCTGCACCGTCGCCGAGCTGCTGGCGTTCGCCGAGACACCGGACGCACCGTGGCCGAGCGGGCGCCGGCTCATCGACGGGTGCTGCCGGGCCTTCTCCTCGTCGTTCAAGGTGTGGAACACCGCGACGGTGGGCGGAAACCTGTGCGCCGCCCTGCCCGCCGGTCCCATGGTGTCGATGGCCGTGGCGCTGCGCGGGGACTGCCGGGTGCGGGGTCTGGACGGGCGGGAACGGTCCGTGCCCGCGGCGGAGTTCGTGACCGGGGCCGGGAGCACGGTGCTGCGTCCGGGAGAGCTGTTGCGCTCGGTTCGGCTGCCCGCCGCCGCACTGGCGGAGCGCGGCACGGTACGCAGGGTGAGTACGCGTCCGTGGGGGAGGTCGGCCGCCCTGGTGACCGGGACGTACGATCCGGCGGCCGAACGGCTGACCTTCGCGGTCACCGCCGCCACGACCCGGCCGGTCATCGTGTCCCTCGGCGCTTCCCCCGGCCGAGGGCCCTCCGCTGCCGGGCTGCGACGTGCCCTGGACGACGCTCTCACACCCGACCTCGTCTTCGAGGACGCGCACGGCCGGGCGGACTGGCGCCGGCATCTCGCCGGGCACCTGGCGGAAGAGGTGCGGCAAGAGCTGACAGGGGAGCGATAGCCATGTCCTTCACCGTCCGCATCGACGGTCAGGAGAGCGCGGAGCCGCCGCGCCCCGGGCAGTGCCTGCGCACCTACCTGCGCGAACGAGGCCGTACGGGCGTGAAGAAGGGCTGCGACACGGGCGACTGCGGGGCCTGCACCGTACAGGTGGACGGACTGGCCGTGCACAGCTGCCTGTATCCCGCGCACCGCGCCGACGGACGCGCCGTCACCACCGTCCAGGCGCTGGGGGAGGGCGACCGGCCGCACCCCGTGCAGGACGCCTTCGTCCGGTCGAGGGCGTTCCAGTGCGGCTACTGCACCCCGGGATTCGTCATGACCGCCGCGGCGCTCGGCGCGGAGCAGCTCACCGACCTGCCGCAGGCACTGAAGGGCAACCTGTGCAGGTGCACCGGCTACCGGCCCATCGGCGAGGCGGTGCGGGCAGCTTACGGCCACGCCCCGCACGGGGGATCGGCCGGCGCTCCGGAAGAGGATCCCGCGTCCGCGGTCCCGGACGCCCACGGCGTCGTCACCGGCACCGTACGGTTCACCCTGGACCACCCGGAGCCCGCCGGACTGCTGCACATCGCCCTGGTGCGCTCCCCGCACCGGCACGCCCGCGTCGTGGACGTCGACGCCGCCGCGGCGCTGGCCGTGCCCGGCGTGCACGCCGTGCTCACCCACCACGACGCGCCCCCCACCCGCTTCTCCACGGCCCTGCACGAGCACACCGAGGACGACCCGGCCGACACGCGCGTCCTCGACGACATCGTGCGCCACGTCGGACAGCGCGTCGCGGCCGTCGTCGCCGACAGCCCCACCACCGCCGCGGAAGCGGCCCGGCTGGTCCGCGTCACCTACGAGGTCCTGCCCGCCGTCGCCGACCCCGACCAGGCACTCGCCCCCGACGGGGTCCGGGTGTCCGAGGACGGCAACATCGCCGGGGAGTTCCACCGTGCCGTCGGGGACATCGAGGCGGGCCTCGCCGAAGCGGACGCCGTCTACGAGGGAACGTTCCGTACCCAGCGGGTGCAGCACACCGCCATGGAATGCCACGCCAGCCGCGCCTGGACCGACCCGGACGGCCGGCTCCGGCTCCACTGCGCCACCCAGACGCCCCATCTGGTCCGCCGGCGCCTGTGCGAGGTGTTCGGCCTCGCCCCGGACCGCCTGCGCGTCACCGCGGCCCGGCTGGGCGGCTCCTTCGGCCGGGGACAGGACCTGCAGACCGAGCACATCGCTCTGCTCGCCGCCCTGCGCACCGGGCGACCCGTCCAGCTGGAGAACACCCGCGCCGACGAACTCACCGCCACCACCACCCGCCACCCCTTCACGGTCCGCGTCACCCTCGGAGCGCGCCACGACGGCACCCTCACCGCACTGCGACTGCGCGTCGTCTCCGACACCGGCGCCTACGGCAACCACGGCCCGTCGGTCCTCGAGGTCGCCTGCACCGAGGCGATCGCCCACTACCGCTGCCCGAACGTCCTGATCGAGGGCACCTGCGTACGCACCCACAACGTGCCCGCCGGAGCCTTCCGCGGTTACGGAGTCGGCCAGCTCGCCTTCGCCGTCGAGTCCGCCCTCGACGAACTCGCCCGCCACCTCCGCCTCGACCCCCTGCCCCTCCGCGAACGCGCCTACCTGCGCGCAGGTGAGACGGCGCCGATGCCCGGCGCCGCCGGGCTGCACCCGGTCGTCGACACCGGTCTCGCCCGCTGCCTGCGGACCCTCGGCCAGGTCCGCGCCGACCGCCTGCGCGCCCGGCCCCTGCGGAGCGGCCCACGCCTGCTGATCGGCGAGGGGCTGGCCGTGGCCGCCCAGCACAGCGTGCCGGCGGACGGGCACATCGCCCGGGCGGCCGTCACCCTGCGCGACGACGGCCACTACGAAGTGGCCACCGCCGTCCCCGAGTTCGGCACCGGCACCGGCACCGTCCTGCGCCGTATCGCCGCCCACGCGCTGGGCACGGAACCCGACCGCATCCACCTGTGCGACGCCGACACCGACCTGCTCGACCACCACAGCGGCGGCTTCGCCTCCACGGGCGTCATCCTCACCGGCCAGGCCGTCGCCCGGGCATGCCAGGCACTCGCCGAGCGCGTGAACGGCCCGACCGGCGACGACCCGTCCGTCACCGAGGCGGCGCGGACGACGACACGGCCGCGGGCCACCGGCACGGCCTGCGCGGAGGACACCGTGCCGTCGCTGGCGTACTGCGCGCAGTGGTTCCGCGTCGAGGTCGACGCCGCGACCGGGCTGGTGCGCGTCCTCGACAGCGTGCACGTGGCCGACGCCGGCACGGTGATGGACGCCGAGCAGTGCCGCGGACAGGTCGAGGGAGCCGTCGTCCAGGGCATCGGCATCACCCTCCACGAACACCTCCTCGGCGACGGCGACGGCCGTATCACCACCAGCGACCTGCGCACCTACGACATCCCCCGCTTCGGCGACGCACCGCTCACCGAGGTACACCTCCTCCCACCGCACAGCGGGGACCGGCCCGCGTCGCCCAAGCCCATGAGCGAACTGCCGCTCGTCACGGCCGCCCCGGCCCTCGCCAACGCCCTGCGCGACGCCACCGGCATCCGCTTCACCACCCTGCCCGTGCGCCCCGACACCCTGTGGGCGGCCCTCACGGCGGCTACGGCCGCAACGGCGGCGGACGGGGACTGACGGCTTCCCTCGAGGTTCCGGCGGATACACGGAAGTGTTTCTGAGGGGTTGTCAGTGCAATGTCACATAACTATGTTACGGCTCACATCGCACTGGCATGAACGCCTCAAGCTGAGCCACCTCCCACACCCGAGGAGCCGCAGGTGTTCCACAAGACACGCCTGTCCCCGCCCCGGCGCAGATCACTGCGCGCCACCCTGCTCACGGCGGCCGTCACAGCCGCCCTGCTCGGCGCGTCCAACGTCCTCGATGCCCCCAACGCCCGAGCAGGGGAAGGCATCCAGGCCACGCAGACCCCGGCCGGCCCCGCGGACCGCGACGGCCGCCACCCCCACGACGAGGTCACCCGCCTGGCGAAGGCCCCGGCCCCGCGCACCCCCGCGGCCACGGCCCCGGGCAGCCACCGCGCCGACGGCCGCGTTCCCGGCAAGGCCGCCACCCCCACCCCCACCGCGCCGGAGCCCGCGCCGCCCCTGGCCGCCTCCTGCACCCTGGACCACGTCACCCGCCTCGCCCCGGACCGGTTCGCCGACTTCCTCGCCGACCCGGCCGTCACCGCCGACGGCTGCCTGCGCACCCTCCTGTGGACCTGGGACGCCCGCCTCGCACCCGTCATGGGCGACGCCCACGTCCAGGCCGTCGCCCGGCGCGCCACCGGCCTCGCCGCACACCACGACGGCCGCAACTCCAGCCACCTGCTGGAGATGTTCACCTACCTGCACGCCGTCGTGTACCACGACTTCTCCCGCGACGAGATAGACGTCACGGACGCCCCCACCACCGAGTCCATACGCCGCGCCGTCCACTACTTCGGCACCGCGCCCCGCACCTTCCACGCCACCCGCGCCAACGCCGAGACCCTGCGCGAGGCCCTCTACACCGGCAGCGCCCGCGGCCTGCGCCACTCCCAGCTCGGCCTCGTCCGCAAGGTGCTGGCCACCCTCGACCGGTACCACACGGACACCTACGCCGACCCGTCCTGGGGCGGCGCCGCGCTCGCCGCGCTCACCGTCAACCACCTGGGCCTGTACGAGGGCAACGGCGACACCGCCTTCAGGACCCTCGTCGCCCGCGACGACGCCTACCGGGACGCCTTCCGCCGGTTCGCCGGCCACACCCACCTCAAGGGCACGCCCAACGAGTGGGCCGTGCGGGACGCCCTCTCGGAGTACGCCCGCTTCGGCGTCATCGGCTCCCTGCGCGGCCGTATCGTCGCCGACCTCGGCGCCCTGCTCACCCCGGTCACCGGCGACTGGGGCCGCGGCAGCGCCCCCTGGGCCAAGATCGTGTCCTGGCTCGGCCACTACGACGCCTGCGCGCCGTACGCGGTCTGCAAGGACGACATCGAGCGGGAGCTGTTCCCGCACACCTATCGCTACGACAACGGCGCCATGAAGGTCCGCACCGCCCTCGACCGCGCCACCGTCGACCAGCTCTACTACGCGAGCAAGCAGGTCACCGCCCAGTTCCACCGCGTACTCGGCACCCGCGCCCCGCTCACCGGCGACACCAACGGCGTCCTGACCACCGTGCTGTACGCCTCCCGCGCCGACTACGAGAACTACCACCCCCTGCTCACCGGCATGGGCACCGACAACGGCGGCGTCTACATCGAGCGCGGCGCGACCTTCTACACGTACCAGCGGCGCGTGCCGCAGGACTCCCGGCTGACGCTGGAGGAGCTGTTCCGCCACGAGTACGTGCACTACCTCAACGGCCGCTGGGCCGTTCCCGGTTACTTCGGCGAAGGCCCCTGGTACGAGGGCGACCGCACGACCGCGATGGACGAGGGCACCGCGGAGTTCCTCGCCGGGTCCACCCGCGCCGACGGCGTCGCCGTCCGCAAGTCCCTGGTGCAGGGCATCATCCGGGACACCGCGAACGGCGGTCCCCGCATGAGCGTCGACCGGATCCTGCACGCCACCTACGACGGCGACGGCTTCCGCTTCTACGACTACGCCGGCACCTTCTTCTCGTACCTGTGGACCGAACGCCCGGCGCTGCTGCGGGAGATGTACCGCCACCTGCGCGCCGACGACCCGGCCGCCTTCGACGCCTGGCGTGACCGGCTGGGCCGGGACGCTGCGATCCAGCAGGGCTACGACGCCTTCCTGGACCGGCAGACCGCCCGCGTCGCCGACCTCTTCGTGCCCGACACCTCGTACACCCCGAACGACGGACTGCGCGAGACCACGGCCGCCGCCGTACGCACCACCCTCGCCGCCGCCACCTTCGCCGACCCGGCCTGCACGGCCGGCCGTGACCCCGGGATGCCCCGGTTCGTCTGCACGGGACGGATCACCGCCCGGCTCACGGACGCGGACAGCGCCGACCGGGTGTTCCTGGACATGTCCGAGACCGTCGACCACCTGCTGCTGGACCGGGCCGCTCCCGCCTCACCCAACCTCGCCGACATGAACTGTGACTTCGGCGAGGTGGCGATCTGGGCCGACCGCACGGGCGGCACCGCGGACTACACCTGCGAAGGACCGCTCCGCCGCTGAGCGCGTGAGCCCTCAGCGCACGGCTCCGGTGACTTTCGGGACTCGGACGACTCCTGCCCGCCGGGTTTCCTACGCTGAGGTCCCCGGCAAGTGAACCGATCACCGCGATCGCGGCGTCGATCGCCCTCCCGCAGCCCCGGAGGCAGACCATGGGTGGCCACCTGAAGCAAGCCAACCTCATCACCCTGCAGGAACGGCTGCGCGACCAGGTGGCCCACGCCCTGCGCGCCGCGCTGATCTCCGGGGAACTGCAACCGGGGCGGGTGTACTCGGCACCGGCGCTGGCCTCCGACTTCGGGATCTCCGCGACTCCGGTGCGCGAGGCGATGCTCGACCTGGTCCGCGAGGGCCTGGTCGAACCCGTACGGAACAAGGGGTTCCGAGTGACGGAGGTCAGTGGCCGCGACCTTGACCAGTACAGCGAGCTGCGGGCGCTGATCGAGGTGCCGACCGTCGGGGCGGTCACGCGGTCGGCGAGCCGGGAGCAGCTGGAGGCGCTGCGGCCGGTGGCCGAGGAGATAGTGGCGAGCGCCCGCGAGCACGACCTCATCGGCTACCTGGACGCCGACCGCCGGTTCCACCTGTCCCTGCTGGGGCTGCACGGCAACGACCGCCTGGTCGAGACGGTCGGCGACCTGCGCAAGCGGTCCCGGCTGTACGGGCTGAGGGCGCTGGACGCGCGGGACATGCTGATCCCCTCGGCGGAGGAGCACCTGGAACTGCTCGACCTGATGCTGGCCAAAGACGCCGCGGCGGCGGAGGCCGTGATGAGCCGGCACCTGGGGCACGTACGGTCCCTGTGGGCGGCGGAGCGGACCTGACGCCGGGTGGGAGACCGCCGGTGCTCAGTCGTCCGGGCGCGAGCCGCGCGCGGCACCCGCCGACGCGGCCACCACGCACAGCACCGCGAGCCACTGCGACCAGCGCAGCGACTCGTGGAGCACGACGAGACCGATGAGCGCCGCCATCGCCGGTTCGAGGCTCATCAGGATCCCGAACACACGCGGTGGCATCCTGCGCAGCGCCTCCAGATCCAGCGAGTAGGGGATCACCGACGACAGCAGCGCGACACCGAGCCCCGCGGCCAGAACCCACGGCTCAACCAGCGCCGTTCCGCTCTCGGCCACACCGAACGGCACCGCCACCAGCGCGGCGACGGCCATGCCCAGCGCCAGACCGTTGCCCTCGGTGGTGTGGCGGCCCAGCGCGGCGCCCACCAGGATGTACAGGCCCCAGCAGACTCCCGCCCCGAGGGCGAACAGAACGCCGACGAGGTCGAGTTCGCCGCCTCCCTCCATCAGCAGGACCACGCCGCCCGCGGCGAGGAGCGCCCAGAAGGCGTCCAGCCACCGCCTCGACCCGGCGAGAGCGACACCCAGCGGCCCGAGGAACTCGATGGTCACCGCGATCCCCAGCGGGATCCGGGCCAGCGACAAGTAGAAGCACAGGTTCATCAGGCCGAGCGTCACGCCGTAGCCGACCACCACGGTCCACGTACGACGGCTCAGGCGCAGCGACGGCCGCCACCACACCGCCAGCACCGCCGCGGCGAAGAACAGCCGCAGCGCGACCGTCCCGAAGCTGCCCACCGCGCCGAACAGGTGCTTGGCCAGGGCCGAGCCCACCTGAACGCTGACGATGCCGAGCATGACCAGCGCCGGTGGCGGGATCGCGCCGAAGGCACGTCCGGCCGCGGCGCGGAGGGACGACCGGGGGGACGGGCCGCGCTCGGTCCTGTCGACGCTCATGATGGCCATCGGAGGATTCTCGGCGATCGGCCGCCACGCGTCACACGGTTTTGCTCGTCGACGACGGCTTCCCGCCCCTCCCTCACCGCACCGCCGCACTCACGCATGCCGGTGATACGCCTTGTTGGCGATGCGCCAGCCGTCGTCGACCCGGACCAGCAGAAAGACGTCGGTGAACGTGTCCGCGCCGTGCCGGAGCGTCATGGTCGCGGTCGCGACGGTGCCGTGGACGTCGACGGCGTCGACGCCGCGGGAGCGGGCCGGTTCGTCGGGGGCCGGCCGGCCCTGGAAGAGAGCGCAGTACTCGTCCAGCGGCCACGAGACGAACACACCGTCCCGGAGCCCTTCGACGTGGGCGGTGGGCAGGAACGCCTCGCGGAAGTGGCGGGGATCACCGGTCGCGTGACCGCGCATGTAGGCCCGGAGCGGCTCCAGTACGACGTCCTCCACGGCCGGGGCGGTGGCGGCGACGGCGATGTCGGCCTCGGGGCCGGCCGGGGTGTCCGCCAGACCGGCTGCGCCGCCCAGGGGGGTGTCCGACGCGGCGGCCAGCAACGCCATGTCCTTGACCAGCGCCCCGATCGTGAACTCGGCCGCGGCAGCGGTCGCGGCCGACTCGCCGTCGAGGAACCGGCGCTTGCGGACCACCAGCCCGCCGAGCTGGCCGAGTTCGAGGACGTCGAGCACCTGACCGCGGGGCAGGCCGAGGGCGTCGGCTTGCCGCAGCGCGTCGCGCAGTGCGAGCACCGCGCCGGCGAGGCTGTTGTTGGCGATCAGCTTGAGCGCGGCGGCCGTGGCGGCGTCGTCCACGCGCCGGACCGTGCCCAGCGTCTCCAGCACCGGGCCGATCCGCTCGAGCGCGTCCCGGCCGGCGGCGGCGAGAATCCGCAGGGCTCCGGTCGCGGCGGCCGGCACGGAGCCGAGCACGGGCGCGTGGACGTAGACCGGGCCGAACTCCCGGGCCAGCGCCGACGCTTCGGCGGGCGCGACGGTGCTGGTGTTCAGCACGATCGCGTCCGCTCGCAGCGAGTCCCGCACCTCGTCGAGCACCTGCCGGCAGGCCGGCCCGTCGAACAGCGACAGCAGCACGAGGTCGGCCTTCGCCACGGCCTCGCTCGGATCGCCCGTCGTCGTGACGCCACCCGATGGCCGCCCCGAGCGTGTCCAGCCGACGACGTTCCAGCCCCGGTCGATGAGGCGTGACGCGATCACGCCGCCCATGCGTCCCAGCCCGAGGACGGCGATGGTGTGCGGCGCGCTCATGGAAACGGTGGTGGTCGTGATCATGGTCATGCGCGCCAGACTGCTGCACCCCGACCGATGCGACCAGCGCAGATTTCGCAGGCCTGCCCTGCGCAACTCGCATACCGCGTGGTCATACTGACGCCGTGGATCTGACCGTGTGGAGAACCTTCGTGACCGTGTGCCGCCTGGGATCGCTGTCGGCGGCGGCAGCCGAGCTCCATCACACCCAGTCGGCCGTCTCCCGGCAGATCGCGGGACTGGAGCGGCAGCTCGGCGTCTCCCTCATGGAGCGCCACGCGCGGGGCGTACGCCCGACCCCGGCCGGCGAGGTGTTCCGGCGCCACGCCCTGGCCACGCTCAACGAGGCCGACTGCGCCGTCCGCGCCGTACGGGACGTGCGCGACGGGGTGCACCACCGGCCGCTGGCCGTCGGCGCGACACCCTCCCTCGCCGCGGGGATCGTCCCCGAGGCCATCCGGGGCCTGCTGAAGCGGAACGGAACCATCCGATGGAGCCTGACCCCCGGCCTCAGCGTGCAGCTCCACCACCGCGTGATCGCGGGCGACCTCGACGCCGCCGTCGTCACCGACGCTCCACCGGGACTGCCCGCCGACCCGCGCGTCGAGCACCGCTTCCTCGGGCTGGACGAGATGGTCGTCGTCCTGCCCGCCGACCACCCGCAGGCGGGGCGCGACCGCGTGCCCGTCCAGGCGCTCGCCGACGAGACCTGGGTCGAGGACAACGACGGCTCGGCGGCGCTCCTGCGCCGGCACGCCGCCCGCGCCGGCGTCAGCCCCCGCATCGACCTCGCCGCAGCCGACCTGCCCGGCAAACTGGCCCTCGTCGCGACCGGCCACGCCATCGCGCTCATCCCCGGAGTGCTGACCCGCGCGCTCCGGACCGACGTCACCTCGGTCGGCCTCGTGGACCCACCGACCCGGGGCGTCTACCTGATCACACCCCACCGCGACCCCCACCCCTCCACGTCCCCCCTGCTCGAACAACTCACCACAGCCTTCACCTCCCTCCACCCGGCCGACCCGGCCTGACCTCACTCGCTCGGGCGGCGGGCCTCCACAGGGGCGGTTCGGGGCGGGCACCTGAATCCCGTCGGCGCCCGCCGCCCCACGGCCTTTCGCCTGGACGGGATCGCCGCTCGCCGAGCCGCTCCCCAATGCGCAATACCCGCCTGCCGTCCGCCAGTTCCCGGATAGCATCCACCGGACGACCAAGGGGCGGGCGTGGCTGCCGTCTATCCGCCTGATCGCGCAACCCAGGACCACGGCGGAAGGACGAGAACCGGTGAGCACTGTCTTTGGCGGGCGGGTACTTCCCCCCCTTCCGGGCGATCCGGCCCGCATCGGCCCATACCGGATCATCGGTCGCCTCGGCTCGGGCGGCATGGGAACCGTTCACGCCGGGATCGACCCGTCGGGCGTACGGGTCGCGGTCAAAGTCATCCACGCCGCGCAGGTCGAGGACGCCGAGTTCCGGGCGCGATTCCGCCGCGAGGTACAGCTCTCCACCCGTGTGCAGGGCCCGTGCCTGATCCCGCTGCTCGCCGCCGACCCCGACGCCGCGGTCCCGTGGCTGGCGACCGAGTACACGCCCGGGCCGACGCTGAACCGGCACGTGTCCGAGCGCGGCCCGCTGACCGGCGCGATGCTGTACGCCCTGGCGACCGGCACCGCCCAGGCGCTGGCAGCCATCCACGAAGCCGGCGTGGTGCACCGGGACGTGAAGCCCCAGAACGTGATCCTGGCGCCCGCGGGACCTCGGGTACTGGACTTCGGGATCGCCCACGCGGCCGACGGCACCAGCGTGACCCGTACCGGTGTCATGACTGGCACCCCCGGCTGGATCAGCCCCGAGCACTACCGGACGGGCGCCGCCGGCCCGGCCGGAGACATGTTCGCCTGGGGCGCGCTCGTCGCCTACGCCGCGACGGGACGCCTGCCGTTCGGTGCGGGAGCGCCCGACGCGGTCGCCTTCCGCGTCATGTCCGGCGAGCCCGACCTCGACGGCGTCCCCGCGGAACTGCGCGGCATCGTCGAGCAGGCCCTGGTGAAGGATCCGGCCGAGCGCGTGACCGCGGCCGACGCCGCGGAGGAGTGCCGGCTGCTCCTCGCCGGACAGACCACCCAGGTACTGGGCGGGGAGACCGGCCACGAGATGACGCCGACGAGCGAACTGATCGCCGCCGGCTGGGACATGCCCACCCTGGACGACCCCACCTGGCACGTCCCACCCGCTCGCTCACGCAAGCGCCTCTACGCGCTGACCGTTGCGGCGGCGATCGCCGTGGGCAGTGCCGCCGGTATCGCCCTCTCCGTCGCCACGCCCGACACGGGGAGCCCGTCGGCGAGGAGCAGCGCCACCGCAGCCGAAACCGAGTCGGATGCCACCAGCGGCGGCGCGGCTGCTCAGCGACAGCAGCGCTCCGACGACGAGGCGAGCACGCGGCGGCAGGAACCCGGGGAAAACTCGGAGGAAGCCACGCTCGGCACATGGAGAGAAGCCCGGCCCGCCCGGAACAAGGCCGAGAACGACGTTCACGGTGCCATGGGAACCGGTGCATGGCTGGACCCCGAGGCCTACCCGGACCTGGGCAGCAGGATCACGTTCCACCCCGACCGGGGAGAGGTGTACGTCGCGACCAGCGGACACGAACTGCCCCCTGTCGCCGTACAGGAACTCGCTCAGCTCGCCTGCCTCGGGCTGCGCGACCTGAGCACCTACTCTCCGGACTTCGCCTACCGCGAGTACGTGCTCGTGGACACGGCCCGCGAGGACGGGCCGGGCATCGTGTGGGAGGACGACGTCCGCGCCAACACGAACTGCGAGACGTCCATCACCGGCAGCACCCTTCCCGGTGAGGGACAGAGCGATGAGTGGCAACCCGGCGAATCGGGGCTGCGGGCGGCGCGGATCCCCAGCGACGACGAGGACGTGGTCCGCGTCGCCGACGCTCTGGCCAACCGGATCTTCTCCGAGTGGCAGGGCAACTCCCGCATCACCAACGATCCCGACTGGCTCGGGCACGACAACATGTCCGTCGGTGTCGACCCCGGCACCCAGGTCGTGTACGTCTGGGCCAAGAAGCCCGGATGGGACCGGACCACGCGTCACGCCTGGGCCGAGATCGCCGCCCAGGAGTCCTGCGACGCCCTACGGGCGGAGGCGACGGAGTGGGCCAACTGGCCGTACACCAGGTACGCGGTCCTGATCCTCGAGGAGCAAGACGGCGACGACGGCCAGGACTTCCTGCGGTGGGGTTCGATCGACGACTGCGCCGTCTGAGCGAGGCGTCCGAACCCCGCCGTTCTCGATCACTGGCGTGGACCGTCGGATCCTCACGTGCCGATCAGGGCGTCCAGCGCGTGGTCCAGGGCTGTGAGCAAGTCTTCTCGCCGCCGTGCGGGTCTCGGACCCGGACCGCGACCGAGCGCTCGGCGTGCCGGCGGCGGCATCCGGGGTGCGCGCTGCCTCCGGAAGGGCGAGCTGACCGACTACAGGCCGGTCGTGCCGCTCGGAGTGTGGGCCGCCGTGCTGACAGCCATCGCGATCTGGCCGCGCGACCCGGACGGCGGCGACGAAGCGGAGGGCGGTCGCACCAGGGCGGTCGCACCGGGGCGGCCGGCTGAGGTCCGTCGTGGAGGGTCCCTCGCGGTCCGCCCAGCGAGCCGCCGACACGCAACAGGTGTCGGCGACCCCGGTTCAACGGGCACCGCCCCGACCCAGTCCGGCGGTCAGCCCATGCTCCTGGCGCCGTCCAGGGACTCGCGGATGATGTCGGCGTGACCGGCGTGCTGGGCTGTCTCGGCGATGATGTGCAACAGGACCCGGCGCATGGACCACTGCGTACCGGGCTTGTACCAGGGGGCCGGGGGCAGCGGCCGGGACACGCTCAGGTCGGGCAGCATGCCGACCACTTCCTCCGTACGGCGGGCCACCTCGGCGTAGTTCTCCAGTACGCCGGTCAGGGTCTCGCCGGGCAGCATGCGGAACTCGTCGGCCCGCCGTGCCAAGTCCTCCTCGGTCATGTTGTTCCAGTCGCCCATGACCTCCGGTCCCTCCAGGATGAAGTCCACCCAGGACCGTTCGACGGACGCGACGTGCTTGATGAGGCCGCCGAGACACAGCTCGCTGACGGTGGTCCGCCGCCCGGCCTGCTCGTCGGTGAGGTCGCGCGTGGTCAGGCGAAGGAACTCGCGGTGGTGGGCCAGTGTCTGCAACAGGTCGGCACGCTCGCCGTGGGCGTCGGCGCCGGCGTCGGTGGAGGGCGTGGACGGGGTGGTGGCGGGATGCGTCATGGTCATCGTCTCCGGCTTTCTGCGGGGTTCGGTGGTCCGGGTTCCGTGTGCCGTTTTCCGTGTCCGTGTTCCGTGGACGAGCACCACGCTATGAGGCCTATAGGTCAGATCCCGGCCTAATGACGCGGGATTCGGTGACTGGCGCGGTCGGCAGCCTCCGTCCGAGACGTACGAGCGGGGAGAAGGCCATCACGGCCGGGGACGACAGCATGCCCGCGGCCGTCACCAGCAGGCTGGTGCGCAGGCCCCACTCCATCGCGAGAAACCCGCCGAGCAGGGAGCCGAGCGGCGCCATCCCCATGCCGACGAACGTGATCGTCGCCGCCGCGCGGCCCTGCATCCCGCCCGGAGTGACGGCCTGCCGCACCGCCATGAGCGTGACGTTCACCAACTGCCCGGCGGCCCCGAACACAAAGGTGATCGCCAGGAGCGCGGAAACCGTCACCACCGAGGAACCACGCAACGCGGGCACACACAGGAACACGCCGTCGCCGAGCGCCGCCGCGGACACGAGCACCGTGCCGTGACCGAACCGGCTCGGCAGGCGAGCGGCCAGGACCGAGCCCAGCAGCGCGCCCGGCCCCATCGCCGCCAGCGTCAGTCCGACGGCCGTTGCGGACAAGTGCAGTTCCCGCGGCAGGAAGAGAAGACAGGCGGTCATCATCGCCGCGAAGGAGAACTGGAAAGCCGCCGAGGCCAGGCACACGGTCCGCAGCAAGGCGTCGCCGACGACGAAGCGGAGACCCTCACGGATCCGTCGCCACACCCGAGGGGGACGCTCCGAGTGTTCCGGGATCGGTTCGGTACGACGGATCCGACGGATGGACAGGAACGACAGCGCGAAGAGCACCGCGCTGAAGGCGGCAGCGATCGGCGCCGACAGCAGGGACACCAACGCACCACCGAGGGCGGGCCCGCCGATCTGCGCCGCGGACCGGCTGCCCTCCAGCGCGCTGTTGCCCCGCAGCAACTGATCCCGCCTCACCAGCCGTACGACAGACGCCTGATACGCCACGTCGAAGAACACGGACAGCGCGCCGACGGCGAAGGCGACCACCAGCAGCCCGGGCAGACCGAGCCGGCCGAGCAGACCGGCCACGGCGGCGGCGCCCAGCAGCAGGGCCCGGCCGGCGTCCGTCGCCACCATCACCGAGCGGGTCCGCCACCGGTCCACCCACGCGCCGACGAGGAGCGAGAGCAACAGGATCGGCGCCTGCCCCACGGCACGGAGGACGCCCAACTCGCCCGCGCCGGCGTCCAGCGCGAGAACGGCGACGAGCGGGAGAACGACCGAGGTGGTGTGCTCGCCGAGTTGGGAGACTGTCTGACCCACCCAGAGCCTGCGAAAGTCGCGGTCCCGCCACGGACTCGGCGGATCAGACCGGCCGGAACCGGATACGGCGGAGGAAGCGGACGACACGAAGATCCCTCGATCTGCCGACGACGAGGCCCGTCACCCGGCGCACAACAGGTGCGGTGCGCCTGCGATTCAGGCAGAGGAAGACTCGCTGTGCCGCGACATCAAGGGCAGCACGCGATGACGGGCCGGCCACGGCCCACAACGTCAACGCGCGCTCGGACGACCGACCATGTCCGCAACTCCTCTGGGTCGACTCGCTGCACCGGGACACTAGTGCCCGATGCGCGCAAGGCGAAAGGCAATTAGGGCACCCGGCCGAGTCGATGGCCGCCGTGGATGTTCAGGCGCGGCTCGGCGTCGGCTGCGGCTCGCGGGGAGACGTTGCCGCGCGGCGGGGGAGCAGCAGCGGAGTCACCAGCAGGAGTACGCCGGCCAGGGCGATGGCCGTACGGGGGCCGAGCAGGGCGCCGAGCACGCCCCAGGTGGCCGTCAGCAGCGCGGTCGAGGCCCTGGTCGTCACAGCCCAGGCGGTCAGTGTGCGGGTGACCCGGTCGGTCGCGGTGCGTGCGAGGCGATGGGTGGCGTAGACGGGGTTGAAGACGCCGCAGCAGAAGATGAGCCCGAGTTCGACGCCGATCACCAGCAGCAGCCCCGCCGTGCCCGGCCCCGGAAAGGCCAGACCGACGGGCCAGACGGCGCGCAGTGCCCCGGCCACGACCAGGACCCGGTACGGTCCGAACCGGGTGACGAGCGGCCGGGCCAGCCGCGACCCGACGAGCCCGGCGACCGAGGGTGCGGCGAAGGCCAGGCCGTACTGCCACGGTGTGAACCCGAGCCGGTCGAGCATCAGGACGGCCAGCAGCGGCTGGGTGGCCATCACCAGGCCGTTGAAGAGAACGGTGTTGCAGAACAGCGGACGCAGCGTCGCGTCGGCGAGGATGTACCGCCAGCCGTCGAGCAGGTCTCCCGCCCGCATGCGCGCGGTCTTCCGGCGATCGGGCCGCGGTTCGTGCCCGCCCGCCGCACCGAGACCCAGGGCCGAGAGCAGGTGGCTGACCGCGTCGGCCACCACCGTCGCCACCGGACCGAGAAGCCCGATCGCCGCGCCGCCCAGCGGCGGCCCGACGATCGTGGTCGTCCAGGCCGTGGACTCCAGCCGCGCGTTCGCGACGAGCAGGTCCTCGGCCGGCAGCAGCGTCTTCAGGTACGCGCCCGAGGCGGCACGGAAGGTGATGTCGGACGCCGCGACGACCACCGAGACCAGCAGGAGCTGGACGAACGTGAGCACGCCGAGCGCGAACGCGGCGGGGATCGTCAGCAGCGCGGCGAACCGCACCAGATCCATCGCGATCAGCACCGTCCGCTTGCGCCGGAACTCCGTCCACGAACCGAGTGGCACCGCCGCGACCGCGCCCACCGCGGCCCCCACGGAGGAGAGCGCGGCGACCTCGGCCGGCCCGGCGTGCAGCACCTGGATGGCGAGCAGCGGGAACGCACCGAAGGCGAGCCACGTGCCCAGCGCGCTGGTCCCGTACGCCGCCCAGAGCCAGCCGAACCGCCGCCCCAGCCGGTGCCCGCTTCTCATCCCGCTGCCTCTCGTCACCCACCCGCACAACCGGTGTGCGACCGGAGGCATCAAAGCGAGCGCCGTCTCCACGGGTCAAACAACCGCACGGCCTCCCAGCCACAACCGACAGTTGTGGCCATAGAGTGCCGGCATGGATCTCGACGCCGTCCGGACCTTCGTCCTCGCCGCCGACGCGGGGCGGTTCCAGGAGGCCGCCGCCGAACTGGCCGTCACCCAGCAGGCCGTCTCCAAGCGCATCGCCGCGCTGGAACGCAACCTCGGGGTGCGGCTGTTCACCCGCACCCCGCGCGGTGCCGAGCTGACCATCGACGGCCAGGCGTTCCTGCCCCACGCCCGGGAACTGCTGCGCGTCGCCGAGCGCGCGGAGGCGTCCGTGCGCACCAGCCGCCGCCCCCTGCGCGTCGACGTGATCAACTCGCGCGGCGCGGCGACGGGCCTGATGCGCGGCTTCCACCGCGCGCACCCCGAGATCGAGCTCGACGTGGTGATGCTGCTCGACATCGACACGGCCGTCGCCGCCATCCGGTCCGGTGAGATCGACGCGTCCTTCCGCGCCGTCGCCGCACCCGGCCGTCCCCTACCCGAGGACATCGCGTGCGTCCGGGTACTCGACGAACCGCTCCAGCTCCTCACCGGCCCCGACCACGCGCTGGCGTCCGCCCGGTCGGTGACCGTCGGCCGGCTCGTCGGACACCGGATCTGGATGCCCGGCATCGTCCCGGGAACCGAATGGGCGGCCTACTACGACGACCTCGTCGCCGAGTTCGGCCTCACCATCGAGGCGACCGGCCCCAACTTCGGCTCGGACGCCCTCCTCGACACCATCGCCGACACACCCGCCCTGGCGACCTTCATGAGCGAGCAGACCCGCCTCGTCTGGCCCGCCGGCCACGGCCTGCGGCGCATCCCGGTCACCGACCCGACACTCGTCTACCCCCACTCACTCCTCTGGCACCGCGACAACCCCCACCCCGCACTGGCCACCCTCCGAGCCCACCTCGCCACCACGGCGGCGGGCCACGACGCCGCGGGGACCTGGCGGCCGGACTGGGTGATCCCGCGGGGCCGTCGATTCCTGAGCGAGCGCCGTCGAAATCTGAGGGAAGCAGAGCACCTTCGGTCGATCTGAGGACGACCACCGGCCCATCATCTCGATTCCCCGGACCCCGGCCCGATCGCGGATCTACCGTACGGACATGCCGCGCTGCACACCGTGGTCGTAAAAGGAGGAATCCCGATGTCTTCGCACTGCGACCCCCAGTACGCCCCCGTCGGGGACGTGGGTGCGGCGCTCATGGTGCTCGACTCCCGGCTGAAGGCCATCTACGACGGCAAGAGCACGACCGATCCCGAACAGCAGCAACTGATGGACCAGTTCACCGAGTCCCTGGGCCCCGACGGAGCCCAGGGGCTGCTGGACGGCGTGTGCACCGTCATCTACATGTTCATGCAGTGGCTGCGCATGGTGCACACGGACCATGACCGGGACGTCATCGAGTACGTGGTGCCCAACCTGGTGAAATCGCTGAGCATGATGCCCAAGAGCGTCCGCCCCGAAGCCATCCCCACCATGGCCGGCCTGGTGACCGCGGCGGGCATCGGCCTGAGCCCCAACCTGTGGCGCATGCAGTACGGCGACTGGATCGACGACGAGCTGAACGCGCTCGAGGCCACCGCCTACCTGCTCGCGGAGCACATCAACCGGATCGCGGAGGACCGCGACTTCGCCACCCGCCTGATCGCCGCCGCTCTGTCGGTCGAGGAGCAGTAGCTCCGAGAGCAGGAGACTCAAGGTCGGCGGGGCCGGGTCTCGCTACATGTCCGGCGGGAACCACGCCTGGAGGTTCTCGGGGTTGATCGGCATGGAGATGTGCTCGTGCGTGATCAGCCACTGGCCGTTCGTCCGGCGGAAGCACACGCTCGAGCGCACCCATATCCCGATGCTGAGCCCGTTCTTACGCGTTCCCGAGTCCAGGTGGAGCATGTGCGCGAAGGCGATGTCCGCGTCGCTGCTCGCGACGGTGAGCGCGTGCGTCTCCAGACCGATCGGGCCGTCGTACGCGTCGAACCACCGCAGGAAGTTACGGCGGACCTCTTCACGTCCCGTGAAGTGGAGCGGGGGAACGGCGTCGTAGTAGACGATGTCGTCGGAGTAGAGGGACATGAGCCGGTCGATGTCCTTCGCCCGGCTGGCGTCGACGCGGCGTTGCAGCAGTGCCCTGATGTCGGACTCGTACGAGGTCATCGCAGTCCCTCCCTGTCGGTGGCGGATCGGTCGGAGCGAAGCGACGTCGCTCCGACCCCTACGACAAAGCGGCCCCACGGAATGTGAGGCGGGCGGCGACGTCACAATTCGCGGGGCTGTCGTGTCGTAACAGTCGACAGTGACAGTGACAGTGACTGCGGCAGTGACAGTGACAGAGGCAGCGGCAGTGACAGCCGCTGCGAGATGACGAAACGGGGATGCTGTGACCACTCAGTCCGGGCCGGAGGACGGCCTGCTCGATCCGGGCCTGGCCGCGCTGGTGGGGGAGCGGCGTCGGCTGCTCAATTTGGCGTACCGGCTGCTGGGCTCGCTGTCGGAGGCGGAGGACGTCGTTCAGGAGACGTACGTCCGCTGGTACGCCATGTCCCGCCAGCGGCAGGAAGCGGTCGAGTCGGTCGGCGGCTGGCTGACGACGGTCGCCACCCGCATCTGCCTGAACCAGCTCGGCTCGGCACGGGCCCGGCGGGAGCAGTACGTGGGGCAGTGGATCCCCGAGCCACTGCCGGAGCCCGCCGAGCGGTTCGGCGGCGTTTCGACCGCCGTGGCGGACGATCCGGCGGACCGCGTCACCCTCGACGAGTCGGTGAACATGGCCTTCATGGTCGTGCTGGAGTCCATGACCCCGGCCGAGCGGGTCGTGTTCGTCCTGCACGACGTCTTCCGCTACGCCTTCACCGAGATCGCCGAGATCGTCGGCCGCAGCCCGGCCGCCTGCCGTCAGCTGGCCTCCTCGGCGCGCCGGCGCGTGCGTGAGGCGCGGCCGGTGTCCCGCCCGATGCCGGCCGACGAGGCCGCCGATGTCGTCAGGAGCTTCAAGCGGGCCTGGGAGGCGAAGGACATCGGCGCGCTCATCGGCCTCCTCGACCCGGCCGTGACGGCGATCGGTGACGGAGGCGGCCACGTCAGCGCCCTGCCGCACCCCGTCGAAGGCGGCGAGCGCGTGGCGCACTTCCTGGTCCAGCTCGCGGCCAGGGCGACCGACCTGACGTTCGTCGAGCGGATCGTCAACGGCCGCCCCGGCCTGCTCGCCGTGCACGCCGGCCGGACCGTGGCGGTCTACGCGTTCGACATCGTCGGCGACCGCATCACGCACATCTGGGCCGTACTGAACCCGGACAAGCTGCGGCTGTGGACCACATGACGGGGAGCGCCCGTCACGCCCCGTGCCGGGCGTCGATCTCGGCGATCAGGGCCTCGATGCGGGTCTCGATCTCGTCGCGGATGGGGCGGACGGCTTCGACGCCCTTGCCGGCCGGGTCCTCCAGGGCCCAGTCGAGGTACTTCTTGCCGGGGAAGACGGGGCAGGCGTCGCCGCAGCCCATGGTGATGACGTAGTCGGACGCCTGGACGGCCTCGGTGGTGAGGATCTTCGGCTCGGCGGCGGAGATGTCGATGCCGACCTCCCTCATCGCCTCGACAGCGGCCGGGTTGACCCGGTCGCCGGGGACGGAACCGGCGGAGCGGACCTCGATCCGGTCGCCCGCGAGGTGGGAGAGGAACCCGGCGGCCATCTGCGAGCGGCCGGCGTTGTGGACGCACACGAAGAGCACGGAGGCGAGCGGAGCCGAGGACATGCGTTCTTCCTTCAGGGATGAGGGGGACACGAATGCGGGCGGTGCGGGCGGGGGACGCGCCTTCCGGCGGCCACGGGTCAGTGCGAGCTGGTGTCAGCCGAAGGTGATGTGACAGTATCAGCCCATGCTGACGTCAGTCGACAATGACCTGATCCGGGTGCTGGCCGACCCGCTCAGGCTTCGGATCGTTACCCTGCTGGCCCGCGAGACGCTGTGCACCACGCACCTGGTGGAGGAGACGGGCGCCAGGCAGACGAACCTGTCCAATCACCTGAAGGTGCTGCGCGAGGCCGGGGTGGTGGAGACCGAGCCGTGCGGCCGGTTCACGTACTACCGGCTGAGGCCGGAGGTCATCGAGACGCTCGCCGGCCAGTTCACCGCCCTCGCCGAGACCGCCCGCGCCAACGCCGACACCAAGAGGGCCTGCCCGTGACCCGCACCGAGGCGCCCGCGACGCCCCAGGAAGCCTCCGTCGTCGCCAAGCTCTCCACGCTCGACCGCTACCTCGCCGTGTGGATCCTGATCGCCATGGCCGCCGGCCTCGGGCTCGGGCGCGTGATCCCCGGACTGAACGACGCGCTGGCGAAGGTCGAGATCGGCGGCATCTCACTGCCGATCGCCCTCGGCCTGCTGGTCATGATGTACCCGGTCCTCGCCAAGGTCCGCTACGACAAGCTCGACGCGGTCACCGGCGACCGCAAGCTGATGGTCTCCTCCCTGGTCGTCAACTGGCTTCTCGGCCCGGCGGTGATGTTCGCACTGGCCTGGATCTTCCTGCCCGACCTGCCCGAGTACCGCACCGGCCTGATCATCGTCGGCCTGGCCCGCTGCATCGCCATGGTGATCATCTGGAACGACCTCGCCTGCGGCGACCGCGAGGCAGCCGCCGTCCTCGTCGCGCTGAACTCGCTCTTCCAGGTCCTGGCGTTCGGCCTGCTCGGCTGGTTCTACCTCGACCTGCTGCCCGGCCGTCTGGGCCTCGGCGACGGCGAGCACCTGGACATCTCCATGTGGAAGATCGCGGCGAACGTCGTCATCTTCCTGGGCATCCCGCTGCTGGCCGGCTTCCTGACCCGCCGGATCGGCGAGCAGAAGATGGGGCGGGAGAGCTACGAACAGAACTTCCTGCCGAAGATCGGCCCGTGGGCGCTGTACGGGCTGCTCTTCACGATCGTCGTCCTCTTCGCCCTCCAGGGAAAGACGATCACCTCACAGCCGCTGGACGTGGCCCGCATCGCCCTCCCGCTGCTCGTGTACTTCGCGCTGATGTGGTTCGGCACCTTCGCCCTCGGCAAGGCGATCGGCCTCGCCTACGACCGCACCGCCACGCTCGCCTTCACCGCGGCCGGCAACAACTTCGAGCTGGCCATCGCGGTCGCCATCGCCACCTTCGGCGTCACCTCCGGCCAGGCCCTGTCCGGCGTGGTCGGCCCGCTCATCGAGGTCCCCGTCCTCGTGGCGCTGGTGTACGTCTCGCTCGCGTGGCGGCGGAGGTTCACGGCGGCACGACCGGCATCATGACGCAGCGCGTGGACGTGGTGGTGGTCGGCGGCGGCCAAGCGGGGCTCGCCGCCGGCTACCACCTGCGCCGCCAGGGCCTGGATTTCACGGTCCTCGACGCAGACCCGGCACCGGGCGGAGCCTGGCAGCACATGTGGGACTCGCTGCACCTGTTCTCCCCGGCCGCCTACTCGTCACTCCCCGGCCGGCTCATGCCGGCCCAGCCGGGCGAGACCTACCCGGACGCCGATCACGTGGTGGACTACCTCACCGACTACGAGAAGCGCTACGACCTGCCCCTCCAGCACGGCACCCGCGTGGAGGCCGTACGCCGCGACGGCGACCGGCTCCTGGTCGAGGCGGACTCCGGGACCTGGCGGGCCCGCGCGGTCATCAGCGCGACGGGCACCTGGTCGCGCCCCTTCCTCCCGGCCGTCCCCGGCAGCGGGATCTTCTCGGGGCGACAGCTGCACACGGTGCACTACCGCCGGCCGGCCGACTTCGCCGGACAGCGCGTCATCGTGGTCGGCGGCGGCAACTCGGGCGCGCAGATCGCCGCCGACCTCGCCCTGACCGGCGACGTGGAGGTCACTTGGGCGACACCACGCCCGCCCCGGTTCCTGCCCGACGACATCGACGGCCGGGTCCTGTTCGACGTCGCCACCGCCCGCCGCCGCGCCCTCGACGAAGGCCGCACCGACACGGGCGGAGTGGCCGCGCTCGGCGACATCGTCGCCGTGCCCCCGGTCCGCGCCGCCCGCGACGCCGGACTCCTCACCGCGCGGCCGATGTTCTCCCGGCTCACCGCCACCGGCGTCCGGTGGGCCGACGGTAGCCGCGCCGAGGCCGATGCCGTCATCTGGTGCACCGGCTTCCGGCCGGCGCTCGCCCACCTGGCCCCGCTGGGCCTGCGCGGGCCACGCGGCCACATCCCGGTCTCCGGCACCCGCGCCGTCGCCGAACGCCGCCTGCACCTGCTCGGCTACGGCGACTGGACCGGCCCGGCCTCCGCCACCCTGATCGGCGTGGGCCGCCCCGCCCGTGACGCGGCCCGGGACATCGCGCGCCTGCTGAGCGGCTGACGCGGCACACCAGCCACCGAAGCAAGAACCCGAGCCCGAGCCCGCACCGGGGGCCGAGCACCGGTGGGCTTGAACCTCAGTCGATCACGGAACTGCGCCGCTCGACGAGAACGACGTCACGCCACCGGCCATGGTGGCGGCCGACGCGCTGCCGGGTGCCGACGACCCGGAACCCGGCGCGTTCGTGCACGGCGAGGCTGGCGGTGTTCTCCGGGAAGATCCCGGACTGGACGGTCCAGATCCCCGCCGCCTCGGTCGACTCGATCAGGGCCTTGAGGAGAGCCGAGGCGACGCCCCGGCCGCGGGCCGCCGGGTGGACGTACACGGAGTGCTCGACCACGCCGGCGTACGCGCACCGGTCCGAGACGCGGCTCGCGGCCACCCAGCCGAGCACCGTGCCGTCCTCGTCCACGGCGGCGAAGCGGTGCTCGGCCACCTTCGCGGCGTCGAACGCCTCCCAGTCCGGAGCGACGGTCTCGAAGGTGGCGTTGCCCTCGTCGATGCCCGCCTGGTAGATCGCCAGCACCTGCTCGGCGTGCTCCGCCGTCAGCGGCACGATCACCGTGCTCGAGGCTCCGTTGCTCATGGATTCCCCCAGCCACCCACGCCGTTCCTCCGTCAGGCCGCGGCCGGCAGGGTCAGCAGCTTGCCCATCGCCGCGAGCACGGACGGCTCGACCCGGTAGTAGACCCAGGTGCCGCGGCGCTCGGAGGTGAGCAGCCCGGCCTCCTTGAGCTTCTTCAGGTGGTGGGAGACGGTCGGCTGGGACACGCCGACGTCGGAGATGTCGCAGACGCACGCCTCGCCGCCCTCGTGGGAGGCCACGGCGGAGAACAGCCGCAGTCGCACCGGGTCGCCGAGCGCCTTGAACATCCGTGCGGCCACCTCGGCCTCGTCGGCGGTCATCGGCCGCTCGGTCAGCGGCGGACAGCACGGCACGACGCCCTGACCTTCGGAGGGCTCGAGCAACGGCAGCACGTTGGCATTCGACATACGTCTATGTTGACACGCGTCGAAGCAAGAGGTGAACTCATATCGACGATCGTCTATGTTGACGCTCATCGAAACAGGTGTCATGCTGGCCGTGCAAAACATCGACAGATCTCGAAACAGCAAGCTCACCCGTGGACCCGTTGCCAGGGAAGGACCCACCCATGACCATCAGCAGCGACCTCCCCGTCGTCGTGATCGGCGCCGGACCCATCGGGCTGGCCGCCGCGGCCCACCTGACCGGCCGCGGCATCACCCCGCTGGTCCTGGAAGCGGGCCCGGCCGCCGGCGCCGCGGTGCGCGACTGGTCACACGTGCGCCTGTTCTCCACCTGGGGCGAGGTGATCGACCCGGCCGCCGAGAAGCTGCTGGCCCCGACCGGCTGGACCCGCCCCGATCCGGCGACCTACCCCTCCGGCGGCGACTGGGCGGAGCGGTACCTGCGGCCCCTCGCCGACGCCCTCGGCGACAAGGTCGTCCGCACCGGCGCCACCGTGACCGGCGTCTCCCGGGCCGGCCGCGACCGGATCGTCGACGCCGACCGCGAGGCCCAGCCCTTCGTCGTGCACGTCACCCACGCCGACGGCCGCGAGGAGCGCGTCCTGGCCCGCGCGGTGATCGACGCCTCCGGCACCTGGACCACCCCGTCCCCGGCGGGCGGCAGCGGCTTGCCGGCACTCGGCGAGAAGGTGGCGGCCGACCGCATCACGTACCGCGTCCCGGACCTGAAGAACCCCGCCGTCCGCGCCCGGTACGCCGGCAAGCGCACCGCGGTCATCGGCTCCGGCGCCTCCGCGTTCACCGCGCTCGCCTCCCTCGCCGACCTCGCCGGGTCCGGCGACGGCACGGACACGAAGGCGGTGTGGATCCTGCGCCGAGGCATCTCCGGCTCCACCTTCGGCGGCGGCGAAGCCGACCAGCTGCCCGCCCGCGGAGCCCTGGGCCTCGCGGCCAAGGCCGCCGTGGACGACGGCTACGCCGACGCGGTCACGGGCTTCCGCACCGAGGCGATCGAACGCGACGATGACGGACGGCTGGTCCTGGTGGGCGAGGACGGCCGACGGCTCCAGCCCGTGGACGAGGCGATCGTGCTGACCGGATTCCGCCCCGACCTCTCCTTCCTCTCCGAGGTCCGACTCCGCCTGGACGAACGCCTCCAGGCCCCGGTGGAACTCGCCCCGCTGATCGACCCCAACCAGCACTCCTGCGGCACCGTCTACCCGCACGGCCACCGCGAGCTCTCCCACCCCGAGCAGGGCATCTACCTGGTCGGCATGAAGTCCTACGGCCGCGCCCCCACCTTCCTCGCCATGACCGGCTACGAGCAGGTCCGCTCCGTCGTCTCCGCCATCGCCGGCGACCTCGAGTCCGCCGACCGCGTCGAACTCACCCTCCCCGAGACCGGAGTCTGCGGCGGCGCAGGCCTGTTCGACGCCCCCGACGCCCAGCAGACCGGCACCGGCGGCTGCTGCGCGGCCCCCGAGCCCCAGCTCGTGCAGCTCGGCGCACCCGGGACGGCAGCCGCGGCCGACGAGAGGGCTCCGGCGGGCGGCTGCTGCGGCTCGTGACCAGCCGGCTGCCTGCCGGGATTTCGGTTTCCGGTGGGCCGGCTGGTCGAGCGCCGCGTCAGCCGGTGCGGGGGATCTGGCAAGCGCCGCTGCCCTCCTGGCCCTTGGGCGGTGGGCTCTTCTCCGGCCAGGCGAGGCCCACGAACGTGGGGCGCTCGGCGCGTACTTCGGGGTCGAGCCGGACCACGGCGACGGCCTTGTTGTAGGCGTTGCCCTGGTTGTCGATGCAGATCCAGCCGCTCGCCCCGTCGACCTTGTGCACGCCCCGCAGGGCGTTCCAGTCGGTTCCGATCTCCCGCAGCGTCGGAACGTAGCCGCTCTTGCGGTTCTCCGCGTGCAGCCGGATGCCCGCGATGGCGGTCTTGGCGGAGTCGTGCACGGAGACGGTACGTGAGTCGTAGATGTCGGCGGGCCCGATCGGTCCGACGGGAGGCGGTGCCTCCAGCCGCCGCATCAGCTCGCGGACCACCGCCGGGGAACCGCCGGTCTCGGGTGGCTCGGGCCGGGTGCTGAGCCATCCGTCGGGGTGCGAGATGGAGGTGTACAGGACCGTCACCTTGCCCTCCCACCTGCCGCCGTCACCCTGCAGGCCGCGCAGCGCGTCCCAGTCCAGCTCCTTGTCGGCGTAGAGCGTGGACGCGCCGGATCCGCTGACCACCGTGAACGGCTCCTGCTTGCACGGGCGGTTCCTGGCCAGCTCGTTGAGGAACTGCCGCAGATGGGTGGGACGGCCCGCGAAGTAGACGGTGTTGACCTGCGGCCGCAGGACACAGATGTCCGTGGCCATGCGCTTGAACTCGCTGGACAGACCGCCCTCGACGTCCGTTCCCTCGGACTCGAACGGCATCGGCTCGTGCGGCGACCGGTGCAGCTTGCGTTCGTAGGCCTGCAGAAGCGATTCGTTGTACGGGTCCGCCCGGGTGTCCTTGACCAGGATGGCGTGCTCGAGGTCCAGCTTCCTGTCGAAGTGGATCAGTGCGTCCGCCTGGTCGCTGTTGGTGGGCGCGATCCGGGCGAACAGGGGGTAGCCGGTGAACTCGTTGCCGGTGATCGGGCCGCCCACGACCGGGATCTTCTTCTCCTTCGTCAGGTACGCGATGGCGTCGGCGGTCGGCTGCACGCTGAGGTCGAACCCGAAGACGGTACGGAGGTTGTGCTTCTTGTCGTCGGCGAGTTCGGCGAGCTGGTCGGCCACCGGCCGCCACTGGTCACGGTTCTTCCCCGGGTTGGCGAGGACCAGCCGGATCTTGGGGTGTTCACCACCGCTCTGCTTCTCGGCCTTGGTGGCGCCGTTGGCGAAGTACTGCGCGATGTAGGCGCCCTGCACCTCGTGCAGGATCTGCTCTCTGACCTCTTCGTGGTCGGAGGTCATCGGGATCATCAGGGCGATGGTGACATGCGTCTGGTCGTCGATGCGGTCGTTCTCCTCCTTGATACGTGCCATCACCTGCGCGAGCTTGTCCATGAAGGGCTTGCCGCCCCCGTCGCTGACGCCGATGCACTCGCCGTTGACGGTGCTCAGACCCGGCCCGCACGGGTCGGGCTCCTCGGGGCCGAACCTGTCCCACAGGTACCAGGCGGCCAGCAGCGCGAGGACCACGCCCACGGCCATGGCCGCCAGAGCCACCGGGCCGGGCCCGGGCTTGGCCGGAGTCTCTGTCACTGCCCCTCCTCCGATGACGTGGTCGGCCGTCGTCCCGCCACTGCCTCCCGCACCGTCACCCGCAGCAGCCTCCGCTCACGCGCGTCGCCTTCCAGGCGCAGAGTCCAGGTGTCGAGGAGGCTTTCGAGTTCATCCAAGGGCGCCGCCGTCAGCCGGGCGCCGGCGTCGTCGTCGCTCACCACCAGCACCACCGGGTGGGTGACCGTCCGTCGCCCCACCACGCGGCGCAGCGTCCGGTGGGCGTCGAGGTAGGTGTCGAGCACGGCCCGGCCCTCCGCGTCGTGCACCTGCAGCAGCATCAGCGGGGGCTGGTTCCGGTTGAGCCGGCGCAGCAGGCCGTAGTGCGCGTCGATGTCGGCGAGGAAGGCGGCGATGAGGTACTCGTTCCGGTTGGCCACCCGGGACGCCTCCTGGCGGGCCTCCTCCGCGCGGACCTCGTACGGGTCGCCGGGACGCGGCGGGCGCGGCCGGAAGAAGTGGAACAGCCTGATGGCGATCGCCTCGCGGTTGGAGAAGGCGCCGCCCTTCGGCACCCTCAGTGCCCTTCCCCACCACCGCAGGGCCACCCGGTCCGGCCGCGGGCGACCGGTCAGGAAACGCACCGCCGTGGACAGCACCGCCAGCAGGGCGCCCACCATGCCGCCCGCCGACAGCGACGGCTCCAGATCACGGAGCAGCTGATCGCGTTCGAGCGTGTCCTCTTCGTGTCTCCGGCCCAGATGGCGTACCAGAGCGCGGTGCGCGTGCTGCAGCCGGTCCAGACCGAGGTCGGCGTGGTCGGCGGCCCAGGTGTGGGCGAGCAGCCCGAGGTGGAAGCGGGGGAAGGCAGGACTGCGGCGGCCGTAGGGGCCGTTGAGACCGGACATCCTGGTCGACAGATACCAGAAGGACTCGGCGACACCCTTCTCCACCGGGACCTCGGGCACGTTCACCGGCAGCCGCCCGGCATACCTCTGCTGGAGTTTCCACAGCAGACCGTTCTGCCGCGTCCGGTCGAGGCCCACGACCTCGATGACCGGCGGCCCGCCCTTGCGCCGCAGCCTGCTGCCCACGCTCGGCCGGTGCCGCGGCTCCATCACCAGGCCCGAGACGATGCGGGTCAGGAGACTCTCGTACTCCACAGGCTTCCCCCGTTCTCTCGGACCTCATGGGCCCGGTACTCCTGTGTCGCTGGCGGCCATGAATATACGGAGCACCCAGCGCTGGCAAGGGGGGAGTGGTGAGGCTGCGGTGATTGGCTTGATCTCGTGCTTACTTCGTGAGAAATCACCGCGCGGCCATGGGGGCGCCCCCGCGCCCCCGCGCCCCCGGGGCGAGCCCCAAGGCGCGGGGGCGTGCGGTCGGTGACGTGCCGGCTCAGCCGAGCGCTACGCCGGTGTGGGCCTCCAAGGCCCGGATCAGCTCGGCCTGGAACTCCTCGTCCCGCGCCGCGGGATGCGGTGGCCGCGGCTGCTGGTGGTACCAGTAGCCGCCGGTGTGCGGAGTCACGTCCTCGTGGGTGGCGAGCCACACCTGGGTGCGGTGCCCGGCCACCAGGTCGTCCGGTGCGCCCCGGCCGCCCATGCGCGTGGGCACCCAGCCGGGATCGACCGCATGGCTCGACGTGCCCTCCCAGCGGGACGCGCAGGCGAGCGCGAGCGTGGTGACCCACAGCTTGGTGTCGTCGTAGGAGGCCCTGCCGGAGGAGAGCCGTCGCAGGTCGGTCGAGCCGGTCCGGTGCATGGAGCTGCTGAGGTAGATCAGCCTGCCCGGCTTGTCCATCAGGGCCGTCAGAAGGTACGGCGCGACGGTGTTGACGGTGGCCACCTCCGGCGAGCGCAGGACACCGGCGTTGTGGATGACGGCGTCGAAGCGGCCGAACGCGGCGGCCTGGCGGGCGACGTCGTGGATCTCCTCCGGACGCGCGAGGTCCCCGGTCACGAGGCCCGCCCACCGGCCGGTGTCCTCCGCTCCGGGGAAACGGCCCGCGTTCCGGGCATGGACGACCACGTCGTGCCCGTCGCCCGCCAACGCGTCGGCGGCGGCGCGCCCGAGCCCGGCGCTCGCTCCGGTCACCAGAATCAGTGCCATGCCGGCCATCATCCCTCGGCGCCCCGCCGTCCGGACGACGGCGCGACACGCAGCCTGCCCTGCGCAGGAAACTTTGCGAGTGCACGCACCACCTTTGCCGTCGGCGCCGTCACCACTGACTGACAGGACGTCAGAGCCCTTGGGCGGCTTGCGGCCCCGCTCATCGGGTACTGCGATGGAAGTGAGCGGCATGAGTAAGCCCCTGAGGTTACCGAAAGCGATGAGTGTGTGACGCGTCTCGGCCCTGGCGACGACCGGATGAGGGGCGAGGGTGCTGGTCCGGAGCCCCTCGCCCCGGAGATCGCTGACGCCGTGGAGAGCCTGACGAACCTGTGGTCACTGGCGGCCCAGGAGGCCGCTCTGCGCCTGTCGCTGCAACAGCTGCGCGCGCTGCGGGTCGTGGAGAGATCACCGGGCGTGAACCTCACCGGACTGGCCGAGCGGCTGGACATGGGCTCGCCCACCGCCAGCCGGCTGTGTGACCGACTGGAGGCCGCGGGCCTGCTGGAGCGCGCCCTGCACCCGCACAACCGACGCGAGGTACGCCTGAGCCTGACCCCGCACGGACATCACGTGCTGGCCGACATAGCGACACAGCGGGCTCGGGCGCTCGGGGAGGCGCTGGGCGCGATGGCACCGCCCGAGCGCGCCGCGCTGCTCCAGGGGTTACGGGCCTTCCTCACGACCCAGGACCCCTGGGAGCCGCCGTCCGCGGAGACCTGACGGGCGGCTAGGCGACGCGATGGCAGAGCAGCAGACAGACGTCGTCGTCGCGCTCCGAGTCGTGAAGCATCGGTTTCAGAATGGACTCCGTGGAGGCTTCGAGATCCTCCAGGTCCGCCGGGGTCACCGCGGCCAGCGTCTGCGCCAGCCGCTGAATGCCGGGGTCGATGCCCTGCGCCCGGCGCTCGACGAGTCCGTCGGTGTACAGGGCGAGGGTCGAGCCGGGTGGCAGTTCGGCGGAGTGATCCTCGTAGGTGTAGGGGAGGGGCACACCGAGCATGACGCCCGGCCGCGCGTCGAGGAGGCGGACCGTGCCCTCGGGGGAGCGCGCCACGGCGGGCGGGTGACCGGCGGCGGCCCAGACGACCTGCGGGTCGTCGGGCCGGATGCGGGCGATCAGAGCGGTCGCGTACAGCGCGGGCTGCTGGTGGCACAGCATGCGATGCAGCCGGGTCAGGATGCGGGCGGGGCTGTCGTCCTCGACGGCGTAGGCGCGCAGCGCGGTGCGCAACTGGCCCATCATCACGGCCGCGTGCAGACCGTGCCCCGTGACGTCCCCTATGACGGCGAGCAGGCTCCCGTCGGGCTGGACGAAGGCGTCGTACCAGTCACCGCCGATGTTCAGGCCGCGGGTGGCGGGCAGGTAGCGGGCGGCCAGTCGTACGCCGTCGGTGGCGGGGAGATCGGTGAGCTGCGCGCGTTGCAGCGCCTGGGCGGTGTCCCGGTGCTGTTCGTAGCGGCGGGCGTTGTCCAGGGCGATGGCCGCGCGCCGGGCCAGCTCGATCAGCATCACGCTGGTGTCGGCGTCGAAGCGGGAGCCGGAGGCGGGGCCGGGCCCGGAGCCGGGTGCGGAGGCGGGTGCCGGGGCGGGGTCGGGGTCGGGTGCGGTGAGGCTCAGCACGCCCTGCAGGCTCCGGGACAGCAGGGGGATGCACAGCAGGGGCCGGTCGGGGGCGAGCGCGGACGGCGGCAGGTCGTCGACGTCGGGCAGCCCGCCGGGGTGGGCCGCCGCGTGCTGCGGGCGCCCGGTGCGGGCGGCTGCCACGGCGGCGGCCGGCCGGGGCGTGCCGGCTGGTGTGGTCTCGTCGTCGAAGAGCCAGACGTCCACGTGGGCGGCGTAGTCGGGGACGAGAAGCCCGGACAGGCGCTCGACGATGTCCTCCTGGTCGAGTGACGCGGTCACCGCGGCGCTGGCGTCGGTGAGGAAGGTGAGCAGGCGGCGTGCTCGCTCCGCCTCCGCCCGAGCGGCCCGTTCCGCGTCGAGGATCGCCCGCTGGCCGCGTGCCGCGGCATCCAGTTCGGCGTGCAGGGCCAGCACGCCCTGATTGGTGTGGTGCAACTCCTCACGGTGGAACCGGACCAGCTCCTCCTGCTCGTCGAGCCACGTCAGCAGCTGCGCGACGCTGTCGTCCGCTGCGAGCAGTGCTTCGGCCAGCGCTGCCTCGTCCACGGTGGCGGGCTCGGGGAGGGGAGCTGCCCCGCGGTGGGCACCCGGCTCGCGGCAGGCGACGGTGAGCTCCCACGGCGGCGGCTCCTGGGGCGGATGGCCCGCCGGACGCACGGCGATACGCAGCGTGCCGTGTGCGTCGTCGCAGGCGGGTGGCAGCTTCTCCACCAGCAGATCCCCCACCTCGCCGCTGACCAGGCAACGACGCAACTGCGCGGTGAGGGCGCTGAGAAGCCGGGCCTGCTCGCGGACCGGCAGGTCGGCCTCCGCCGCGAGGCGGGCGGCGAGGATGCGGACGCGAGCGGCGTCGACCGCTGTGCTGATCTTCCAGACGTCAGGGCAGGCGGTCATGGGGGTCCGTCCGGCGGTCGGGGCAGAGTACGGCCACGCTCGTGTCGTCGCGCAGCGGGCTCGCGGCGCTGCTCGCGTCGCGCAGGGCGACCGCGGCCACCACGGCCGGATCGTGGGCGAGAAGTCCGGGATCGTCCGGCGGCGTCCAGCGGCCCGGCAGACCGTCGCTGTGCAGGACGAGCAGACTCTCCGCAGTCCAGGGCACCTGCTGAAGCGGCACGGTCGCGGGGAAATGCGCGCCGACGATACCGGGGTGGGAGACGAGCGGCTGCCAGCCGGCCCCGGTGCGCAGCCGACCGCCCACGTTGCCGACTCCGGCAAAGCACAACTGCCCGGCATCGTCGTCCAGTTGGGCCACCGCCACGGCAGCGCCCCTGGTCTTCCTCAGCCTCGCGTCCAGGCGTCGCAGGATGTCCGTGGGCGGCAGAGCCACCAGACGGCGCAGCTCGTCCACGGCGGCGGAGGAGGCGTGCGCGGCCCGGACACCGTGGCCGAGACCGTCGGCGAGCAGCAGCGTCAGCAGCGGACCGGAACGGGTCCAGCCGAAGGCGTCACCCGAGTGCTCGGCCCGGGCCAGGGAAAGATTGATGCCGCCCACCCGAGGCCCTGCCGCCCTCCCGCGCGGCGCCCCGTGCTGAGCGGCCGGCACAGCGCCGATGCGGGCCACGGCGACCGTCCCGCGGTCCCGGCGGCTGTGCAGGTCGAAGTCGTCGGACACGCGCAGGCAGGCGCCCAGACCGGCACCGAGCGAGGAGTCGGCGGTGGTGTAGCCGTCCCGCATCGCCGCGGCGACGTCATCGATCCCCGGGCCGTGGTCGACGGAGACGATCTGCACTCGTCGATCGGAGCACTCGGAGATCGCGGAAGCCTCGTGGATCGCGGAAGCCTCGGAGGCGGCGGAAGCCCCGGCGACCTCGGTGGCCCGGGCGACCTCGGTGGCCCCGCAGGTCCCGGCGGCCTGTGTGGCCGTACCCGACTCACCGACCAGGTTGATCACGACCCGCCCCCCACCCGCGTGTTTGAGGAGGTTGGTCGCCAGCTCGGTGGCCACCAGCGCGGCGGCGGCCGCCCGGTGCACGCCGAGACCGGCGACGGCGCAGGCCGCCTCGGCGGCGACCCGGACGTCCCGGACCCGTGTCGAGTCGTGCACGGGGATGTCCCACACCCTGCTCATGTCGCCTCCGAGCGGGGGAGGGGCGGTCCCAGGGCGGAGGCCCAGGCGGTGACGCTGACGGTGGTGCCCTCCCCGGGGCGGCTGTCGAGGGTGAACTCCTGCACCAGCCGCCTGGCTCCGCTCAGCCCGAGGCCCAGTCCGCCGCCGGTGGTGTACCCGTCGGTCAACGCCAGCTCGACATCGCGGATGCCGGGACCGCTGTCGACGAACGACAACCGCAGCCCGCGGCTCTGCGAGCTGCTCAGCCGTGTCATCTCCATGTGCCCGCCGCCGCCGTGCACGAGCGTGTTGCGGGCCAGTTCGCTGGCAGCGGTGACCAGTTTGGTCTGCTGCACCAGCCCGAAACCGAGTTCGATCGCGGCCTGCCGCACCAGCTGCCGTACCCGGGCGAGATCGGCGTCCGAGCCGATGGGCAGGGTCACCGATGCGGTGAGGCGGCCGGCCTGCGTCATGGGCTCTCCTGCGGGTGCGTCGGCGGGCCGAGCGAGGGAGGCCGGCCCAGCAGGGTCAGCGCCTTGTCGACATGGAGCGCGGTGGTCACATTGGGCAGGCTGAGCCCCAGCTCGACGAGCGTGATCGCCACGGCCGGCCGCATACCGGCCAGCACCGTGCGCGCCGCCATCAGCCCCGCGCCCGCGGCGATCTCGGCCAGCACACGGCCGAGGAACGAGTCGACGATGTCCACCCCGGAGATGTCGATGACCAGGCCCCTCACCGGAGTGGAACCGTGCGCGATCCGCCGCGTGATGTCGTGCTGCAACTGCTCGGCCGCCGTGTCGTACAACTCGCCCTGCAACGTGACCAGCAGGACGTCACCGAGCGCCAGCACGGGCACCGAGGCCGCGGAGTGGCCGCTCACCGCAGGCTCACGCCCGCCGAGGCCCGCGGGGAGACCACGATGCCCAGGTGACCCAGCGCGTAGGCCAGGGCGTCGGCCAGGTCGGCCCGGGTGACGATCGAGCCCAGGTCGATGCCGAGGTGGACGATGGTCTGGGCGATCGCGGGGCGGATGCCCGAGACGACGCACTCGGCGCCCATCAGCCGGGCGGCGGCCACCGTCTTCATCAGGTGCTGGGCGACCAGGGAGTCGACCGTCGCAACCCCGGTGATGTCCAGGATGGCGTACTCGGCGCGCTGGTCGACGATGGCCTCCAGCAGGCTCTCCATGACCACCTGGCTGCGGGCGCTGTCCAGCGTGCCGATCAGCGGTACGGCGACGACGCCCTCCCAGAGCTTGATGACCGGAGTGGCCACCTCCAGGAGCTGCTGTCGCTGCCGCTCGATCAGCTCCTCGCCCGCGCTGAGCGCCGTCTCCATCACCACCACGCGCAGGGAACCCATCAGCACGGCGAGCGCCAGCGCGCACTCCTGCGCCGGGGCCGCGTCCGGGTCCTCGAACTCCCCGCGCAGCAGCTCGCCGACCGGTTCGCGCAGGCCGGCGACCTCCTCGGCGATCTGGGCGGGCGCGGACCCGGAGCGGGTGCGCGAAGCCGCCATACGTTCCAACTGCTCGCGCACCGCCGCGAACCCGGGTGCGGTGATGCTGTCCAGCCGCCCGTCGGCCGCGACGTCCGCGAGGGCGTCCACCACCGCCTTGCCCGCCTCCACCGCCTCGTCGCGTGAGACGGTGAACACCGTCCGGAAGAGGGGTGCGTCCGCCCAGCGCTGGGCGATCTGCTCTCGCCGCCTTCTGAGGAAGGCGCTCAGCTCCAGCGCTGCCGCCCCGGTGGTCGCTGCTCGCTCCGACACTGCCTCTCCCTGTCACCTGGGCTCCGGCGGGTGCCGGTCGGCATGCCTTCAGCCGATAATTGCCGTATGACAAACATTAGCGGCGGGCTGTGGTGCAAACAACACGCGTCCGCAACTCGGGGGCGGTGCCGGCGATTCCCGCGCTGCGCCCGGTCAACGGCCGTGCCAGTCCAGGCAGACCACCAGGGCGTCGTCGTCCGGGACGGAACCGCCGCGATGTCCGGTCAGTTCCCGCAGGATCGCGCGCGGCACCTCGGCGGCGGGCAGCAGGCGGGTGGACTGGATCGCACGGGTCAGTGCCGCGTTCCCGTACGGCTCTCCCCTGGGCGAGGCGACGGCGTAGACCCCGTCGCTGACGAAGACGAGCCGGTCGCCGGGCTCCACCCGGAACTCCTGGGCGACGTAGTCGGTCTCCTCGAACATGCCCAGCGGCAACTGGGCGTCGAAGGTGATCCGCTCCACGGTCCGGCCGCGCAGCCTCAGCAGCTGCGGGGACCCGGCGTCCACGACCCGGGCGTGCCCCGTGGCGAGGTCGAAGTCGAACATCAGCACCGACAGATAGCAGCGGCCCCGGTAGTGGGCGTAGACCGCCTGGTCGGCCAGCGCCGCCTGGTCGGCGAGGGGGATGCCCGCCCGCCGGGCGTTGCGCAGCGCGTTGATGGCCAGGTTCGTCAGCAGGGACGCCTCGATGCCCTCGCCCATGCCGTTGGTGACGTACAGCATGAGGCGGTCGGCCGTCGCCGACCAGTCGAAATTGTCACCGAAGATGGCGTAGGCGGGCTCCAGTTGGGCGCCGAGTTCGTACTCGGGCCGGGAGCAGGACCGCCCGGGCAGCAGCTGCCACTGCATCTCCGCGGCCAGGGTGAGCCGGTCCTTGCGGCGCGCCTGGAGGTAGATGTCGGTGTCCCGCTCGGCGACGATCACCTCGTGGCCGAGTACGTCCGCCACCTCGGCCAACTCGTCCAGACAGCCCTGTACGTGCTCCCCGCCGGGCAGCGTCACCGACAGCACGCCGAGCCGGTCGCCCCGGACGGTGACCGGCAGATGCGCGCACACGACACCGTCCCCGACGGGCTCCACGAACGGCTCCTGGGCGCCGAAGGCACGGCCCGCGGCGCTGCTGTACGCGGACACCGGTTCCAGGGTGTGCGGCAGCACCGACACCGGCTGGAGCACGGTCAGACCGTAGTCGGCCATGAACAGCTCGACGGACTCCGCCTTGTACTCCGCGACCAGCACCCGCCGGACGGCGTCGAGCAGTTCGTGCGGTGCCGCCGTGCGCAGGGCGCGTTCAGCGGTCACAAATCTGTTCACGATAGGGAATACACCAATCCTTTGCTTGTCACCTTCCGGTCTCGCTCCGACCACGAGACCGCTCACCCGGGCTGCGCCGAAGGCCCACGCCCAGCCGCGCCGGCGCACTCGCCTAGTACGCTGGCCGCCATCCGAGTGCCTGCGAGAGTGTGACGTGACTGCCTTCCGCCCCCGCCCAGAACCCGACGAGGTCGCCCGTGTGACCTCGACGGCCGCGGAACTGCTGGAGGTCCTGTGGGGCAGGGCCTCGACCGCGCCCGCGTCCGCCTCCCAGCTGCGTGTCCTGCTGATGCTGGAACATCACGAGGGCATCAACCTCGGCACTCTCGCCGACTCCCTCGCCTCCACGCCGCCCTCCACCAGCCGCCTGTGCGACCGACTGCAGGCGGCCGGATTCGTCGACCGCGTGGTGGGCCCGACCGACCGGCGCGAGGTCCGGCTCCGGCTCAGCACCCGGGGTCGCGCCTTCCTCGCCGACCTGCGCGCCCGCAGACAGAAGGAGCTGCAAGCGGTCCTCGCCCACATGCCCGCGGCCAAGCGCGTGGCCCTCCTGGAGGGCCTGGAGGCCTTCTGCACGGCGGCGGCCACGCGGATACGCCACGACGCACCGGCCTCGGACACCAGAACGGCCTGACCCCCCGACCGGCGCGCCGGATCTTCCGCCCTCACGGGACGGCACCCGACTGTCTGTGCTCCTCATGAGGGTCGGTTACCCCCTGATCCCGGGGATGCGACCTGCGGAACCGGCAGGTGACCAGAGCCACGGCCGGCGCGAGCGCCGACGAGCGGGTGTTCGGCCTCGGCTCAGCTCGACAAGGAGTCCGGGAAGGCCGTACCGAGGATCCGGTGCGGATCATGACGGTCCAGGACGGCGACCGCCTCGTCCCACCCCTCACCGCCCCCGGCTCGAAGGCTGTCGGGAACGCGGCGGTCGATCACCTCCTGGTCGGCCCACGCGGCGTCGTCCGTGTACGCCCAGCCCTTGGACCACTCGACGCGCAGCGCGGCCCGCGTCCCGTCGAACGTCCGCCACAGGAACCGCTCGACGTCACGGAGGAAGCGGTGCAGATGCGGGGTGCCGGGCATGGTGAGAATGCCGAGCCAGAGCGCGGTGTCCCACTCCGGACGGTCCGCGCGGGGCCGGACGGGGGAGAGCAGCGGCGGCCGGGCCCCGGGCACACCGCTCCACGCGGGATCGTCCAGACCGGTGACCCGGATCTCCACGGCCCCGTTCACGGGATACTGCCCGCGCTCGCGGTACTCCTGGACCAGACGACGACAATGACCGGTGAACTCGGCCGGCGCCCACTGCACGTCGGCGCGGCGGACGAGTACGGCGTAACCGTTGGCGGTGACGCGCAGCGTGGTGGGACGCACGTACTGAAGCAGCGTCCGGGACGGCCCCCAGAGGTCCGAACGCAGACCGCCGGCCACCAGGTGGGTGAGCAGGTCCCCGGTCAGCACCTCGCGCACCAGACTGTCGGACAGCAGCACGTCCGCGAGATCACCCGTGAGACCGACCTTGGCGATCAGATACTGGATCTGACCGAACAGTGGCGTCAGATGCCCGGCCCCCGCGACGATCCGGCCGATGAGGCGCGCCAAGGGCTCCAGCGCCGCGCCCTCGTGTCGAGCATCTCCCGCCCCGGTTCCGGATGACCTCCCTCTCCCGCGCCGCTCACCCGAACGGAGGCAGAGCGAACCCCGCGCAGCTGCTGACGCGTCGGCGTGTGCTGCTCAGCCGGCGGCGATGACGGCGGGCCGGCCGTCGGTCAGTTTCAGCAGCTCCGTGAAGGTGGTGCGGAAGACGGTGTGCGGCATGCCGGCGCCGGCCCAGATGTGAGGGTGCTGGTCCAGGGTGAGGTCGATGAGGGTGGGCAGTGGCTGGGGGTGTCCGACAGGGGCGACGCCACCGACTTCCTGGCCGGTGACGGTGAGGACGTAAGCCGGGTCGGCACGGCGGATCCTGCCGCGGCCCACCCCCAGCAGGCGGGCGACGAGACGGGTGTCGACGCGGTGGGCCCCGCTGGCCAGGATGAGCAGGGGTTCGCCGCCGACGGAGAAGACGAGGCTGTTGGCGATGGCGCCGACGGGGCAGCCGAGCTGGTTGGCGGCGTCGGCGGCGGTCGGGGCGGCGGCGGGCAGCTCGACGATGTCCGCGGTGCTGCCCTTCTCCTGAAGGGCGGCGAGTACCCGTCGTACTCTCTCGTGCACGAGAACTCCCGGTTGACTGGTGGGGCGGAAGGGCGGGGCGGCGAAGCCATGACCCCTCACTGCGTCAGAGCCACGCCGCTCGCTTCATCACCTCGGGTCCGCCATTCGTCGGCGAGGACGGCCCACAGCTGCGTGTCGTAACGCACGCCCTCATAGGGCCATGCCTCGCGTCGCACGCCTTCGAGCGTCATGCCGAGGCGCTTGGCGACGGCGGTACTGCGGTGGTTGTCGGCGCGGCAGTGCCATTCGGCGCGGTGCAGTCCCCGGACGGTGAAGGCCCAGTCCAGCAGTGCCCCGCAGGCGCGCGTGATCAGGCCGTGGCCCTGGGCGGACGGCTCGAGCCAGCACCCGATCTCGCAGGAGCCGGCAGCGGCGCTGAAGTCGGTGAACATCACCCCGCCGACCAGCGCATCCTCCCGCCAGATGCCGTAGAGGCGCGCCCCGTCGCCGGCTTGGCGTTCGGCATAGCGCGCGAGGGTGGCCCGCGCTCCCTCCATGTCGTCGGTGACGAACGCGGGCCCGACCCAGGGGCGGATGTGGTCGCGGGCCCGGTCCAGATGACCGGCGAACTCCTCGGCGTGCCAGACCTCCAGCGCGGCGAGGCGGGCGCCGTCGCCCAGCGGCAGTGAGAACACCAAGCACCTCCCATTCACATAACAAGCGTTACGGCAATGTAGCGTGGGAACATGCCACGCACCAAGGGAGATCACGAGGCCCGCCGACGCGACGTCTCCGAAGCGGTCTGGCAGGTGATGGCCACCCGCGGCTTCGCGGGCCTGACCCTGCGCGCGGTAGCCGCAGAACTGGGGGCGACGACCGGCCTGCTCACGCACTACTTCCCCACGAAACGGGCCTTGGTGGAATACGCCCTCGACCTGCTCGAACAGCGCACTCTCTCCCGCCCCCGCCGCCAGACAGGCCAGGGCCTGACCGCCCTGCGGGACGCCCTGCTGGACATCCTGCCCCTGACCCCGAAGGCCACCGACACCAACCGGATCTGGGTCTCCTCCTGGGACACCGCCCTCTCCGATCCCCACCTGAGCGCGGACTACGCCCGCAAGTACGCCCGAAGCCGCGACAACCTGACCGAGCGCGTGGCCGCCGCCCAGAAACTGGGCGAACTGCCCCCCGGCGACCCGGCCCACATCGCGACCGGCGCCCAGTCCTTCGTCCTCGGCCTGGTCGTCCAAGCCCTGTTCGACCCGGCATCCTTCCCACCAGAGCGACAGATCGAGCTGCTGGACGACTACCTGGCCTCGCTCACCGACGGCGCCGGTTGAGAACCGGCTGCCCGACCGGCTGTCGGCCTTGCCGAAAACCGCTGGCACAACACCACACAGAACGTGAGGATCAACAGTCGGTGTCCGGCACTCAGCGGAGGGGAACCGGCATGGTCGGTCGGGTGGCAGTGCGGCAGGTGGACGAGGGAAACCTCGAAGAGCTCCTCATGGTGGGCATCGAGGATGCAGCGCCCGAAGAAGCTGACGCCCACGAAGATGCTGCCGTCCTCATCCACCACCGCGAGCCCGTGAAGCTCCGGGAGCCCTTGGCGAAGGTTCGCGGGCACACGTGCGCCGGCACCGCCTGTTCCAGCGGGATTGCGACTGTCCTGGTGGCCCGATGAGTGGCTGGTGGGACTTCCTGGAGGAGCAGACTCGGCGGGAAGTCGACGCGGCGGTGTTGCGCGATCACCGGTTGCCGGCGGTCAGGTCCGTCCGGGAAGCCTTGCGTCCGCTGGGATTGGGCTTGGTCGAGGCGGAACGGGTAGTGCACGCACGCTACGAAGCGCTTGGTGAGCGTGTCCGACGAAAGCCGCCCGATCCTCTCGATCTTCCTTCGCCGGCGGCTCGTGCCGAGGCGCTGCCGGGTCGCGTTGTTGCGATCGAGGCCCTTTGGGACGGCGATACCGTCCACGGCTGGTTTGTGCTGCTGGTCGCCGTCCTGGACGATCCGGCGGGTGAGGGCCACCTGGCGACTGTCCACGACCGTGCTGACGGCTCTGCCGCGGACCGTGCCGCCGAGGCCGGCCGGGCCTTGGCCGGTCACCTCGGGGTGCCGTTCCATTTCGCTTCCCCGGATGTCCCGGATGACGAAGCACCTCGCTGGCGGACGGCCCAGCGTCGGACCGATGAGCCGTGATCGGAGCGGCTCCTCAGGGGAGATCAGCAGCCACCAGACCCTGCTGAGCCGCGCGCCGGGCGGCCACCAGCCGTACATCCAGCGCGCAGCCCTACGCCCCCGCCCGAGTGCCGGACCCCGGCCGTGAGGCCTCCTCCGTGCCGGTCTCCCGGCCGGGGCCCGTGCGGAGGGATCAGAAGGAGCCCGAGTTCAGCGCCTTCTGGAGCAGGCGGGTCGTGTCGGCGTCCCAGTCGCCCTCGGGCTTCGCCCCGAGGTGGGTCCGCAGGGCGGCGAGGGTCTTCGGACCGACGATCCCGTCAGCCGCGACCTTCAGATAGGCCTGCAGCGCCTTGATGGTCAGCGGCCCGAAGGCACCGTCCACCTCCAGACCGGCCTTGGTGCGGCTGTTGAGCGACCGCTGGAGCGCGGCGCACGTGGCCGGACCGAACTCCCCGTCGACCTTCAGGGTTTCCACCTGCTGCACGAGGGCCTTCGGCCGGATCGGCTTGTCGCGGCCGGCGAGGACGGCCTTCATCATGGCCGCCGAGTTCGGGCCGTACTGGCCGTCCACGGTCAGGCGGTACCTGGCCTGGAAGTCCTTGACCGCCTTCTCGGTGGCCGGGCCGAAGTCGCCGTCCACGACGAGCTTCGTCTTCAGCACCGTGTTCAGGTTCTTCTGGAGCGTCTTCACGGCGTTGCCCTTCGAGCCGCGCCGCAGGATGCCGTCCCCGCTGGGCATCGGGGCGCTGCCGCCCTTGTACGCGGGCCGGCCGTAGCCGACGATGCAGGCGGAGTTGCGGCGCCGGCGCCGGAAGGCGTCGGAGGTGTTGCCCTCCAGGGTGGTGATGGTGCGGTTGGAGTGCACCGCCTCCACGATGCCGACGTGGTCGATGGCACCGATGGAGCGGGAGCCGGACCAGTCGAAGAAGACGATGTCGCCGGGGCGGATGCCGCCGATGCCGTAGTGCCAGCGGCCCTTCTTCTGGAAGTAGCGGGCGTGGGCGACGGTGTAGGCGAACTTGCCGCCGATCGCCGCCAGGTTGTCGGAGTGGGCGGCGGCGTAGCTGACGGCCATGTTGCACCACGGGCCGCGCAGTCCGTACCACCGGGTGACGATGTTGTTGTTGGAGCCGGGCGGGTTCTCCCTGACCCCCAGCAGCTTGCGGGCCGCGGTGAGCATTCCCTGGACGTTGCCCATGTCAGATCTCCATGTCTTCCGGAAGGGCCTGGATGTCGCCGTCGACGGCGACCGCGGGGTCCTGGCTGACGTCGTCCTGGCTGGGGTCGACGTCGAAGATCCCCGCGCCGCCGACGGGGTACGGCGACTGCTGGTCCGGTGTGGGCTCGGTCATGAGCCGTTCCTCTCTCGTGTCGGATCTCGCCGGCCGCGGGCCCCTGGGGGGAGCCGGACCGGCGGTGGGCGGCGCCGTCGCGGTGCCGCTCGACATCGAGTTCAGCGGGCCGGACGTTGATAAGCAGCCCGCATTTGTGCAGGTGAACAATCCGTCGGACGCGGGGAGCCGCTTTGCCCGTCGCTGAGGGCGGGTTCTACGGTGGCTGTGCCGGGCCGCGTTGTCGGAGCACCGTCAGCCGATCGAGGCAAACGGGGCAAACGAGATAGACGGGACAGGCGGGGCAGAGGGGCGGGCGAGGCCGGCGGGGGAGCGGAGGACACGGGATGGGGCGCAAGGAGAAGCCGCTGGACCCGGACGCGGGTCCGGTGCAGCGGTTCGCGGCGGACTTACGGGCGCTGCGCACCGAGGCGGGCACGCCGACGTACCGGGCGATGGCACAGCGGACCGGGTACTCGGCCCCCGCCCTGTCGCAGGCGGCGGCGGGGGAGAAGCTGCCGACGCTGGCGGTCACCCTCGCGTACGCGGCGGCGTGCGGCGGCGACGCGGACGTATGGGAGCAACGCTGGCGGGCCGCCGCCGAGGAACTGGCGGCCGTGCCGAGGGAGGACGCCGACGCCGAGGAGTCGCCGTACCGGGGCCTGACGCGGTTCGAACCCGGGGACGCGGAGGTGTTCTTCGGACGCGACCAGCTCGTGGAGAGCCTCGTCGACCTGGTGCGGAAACACCGCTGCGCGGTGGTGCTCGGCCCCTCCGGCAGCGGCAAGTCGTCCCTGCTGCGGGCCGGGCTGGTCCCCCGGCTCCGCGAAGGCGCCGGACCGGAGACCCCGCTCGCCGCCATCCGCATCCTGACGCCCGGCGCGCATCCGCTCCGCACCCACGCCGAGCGGTTGCGGCCCGCCGGCAAACCCGGCGACACCCTCGTACTGGTCGACCAGTTCGAGGAGGTGTTCACCCTCTGCGCGGACCCGGCCGAACGCGCCGAGTTCATCGACCGGTTGCTCACCTCCCTCGAACCGGCCGGCAGGCTGCGCGTCGTCCTCGGCGTCCGCGCGGACTTCTACGGCCACTGCCTGGAACACCCCGCACTGGTCCGCGTCATACGGGAAGCCGGCCTACCGGTGGGGCCGCCCAGCCGCGAGGAACTGCGCGAGGTGATCGTCCGGCCCGCGACCGTACGGGGCCTCACCGTCGAACGGACGTTGACCGCCCGGCTCCTGGACGAGGTGGCGGACGAACCTGGCGGACTGCCCCTGCTGTCGCACGCACTGCTGGAGACCTGGCGCCGGCGCTCGGGCCGCATGCTGACGCTGCGGGCGTACGAGGCCGCGGGCGGCGTACGGGGCGCCGTCGCGCAGACCGCCGAGGAGCTGTACGGCGAACTCGCCCCCGCACAAGCCGCCACGGTACGGCGCATCCTGCTGCGGCTGATCGCGCCGGGTGAGGGAACCGCGGACACCCGCCGTCCCGTGGACCGCGCGGAGCTGCGCACGGCAGGACCGGACGCCCCGGAGCAGACCGACGCCGTCCTCGACCGGCTGGCACGGGCACGCCTCGTCACCCTGGACGGCGACACCGTCCACCTCGCCCACGAGGCGCTCATCACCTCCTGGCCCCGGCTCCACGGCTGGATCGAGGAGGACCGGCACCGACTGCACGCCCTGCGACGGCTCACCGAAGCGGCCCTCGCGTGGCACGGGCTGAATCGGGACCCCGGGGCCCTCTACCGGGGCGCGCGCCTGGCGGAGGCCGAGGAGGCCTTCACCGGCACGGAGGCCGCCGCCGATCTCACCCCGGTGGAAAGGGAGTTCCTCACCGCCAGCCGCTCCGCCCTCACCCGCGAACGACGGCGCCTGAGGGGATGGGTGGCCTCCGTAGCGCTGCTGCTCGTGCTCGCCCTGGTCGCGGGAGTCGTCGCCTGGCAGCAGAACCGCACCTCCGACCGCCGCCAGCTGGAGGCCGCCGCCGGCCGCGCCGCGACCACCGCCGACTCCCTGCGCTTCTCCGATCCGGTACTCGCCCTCCGGCTCGCGGTGGCGGCCTGGCGGCTGAACCCCGTGCCGGAGACCCGCTCGGCGCTCCTCGGCGCCCTGGGCCAGAACGAACATCCCCCGTTCGCTCCGGACCGCGCCGGCCTGGTCGACGGCTTCGCGCTGAGCCCCGACGGCCGTACTCTCCTCAGCCTCGACGGCCCCGACGGGATCACCCGGTGGGACCTGGACACCCGCCGCCGGACCAGCAGCCATCGGTCGCCGCCCGGCGGCGTGTTCCCGCCCACCGCCAGTCCCGACGGCCGGCATCTCATCGTCGAGGACGACGACGGGGAACGCCTGCGCCTGTGGGACGTCCACGAGGAGCGCTTCCTCGGACCATGGGTCCCCGGCTCCGCGAGAGGGGAGGCCGAGGAAGCGGTCACCCTGCCGGACCAGCCCGCCCCGGACTCCGGCGAACCGGGAGCCGGATTCGCCATCACCGCCACCGTGGCCGCCCACGGCTTCAGCTCCAGCGGACGCGCATGGACCTCGCAGACCGGGGATCGGCTCCGGGTATGGGACGTCGAGGGACGGCGCCTGCACGACGGGACCCTGCCCGGCGGGGACACGACGGCCTACGACATCGCCCCGGACAACCGGACTCTCGCCATGTGCACACCCAAGGGCCTGCGTCTGTGGGACCTCCGTACGCAGCGCGGCCGGAGCGTCGACTGGTCCGCTCGGCCCGCGTGCGGGCCGGACGACAGCCTGGCGTTCGCACCGGACGGACGCGTCCTCGTCGTGTCCGGCTCCAACGGCCTGCGCCGCTGGAACACCGTGACGGGCAAGCAGCTGGCCGCAATCGACGGTGTGACCATGGAGCATCATGCAATCAGCGAGGACGGACGGTTCGTCGCGAGCGTGAGCGACGGCGCGCTCCTGCTGTGGAGCCCTGACCGGTCGAGTGACCCCCTCTTCCGCCAAGTGCTGAAGGACCACGTACCGGAGCAACTCGCCATCGACCTCCGGGCGGGCGTGCTCCGCTACGTCGCGCGGGGGACGCGCGACACCGGCGTCGTCCGCACCGTCGACATCAGCCGGGTGGTGCGGCCCTCATGGCACCGGCACGCGGCCGACGAAGCGGTGCTCAGCGCCGACGGCAGCACCCTGGCCGTCCTGAGGGACCGAGGCGATGAGACCGGGCACGTCGCCCTGTACGACACCCGGACCGGACGGCCCCGGTCCGAGATACCCGCCGTTCCGGCGGCCCGGCCGGACGACCCGTGGAGCACGCCGGGACTGGCGCTGAGCGCGGACGGACGCCGCCTGGCCGTCAGCCGGGGGCCGAGCGAGGACGGAACGGGCCCTGCCCACGTCACGGTCTGGGACACGGCCCGCGAGCGCCGGCTGAGCACGGTCCGGCTACCAGCCGACAGCTTCTCGGACTTCACCCTGAGCCCGGACGGCCGGGAACTGACGACGACCGACGGTATGAGCCCGACTCTCACCGTGTGGAACGCCGCCGACGGCCGCAGACTGCGCCGCGTCACCGGCCCGAGAAAACCGCACGATTCCGGAGGGATGAGCTCCGTCAGCGCGATCTCCGGGGACGGCCGCATGCTCCTGCACGACGACGGGACGTTGGTCCCCACAGCCGGACCTCCCGCCCCGAAGGCGAGGCTCGACGCCCACGCCGTGGCCGCGTTCAGCCCGGACGGCGACACGGTGGCCCTGCTCGACCTGAACGGCCGCATCACCCTGTGGGACGTACGGCGGGGCACATCGCTCGGCATCCTGTCCGGCGGGACCTCCCTGAACGGCCCGTCCGACGACCCGGAGTCGACGACCGCACTGGCCTTCTCCCCGGACGGCTCCGTCCTGGTCGCCGTAGGGGCCACCGGCACACTGAGAATGTGGGACGTCCCCACCCGCCGCCCCCTCGGCACAGACCTGGCCACCGCCGGCGACGACATCACCTCCCTCGCGTTCTCCCCGGACGGCGGCACCGTGTTCGCGGCCGGCCTCCACGTGCCCCTCCAGCGGTACACCGTCGACCCCGACCGCGTCGCCGAAGCGGCGTGCCGCCGAGCCGAGGGAGGGCTGACGCGGTCCCAGTGGCGTGCGTACCTGCCGGACGTGCCGTACCGAAGCGTGTGCGGGCAGGAGTGAGACAGGGCGAGGCCGCCGACAGGACGACGGCCACAGCGTCCGTGCCGCCGACGGCGCCGCATACGATGAGCAGGCAGGACGCCGCAGGAGGGGGACGACGTGAGCGGAGCGGTACACGAGGCCGGCGCACCACGGCCGATGCAGATCTCGTCGTGGCAGCAGGCCGAGCACAACGCGGCCCGCTGGATGCGGCACTGGGGGTACACCGACGCCACCGCGCGTCCCGGCGGGCCCGACGCGGGCATCGACATCCGGGCACGCGCCGCGCTGGGCCAGGTGAAGTACCAGGCCTCCCAGGTCGGACGGCCGGAGCTCCAGCGCTTCGTCGGCGCGCGGCCGAAGGGCTCGACGGCCCAGCTGATCTTCTTCACCGGCAGCGACTACACCCCGACCGCCGTCGCCTACGCGCAGGAGTGGGACATCGCCCTGTTCCGCTACCGCCTCGACGGCACCATGACCCCGGTCAACGACACCGCCCGCCGCATCCACCGCCGACCCGCATCCCCAACGGCCCCACAGGCCCCGGGCCGTACGCCGGCCCCGAACCGGAGCTTCTGGCAGCGCAACTGGCGCGTACTGGTCGCAGTGCCTCTCCTGATGGCCCCCTTGGGCTCGATCGGCGACGAGACGACCTACACGGGCCCGCTGCCCCTGGACGTACTCAAATTCATCGGCATCCTGACCGCTTGCTGGCTGGTAGGCGCATACCTGCTGGCCACCCGGGACGGCCGACGCGTGCACGTCCGGTCCCACGGATTGCGGGTGCGGATCTCCCGCGACAGCGCGCCCTCCGACCGCACCAGCACCTTCTCCACGCTCACCGCACCTCCACCGCAGGCCCTGGTCACCGAAGCGGCCCGCCTGCTCTCCACCGGCCAAAGGCAGCACCAGGTCGACCGCATGCTCCGGGAGCGCGGGGTGGGCTTCCTGGAGCGCGGCAGGATCCTCACCGAGGCCAAGAAGCTGAAGGGACGCCACTGAGACGGCCGACACCGCGACGTGATGCCGGTGCCGACGCGATCACGACGCTCCCCTGCCAGGGATGTTGGTCGGGCGGGGCTCACTGAGTAACGAGGCGGAACGGGTCGGACAGCGGCGTGTTGCAGGATGGCGTTCCCACATACGTCTGTCCCCGTTACTCCCCTAACCCTTTGTTCGATCTGTGTGCGAAGTGACGTGTGAGTCGGTGAGCGATTTAGGTAGGGTGTTGGGTGGAGGTGGGTTCTGTGCCTACTGAGGATCAGTTGTTCAGTGCGGTGGATGCGCTGCTCGAGCAGGTCGCCCAGGATGCTCTCCCTGACCCGGCTGAGCGCAAGCGGCTTCGCGAAGCCGCTGGGCTCAGTCAGGCTCAAGTTGCGGCCGCGCTGAAGACGCGCCGCGAGACGGTCGCGAGCTGGGAGTCGGGCAGGAACGAGCCGCGACCGCCGCAGCGTGCTGCCTATGCCCGGTTGCTGGAGAAGCTGGCCGAGCGCTTCCCCGCTCCCGCCTCGGCTCCCGAGACAGCGTCCGCTTCGGCGCCCGCACCGGAGACGTTGACCGGCCCGGCAACCCCGATGCCGGAGACGCCGACTCCGGCCACAGCGCAAGCATCCGACGCCGCGGCCACGAACCCTGAGAACCCCCGATCGGACCGACCCACCTCTCCCGCCCGGTCGACCGCGTCACGGTCGGCCCCCACCACCAGGCCCTCGGCGTCGTCGCGGCGCCCGGCCGCGAAGAAGACGGCAGCGGCCACCGACGGGCGTTTCGCCAACGGCCCGCTGGCCGTGGTCGACGTCGACGACGACGGCCACGTGGTGGCGTACTGCGTCGGCGGCCTGGTCCTGGACGTGCCCGCCAAGACCCTGCCCGCGCTGGTCGACTGGACCCTGACCGAGGCCCAGCTCGGCCAGGCCCGGCTGCACCGTCACGGCCGTGACGCCGACCCGGTCCTCGTCCTCACCCCGGCCGCGCTGGAGCGTTACGGCCTGCCCACCGAGCTGTCCCCGGAGGAGCGGCGCGCCGGACGGCTCGCGGCCGGCCACAAGGTGCTCAAGCAGATCGCCAAGGCCGGGCAGCAGCTCACCCAGCGCGGATTCGGCGCGTGGGCCCGCGTCTTCCGCGAGCCGGAGGGCTCCCGCCGACGCTGTGTGCAGCTGTGTATCCCGGCCTGGGGCGCGCTGCCGGTCGAAGAGTGGGACGACAAGAACAACCCGCGGCTGCCGACCATGCACGCGGCGGACCTGGCCCGGTTCCTGGGCACGTACGCGGACCGGGTGATGACGCCGCGCGGCACCACGGCGGTCACCGGCCTGGAACTGATGACGGCGCTGCGCCCGCCGACCCGGGCGGAGAAGGACGAGGCCACCGGCGAGTTCAGGCAGGCGTTCAACGACGACGCGCTCACCGCGGTGTACGAGGTGGTGGAGTGCGAGGTCCCGGACGAGCACCCCATCCTCAAGGGGAAGTTCGCCCGGCACCACCAGCGCACCCCGGCCGAGATGCTGCTGGAGGAGCCGTACAGCTGGTGCCGGCCGCTGACCGACGACGAGTGCATGCAGCCGTATCTGGTCGCCATCGACGTCAACATGGCGTTCGCGGCGGCCGCCAACGGCCTCACCGTCGGCCTCAACGGCCCCACCCACCTGACCGGCAACCCCGCCTTCGACCCGGCGCTGCCCGGCTCGTGGCTGGTCGACCTCTCCCACGTCGACCTCTCCCGCGTACGCATCAACGGCCGCACCGTCGACGCCGACCGGCTCCCCTCGCCGTTCACGCCGACGGGCGAGCGCCCGACCGGCCCGGCCTGGTACGCCACCCCGACCGTCGCCTACGCGGTGGAGCTCGGCTTCGACGTCGCGCCGATCGAGGCGTACGTGCGTACCCGGACCGGCCGCTACCTGGACCCGTGGTACAAGCGGCTGCGCGACGCGTACGTGGCGACGATGGCCGACCTCGGCGTCACCACGGACCTGGGCGGCAAGGAATTCTTGGACGCGATGGCCCGCTCCAGGGACGCGGACCCGGCGCTGGCCCTGCTGCTGAAGGCGATCAAGGCGACGGCGAAGGGCGGTATCGGCAAGCTGCGGCAGCGCAGCCGCGGCCAGGTGCCGTACTACGAGTCGTGGCCGGCCCTGGAGCGCCCGACGTGGCGCCCCGACATCCGGGCGGCTGTGCTGTCGACTGTCCGCGTCAGCATGCACCGGAAGATGATGAAGACCGCCGCCGCGGCCGACGTCTACCCGGTGGCGATCGGCACCGACGCCCTCGTGTACCCCTCGCCCGGCCCGTCACCGCTTGATTTCCTGCCGCACACGCCGGAGGGCAAGCCCGTCCCGGGGTCGTTCCGCCTCGGCGTCTCGCCCGGCATGGTCAAGCACCAGGGCACCCGGACCGTGCTATGGGCCGAGCAGCAGTTCGAGGAGCAGGGCGGCGTCTTCAACATCGCCAACCTGATCAAGACCGACCCGGCCGCGGGGGAGGGGGAGTAGCCCGCCATGGCGGATTCGATCGGTGACGGCCTGGACCGCGCGCTGGAAGGCGCCTTCACCCGCCCCATCCCCAAAAGCGCCCAGGCGCAGATGAAATACCTGGTCAGGCAGCTCAAGGGCACCAGGGCCGCCGCGCAAGTGCTGGGGATTTCGCAGCGGACCGTGGAGCGGTACGTCAAGGGACAGCTGAAACGGCCGCGGCGCGACCTGCGCGACCGCATGGAGCGGGAGGTCAGGAAGCGCTGGCAGCCGCAGGTGCGGGCCAGGGCGAAGAAGAGGGCGGCGTCCACCGACGGCCTGGTCGTCTTCACCCGCGCCCGTTTCGGCTTCACCGCCGCGCCAGGCACCACCGACGACGCCCGTATCCGCGACATCACCCAGGCCCTGCCTCCCGAGTTCGCCGACCGCCTCTTCACCGCCCGGGACCAGGGCGCCACCGAGCAACAGCTCCAGAGAATCGCGGCCGAGGGCCTCGCGCAGATGTACTTCCGCGCCAACAACACCCGCGCACACGGCCTGGACGTTGAGTTCACCGACGTGGAGCAGATCGAGATCGAGCTGTAGCCGCAGGGTGAGGGCGCCGGCTCGCTCGGAGAGGGAAGAGGCGGGACGCAGATCGACCGCTAGCGGATCTGTTCGGCCAGGGCAAGGACGATGCCTGAGGGGCCGCGGAGGTAGCAGAGGCGGTAGATGTCCTTGTATTGCGCCACGGTGCCGATGAGTTCGGCGCCGTGGGGACGCAGGCGGGCGATGGTGTCGTCGATGTCGTCGACGGCGAACATGACACGGTGCAGGCCCAGAGTGTTCGGCGGAGGGTTGTGCGACCCGTGACCGATCGCCGCGGGGGTGTGGTACTGCGCGAGCTCCAGCTTGCCGTGGCCGTCCGGAGTCCGCATCATCGCGATGTCGCTGCGGACTCCGTCGAGTCCGACGGCCTGGTCCGCGAAGAGGCCCTCGATCTGGGCTGTGCCTTCGACTTCCATGCCCAGTTCGGTGAAGAAGGCGACGGCGGCGTCCAGGTCCTCGACGACGATCCCGACGTTGTCCATCCGCTGAAGCGTCATGACGGTCTCTCCCTCTGCGTTGCGCGACCCTTCGAGGCCACCGGTATACCGAGAACGGAGCCGACGGCCCGTTCTCGAGACCCGCGACACGGGGCCTTTTGGCCGGCATGCAGTCGCGGCTCGGTAGCCGTGCGCCTGCTGGGCGCCGTAGCCACGGCGCGGGCCGGCCGGTCGAGGCGGGGCTGTTCCGCCGCGTCCGGCCGGGACGCTGGGGTGGGGCGGGGGGTGGGGCGGAGTAGGGGGCTTCAGCAGCTCATGGCCCACCGGTGGGAGTCACCGCGGTCGTTGGCGACGCCGTTCCAGTTGACTTCCTGGCCGGGGGCGAGGCAGATGGTCATGTCGCCGCCCTGCCACGCGGCATCGAACACCTGGACGTAGCTCGGGATGCCCGGACCTTCGATGCCGTGGTTGGCCCACGAGGAGTCGGCGTCGGCGATGTGGCCCTCCCACCAGCCGTCGTCGCCGTGCCAGTTGGCGCGCTGGCCCTGGAAGTCGGCGTGCTCCCAGGCGCAGAAGTGGCCGCTGGGGCAGTCGGCGGCCGAGGCGGTGGTGGCGGTGGTGAGGGAGGTGCCGGCGGCGAGGATCAGCGCGGCGGCCAGGAGGGCGGGCTTCTTCATCGTGAGGTGTCTTTCTCGGGTGCGGATTCGAGGATGGCCCGGGCGGTGCGGACTGCGTGTGCCCGCAGTTCCCGGTAGGCGGTCCGTTCGCCTTCCGGGGCCCGGCTTTTGAGGTTGTTGACGAGGGTCGAGGCGCGGAACCAGCGTTGCTGGTCGCCGTAGAGGCGCTGCTGGGCCTGGGCCAGGCAGCCGTCGGTGTGCTGGCGGACCTCGTGGCCGCCGGGCAGGGTGAGGGAGAGTTCGGCTGGTCCGGATCCGAACAGCGCTTCGCTGACCCGGCGCTGCTCCTCGGCATGGGACGGGCGCTGCCGAGGGCGGGGCGGGGTGAGGCCCTGGCGGGTCAGGCAGCGGTCGGTGAGCAGGAGCTGGGCGGCGGCGACGGTGTCGTTGTCGGTGAGCGCTGGGGGCTCGGGGGCTGTGCAGGCGGTGATGATGCACAACGGAGCGAGGAGTGCGAGGGCCGCCGCGCGGCGTGGGTGCGTGGGCATGAGGACGGTTCAGTCCGTCCGGCGGCCCGTCGGATGGCCGGAGGCCGCGGGGAAGATCTTTCGCATGATCAGCTCAACGGTGGTGGCAGGCCCGCAGGACACGGCGGGGGCCGGTCGTTCACTCCACCGAGCGGCGCTCGGGAGCCGGCACCCGGCGCGCAGACACTGTCGGCCGACGCTGCCCGCCCCGGGGCGGGACCGGGGTGGTGGGCCGGGCTCGGGAAGCCACTGCCCGCGGCATGGGTCGGTGGGCGGCTGGAGCCGCACATCGCGATCGGCTCGCGCCACCTCGGCTGCCGCCTCCCGGCGTCCTCGGCTGCCGGGGCCGCGGCGGAACCCTCGGCGAGGACCGGGAGGTGGTGACGCCGCAGCCCGGACCCGCGTGAGGCGGGTCCGGGCTGTGTGGTCCGGCGGGTCCTGACCGTCGGTGAGCGGTTCGGCGGTGTCCCGACCGTCGCTGAGCGGTTCGGCGGCGTCCCGGCGGGCGGGGGTCAGGCGGAAAGAGCCTGGTGGAGGGCGTCGAGGCCGTCCGCGTATATCCCGGCGAACAGTTCCTCGGCTTCGGTGTCGCTGACGCCGTTGGGGGTGAAGCGTCCGGACCACTGCACCTCGGCGGCGTCGTCCCGGCCGTCGATCGGGTGGACCCGCAGGGTGGAGAGGTAGCCGGTGACGGGGAAGGGGGATTCGAGGATGGCGTAGGTGTAGTGGCGTTCGGCTTCGTTGAAGCTGATCAGGCGCTCGATGATGACGTCGCCGTCCGGATTGGCGAGCTTGCGGACGCGGCCGCCGTCGAGGGCGGTGCTGTGGGGGATGTAGGGGAGCCAGTCGGGCAGGGCGTCGAAGCCGCCGATGAGGTCCCACACCTTCTCGGGGGAAGCGGGCATGGTGCGGGAGACGGACGTGGAGGCCATGGGCGTTTCTCCTGGGGTGGTGCTGGTGTTGCTGGTGTTTCTGGCGTGGGGATGACGGTCAGGCGTCGTGGGGGAGCGGGGCCGCGGGGCTGACCAGGGCGGCGGCGCGCAGGTCGTTCCAGAAGGCGGCCGGGATGTCCTCGGCCAGCGCGGCCGTGTCCTCGGCGATGCGGCTGGGGCGGGTGGCGCCGGGGATGACGGCGGCGGCCACCGGGTGGGCCAGGGAGAACTGCAGGGCGGCGGCCTTCATGCTCACGCCGTGCCGGCCGGTGAGGGCCTTGAGCTTTTCGACGCGCTCGATGATCTGCGGCGGCGCCTGCTGGTACTCGAAGTGGGTCCCGCCGACGAGGATGCCGGAGCTGTAGGGGCCGCCGACGACCATGTCGACGCCCTGTTCCTGGGCCATGGGCAGCAGCCGTCCGAGGGCGTGGTCGTGGTCCAGGAGCGTGTAGCGGCCGGCGAGGAGGAAGCCGTCGGGCCGGGGTTCGTCCAGGGCGAGGGTGAGCTCGATGGGCTCGGTGCGGTTGACGCCCAGGCCCCAGGCCTGGATGACACCCTCGTCGCGCAGCCGGGACAGCACGCGGAAGGCGCCGGTGCGGGCCTCTTCGAACTTGCTCAGCCACAGATCGCCGTGGAAGTCCTGAGCGATGTCGTGCACCCAGACGATGTCGAGGCGGTCGGTGCCCAGGCGCTTGAGGCTGTCCTCGATGGAACGCTCGGTGGCCTCGGCGGTCCACTCGTGGACGATCTTGTTGGGGTTGCCGTGCTCGAACAGTCCGCCCTTCTCACCGAAGTCGGGGGTGACGGTCTCGTGCTCGTCGAGGATGACCCGCCCGACCTTGGTGGCCAGGACGTAGGAGTCGCGGGGCTTGGTGGAGAGCACCTCGCCGAGCCGCGACTCGGCGAGTCCGGCGCCGTAGAAGGGGGCCGTGTCGAAGAAGCGGATGCCCTGGTCCCAGGCGGCCTCGACGGTGGCGTGGGCCTCGTCGTCGGGGATCGCGCGGAACATGTTGCCGAGCGGGGCGGTACCGAAGCCGAGCCGCCCGGGGAGAAGGGACTTGATGCTCACGGGGAAAGATCCTCGTCTCGATGGTGATACGCGGCATTGGGGAGGTTTCTCCCGGTCCGCGCTCCTTGCTCCACCGAGGCTAGGATCGACGGGTCAGACTGTCCAAGACTTGCTTCGACATACTTGAGTCCCCAGAGGTCTTACATGCTTGACCTGCGACAACTTCGCTATTTCGTGACCGTGGCCGAAGAGGAGCACGTAGGGCGGGCCGCCGAACGCCTGCACATCTCGCAGTCCCCGCTCAGCCGGCAGATCGCCCAGCTCGAGAAGAACCTGGGCCTGACGCTCTTCGAACGCAGCCAGCAGCGCATCCGGCTCACCTCCGACGGCCGCGTCTTCCTCGCGGAGGCCACGGCCCTGCTGCGGCATGCCGACCGCCTCGAGAACCTGGGCCGACGCCTAGGCCGCGGCGACGAGGGCGGCCTGTGCATCGGCTACGTGGACGACGCCATGCACACCGGCCTGCTGCCGCGGGCCCTGCGCACCCTGCACGAGGAGCGGCCCGCCGTCCACGTCGCCCTCTACGACCTCACCGCCGCCCAGCAGTTCGAGGGCCTGCGCCAGCGCAGCCTGGACATCGCCCTGGTCACCGAAGCCCCGCCCGAGTCGGATCCCGACCTGCGCAGCACGCTGCTGCTCGAGGACCCGCTGCTGCTGGCCATGCCCAGCGACCACCCGCTCGCCGACGCGGCCGAGATCCAGCCCCAGGACCTCGACGGCCGGCCGTGGATCGCCGTCGAGGACAACCACGACCACGTCTGGCGGGACGACTTCGTCGCGGCGTGCGCCGCCGCGGGATTCACCCCCGACATCCGCTTCGAGGCCCCGGAACCCCTCACCGCCCTGGGCCTCGTGGCCTGCGGACTCGGCAGCGCCTTCGTACAGGAGAGCATGCTGCACGGCCACCTCTCGGGCGTCACTGTCCGTGAACTGCCCTGGTTCCAGCGGTCCGTGCCCCTCCGGGCCGTGTGGCACCGGACCGATCTGCGTCCGCTCGTCGCCTCGTTCCGCGCGACGGTCCTGGCGGCCGGAGCCGAGGACGCCGGGACCGAGGACCCAGCCGTGAGGAAACCCGGGTCCTGAGGCCACCGGACCGGCGTGTGAGGCACCGGAGCCGAGCAGATCGGCCAACCCGCACACACCTCGCGCCGCTGCGGGGCGGGCGCGGTCACTGGCCTGCCCCACGGCGGGATCGCGCCCCGAATCCGCGCGGAAGCGACACCCCAAGGCCACCGGCGGATCGCCCCGGACGCCACCCGGGTACGGCACCGGAATCGACGGCGAGCGCCCCCGCACACCGGTGAGAACTCCCCATCGCTTGGCGCCGGTTGGCCTGGCACCGGCTTCCGCTGACGAGCCGTCCATGTGTGACTGGTCTACACCCTTGACTGGTACAGACCAACACGGTTGAGTGTGCTCCCGTAGCCCCCCACCACGGCCGCCCCCACCCCCTGCCCGGCCCTGCCGGTGCGCGCAGTGCGGGCCCTGCTGCGCCCTGCCCTGCCCTGGGGTGCGGCCGTGTCGCGCAAAGGAGTTGATCCTGTGTCGAGACGCCGTCTCTCCGCCGTCCTGGCCGCCGTCGCCCTCGCCGGCACCGCCCCGGTGCTGCTCCCGGCCACGAACGCCGCCGCAGCGGCGTGTTCCAGCTACCCCAACTGGGTGGCCGGCAAGTCCTACAACGCCGGTGACATCGTCCGCTACACCGACGGCAAGGCGTACATCGCCGAGCACGCCAACCCGGGTTACGACCCCACCATCAGCACCTGGTACTGGGAGCCGTACGCCTGCGACAGCGGCCCCGGCACACCCGACACGCGCTTCGTCGTGACGGAAGCGCAGTTCAACCAGATGTTCCCCAACCGGAACCCCTTCTACACCTACAGCGGTCTCACCGCGGCCCTGAGCGCCTACCCCGCCTTCGCCAACACCGGCAGCGACACGGTGAAGAAGCAGGAGGCCGCGGCGTTCCTGGCCAACGTCAGCCACGAGACCGGCGGTCTGGTGCACGTGGTGGAGCAGAACACCGCCAACTACCCGCACTACTGCGACTGGAGCCGGCCCTACGGCTGCCCGGCCGGCCAGGCCGCCTACTACGGCCGCGGCCCGATCCAGCTGAGCTGGAACTTCAACTACAAGGCGGCGGGCGACGCGCTCGGCATCGACCTGCTGAACAACCCCTGGCTGGTGCAGAACGACTCGGCCGTCGCCTGGAAGACGGCCCTGTGGTACTGGAACACCCAGACCGGCCCCGGCAGCATGACCCCGCACAACGCCATGGTGAACGGTGCCGGCTTCGGCCAGACGATCCGCAGCATCAACGGCTCCCTGGAGTGCGACGGCAAGAACCCGGCCCAGGTGCAAAGCCGCGTGAACAACTACCAGCGGTTCACCCAGATCCTCGGCACGACCCCCGGCGCCAACCTCTACTGCTGACGCCGCCCACCGGGCCGGCGCCGGCCGGCACACCGTGCTCCCGACCACCGGACCAAGGGCCTTTCCGCATACGCGCAAACACCCCGGGCCCCTGTCCGCCACGACCGCGGCGCGCCGCCGCCGCGGTCGTGGCCGGGCAGCCTGGCGCCCGCAGTGAGTACAGCAGCTGCGCAGACGGGGAACGCCAGTGGGGGAGTGGACGGGCAGCCCGGACCGGTGCCGGCACACCACCAGCGGCCGGGAGCGCTGGAGCCGAGGCCGGCGACAGCTGCAACAAGACCCGCTTGCATCACCCACAGCGACCACGACCTGGCCGTGTTCCTCGATGGCGCGGTAGTGGCGGGGCGGTCCCGCCCACCGCACGTCATCCGATGGCACCCACACGAACAACGACCGGCGGGGCCAAGCGGAACGGCACTGCGCGTCAGGCGGCCGGGCTGCTGGTGCGAAGCCGCCGCACATCCCGCACGAGCGTGTACAAAGCGCTGAGGAAGACCACAATCCCGGCCACGAGCCAGAGGACCGATGCCCCGGAGCAGTACTCACGAAGAGCGGCAACGAGCAGCATCAGGCTGACAAGGACGCCGAAAGCCGAGATGAGAGCGCTGATGCGGTCAGTCACACAGACATCATCGACGACAACCGAGGCCGACGGAAGTGATCGGGAACGAAAGGTCCTCAGCAAACGACCCACGGGTGGCCTCAACAGGCCCGCCGCGTTCCCCGTAGACCACCGACGCATCGAGCAACCGGATCGGGCACGGCGTGGGCAGGAGCCCCGGGAGCCCCAGGAGGCCCCGGGAGCCCCCCAGGAGCCCCACGAGCCCCCCAGAAGCCCCCAGGAGGCCCAGCGAGCCTCGGGAGCCACACCGCCCGGAGGCGGAGATGGGCTCCACCGCCTGCGGCTGGCGCCTCGCTAGAAGGGAGGGTCGTTGGGGCCACTGTTGGCCTGTATGGCCGCCTCACGCCACCGGCTCGCCGCATGCTGTTCGGCGAGGGAGGGCATTCCGGCGATGGCTTCGGCGGCGCGGCCATGCCGGATGAGCAGCTCGGCCACTTCCGACGGCCGCAGATCGGTGTCCGCCCGCAGCAGGGCGAGAGCTTCCTCAAGGCGCCCCATCTCTTCCAGGATCCACGCCTTGCCGACCGTCAGGCCGTACATGTCCGGCGGCAGTGTCTCAGCGTAGACGAGGGCCTCCTCGTGCCGGTCGGCCTCGCCCAGCAACCAGATCCGGTTCGAGCCGAACCAGGACGCGTGCTCCTCGACGAACTCGGCGCTGCGCTGGTCGAGGAGCGCCAGGGCGTCGTCCGGCCGTCCGGCTTCATGAAGCAGGTGGATGACGCCTTCGAAGAGACAGGCGTCGTGGTAGTCGAACGTGGGCCGCCCCACCTCGACGGCTTCCTCGATCCGGCCCTGGCGGCCCAGCAGTTCGATCAGCGGCCAGCGGAACCGGTCCGGATACTCGCCGGCCGCGATGAAACGCCGAAGCACGGCCTCGGCCTCACCTGCCTGCCCGTCGTCTTCCAGAGCCCGCGCGTAGTACGCGAGCGTCTCACCCGCATGCTCGCCGGCGCCCAGCACACGTAGTTCCTCCAGGCGCCCATGGCGCCGCAGAAGCTCGGCGTAGGCGATGAGGGTGTTCCCGACCACGAAATGCCCGGCTGCGACATCGGCCCCGAGTATCCGTACGGCCTCGTCCACCCGGCCCGCCCGCTCCAGGACCTGGGCTTGAAGGTCTTGCGAGTTGCTGGGGTGGACACGCCACCGCTCCTCGCCGCGCGCGCTGCGGGCCCGCTGAGCTCGCGGCGCGATCAGCTCCAGGACTTGCTCGTCACGGCCCTGGCCCTCTGTCAGCTCGACGAGAGCGGACAGCATCCATTCCCTGTCCAGATGCGGTGTGAGTACGGAGATCGCCTCCTCCAGCCTCCCCGCCTTGGTCAGCAGACCCGCGAAGTCATGGCACACCCGCTCCGAGGCAAGACCTCCCTCGTCCGGACGGACGGCGTCCAGCGCCGGCTCCACCCTCCCCGCCTCGAGCAGAACCTCGGCCCTCACCCAGCGCGCCCGATCCCACCCAACCCCGATGAACGGCTCCAGCACGTCCAGGGCCCGCTCGACCTCGCCCACCCGGGACAGCTCGCGAGCCGCCGCCTGGGCGCAGAACCACTCCCCTCGCTCCGACGCGGCCCGAACCAGCAGCTCCACCTCCCCCCGCTCCACCAGCATGGTGACCAGGCGAGGAGATATCCCGCCGAGCGTCCGCGACTGCCACTCGAGATCCTCGATATCCACGGACCTGAGCGTACGAGCGACCACCGACAACGACCCACCGAGCTCGTCCTGCCTCCCAACCATGGGGTTGAACTGGTCCCCGGGGACGTCGTCACCGAGGACCCAGCTGCGCGACCTCTTCAATGACGGCCAACACCTGCACGCCGACCGCACCGAGGCCGACCAACTCCCCACCGGGGAGACCCCGCCACCGCACCGGGCCGGGGCGCTCGGGCGCCGAGTCGAGGTCGCCGACTCCGAGCACGACCAGGAGCCGGGAACCGGCCGACAGGATGCGGTCAACCTGCCGACGCGGCGCGCGCCTTGAAAGAGCCCCGCACGAGCCTGAAAGCCCTCGACCTCCCAGCCGAGCGACTGCGCCTCCTCCAGAAAACCTCACGCCCCCGGTCGGGAAGTCTCGGCAAACGCGACCACAGTCGGCACTTGGCTGAGCACATGTCTGATCGCGACGGCCGAGGGCCGGCGAAGCTTCTAGGATCTGCGGCATGGCAACACGACTCGTCCAGATCAACATGAAAGCCCAGGACGACTCCGCGCTCGGCCGGTTCTGGGCGCAGGCACTCGGCTGGGGTATCGACAGCGAGGCACCCGGCGTGACCAACCTCGAACCCGTGGGCTTCACCTACCCCGACCCCGCGGCCGTCTGCATCGACATCATCGCCCGCCCGGAACCCAAAACAGTCAAGAACCGCGTGCACCTCGACCTGGCCACCACCTCGACAGCCCATCAAGCAGAGCTGGTCGCACGCCTGAAGGACCTCGGCGCGACACACGCCGACGTGGGCCAGGGCGATGTCCCCTGGACGGTCATGGCCGACCCGGAAGGCAACGAGTTCTGCGTCCTGGAACCCCGCCCCATCTACCAGGACACCGGACCCATCGCCGCGGTCGTGGTCGACTGCACCGACCCACGAAGGATGGCCCGGTTCTGGGACGAGGCGATGGACTGGACGCTGCACGAGGTCACCGACGACCACGCGACCATGCGCTCCGCCAAAGGCGTCGGCCCCTACCTGGAGTTCCTCCGCACCCCCGACACCAAAAGCGTATGGAACCGCGTCCACCTCGACGTCTGCCCCTACCCGGGTGACGACATGGCCGCAGAGGCAGCCCGACTGCGCGCCCTGGGCGCCACCGACCCTGACATCGACCAGTCCGCACTCCACTGGACGGTTCTGGCCGACCCGGAAGGCAACGAGTTCTGCCTCCTCACCCCTCGCTGACCTGGAGCGTAGTGGTAGTAGCCGACTTGTTGACGGTGTAGACGACCAGTTCCTGTCCGCGCGCGGAGTCCGTGCGGGCGGGATGCTCCTGAACGTCCTCGCTGTGGCCGTGGTGCCGCGAATGTGCGACATCCCGTGAGTTCTCCTGAACCCCGCAGAGTCACCCACCTCGTGGCCAGGGGGTTCGCCCTCTCAATGGTGACTCTTCGCGCTCTGACGTAACTTCGGGATTCCGCAGGGGTTGATCTTCCGCAACCCCACCAGCCGGATCAAGGTCGGGCAGAACGAGTACGCCGTGCTGCAACCTCTCCTCCCTGAGCAGGTCGAGCGCTCCGTCGCGGCTGCGTTGACGCCGGCGGCGCGGCTCATCCTCGCCCTCGCGGCGGTCCACGCCGCCCGGGTCGCCCAGATCGCCACCCTCGTGCTCGACGACGTCGATCTCGGCAACCGCCGGCTGACCATCGCCGGACGCACCCGGCCTCTCGACGACCTCACCCTGAAGCTCCTGACGGACTAGCTGATCAACAACCAGACCGCCCATACGACCGGCCGGGCCAGCAACCACTGGATCAGTGCTCCGATGCGAGGACAGGACGCCACCTTGGAGCGGCTTCGCGTTGACCGGCAGCTCGAAGAAGCCCTGACCCACGGGCGTGACCCACTCCATCACGCGGAGGTCTTCGGGCTCGACGAGAAGACCGCGATGCGCTACGCGGACTCCGCACGAGCCCTGCTGGAACAGACCGCCGAGTCGGGGTTCTCGCCCTGGAAGCCGGAACGGTCCGCCGCAGGTCGCGACGATCACGGCCAGGGCTCCGTCGCAGTAAATCCGGTATTTACTGCGGCAGTCGTGGATACGTCTCCGCGACCGCACAACTGCCCGAATGCGGTTCTGCTGTGAGGGCTTGAGGGGAGGAGACTGTCAGTGGGGCGACGCTGACCAGCCCTGGCGCCAGAATGTTTGCCTGGGTCATGCCCCCAGGTCCTCGGCCACGGGCAGGCACTCGGCGAGCAGGTCGACGACGTCGCGCCAGGCTCGCTGCGCGTGCTGTGGGTGGTAGCCGACACCGGGGACCACGGGGTGGTCGACCGGAGGGTGGTGGAAGGCGTGCAAGGCTCCGCCGTAGACCGCGAGGCGCCAGTCGACGCCCGCGGCCTGCATCTCAGCGGTGAACGCGTTTCGTTGCGCGGGCAGCATGATCGGGTCTTCCGATCCGACCCCGGCCCACACCGGGCAGCGGATGCGCGCTGCCTCGCCCGGTCGGCCCGTGGTAGTTGCGTTGACTGTCCCGATCGCGCGCAGGTTGACGCCGCCTCGCCCGAGTTCCAGCGCGATGGCGCCCCCGGTGCCGTAGCCGATGGCGGCGATCCGGTCGGGGTCGGTCCTGGGCTCGGTGCGCAACACGTCGAGCGCCGCATGGCCGATCCCCCGCATCCGGTCGGGATCAGCGAGCAGTGGCATGCAGCGGGCCAGCATCTCCTCGGGGTCACCCAAATAGCGCCCGCCGTGAAGGTCGAAGGCCAGCGCTACATATCCCAGCTCGGCGAGAGCATCGGCCCGGCGGCGCTCGACGTCGCTGAGCCCCATGCCCTCTGGCCCGAGCAGCACCGCGGGCCGACGGTCTACACCGGCCGGGAGCGCGAGGTGCCCGATCATCGTCAAACCGTCGGCCGGGTACTCGACCGTACGCGTTGTAATCGCCGTCATGCGAGTGGACTGTAGTGATCGTCGAGCCCGGTCCGGCCGGTGTTCTGCCGCTGGCAGAACAGCGTAGGTGTCCCTCTGAAATACGGGACCGCAGCGGTCTCATCCTCTTCGGGTTCGGGCCAGGGGGCCGAAGGGACCCCGTTCCCTGGGGCCGGTGGCGCCGAGGAGGCCGGGGTCCTTCCAGCGGTGCAGCGGCACGGGGATCACTGTGCGTTTCCGTTCCGGGCCTGTGAGAGCAGCCGGGCCGCGGTCCTCGGGGACGGTCACCTCCGGTTCCTCGCGGAGCGCGGGGACGAGGATGAAGCAGGCGGTGTGGTACTTCGTTACGGACTTCCCGCACCGAGTGCGTCAGGCGCTGCCCGCCGGGGCTTCGCACTGCGGACAGGCGTCTTGTTCCACCGCGTTTGCTGCTTGATCGGGCGTCAGGTCCACCTGCGCCGTCGGTCAGAACCGTCTCGCGTGACGTACTGGTTTTGCGAGGGGGTCTGCGCGACGACCTGCGGATTCGTGAGCGGCGCCAGGGTGTTCGCAGAGCTCTCGCAACCGGTCATTTGCGAGAATCACGCAGCACCCAGCCGCAGCCGCTGCGCTTGGGTACGCGGGCCGAACCGTTCCGTGTACAGAAGCCCTGGCCGCGCCCGGCGGTTCAGCCCGTGAGGGTGTTGAGCCAGCCGGTCAGCAGACGGTTGATCTCCTCGGGGCGTTCCTGCTGGATCCAGTGGCCGCAGCCCTCTACGAGGTGGGAGGCGGTCAGGCCGGGGAGGGTGGTGGGGAAGGCGTCGACAGCGTCGGACATCCAGGTGGTGGAGGCGTCCAGGGCGCCGCCGATGAACAGGGACGGCTGCTTGATCGGGGCGCCGCGGTGGGGGGCGAGATCTTCCCAGTCGCGGTCCACGTTGCGGTAGCGGTTGAGGGCGCCGGTCAGACCCGTGCGCTCGAACTCTCCGGCGTAAACGTCGAGATCGTCCTCGGTCAGCCAGACCGGGAGGATGTCTGCGGGAAAACGGTCACGCAGCCGGCCGCCGTGGGCGACGAAGTGCGGGTCGGGCTCGCCCTGGGCGGGCATGGTGTCGGCGGACAGAGCGGCGTAAAAGCCCGCGAGCCAGCCCCGCACGTCAGGCTCGATCTCCGTCTCGGCGCGGCCGGGCTCCTGGAAGTAGGAGACGTAGAACTCCTGCTCGGGGCCGCCGATCTGGCCGAAAACGTCGGTGGGGCGGGGGCCGCCGGGTGGCGCGTACGGGACGCTCAGCAGGGCGACGGCCCGGAAGACCTCGGGGTGGAGCAGGGCGGAGGAGGCGGCGATGTTGGAGCCCCAGTCGTGGCCGACGACCACCGCGTGCTCCTCGCCGAGGGCGTGCACGAGGGCGACGTTGTCCTCCACCAGGTCCAGCATCCGGTAGGCGTCGATCGCCGCGGGCTTGGAGGAGCGGCCGTAGCCGCGCACGTCGATCGCCACGGCCCGGTAGCCGGCCGCGGCGAGGGCCGGGAGCTGGCGGCGCCAGGAGTACCAGGACTCGGGGAAGCCGTGCACGAGCAGGACCAGCGGGCCGGTGCCCTGCTCGACCAGGTGCAGGCGCCCGGCCGGGGCCTCGACGGTGCGGTGGCGGAGTGCGGCGGACGGCTCCGGCTGCATGGGGGCTCTCCTCGGTTCGCGGGGGACGCAGATACGCATCGATCATGCGGCGCAGCGACCGTCCACCGCGATTACCCTTGCCAGTCTGGCAAACTTGCAGGACAGGATGGTGCAGCGGGCACATCCGGGAGGGGGCGGAGCGGGTGACAGGCGACGACGTGGCCGACACGCTGGCGGCGATGGGCCCCCGGCTGCGGGCCGCCCGCGAACACCGCGGCTCCACGCTCACCGGCGTCAGCCGCGCGACCGGCATCTCCCCGAGCACGCTGTCGCGGATCGAGACCGGCCGACGCAAGCCCACCCTGGAAGTGGTGTTGCAGTTGGCGAAGGAGTACGGCGTCTCCCTGGACGAGTTGGCCGGCACCGCCCCCGCCGCCGAGCCCCGCACCTCCGCGCTCCAGCGCTTCGGCGACGACAAGGCGGTGCTGCCGCTGACCCGGTACGTCGGGGGCCTGCACGCCCACAAACACGTCCTGCCCGCCCTCCAGGAGCCGCCCGCGCGGCCCCGGCAGGTCTCCCACGACGGCTGGGAATGGCTGTGCGTCCTGTACGGGCGGCTGTGGCTCGCACTCGGCGGCCAGGACCTCGTCCTGAGTGCCGGGGACGTCGCCGAGTTCGACACCCGCAATCCCCACGGGGTCGCGAACGCCGGCCCCGGCGGCCCGGTCGAGTACCTGATCATGTTCGGGCCGCAGGGAGAGCGCCTGCGACCGCGCACCCCGCCCACGCCCGGCAACAGGGCCCGGTAGCAAGCAGCGAACGAACGGCCTGACGTCCCGGATACGCCCAGGATGTCAGGCCTCTTCCTCGTCGTCCTCAGCGGCGTCGGGCTCGCGGAAGGGACGCGGGCCCTGGCCGGGGCCGCCGGCCTTCATGGTGAACAGGCAGCGGCCCAGGAAGTTCCTTCGACCGCGCGCTCAGAAACGCATCGCGTACGAGATGCGCCGGCGCAGGGATTTGGTGCGCTGCGCCTCGTGGAACCGGTCGTCCTGCTCCAGGACTTCGATCGCCTGCCGCACCCGGACGCCGGCCCGGTCGATGGCTTCGTCCAGCGGCACCACCAAGGGCAGGTCGAAGATCTCGACGATCCGCTCCACGCGTTCACGGACGCTGCCGCCCACGACGTGGTACGGGATCTCCAACTCCTCGAGCGTCTCGATCAGCAGATCGTCGGACAGCTTGCGGAACTTCTCGGAGACCGGCCGGTGGCCGTCGGCCTTCATCGTGAACTCGACCGGGAGGTGCACGTAGGCATCGTAGATCCGTTTGGCACGGGCCTTGGTGACGGCCCCGTAGGCGTCCATGTACTGGCGGTAGAACCGCTTCACCGGCAGCCCGGCGATGTTCTTCACCGTCTTCAGGAGGAAGTTGGCGCCCGGGTTGATGCCGACCCGCATCCGTGCCTCGCCGTAGACCCACTCGTGGATCACCGAGCCGTCCGAGATGAACGGCCCCTGGCCCGCCTCGTGGTGGATGCGCTCCTCGAGCCGGCGCAGTCCGAGCATCGTCAGCTCCGACGCGCTCAGTTCCTGGACCTGTTTGCCCGGGACGAGTTCCATGAGGATCTCGCGGGAGGTCATGGCGTGCGTCCGGGGGATGCCGGTCGCTATCGACAGTGCCTCGGTCGTGGTGCTCTTGCCGCTGGAGTACGTGCCGGAGATGGCGAGGTGAAGACCGCGCTCCCCGGTGGAGGCGGCGGACGGTTCGCCCGCCCGGCTTGTCGGGGTGCCTGAGTTGCCCATGGTGTGTTCTCTTCTCGTCGTGGGTGTTCCGGCGGGAGCCGGGATGTCGGGTGGTGCGGCTGTCACCTGCCGTGGGCCCGGCGGCACCGCTCTGCGGGCCGCCGGGCCGTGCCGGGTCATCCGCCCAGGCCCAGGCCGCCGCTGACCGGCAGGACCGCACCGGTCACGAAGCGACCCGAGTCGCCGGTCAGATAGCGCACTGCCGCGGCGACGTCCTCCACCTCTCCCGCGCGGCCCAGTGGGGTGATGCTCAGCAGGTGCTCGCGCCGACGGTCGGTGATCTCACGGCTCATGTCGGTGTCGATGAGTCCCGGCGCGACGACGTTGACCGTGATGTTGCGGGGACCGAGCTCCCAGGCGAGGGAGCGGGCCATACCGAGCATTCCGGCCTTCGCGGCGCCGTAGTTGACCTGCCCCGGTGCTCCGTACGCGTAGGTCATCGAGGACATCAGGACGATGCGGCCCCAGCGGGCACGGACCATGCCGCGCACGGCGCGCCGCACGGTGCGGAAGGCGCCGTGCAGGTTGACGTCGACGACGTCCGTGAAGTCCCGCTCGTCCATGCGCAGGAACAACGTGTCGCGGGTGATGCCCGCGTTGACGACGAGTACCTCCACCGGCCCGTGCGCCGCCTCCACCTCGTCGAAGGCGGTGTCGATGCTCTTGGTGTCCGTCATTTCGGCGCGTACGGCGAACAGCCCGCCGGGCGGTGCGGTGTCGCGGTGGGTGACGGCGACGCGGTCGCCGTCGGCGGCCAGGGCGCGCGCCACGGCGAGTCCGATGCCGCGATTGCCGCCGGTGACCATGACCGATCGCCCCATCAGTGGCTCCTAGAGTCGGCGGGACCGGCGTCCTGACCCGCGCGCCGGCGGTCGACGACCCTACGGGTGGCGAGCACCAGATTCGCGGCGGCGGTCACGGCGATTAGCGAGCTGATCTCCCCGTGGCTGGGCACCTGGCAGGAGCCGCTCGGGAAACCGGCGAACGGGTCGTCGGCCGTGTCCTCGTGCCGGTCGTCCTGGCCGTGGTCCCGGTGGGCGGCGGACGCGGTGCGCGGGCGGGGCTCCGTCCCAGACCGGGTGCCAGGGCCGGGAGGCCCTGCGAGTCGTGTGTTCCTCACCGGATCACCTCGCCCGGGTGGCTTCCGGCCGTGCACTGCTGCGGACCGGCGGCGAACAGGTGCTCGATGGCTGCGGTGAGCCGGCCGGGTGTCAGTGCGTTCGGCACGAGCCGCCGGGCGAAGCGCGGGCTCGGCGGCACCCCGTCGTGCTTCTTCTCGACCATCAGCGGTGGCAGGAGCGCCAGGGGCGTGCGGGACAGTGCCGTGTCACTGTCGGCGAGGAAGCGGGCGGCGCGGTCCCGGTGGGCGGCCGGCAGCCAGTCGAGGAACGGCAGCCGCAACTCGACGACTTCGTCGTCCACGAGGTTTCCGGGGCAGGGGCCCGTCAGGTCCTCGAGCAGCCGGCAGGGCGCGGCCTGCCATTCCTCCCGCAGCATCGGGACGGGGTCGCGGGCCTCGTCCAGCAGGACGAGCAGCGGCCCTTCGTTTTCCAGGTGTTCGCGCACCATCGCCAGTTGCCCCTCGTCCGGCCAGATACCGGTGGGTGTCCAGTGATTCGCGCGTTCCGCAGTGGGCTGCTTCCAGCGCACGCGGGCCGGTCCCTCCAGGACGACGAGCACTTCTCCGAAGCGCAGCGTCGGTGAAAAGCGCATGATTGATTTCCCCCGGTTGTTTACTGCAATTGCCATGGCGCACCCTCGGGTGTGCCGGACCACCGCGCCCTTTTTCTTCCGTGGGAGGGCGCGACGCGTGAATGGATGGTGAATGGATGGAATTCAGCATTCACCTGTCATGGCGTGCCCATGAAGATGTACCGGCGCAAGAATGTGCGCGGTGCGGCGTGCGGCGTGCGGCATCAGAAAGGGTCCGCTCGTCCGGTGAATGCGTCGGCCCTAGGCGGCAGCGGGCAGCCGGTGTGCGAGAGAGCACCGGCCGCCGATCCCCGCGTAGTCGTCGACGGCCAGCTCCGCGGTACGCCAGGTGTCCCCGGCCATGTCGACGAGCCGGGTGCCGACGGTGCGTACGGTCGATCCGAAGCTACGGCCGAGGGGCCGTACCGGCGTCTGCGTGCCGATGACGAAGCGCCTCATCCAGAGCGTGTTGCTGCTGCCCCGGGACAGCCCGTCCTGTGCGTAGAGCAGGACCTGCGCCAGCTGGGCCACTCCCACCAGCGCGTCGACCAGCGAGACGGAAGGCCCGTAGGCCGCTTCCGCCCCGTGTGTCTCCGTGTGCCTCTCCGTGGCGACGACGCGCTGCCGTCCCCTGACGCGCTGCCGGTCGAGGTCGACGTGGACCCGGTCCGCGTGCTGGTCGCGGTGCTTGTAGCCCTCGCCGTAGTGCCGGGCCCGTGCCGGGCCGAGTGCCTCCGCGGTGTCCGTGTACGTGACGGGGCCCTGCGGCCCGGTACCGCGCTCGTGCGCGAGTGTGCAGCGCACCCGCAGCCCGCCGATGCGACAGTCGTATGTGCTGGTGAGCGCGGGCTGCTGCGAATCCGGGCCGTCGACTGCGAGGAGCCGGCCCTGTACCGGGAAGTCCGCGAGGTCCTCGTGCGGACGGCTCCCGGCGCGTACGTCGGCGTGCCGCAGCCAGGTGCGGCGCTGTTGCGCGGCTGTCAGTCCGAAGGCCCGGCTGACGTGGACTTCGGCCAGGGTGGCGGCCAGTACCAGCGCGTCGATGCTGCTGAGGTGGGGCCGCAGCTCGCCGGCGTCCGACTTGCGGGACCAGTCCTGCGGATACGTCAGCGTGCCCCGTGCGGTGGCGAGTGCGCCCGGCTCGGCCGAGCCGTCGGTGGTGATGTTCCTCAGGTCCTGGACGACTCGCTTGTAGCCGCTCCCGAAAAAGCGTGTGCTGCCGGGACCGAGGCAGCTGTCCAGAGATCCGTAGAATAAATCCTTGCTGTTCATTCCCCGTTACCTTCCCCCGTGTCGCGGACTGGGTCCGCTTGCCGGAACCGCTCTGGTTCGAGGGGCCCCGGGCGTGAAACATTAACACGGCGGAGTTGCTTCGAGTAAGAGATCAAGGAAATTTGTGACGTCCTGCACAAGGTCACCGAAAAGGCGCCCATGAAGTGGATTCTTCAACTCCACGGGAAAGATCCAGAAGGCCCAAGGCGGATAGTCGCGGAGCGCGGAATTCCATTAAAAATGGAAAAACGGAATCCGCGCATCGGGACCGCAAGAGGATCATTCGCAGGCGATCACACGCGGCCAGCGCTCGGCGAGCAGCTCGCCGAGCAGCGTCCGGAGCCGTTCGCGGTCGGCCTCGGGCACGGTGGAGAGGAAGTCCTCCTCCACCTGGTCGACGGCGCGCCCGGCACGCTGGAGGGCCGCGCGGCCGTCGTCGGTGAGGCGCAGGATGTACCGCCTGCGGTCCGACGGATTGCGGCGGCGCTCGACGTGGCCCGCGCCCTCCATCTCGTCGATCAACGCCACCATGGTGGTGGGGTCCAGGTTGAGCAGCCGGCTCAGGTCCTGTTGGGACAGGCTGACGTCACTGTCCAGGGCCGCCAGGACGTAGAAGTAGCGCAAGCGCATGCCCTGCGCCGTGAGTGCTCGCTCGGCCTCCTCCATCAGGATGAGGCCGGCCTTGTTGAGCAGATAGCCGGTCCGGCGGATCAGGGGGAAGTCGAGCCCGGCGGGCTCGGCCGGGCTGGGCGTCGCCTGTGTCATCCGGGCCGCTCCCCTTGTCGCTGAGTGACCGGTCCCGGGCCGCCGGGTCCTCGGTGACGCCGAGCGTCCTTGGTGCCGATCGTCGGTTGTTCCGAGGGTACCCGGCCGTGGCGCCGGCCTCCAAGGCCGGGGCCACGGCCGCCGCTGTCCGGCTGCGCGTGAGGTGTCCGCCTCAGCGCGCCCCGCCGGCCGGCACCTGACCGTGGCTCGTGGTGTGTTCGGCGGGCACTTCGGTGCCCTCGATGTCCTTGGCGTCCCCGGTGCCGGTGAGCCGGCCACTGTCGTCCGGTGCCTCCAGGCGGGCGCTCTCGTGGAGGTCGCGGCTGCGGATGAAGGCGAATCCCACCACCGCACCGACCGCGGCGACGGCGGCACAGACGAGCATGACGTCGGTCAGGCCGTCCACGAAGGCGGTGCGCGCCGCCGCGTCGAGCGCGTGGGCCAGTTCCCGAGGTGCACGGCTCACCGCTTCGGCGCCGCCCCCGGCCGCGACCGCCTCACCGAACTCGTGCGCGGCCGGGCCCAGTTGCCGCCCCGCCTCGGACTCGGTGAACAGGTCCGTCACACGGCCATGGAACACGGCGCCGAAGCCGGCGATGCCGATGGCGACACCCACCTGCTGGAACGTCTCGCTGATGCCCGAGGCCATGCCCGCCTTGGACGGTTCCACCACGGCGATGGACAGGGAGGCGCGGGGCGGGTTGAACAGCCCCATGCCCAGGCCGATCCCGAGCATGCTCGGCAGCAGCGCGGTCCATGAGGTGTCCGGGCCGGTGAGCGAGACGAGGACCAGCCCGATCGCGACGAGTGTGAGGGAGGCGCCCATCAGCAGCCGCTGCGGCACCCGCGTCGTCAGCGAGCCGGCGACCGCGGCGGCGGCGAACAGGGTCAGGGTCAGCGGGAGGAACCGCAGTCCGGTCTCCCAGGGGGAGAACGCCAGCACGTTCTGCACGTAGGAGACCAGCAGGAAGATCGCCGACATGGTGGCAGCGGCGCACAGCAGCGTGACCGCCGACACCCCGTTGAACGTGACGTTCCTGAACAACGACAGCTGGAGCATGGCCCGTTCGCCGAGTCGCCTCTCGACGACGCCGAACACCGCCAGGAGGAGGACGGAGCCGGCGAACATGGCGACGATCGGAGCGCTGGACCATCCGTCGGCCTCGCCGCGCAGCAGCCCCAGCACGAGCAGGGTCAGGGCGCCCGAGAAGAGGACCAGCCCCCACCAGTCGACCGCGGGTGCCGACTCCTCGCGGGACTCGCGCATACGGAGCAGGCTGACGGCCAGTGCGAGGAGACCGACCGGGACGTTGACCAGGAAGATCCAGCGCCAGCTGAGCCCGTCCGTGAGAGCGCCCCCGATCAGTGGCCCGAAGGCGATGGACAGGCCGACGACACCACCGAAGACACCGAAGGCGGCACCGCGGTCCTTGCCCCGGTACTCCTGTCCGATCAGAGCGGGACCGATGGCGAACAGGACGGCGCCGCCCAGTCCCTGGACGCCACGGGCGACGGACAGGACGACCACGTCGTTCGTGAGGCCGCACGCGAGCGAGGCCACCAGGAAGACGACGAAGCCGAAGTTGAAGACGCGCTTGCGGCCCAGCCGGTCCGCCAGTGATCCGGCGGTCAGCAGCACCGCGGCCAGGCCGAGCGCGTACGCGTCGAGCACCCACTGGAGTGAGGTGAAACTCGCGTCGAAGGCCTGCCGGATGTCCGGCAGCGCGACGTTCACCACGGTCAGGTCGAGCAGCAGCATGAACGTGGCCACACACACGACGGCCAGGGTCCACCCCCGCCCGCTGCTCTCGGCCCCGGCGCCGTGACCGGCGGCCTGTTGTGGCGTCCGCGTCGTTCGTTCGGACATGATTCCCCCGAGTTCTGATGATCTAGGTTCTAAATCATCTGTGAATCCGATGATTGGCGAAGCTATGGAACGGGAGGCGTACGTGTCAATGCACTCGGGCCATGCGGTCGGCATCAGTCCGGAAAGCGCCGGTGCGGTGGCCAACTGAGCGCCGTCCCATGCCGGAACCGGGAAGCATCCAGCGGCCGACCGCGGTCCGGACCGCTGTGGGACGGTCCGGGGCCGGCGTGAAGAGGCGGGGCCGGTGGCTATGTCGTCACAGCCGAGTTGCAGCCTGAAGGTCTTTTCGTAGGGATCTGCCCTGCGATGCTGCGGGGAGTGAGAATGCGGTCAGACGGAGTCTGATCGATCGATCGGCGCTGTGACCTGCAAGGCTGCGGGGATTGAGACAGGCCTGCAATCCCATTGAGGGGAACTGTGATGGGGGAGTGGATCGGGTCGCGCTGTGATCATGAGGGAGGGTGGGCGGCCTTGGGGCGCCGGCGGCGCCAGTGCATGCCGGGTGGGACGGAGGCAAAGGAGCAAGCGCCCTCCAGTCGAATCTGGTCCAGGGGCACGGTCCCGGTGAACAGGCACCGCTACAGATCGACGTCGGCGAGAACCAGATGGGCCGTGTTCACCCCACGCAGTGAGGTCATCCGCACGGTGGCGTCGGACGCGTCGGCAAAGATGTGTTCGCTGCCGGGGCAGCTCGCTCGTATCCGGGGCGTGGCAGTTCTACCCGTGAGCACCCGGCCTTGTCGGACTCGCTGCCGCGTCGTGCTGCTCCGCGACGCCGGCGACCAGACGGGAGACGCGGGTCGCGCCCGCGCGCACGGCGTCCCGGAGCTTCCTGTGCCGCTGCTCGAACAGTTCCACGGGCACGGACGTGGCCAGAGCACCGGCCACTTTGCCCCCTGCGTCGAACACGGGAGCGGCCAAGCAGGACAGGCCTCCCTGGAACTCTCCCACCTCCACCGCCACACCGGAGGCGCGCACCCGTGCCAGATGGTCCTCCAGGGCGTCGGGAGCGGTGATGGTGCGCTCGGTGAGCCGGGGCAGTCCCTGCTCCCGCAGATGGTCCCGGCGCCGCTCGGCCGGCAGCCACGACAGCATGACCTTGCCGAAGGCCGTGGCGTGCGGAGCCTGGTGGAAGCCGACGTCCAGCGGCTCCGCCCGCCGCGCCGAGGGCGAGTCCACGACTTCCGCGACCACGATCTCCTCGTCGCGGAACACGGTGAAGTACGCGGCGGCGGCGCACTCGTCGTGGATGCGGTGGAGGACGCTCAGCACGCCGGGGGTCACCTCCAGTTGCTGGCTCAGGCGCCGGTGCAGGCCGGTGAGTTTGTAGCCCAGGCCGTAGCCGCGGGACTGGTGCAGCCGGACCAGGTAACCCTCGTACACCAGGGTGTTCAGCAGCCGGTACGTCGTCGGAAGGGGGAGGCCCGCGCGCCGGGCGACGGCCTTTGCGGTGACGCCGTCACCGCCGGCCGCGACCGCCTCGAGCACCCTGAACGCGCGGCGGACCGATCCGAGCAGGTCGGCGGTTGCGGCGGCGGACGCCTCGGTGCCGTGCATCATGCGCCTCCTGGGCGGTGTGGGGAGGCCGATCGCGCCGCTCCACGAGGGGCCGCCGGGCGACCCGCTCCGGCTCCGGCGGAACGTACGTCGGAACCGGCCGCGCGCAGACGGTCCCCGGCCGCGCCGGGCGGGCCGGTGCGGCCGGCGAGCGAGAGGATTGCCTGACGTGCGACGGTCATGCGGCGATGGTACGCAACCGGTTCATCGTCACGTACAGCCGACCGGCTAGCAGACCGCCGACCAGCTGGGCCACGAGGTACACCGGCAGCTGGGACCAGTCCACCGGCCCCCCGGCCGGGCCGGACACCAGCAGGGGACCCAGGGTCCGTGCGGGGTTGAGCGCCGCTCCGGTGACCGGGCCTACGGCGACCGCGATGGCGAAGACCGCGAAGCCGATGGGCAGGCCGGCGAAGCCGCCCGGGGCCCGCTGGTCGACGACGCCGAAGACGACGAAGACCAGGATGAACGTGCCCAGCGCCTCCGCGAGGAACGCCTGGGACGCGGACGTCGGAGGGGCGTAGGACGCCACCCCCAGACCCAGGTGCACCGCGCGGGTGCCGAGCACGGCGACGACGGCACCGGCACCGGCAACCGCCCCGGCGCACTGGGCCAGGACGTATCCCGGCACCTCACGCCCGGGAATCCGGCCCGTGGCCGCCAGGGCCAGCGTGACGACCGGATTGATATGGCAGCCCGATATATGACCTATCGCGAACACCGCTGCCACCACCGCCATAGCGAAGGTGAACGCGATGACACCGAGGTCGGCCATGGTGAAACTGGTCTTCCCGGTTTCCTGCAGCATGAGGGTGGCGGGAATCGACCCCACCCCGAGAAAGACAAGGAATGCGGTGCCCAGGAACTCGGCGAGCAACCGCTGGATATATGTGTTCTCCGTGTTGTCTGTCATGGCTTTTCGCCGGAGGCCGCGGCCCCCAACTCCTTTTCGGTGTCCGACGGTGGGAGTTTCCCCGCCCGGCAGGCGGAATTCCCGGCCTGCGGGCGGGTGCGGGGCGTCCGCGAGGCCGCGCCGGAGCGGTGCCCGCCACGCGGCGCCTTGCGGGTGAGCGGTGCGGATGTCACCGCGTTCCGGGCACGAGGATGGCGCGGCCCTGCAGCCGGCCCCGCTCGAGATCGTCCATGGCGTCGTTCACCGCATCGAGCGGATACGTCGTGGTGTGCAGGCGCACCTTTCCCCGGGCGGCGAGCGTCATCAGCTCGTCGAGGTCGTTGTAGCTGCCGACGAGGTTGCCGATGACGTTGATCTCGTTCGAGATGATGTCGATGGTCGGAACGTGGACGTGCCCTCCGTATCCGACGACGAAGTAGGAGCCGGCCCTGCGCAGCATGGCGACGCCCTGGGCCTCGGTGCCGCGCTCGCCCACGAAGTCGATGACGACATGGGCGCCCTGACCTGCCGTGATCTCCCGCACCGCGGCCACCGGGTCACCGTCGGCGCGCACGGTGTGGTGGGCGCCCAGGCTCCTGGCGAGCTCCAGGGCCGCTTCGGAGGTGTCCACCACGACGATCTCGGCGGCGGTCAGGGCCACCAGGGCCTGAATGCCGATGTGGCCGAGGCCGCCGGCGCCGATGGCGACGACATGGGCGCCGGGGTACAGCAGCGGCACCGCCTTGCGTACGGCGTGGTAGGCGGTCAGGCCGGCGTCGGCCAGTGCCGCCACGTCGGCGGGGAGGAGACCGGGGGCGAGCTTCACGCACGAGCGTGCGCTGGTGAGCATCAGCTCGGCCATGCCGCCGTCGCAGTCGATGCCCGGGAAGGCACTGTTCACGCAGTGCACGTCGTCGCCCGACCGGCATGCGCGGCACAGGCCGCACGTCATCAGCGGATGGATGATCACCGGGTCGCCGACCGCCACATGGGTCACGCCGGAACCGATCTCCCGCACCCATCCGGCATTCTCATGGCCCAATGTGTACGGCAGCGACACCTGTGACTTTTCCTGCCACTGACCCTCGATGACATGGAGGTCGGTTCGGCACAGCCCGGCACCGCCGATTTCCACGATGACGTCCTGCGGCGAGGTGATCCTGGGCTCCGGAACTTCTTCCACAACGGGCCGCTGGTGATACCGGTGCACACGCACTGCCTTCATTTTGAACACTCCTTGTGACGGAATCCCGAATTCGGGGTGGGGAGATCGTCATGTGCCCGTAACCGCACGGTCAACGGGACGGCACGGTGCAAGATTCCACCTGGCGAGAAAACAGACAGCTGTAATGAGCAACGAGGTTTCACCCCAAAGCGGGCGCCACCGGGGCCCGGATGGACTGCCGGGCACCGGCTGACGCCATACGATCTGGTCGCTGCCGGTTCCTGGTCGCCGCGCACGAGCCGGCCGGGAGCCGACCACTGCACCGGGCCACCGGCCCGGGCGGCTCGGCCGCCACGGCCGGCCCGCTGCCGCTCGGCGCGGCGCGGGCAGGACACCGGAAAACGACAAGCGTCCATCATCCATGGAGAGGAAGACCGATGATCTTCATCACCGCCAAGTTCCGAGTCCGCCCCGAACACGCCGACCAGTGGCCGGAGATCACCGCCGACTTCACCGAGGCCACGCGGCGGGAGCCCGGCTGCCTCTGGTTCGACTGGTCACGCAGCGTGACGGACCCGACGGAGTACGTCCTTGTCGAGGCCTTCCGCGATGACGAGGCAGGGGCCGTCCACGTGCAGTCGGCGCACTTCAAGGCAGCGCAGCAGAAGCTGCCGCCGCATCTCGTCGACACGCCCCGCATCGTGAACGCGAGCATCCCGCAGGACGATTGGTCGCTCCTGGGCGAGATGGCGGTTCCCGAGCAGCCGTAACGGGTCATCTTCAGCCCGCCGAGGTCACGGGGGCCACCGTGCCCGGGACCTGCTCGGTGCGAGAAGGGCAGCGGTGCCGGTGAGGACCCGCCGGCTGCGTGCCGAGGGTTGATCATCCGTGGTGTGCCGGAATCGGCGAGGTGCGGGCCGCCGCCCGGCACGAGTTCGGCGGTTCGACGTCGCGGTGCGCGATGCCGACAGCGCGCGCCTGGACGAGAGCGTGTGCAGGGGGCGAGCCGAGCCTGATCACGTGCGGCGGTCGCAGGACCGGGCAGCCGCAGTCCTGCCGCCCCGTCCACGCGGCCGCGAGGCTCGGATGCCGAAGTCCCGCCGGCATGACGGCCTCGTCGGCGAAGTGCTTTCCCGTCGCCGGGTCACCGCCGGGCCGGGAGACCTCTGACAGCGCTCCGCGGGGCGTGCCCGGCGCGGCCCTGCCCCTTCGCCCAGGTCCGGCCCGCGCGGGCGGGATGTGTCAAACGCTGAGCGGCTTGGGGAATGGCGGAGGGGGAGCGCTCCCTCAGTGCGCGGAGGTGGGGGCGTCCGGCCTGTCGAGGACCGTCTGGACGACGTCGTGGTGGAAGCCGCGCACATGCGCCTCGACGAGGGCCCCGGCCGCCTCGGCGTCCCCTGCCTTGATCGCGTCGTAGATCCTGTGGTGCTCCGCGCGGAGTCTCGCGGCGATCTTCTCCCAGTCCTCGATCCTGTTGAACGCCGTCAGGAGGGTGTGCCGCACCGCGTTGCGCACCGCGACCGTCATGTCCGTCATGAGCCGGTTGCCCCCGGCCTCGGCGATCGCGACGTGGAACGCGGTGTCGTAGTCGTTGAAGACCTCGCGCGGCAGGCCCGCCTCGTCCATGCGCGTCAGCGGCTCACGCATCCGCTCCAGATCGACTTCGGCGACCCGCCCGGCGGCAAGGCGGGCACTCGCGCGCTCGAGGGTGGCGCGGGCCTCGATGACGTCGTCCAGGGGCAGGTTCGCCAGGGCGATGTGCAGGCGGAGCAGCTGGGTGAGGCCCTCGTCCGGCATGGCGGCGATCACGCTGCCCGACGACGGTCCGGTGCCCACGCGAGAGCGCAGCACACCCTGGGCCTCCAGGACGCGCAACGCCTCGCGCACCGCGGCCCGGCTCACCCCGAGCATCTCCACCAGCTCCCGCTCCGGCGGCAGCCGGTCACCGACGCGCAGGTTGCCCGCGAGGATCTGTTCCTCGATCCGGGCGAGGACCAGCTCGAAGGTGCGCGAACGGGGCACCGGCTCCCAGCCCGACGACTCAGCCACGGACAGCCCCTTCTGTGTACGACCCGGCGATGTGCGGACATCTGATCATAGCTTGGCAGGTCAGCAGATTGGTCCGACCAAGCAGAAAACTTTTGCTCCGACCGTGGACAGGCGCTGTGTGGGTGCCTAGCGTGGAAAGTCCAACGCATGGTCTGACCATAGCCACATAGCAAGGGTCTCTCATGTACCAGCCCGATCTCTCCCCTCTCGGCGACAGCCTCGCGCTCTCCTCCCTGGTCGCCGCCCTCCCTCTGCTGACGATCTTCGTGCTCCTCGGCGGCCTGCGGATGAAGGCCCACTGGGCCGGCCTCGCCTCGCTCGCCGTCGCGGTCGTCGTCGCCGTGACCGCCTACGGCATGCCCGCGGACCTCGCCCTGCTGTCGGCGAGCGAAGGAGCGGCCTTCGGGCTGTTCCCGATCATGTGGATCGTCCTCACGGCCATCTGGGTCTACCAGCTGACCGTGGTCAGCGGCCGGTTCGAGGACCTGCGCGGTGCCTTCGGACTGATCAGCGCCGACCCGCGCGTGCAAGCCATCATCATCGCGTTCTGCTTCGGCGGCCTGCTGGAGGCGCTGGCCGGATTCGGAGCCCCGGTGGCGATCACCGGCGTCATGCTCATGGGCCTCGGTTTCGCCCCGGTACGGGCGGCCCTGACCGTACTGGTCGCCAACACGGCCCCAGTCGCGTTCGGCGCGATCGCCATCCCGATCATCACCGCGGGCAACCTCACCAAGATCCCGTACACGGAGATCGGCGCCTACGTCGGCCGGCAGACGCCCCTGATCGCCCTCTTCGTGCCCCTGATGCTCGTGGCCCTGGTCGACGGCCGCCGGGGGCTGCGCCAGACCTGGCCGGTCGCCCTGATGTGCGGTGCGGTGTTCGGCCTCGCGCAGTTCGTCAGCGCGAACTACCTGTCGGTGGAGCTCACCGACATCGTCGCCTCCCTGGCCGGACTCGTCTCCGTCGTCCTCTTCCTGCGGGTGTGGCAGCCCCGGGGTGGCGAGCGGGCCCTCGCGGACCTCCGGGAGCCGACGGAAGGCGGGACGGCCGCAGCAGCGGGAGAGGACGGGCCGGCCGACGCCGCCTCGCCGCGGCCGCGCTCGCACGACACCGCCGGCCGGGAGGACCGGCCCGCCGCCACGCGCACCCGTCCGGCGCCGGAGGGCACCCGGCCGAGCCTGGGGGGCTCCCGGATCCTGATGGCCTTCCTGCCCTACCTGGTGGTCATCGCCGTGTTCTCGCTCGCCAAGCTGTGGACGCCCGCCAAGGAGTTCCTCGCCGCAACCGACATGAAGATCAGCTGGCCGGGGCTGGACGGGCAGGTCCTGACCGCGGCCGGGAAGGTCTCGACCACCACCGTCTACACCTTCCCGTGGCTCTCCTCTCCCGGCACCCTGCTGCTCCTCTCGGGCATCGTGGTCGCCGCCGTCTACCGGGTGGCCCCCGCATCGGCGGCACGGGAGTTCGTGGCCACGGTGGTCAAGCTGCGCTGGGCCCTGCTCACCGTGGCCGCCGTCCTCGCCCTCGCCTACGTGATGAACCTGTCCGGACAGACCATCACCATCGGCACGTGGATCGCCGGAGCCGGCGCGGCCTTCGCGTTCCTCTCACCCGTCCTCGGCTGGCTGGGTACCGCCGTCACCGGATCCGACACCTCCGCCAACGCGCTGTTCGCGACCCTGCAGCAGGCCGCCGCGCACGAGGCGGACCTCGACCCCACCCTGCTCGTCGCGGCCAACACCTCCGGCGGTGTCGTCGGAAAGATGATCAGCCCGCAGAACCTCACCATCGCCGCCACCGCCGTCGGCCTGGCCGGCCAGGAATCCGTGCTCTTCCGGGCAGCGATCAAGTGGAGCCTGCTGCTCCTGCTGGCCCTGTGCGTGCTGGTGTTCCTGCAGTCCAACGTCCTCGCCTGGATGCTGCCCTAGCAGCGCCGCACACCGTCCGAGCACCGGAGGAACCCATGCGGATCGCGCTCTTCATCACCTGCCTGACCGACACCCTGTTCCCGGCGACGGGCCGAGCCGTGGTGACGCTGCTGGAACGGCTCGGCTGCGAGGTCGACTTCCCGAGGGAGCAGACCTGCTGCGGGCAGATGCACTTCAACACCGGGTACCAGCGCGAGTGCGTCCCCCTCGTACGGCGCTTCGGCGAGGTGTTCGCCGGCTACGACGCCGTCGTCACCCCGTCCGGCTCCTGTGCCGCCATGGTCCGCGACCACCACGGACGGGTGGCCGAGGCGTCGGGCGAGCCCCGGCTGTCCGCGGCGGTCCGGAAGACCCCGCACGTGTACGAGCTGTCGGAATTCCTCGTCGACGTGCTCGGCGTCACCGACGTCGGGGCGTACTTCCCGCACCGGGTCACCTACCACCCGACGTGCCATTCGCTGCGCATGCTCGGCGTCGGCGACCGGCCGCTGGCCCTGCTGCGTGCGGTACGCGGCATGGAACTGGTCGAACTGCCCGCGGCCGACCAGTGCTGCGGCTTCGGCGGCACCTTCGCGCTGAAGAACGCCGACACCTCGGTGGCCATGGCCACGGACAAGGTGAGGCATGTGCTGGACACCGGCGCGCAGGTGCTGTGCGCCGGCGACAACTCCTGCCTGATGCACATCGGCGGCATGCTGTCCCGGCTGCGCGCCGGGGTCCGCACCCTGCACCTCGCCGAGATCCTCGCGTCCACCGAGGCCCCTCCCGGCCTCTCGGCGACCGAGGGCTGCCCGACACCGGAGGGCGTCCGCCCGCCCGCCGCCGCGCCCGCTCCCGTCCCCCGGCACCGCACCGCCGACCGGCTCCGCATCGAAAGGACGAGGACCCCGTGAAGGACACGACGTTCCTGGGCATGCCGGCGTTCCCGAACGCCGCGCGAAGCGCCCTGGCCGACACCCAGCTGCGCCGCAACCTCGCACACGCCACCGGCACCATCCGCGCCCGGCGGGCCACCGCCGTGGCCGAAGTGGACGACTGGGAGCGGCTGCGGGAGGCGGGCCGCGCCGTCAAGGAGCGCACCCTGCGCCATCTCGACGGCTACCTGGTGCAGTTGGAGGAGAAGGTGACCGCGGCGGGCGGGCAGGTGCACTGGGCGCGTGACGCCGAGGAGGCGAACCGCATCGTCGTGGACCTCGTACGGGCCACCGGCGAGCGGGAGGTCGTCAAGGTCAAGTCGATGGTCACCCAGGAGATCGGGCTGAACGACGCACTGGCCGACGCCGGTATCGCCGCGTACGAGACGGACCTGGCCGAACTGATCGTGCAGCTCGGCGAGGACCGCCCCTCCCACATCCTGGTGCCCGCCATCCACCGCAACCGGGCGGAAATCAGGGAGATCTTCCTGCGGTCGATGGGTGCGTACGGCGCTCCCGCGCCCGCCGACCTCGACGACGACCCCCGACGGCTGGCGGAGGCCGCGCGGCGGCACCTGCGGGAGAAGTTCCTGCGCGCGAAGGTGGCCGTCTCGGGCGTCAACTTCCTGGTGGCCGAGACGGGAACGGCGGTCGTGGTCGAGTCGGAGGGCAACGGGCGGATGTGTCTGACGCTGCCCGAGACGCTCATCTCGGTCGCCGGGATCGAGAAGGTCGTACCGTCATGGCAGGACCTGGAGATCTTCCTCCAGCTGCTGCCCCGCTCCTCCACCGGGGAGCGGATGAACCCCTACACCTCCACCTGGACCGGCACCCAGGCCGCCGACGGCCCCCGCGCCTTCCATCTGGTCCTCCTCGACGGCGGGCGGACCGAGACACTCGCCGACCCGGTCGGCCGGCAGGCGCTGCACTGCATCCGCTGCTCGGCCTGTCTGAACGTCTGCCCCGTCTACGAGCGGGTCGGCGGACACGCCTACGGCTCGGTCTACCCCGGCCCGATCGGCGCCGTCCTCAGCCCCCAGCTGCGGGGCACGGCCTCGAAGGTGGACCGCTCCCTGCCGTATGCCTCCTCGCTGTGCGGAGCGTGCTACGAGGCCTGCCCCGTCAAGATCGACATTCCGGGCCTGCTGGTCCATCTGCGCGCCCGGGTCGTCGACGCCGAGCGCGGACGGCTCGTCCCCGGTCCGGAACGCCTGGGGATGGCGGCCGCGAAGTGGGTGCTTGCCGCCCCGTCGCGGCTCGCCGCCGCCCAGCGCGCCGGGGCCGTGCTCGCACGTCTCCTGACGCGCCGGGAACGCCTGGGCCGGCTTCCCGGCCCGCTGTCCCGCTGGACCGACGCCCGCGACGCCCCGGTCCCGGCCACCGAGAGTTTCCGCGCCTGGTGGAGGAGGTCTCACCGATGACCGTACGTCGTGGACAGGCGCGGCCGGACGCGCGGACGGAGGTACTGCACCGGATCAGGCACGCTCTGCGGGACGTGCCCGGGAGCGAGCGCGCCGAGGACGTCCCGGTCCCCCGGGACTACTCGCACGGCGGGACCCCGCCGCCGGGGTCGCCCACGACCGTGGACCTTTTGGCCGAACGGCTGGCGCACTACGGGGCGTCGGTGCGGCTGGTCTCCGAGGAGGAGGTGGCCGCCCTGATCGCGCGGTCCGCCGGCGGCCGGGGCTCCGTGGTGGTGCCCGAGGGCTTCCCGCCCGCCTGGCGGTCGGCGCTGCGCTCCGAGCGGGTCCTGACGGACGTCCCCCGCCTGCCCGTCGCCGACCTCGACCGGGTCGGCGCGGTGGTGACGACCGTGGCCGTGGCCATCGCCGCCACCGGAACGCTCGTGCTGGACGGAGGACCGGGACAGGGCCGCCGTGCGCTGACCCTCGTACCCGACGTCCACGTGTGCGTCGTACGGGCCGACCAGGTGGTGGCCTCGGTTCCGGAGGCCCTGGCCCGCCTGGATCCGGCACGGCCGCTGACGTTCGTGTCCGGGCCGTCGGCCACCAGCGACATCGAACTCGACCGAGTGGAAGGGGTGCACGGGCCCCGGAGGCTGGACGCGCTCATCGTGTCCGACGCCTCCTCGAGTCCCGTCCCTCAAACTCCGAACCGACAAGCAGGGAGTTGACACATCATGCCGGCCCTCCGGCGAGGATCGAACCAGCGCGGGGACCCGACGACACGGGACGCCGTGTCCCAACCCCGGGACGCCACGGCGTACGCCTGCTGCACGCTGCCCACCGAGATGCGGGCGGCCGCACGCGCCAGGGCGTTCACCCGGGCCCGGCTGGCCGAATGGGAGATGAGCGGCGAGGTGGAGGAGACGGCGGGCGTGGTGGTCTCCGAGCTCGTCACCAACGCCGTCCGGCACAGCGGCTCACCCCAGGCGACCTTGCGGCTCGCCCGCTGCCCGTCACACCTGTGGATCGAGGTCCGCGACACCGGCATGTGGCGAGCACCGGCCGACCCCGCGTACGACGACGCCGCCGAGGGCGGCCGTGGCCTGTGGCTGGTGGAGGCGCTGACCGAGCGCTACGGGGTCCGCCGCGCGCCTGACGGTACGTGCGTCTGGGCCCTGATAGGCCGGGCCTCGTCGCCCGGTATGTGAACCGGGCCTGATGTCTTACCCGCGATCCGAGGTCGCCGTGGCAGTGCCGGGTGTCGGCGCGCCGAGGATGCGGATGCCCTGTTGCGCGGTCTCGGGCGAGCTGGGCGCCGGGGCGGGCGCCGGCGATCACCGACTGGTACGAGACGTCGTCGACGACGTGGCCCTCGCGGCGGCGTTCGCCGCGTTCCCGGCTCATGAGGCCCTGGCCTTCGAGAAACCTGACCGCTCCGGGCCCGCTCCGCCGGCACCGTCGGCTGGAACTCCCGTAGCGCCCCCAGCCGTTCGGCCGGCCCGAGCAGCCGCACAGCACAGTGGACGGGCACCGTCAGGTCGCTCCGGCGAGCATGCCGTGCGAACTCACAGGGTGGCATCACCGAACTGTTCGAGGAGAGCGTCGACCGGTGCGTGGGCCATGGCGGCGGACGGGCCGTCGCTCAGGGTCTGCTCCGCCCAGATGACCTTGCCGCGGGTGGTGTAGCGCGTGCCCCATCGCTGCGCGAACTGCGCCACGAGGAACAGGCCCCGTCCGCCTTCGTCCGTGGTCGTCGCCCGCCGCAGACGAGGCGATGTACTGCTGGCGTCCGACACCTCGCAGATCAGACAGCGCCCGTACAGCAGCCGCACGTTCACCGGCGGCAACCCGTAGCGGATCGCGTTCGTGGCCAACTCGCTGAGGATCAGTTCCGTGGTGAATCCGATCTCCTCCAGCCCCCAGCTCCGCAACGTCTCCCTGCACCGCGCCCGCACCGAGGGCACCTCCGCGGGGTCGGACGGCACGCTCCACTCGGCCACGCGCGAGGGCGGGAACCTCCGGGTCCGCGCCACCAGCAGCGCGATGTCGTCGGTGGGGTGCGCCGGCTTCAGCGCTTCGATCACCGCCTGGCACGCCTCCTCCGGAGTGCGCGTCCCGGCCTCGCTCAGTGTCCGGCGCAGCCGGTCCAGGCCGACGTCGATGTCATGGGCTCGCTGCTCCACCAGGCCGTCGGTGTAGAGCACCAGTCGAGAGCCCTCGCTCAGGTGCAGCTCGGCGGTTTCGAAGGGGTAGCAGCCGAGGCCCAGCGGGGCCGATACCGGCACACCGGGACAGGTGACGGTTCCGTCCGGGCGCACCAGCACCGGCTCGGGGTGCCCCGCGCGGGCCATCGTGCAGATCCCCGTCACCGGGTCGTAGATCGCGTACAGACATGTCGCTCCCGTCACCCCCTCTCCTTCGTGGCCTTCGCCATCCCCCCCGGTCCTCTCCTCGTTGTCCATGCGTACGACGAGGTCGTCCAGGTTGGCGAGCACCTCGTCCACGGGGAGGTCGAGCGTGGAGAAGTTGTGCACCGCGGTGCGCAGCCGGCCCATGGTCGCCGCGGCGTGCAGCCCATGGCCGACGACGTCACCCATCGCCAGCGCCACGCGCGCGCCCGGCAGTGGGATGACGTCGAACCAGTCACCGCCCACCCCCGCCTCCGCGGGCAGATACCGCCAGGCCACCTCCAGTGCGTCCTGCTGCGGCTGCCCGCGCGGCAGCAGACTGCGCTGCAGTGTGACCGCCATCGCGTGTTCCCGGGCGAACCTCCGGGCGTTGTCGATGGCCACCGCGGCACGTGCGGCCAGTTCCTCGGCGAAGGACAGATCCTCTGGTTCGAACGCCGGGGAGGGGGCCGACCGGTAGAAGTTCGCCACGCCCAGCACCACGTTCCGTGCCCGCAGCGGCATGGTCACCAGCGAATGCAGCCCCATCTCCATGGCCCTGCGGGCTCGGTCCGGGTCCTGCTCCCGCCAGCCGTGCGCCTGCCACAGGTCCGCCTCCAGAACGCCCCTGCCCTGCTGCAGCGCTTTCATCTGCGGCGTCCCCGGCGAGAACGTGATCACTTCGCCCATCGGATACATCGGCATCGCCTGCTGATGCCCGCTGACAGCCGCACGCCGCAGATGCCGCCATCCCTCCGCCGTGGGCTCTCGTCCCAGCAGCACCGCGTCCAGCAGATCGACCGTGACGATGTCGGCGAACCGCGGTACCGCCACGTCGGCCAGCTCCTGGGCCGTATGCCTCACGTCGAGCGTCGTTCCCATCCGCGCCCCGGCCTCGTACAGCAGCGTCAGCCGCTCCCGCGCCACCTCCGCCCGCCCCGAGACGGCGGCCAGCTCCGTGGAGTCCCGCAACGTCACGACGCTGCCGCCCCGGTCCCCGCGCGGGAACGTCGCGCGCTTGTTCACGGCCAGCAACCGGTCCTCGGCGAGATACACCTCGTCGGTGGCCGCCTCCGGGGAGACGAGCAGGTGAGTCATCTGCTCCGGCAGTCCCAGCTCCCGCACGTGGCGCCCCGGTGCGTCCGCCGGCAGGCCGAGCAACCGCTTCGCCTCGTCGTTGGCCAGCAGCAGCCGCCCGTCGGCGGCGGTGATCAGCACCCCTTCCCGCACCGCGTGCAGGACCGCGTCGTGGTGCTCGTACAGCCGCGCGAGCTCCAGCGGAGCCAGGCCGTGCGTATGCCGCAGCAGCCGCCGGGACACGAGGGTGGTCCCCGTGGCCGCCAGGGCCAGACCGGCCGCCCCGGCTCCGAGGATGATCGGCAGCTGCGGCACCCACAGCCTTCCCACGTTCTCGACCGTGATCCCGGCCGAGACCAGACCGACGACGGTGCCGCGCGCGTCGGTCACCGGGACCACCGCCTGCACGGCCGTCCCCCCACCCGCGGGCACGGGCGGCCCGCCTGCCTGCTCGATGACGGTTCGGCCTTCCAGCGCCGGTTGGATGGTGCCAACGAACTTCTTCCCGATCTCATGCGGGAAGGGGTACGTAAGGCGAATCCCCTTGGTGTCCGTGACCACCACGAAATCCACGCCCGTCTTCCTGCGCGCCTCTTCGGCTCGCGGCTGCAGCACCGCAGTCGGGTCGCGGCTGCGCAGCGCCTCGACCATGCCAGGAGAACTCGCGAACGACTGGGCGGCGACGAGCGAGTCCCGACGCCCTTGCTGGACAGCGTCATGCGCCGCTTGGAGCATGACGCTCACCATCCCGGCCACGACCAGCAGGACCACGATCACGATCTGGACGAGGAATACCTGCCCGGCCGCGCTGTGCGGGTCCAGCAGAGAGCCGCGCCGACCACGTGCGCGCCGGGTGGGCGGGGCGCGAGACACCGTCCGGGGCCGGGTCCGGAATTGTCCGGAAAATACCCTCATGTACCCTTCATAGCACCGATGGGCGAACCATGACCGACTCAGCCGGAGCCGCCTGCGGGCCACGCCCAGCCCCCGGCCGGATGAGCGAGGGCTCGCGGGCTCCCGCGCACGGTCGCACCATCTGCCGGAAGCGGCGAACCCTGCGCTCTTCGAGGCCGTCGGATGCGACCGGGCGCAACTCGGCGAACCCATCGCAGAGCTGCTTCCGGAACGGGCCGCGCAGGGTGTCCTCGACCGGCTCGACGCGGTCCACGCACCGGCGTCGCCCACTGGGCCCGAGGCGGACGGCTGCTGCCGGCGCACCGGACAGCCGGCGCGAGGGGTTCTTCGACTCACCTACGGACCCCGACACGACGAGATCGGCCGGATCGACGGGACCGTGGTGACAGCGGTGGAGACCACCGCCCACCACGTCGCCGTCGGGACCACGCAGACCGCCGCCGCGCCCCTCGGCGAGGCCGTGACCGCCGCGGTCACCGCGTCCGCGGGCAATGCCACCCCCCGACGACCGGCCGCGATCCTGGCCGCCACCTGAGGGACAGGGCACTGGGACCGCACCACCAAGGCGGCACGCTCGGCGAGGCGAACCCCTACCCCGGCACCGACCGGTACGTGACGAACAAGTACTTCGTCCTCGCCCAGTACACCGGCCACATCCGCCCCGGCATGCACATCATCGACAGGGGAAGCAAGTCGACCGTGGCCGCCTACGAAACGCTCCGCCGCCTGGTCCTGGTCACCGTCCGCGGCAACACCCGCAGAAGGTCACCCACGACCTTTCCCGGTTCCGCACCGTGGGGGGTGTCATCCGCCGCCGGGTATCGAGAACGCCCCGCAGCGTCCTCAGGTCCTGTGATCAGACGGTGAGGACTGCGGACTCTCATACGGCGTGCCGGTTCAGGGCGCGGTCCCGGAGGGGCGAGAAGAGCTGGTCCGAGACCGCTTCCCTGCGGATGCATTCCTCTGCCGGCGGCACAGCGTGAACCGCCGCGCCGTGCTCGTCGACTGGTTGGACCAGATTCCTCACGCAGTTGTCGAGGCGGTCCGGGGGCGGCACCGGTCAGAGGCCCAGGGGGCTCGCCTCGGTGATGCTCGCCCAGTCGTTCTCCGGGTTCGCCCAGAAGGAGATCTTGAGATAGCGGACGTCCACGGGTCCATTGGTGAAGAGGACGGTCTCGGGCGCGGTGGTCGTCCCCGAGCTGCGGCCTTCCCACACCTTGGTGTAGGAGACACCGTCCTGCGAGGCGTGGATGGTGTAGTCGTTCCACCGCAGGTCGCCGCGGTGCCAGGCCACCGCCGCGCCGCACAGGTGGCGTGGCGCGCCGGTGTCGAGAATCAGCGCGGCGCCGAAGCCCTGGCCGGACCAGCGGGTCGTCAGATCGCCGTCGACGGCGTTGGCGGGCGGATTCGCCGGTTCGTGGGTGGTGGCGGTCGCGGAGGTCACCGGTGCGGCCCGCGCGCAGGTCCGCTGCGGTGCGACGTCCTTGTGGACGGCGCGCTCATCGCCCAGGCGCAGGGCGTCGTAGTACATCACGCGCTGGGTCGTGCTGGAGGGGGCGCCGGTGTTCCAGTCCCACTTGTAGATGCCGAACTTGAAGTAGGGTGAGCGCGGGCCGCCGTCGTGGGTGGCGCCGGTGCGGTTCACGACGCGTTCGCCGTTCTTCCAGACCTGCAGCACGCCGCTGCTGTCGGTGCGCCAGGTTACGTGGAAGACCCAGTCCACCCAGACACCGGTGGTGTACGCGCCCAGATCGAGGAACTGACCGCGGAAGTCGATCTTCCAGCGCCCTTCGTCGGTCATGAGCGCCAGGGGCGGTGAGCCGCCCGGGCAGCCGACGTCGCACTGGTGCCACTGGCTCACGATCTCGGCCGAGGTGTCATAGGCCCAGCCCGACGCCAGATTGATGCTGAAGCCGTACCACCGCTCGGCGTTCGCCGGCTGCTCGTCGCGCTGCGATATCTCCGCCCGTTTGCTGCTGGAGACGACCGGATCGGTCTTGCGCAGCTCGAAACGGGCCGCGTGGGAGCCGTCGCGCGTGGGGCCGGTGACGTTGGTGGCACCGTAGGAAGTGCCCCACTGCTTGAGGAAGTTGGCGGGCGCGGTGGCCGGGAGCGTGCGGTCGGCCGCCTGTTCCCAGTCGAGGGTGCGCAGGACACCGGCTGGGTCGGCCGCCGCCGGCTGTGCGGGCGACAACGCCAGTGCTGCGGTCAGCACGGACATGACGACCGCCAGGAGCCAGGCTCTGGGGCGCGATCGTTTCATGGTGCGACTCCTCCCGGGAACGCTGAGCGGACGGTCGCCGATGCGCGACGTCCGATTGCGGGCCCCGACTCTTCCCCCGGGAGGAGGTGCGGGCAAGGGCCGGCAGCACGGCGCGCGGGAGCATCCGGGCCCCGGCCTGCACCACCGACCGATGGCCTACGCCGCCGCCGACGATGGTCGTACGCGTTGCGCCACGCCGTGTAGACGACGGGGGCGCACCGCTGGTCGCGGCGCCGCTACCTGCTGGTCACCCGAGCGGTTCACGCCGGTGGCGCGGATGGCGGCGCCGAGCCGGTCGGACACCAGCCAGGCGCAGCGGGTACCGCTGCGGATCTGCCGGGCAAGGCTCGCCACCTTTATCCCTGTGCGGTTCGCACAGCATGAAAGTGGCGCACGGCGCGACGCACCTCGTCGCGCAGCGATCTTCTCGCCTTCAAGCCTGGCGATCGTTGCGCCCTCGAACGTGGCGGCCTTTCCTTGTCAGGTGCAGGAGAAGATCCACTCGCCAGGCGCTTGGAGTGTAGGACAAGCTGAAGAGCGCACCACCCTGGTGCGGGTCTTCTCCGTCACGCCTCCTCGGCAGTCAGCCGGGCTCGCCATTTCGCCGCGATCTCGGTTTCGCTGGTGCCGTCCTCGTACGCAGGAGAGACCAGCCGCTCGGTTTCCAGCACACGGACCACCACTGCCGATTTGACCCGAGCCGGGTCCGTGCCGCGGCTGCGCTGGAAGCGACGTACGATCCGGTCGTACAGCTCGCCCTCAGTGTGCACCTCGCCGACTCCGCGGAAGCGGTACCCCTTCCGGCGGACCGGGTCGACAACGTTAATCTCCACTGCCGGGTTCGCGACGAGGTTGGCGACCGTGCCGGGCGAGTGCAGGTCGAGGAAGACGAGGTGATCGTCATCCCATACCTCGGTCGTGCCCTTGGGGGACAAGCTCGGAGTACCGTCTGGCCGTACCGTGGCAACGAATCCCAGTCCCTGGGCAGTCACCAGGCTACGCGCATCATCATCGAGCCTCACTATCACGTACCTCCGAGCAGAGACAATTGTGGATGTCAATCGTGCCAGGTGCCCATGCAGTTGTAGAGCGGCACCGAGGTTGCGTACTTCCGAAGGTGGGCGATCTTCCCCTGGCGATCGTTGTGACGCCGCCCCTGCATTCGCGGGGGTCGTGCGCTCGATGACCCCCGAGTTGCCCGACAACCCGGAGGCAGAGCAGGTCCAAGCGTAGGTGGAATTGGCCGAAATGTCTCTGGACCCGGGTTTCCGCAGCATGGTGCGGAGGGTGGCCGAGGACCAGGCAGCCGAGCAGACCCGAAGCGACATGATGGGCCCGCGCCGCGACATTGCCGCAGTCGTCCGTGACCAGGTCGGCCCGGCCCTGGCCGCCGGCATCGACCCGGCCTCGCCCCAGGCCGATCCGATCGTCGCGGCGTTCACGGCGCACTGCGCGCACCTTCTCGGCCGCCCCGACGACGTTGAGCTTCGCCGCCGGCTGGCGACTCTGCTGGAGAGCGTGAGTGACCCCCGCAGGGAGGGGTACCTCCAGCTGCTCGCAGTGGTCAACGGCTGGCCGGCCCCGGAGAGTCTGGCTCCAGTGTTCGATTGGTCCGTCCAGGCTCTGCGCGTCCGGACACAGCAATGACGGGGCGGTCGCAAGGCAGCATGGGGCGGACGCGGCTGGCGTCGGGTGAAAACGCCGCCACGTATGATCGGTTGATGAGTGCCCCGGTCGTACTTCAGGTGGCCGCGTCGCCGGTCTCTCCCGCTCTCGTTCTTCGCCCCTGGCGCATGGAGGATGTTGCCGCATTGGTCGAGGTGAGCCGGGATCCCGCACTGCGCCAGTGGACGAGCTCTGTCGTGGACAACGATGCCGACGGGGCACGCTGGGTGCAGGCTCAGCAGCAGGGCTGGGCAGCGGGGGACCGGTTCGGCTTCGCCGTCCTTGAGACACCACCCGGTTCAGTTCGCGAACAGTTGGTGGGCAACGTGGTCCTCAAGGAAGTCACCTCCGGCAAACCGGCAGCCGAAGTGGGCTACTGGACCGCCGCGCACGCTCGCGGGCGGGGAGTGGCCTCCCGCGCTCTGGAGGCACTCACCAACTGGGCCTTCGACACCTTCGAACCCGACGGGCTGAAGCGTCTCGAACTCCTGCACCAGGTGGACAACCTGGCATCGTGCCGGGTTGCACAGAAGAGCCGCTACGACTTCGACACCATCCTGCCCGCGGCACCGCCCTCCTTCCCCCGCGATGGCCACCTGCACATACGGCGCCCGAGTCGCCCGAGTGCCTGAGATCCTCCCGGCTTCTGCGGATTCGGCTGAGGCTGCTCACGCCGAGAGGATCTCGGAGCGTTCGACGAGGTGGCCGCGTTCGAAGCGGGCCCCGGCACGGACCAGAGCGACGAGGTGGGGAGCATTCACAGCCCGCCAGCGGGCCTGGGCTGACTCGACCAGCTTGAAAACCATCGCCAGCCCGGCGGCCCGGCTGCCGGCACCTTCGTCACCTTGGTCCGCAGCCGCACGGTGGCGGACGTCGACTCGATGGGATTCGTGGTCCGCAGATGGATCCAGTGCTCGGCGGGGAAGTCGTAGAACGCCAGCAGCTCGTCCTCATCGTCCACGATCTTCTCGACCGCCTTGGGGTACTTCGCGTTGTACTGCTTGGTGAATAAGGCGACGGCTTTGCGGGCCTGCTCCTTGTTCTCGGCGTTGTAGATGTCCTGGATGGCGCGCTTGGCCGCAGGCTGGGCCGACTTCGGAATCGAGAACATTTGCGGTTTTGTGAACCCAGCATCTTTGTTCGCGGGTGTCGGGGAACACCTCGGCCAGGGCCTTCCAGAATCCGAGCGCGCCGTCCCCGACGGCCGGCACCGGGGCGCGCATGCCCCGGCGGCACAGTCGCGTAGCAGGCTCGCCCACGCCTCCGTCGACTCGCGATAACCGTCGGCCAGCGCGATCAGCTCCTTGGTGCCATCCGCCCGCACGCCCATCACCACCAGCACGGCAGCCTTGGCCTCCTCCAGGCGTATGCGCAGGCGAATGCCGTCGGCCCACACGTACACGTAGTCCGTGGCCGACAGATCGCGGTCCATGAAGGCAGCGTGGTCGGCCTGCCACTGGGCCGTCAGCCGCGTGACCGTGGCCGGCGACAGCCCGGCCGAACTGCCGAGGAACTGCCCCAGCGCGGGCACGAAGTCCCCAGACGACAACCCATGCAGGTAGAGCAGCGGGAGCACCTCGCTGATCTTCGGGGACTTCCGGGCCCAAGGCGCCAGGATCGCCGAGGAGAACCGCCTGCGTTCGCCCGTATCGAGGTCGGCGCGCTTGTCGTTCACCCGCGGGGCCTTCACCTCCACGGTCCCGGCCGCGGTGGTGACCTTCCTTGGCTGGTGATAGCCGTTGCGCACTACCAGCCGCCGCCCGTTCTCGTCCCGCTGGTCGGCCAACTCGGCGATGTATGCGTTGACCTCGGCTTCCAGCGCGGCGGCCAGCATCCTGCGGGCGCCCTCCCGGACGATCTCGTCCAGCAGCGACGACCCATCTCGCGTGGCGCCGTCTTCGTTGACTTCGGTGAGCATGAAGGTGCCTTACCGACCGACGCCGCGAACGTCGGTCTTGCTCGGTGACCTATCGATCAATCACCCGGGAAGGTACGTCCTCCCGGGGCCGATCCACAGGATCTGAGCATTGCTCGGGCACCCGCCCCGTCTACGAAGGTACGCCGCCTGAGACACCCTGAGGCTGGGACACCCGTACAGGTCACATAACTCCGTCGAGGCCGGTGTCCGCCGGCAGCTGCGCGAGCGCCGCCGCCCGGATCTCGGGAACACCGGCGTCACGCCGTACCGCGCCGGGAGCGCAGCAGCACCCGCCGGTTACCGTACACGGCGAGCTGGGCCCGGTAGCCGTCCTTCTCCAGACTGCGCGGTGTCTCCTGAGACACCTGCTGCTGTCCTGGTCACTCGATGCCGTGACGCTCCTGAGCGGTATGAGCGCGGTGTGTGCTTTTACTCCAGCAGCTTTTCTTCGGTGCAGTAGCTTGCCGACGTCCCTGTGACCAGTCGTCACGTATGAGCGATACGGAAGGAACGTCAATGCCTCGACAGGCGCCATACCTCGCCCTGGCCGGTGTTCTGCGCGCCCGGGTGCTGGCGGGGGAGTGGCAGGTCGGGGAGCGCCTGCCGTCTCGGATGCGGCTCGCCGAGGAGTACGGGGTGGGCCGCAACGTCGTGCAGAGGGCCATGGACCGTTTGATTGTCGATGGTCTCCTTGAGGGACGTGTCGGCTCGGGTACCTACGTCCGGGAACCGCGGGAGCGCTTGCGCCTGGTGCGCTCCCGGCACCGCGAGCGCAGAGACGGCTCTCCCCTCGATACCGGAATGAGGGAGCGGGGTCGGGCCAGCGCGTGGGACGCCCACAGCCAGCCACGGGTTCCTGCCCCGGACGCGATCGCCGAGCGGCTTGCCCTCACCCCGGGGGAACTGTGCGTCACCACGCACTACGAGTTCCTTGCCGATGGACAGCCCGTCCAGCTCTCTGCGTCCTGGGAGCCGATGGCCATCACGGAGGGGACGCCCGTCATGCTGCCCGAGAACGGCCCCCTGGCAGGGAGAGGGGTGGTGGAGCGGATGCGCTCCATCGGCATCACCGTCGACACGGTGGTCGAGGTGCCGCGCCCTGCCCGTGCCACTCAGGTGCAGGCCCATCTCCTTGGCATCGGCGTGGGGGACCTGGTGCTGCTCATCGAGCGGACCATCTACGACACCGACGGCCGGCCGGTGGAGACAGCCGACATCGTCATCCCGGACATGCGCCGGGAAGTGGTCTACGAGTTCGGGGTCGACCGGCCCTAGCCGTTTGAAAGCCATGGGAGCGACCCTCTGCCGCATCGACCGCAGGAGACTCGATGTCTGCATCGGCACGGCCCGGACTCTTACGGGACCGGGACTTCGGCCGCCTGTTCGCCGCCACCGCACTCGGCCAGTTCGGCGATCGCGTTGTGTTTCTAGTGCTCCCCGTCGTCGCCATCGCAGCACTGGACACTGACGAGTTCCAGGTCGGTCTCCTGGCTGCAATGACCTCGGCAGGCTCGCTCTTGGTAGGGCTGCCGGCAGGCGCGTGGGTGGACCGGATGCGCAAGAGATGGGTGATGATCGTTACGGACCTTGCTCGCGCGCTGGTCCTCGCGACCGTTCCCGTGGCCTGGTGGGCGGACGGGCTCACCTTCTGGTGGCTTTGCACGGTCGCTCTCCTGCACGGGACGCTGACCGTCCTCTTTGACGTCGCGTACCTGAGCTATCTCCCGCACCTGGTGGGACGCGACAACGTGGTGGAGGGAAACGCGAAACTGTCGGCCGTGCGCTCGGTGACCAGCATCAGCGGTCCCGCAGCAGCGGGACCTCTGATCGGCATTGTCGGAGCTCCTGCAACTCTCCTGACAAGCTCCGTCGGCATGGCCCTGTCAGGGATCCTCGCGACCACGATCCGCAAAGACGAACCCAAGCCACCACCCAGCCGAAAGCCCGATCTGCAGCAAGAGATGAGGGAAGGATTGAAGTTCGTACTCCGGCACCCCATCCTGCGTGCTATCGCGCTCGGGGACACGGTGTTCAACCTCTTCTTGGCGATGTACCAGGCCATGCTGCTTGTCTTCCTGGAGCGGGAGACCGGTCTCCAGCCCTTTGGCGTCGGCCTGATTTTCTCGGGGATGGGCTGCGGTGCCTTGCTGGGCGCGCTGCTGGCCACCACCGTTGTGAAGCGGTTCGGACAGGGGCAGGTCATCTGGCTGGCATCCCTGGTCACCTGCCCGCTGACTGCCCTGATGCCGCTGGCCCGGCCAGGGTGGAGCGTGTGGGCGGCTGCGACCGGGCTTGTGGCTCTCTCAATGGGTGGAGTCATCCGCGTCGTAGCTCAAGCCGGCTGCCAACAAGCGCTCACACCGGACGGTTTCCTCGGCCGCATGAACGCCACAACCCGCTTCATCTCCTGGATCGGCATTCCTCTCGGTGGACTCCTCGGTGGAACCCTGGGCTCCGCACTCGGGGCAACAGCCACTCTGTGGGCCGCCGCAGCCGGAATGACGTTGAGTGCCCTCCCCACCCTCCTGTCACCCCTGCGCACAGCAGACAGACGGCGCCTTGCCGCACTTGACCCGCCCGACCTGGAAGCCCACGTCCCAGACGCCAAGCCGTAGGGCCCCGAAACCCGGATTGCCCCGCGGTGGAGAGCGCTTCAGGTGAGACACGTTGCGGGTGTCTGGAGAACCGTCCCACTTCGGCTCGGCCGCCGACCCGGTGGGAGGTCGGGGCTGTTCACGGCGGTGGTGAGCATCGGCTCGGGCAGCGTTCCAGGCGCCCCCATACCTTCCACGCCGCCGGGCCACCGTTCGGGTGCGTGCGTGATGTGCCCGGCGCGCGAGCGCGGGGGAGCGGTACGAGCGTGGAGGCAAGCGAGAGCACAGCACCGTGTGTAGGGTCTCGCCGCTCGTGGCAGCGGCGCTGATGCACCGGCAGGTTGGTGACCGGCCACTGCATCGGGTGGTGTCAGGAGTTGGTGTCGTCGTGGCCGAGGTTGCCGCCCAGTTCGCGGGAGGCTTCGGCCTGGGCGAGGAGTTCCCTGGCCTTGGCCGTGACGCCTTCGATGGCGTCGGCGCCGGCGACGAAGCGCAGGGGCGGCTGGTCCTGGTCGGCGAGGGTCAGCAGGGCGTGGGCGAGCTTGGCGGGGTCGCCGGGCTGCTGTCCGTTGATGCTCTTCCAGGCTTCGATTGTGGCGGTGGTGCGCTCGGCGTAGTCGTCGATGGTCGGCTGGGGCCAGGTGGTGGAGGCGTCCACGAGCAGCTCGGTGCGGAAGTAGCCGGGCTCAACGATCGTGGTGCGGATGTTGTACGGCTTGATGTCGTGGTGCAGGGCTTCCATCCAGCCCTCGACGCCGAACTTGGAGGCGGCGTAGGCGGAGGTGAACTCCGTGCCGACCTGACCGGCGAGCGAGGAGATCGTGATGACGTGACCGTCGCGCTGAGCGCGCATGACGGGCAGGACGGCGCGGGTGACGTTCATCGGGCCGAAGAGGTTGGTCTCGATCTGCTGGCGCATGTGCTCCGGGGAGATTTCCTCGAAGTAGCCGGCGAAGAAGTTGCCAGCGTTGTTGATCAGGACGTCGATGCGGCCGAACCGGTCGACGGCGGCCTGTGCGGCCGCGTGCGCGTCGTCCAGGCTGGTGACGTCCAGCTTGGCGACGAGCAGGTTGTCCTGCGGGCCGCCCAGGGTCTTCTCGACCTCCTCGGGGCGGCGGCCGGTGGCGACGACCTGGTGGCCGGCGGCGAGGGCCTGGCGGGCGATGTCCGTGCCGAGACCGCGTCCGGCACCGGTGACGAAAATGACCTTGCTCATGAGGGGTTCCTTTTTCAGGTGCCGTGTACGGCACCCGGTGGGCTGGGGAGAGTTGACGAGTTACGTGGGCAGGGAGAGGTCAGACGGTGGCGGCCGGGTGGCGGAGTGCTCACGCCTGTTCGGTGGGCATGATCCACAGCTCGCCGATGGCGGCGTGGCGGGGACGGGTGACCATGTAGGCGACGCCGTCGGCGATGTCCTCGGCGGCCAGGACCTCGGTCCCCTCGAAGTACGGGTCGATCAGTTCATCGCGGACCTCGGGCTTGTTGTGCGTGCCCAGTTCGCTCTCCACGGCGCCCGGCTCCAGGACACCGACGCGCACATGGCGCTGGGTGACTTCCTGGCGCAGGGACTCGGTGAAGGCGTGCACGCCGAACTTGGTGGCGTTGTAGACGCCGAAGCCCTTGCTCGCCACGCGGCCGGCGTAGGAGCCGATGTTGACGATGTCGGCGACCTGGCGCGGGCCCTGTTCAGCGGCCGTGAGCAGGTGCGGCAGGGCGGCGCGGGTGGTGTAGAGCAGGCCCTGGACGTTGATGGCGATCATGCGGTCCCACTCCTCGGGGTCCGCGCCGACGACGGGGCCCAGGAGCATCAGACCGGCGTTGTTGACCAGGGTGTCCAGCCGTCCGTACCGCTCGATGACCTGCTGTACGGCGTCCTCAGCCTGGAGGCGGTCGGTGATGTCCGCGGCCACCACCATCGCGGTGCCACCGGCCTGCTCGATCTCGGCGGCAAGAGCTTCCAGGCGGTCCTTGCGGCGAGCGGCGAGCGCCACCGAGGCGCCCTGCTCGGCAAGCCGGCGGGCGGTGGCGGCGCCGATACCGCTGCTCGCTCCCGTGACGAGCGCGACGGTGCCGGTCAGGTTCGAAGCCATTGGGGGTGTCCCTTTCTTCAGGCAGGTACGGCGTACGGGCGGACGGCGGACAGCGACGAGACGATCTCCTACGTACTTCTAGTGCTGCGCAGTAGGCCCGCTATCCAGGCAACCACCCGCCGACCCGGCCTGGGCCCCCGTACGGGGTACGGCTCTTCCGGGGGTCTGCCAGTACCCCTTCCAAGGCCCGGCGAGCAGGGGCCGGTGGGCCCGACCCGCCGCCCTGCTGGAGCACTGGCCGAGGTTCTCCTTGAAGAACGGGGTGGCCTCGGCGAGGGTGCGGTCGACGTACTGGGCACGTCGTAGAAGTCCATGTGCGTGCCGCCGTCGACGATCACGCGCTTCTTGGGGCTGCGGGCCCGGCTGTACAGCTCGGTGGAGTGTCACAGCGATCCCGCCTCGCTGCCCGCCACGATGAGAACCGGCTGGGTGAGCAGGAGCCGGCGCAGAAGGCGAGGTGGGTGATTGCCTCAGACAGCTCCTCGACGCTCAGGCCGTTGTCCAGAGCGACACCGTCGAGCAGGTTGCGGACGGTGGAGCGCGGTGGGGTGCCGCCGTCACGGAGGTCGTCCAGGCACAGGCCAGGGTCATCACCTCCCGCACAGCGGGGCAGCCTCAGACCTACATGCTTGCTGCGGCACAACCATGGTCAAGAAGTCCGAGTGGTCGACCGGCACGCGGGCATTGTTGCCCTTCGCTGAGTGGAGCCGTCCCGGTGGTGTTCTCCCGCGCCACCGGGACGGCTTTCGTGCAGTTCACGGAACACATCGACGGAACACCATGACCACGACCGGAATCGTGTCGCCATGGTGTTCCGTTGGCTAGGTTACTTTGCAGAGGGGTGGAGCTGCTTGCCGAAGAACTCAAGCAGCTTGGGCATCGCCTTGTTCACGTCCTTGTCGTACATGCTCATGTGCGTACCGCCCGGGACGACGAAGAGTTCCTTTTCGCTCTTCGCCTCCTTGTACGCCCGATCGCTGTGCCACTTTGAGCCAGCCTCGCTGCCAGCGATCAAGAGAAGCGGCTGAGTCAGCAAGGTATCGATACCGTCGAAGGCGTCGAAGGCGTAGATCTTGTCCATGCTGCTCTTCAGGAAACGGTTCGGCGAGTTTTCATGCTGCCACCGGTCCGCCTGCCGGTAGTACTCGCTGGCTTCCACCATATCGGGCTCGGTGACACCCTCAACCGAGTCGGGTACGTACGGAAGCATCGTAGGCTGAGCGCCGTTGGCCACCGCTGTGCGCTCCTGAGCGATATCCTCAAGAGCGACACGCTGTTCCTCTGCAGTTCCCGTTGCCCTCCAGCCCTGACGGACACCGTCGCCGTAATTGAATGTGGCCACGCCGGCGACGGCCTTGATGCGATGGTCAGTCATTGTGGCGTTGATCGCGTATCCGCCGCCGGCGCAAATACCGAGAGCCGCAATCCGCTCACGGTCAACAGCGGGAAGTGTGGTGAGGTAGTCGACCGCGCTGCGTACGTCTTCCACCCGGTTCGCGGGGTCTTCGAGCAGGCGTGGCTGCCCCTTGCTCTGCCCCTGATGGGACGCATCGTAGGCCAGTGCAATGTAACCCTGCTGCGCGAGTCGATAAGCGTAAAGACTGGCGGTCTGTTCCTTGACCCCGCCGGCAGGATGCACGATGACGACCGCCGGGTACTTCTTGCCAGGCTTCATCTTGGCGGTGCGAACCGCACGCCAGCCATGTCGAGCTCCCCGTTCTTGAACGTGACTTCCTTGCGCGTGACGGTGCGGTCCTCGCGGACCTCCCTTTCGAAGTCCGCCAAGCTGGTGATCGTCGCCTGGTTTGCGGCAGTGGCTGCATTGGCATTCGCGTTAGCGCCCACGTTGGCAACCGTAACGCCCGAATTGGTACCCTCGCTGCCGGCGAACGCCAAGGGGGTTGCAAGGCTCGTCAGGGCGACACTAAGGACCAATACCCTCCTGGCCGACAATGTCCGTGTGCTGCGGTTCATCCTGTTTGCCATCGGTGTAACTCCTGAATCGCTGGTTTGGTTGCCTTGGCCACTTCCAAGCCGCAGGCAGACGATGGGTGACCTGGTAAAGGGACTGCCTTCACGGGGCTCTGCATTTCTCCTCGGATGCCGTCCCGACACCCTGATCGTTTTCTAGCCAAGCATCCGCAGACCCGGCGTGGGCCGCTCGAAGGGGTTCCCTTCGTCCGGGGGTCTGCCAGTACCCCTTTCAAGGACCCCGGCGGCGGGAGGCCGCCGTACGGTGGATCCATGGACCGCAGCAGTGAGATCCGTGAGTTCCTGCGCACCCGCCGGGCCCGGATCACCCCCGAACAGGCCGGCCTCGCCCCACAAGGCGGCCCCCGCCGCGTACCGGGGCTGCGCCGGGAGGAAGTCGCCCAGCTCGCCGGGGTCAGCGTCGACTACTACATCCGTCTGGAGCGCGGCCGTACCCAGGGCGTGTCCGAGACCGTCCTGGAGGCCGTCGCACGCGCCCTGCAGCTGGACGACGCCGAACGCGCCCACCTCTTCGACCTCACCCAGCCCACCACCGCCCGGACCCGCCGCAAGCGCCCCCTCGCCCCGCAGAGGGTCCATCCGGTCCTGTACCGGGCCCTGGACTCTCTCAGCGTTCCCGCGGTGGTCCAGGGGCGACGTACAGACGTGCTGGCCGCCAACCGGCTCGCCTACGCCCTCTACACCGACTTCGAAGCCCGGCCACGCCGGGAGCGCAACTTCGCCCGCTTCGTCTTCCTCGACGAGGCAGCCCGCACGCTGTACGCCGACTGGGACCAGGTCGCCGGCGACTGCTTGGCCGCACTGCGCCTGTACGCGGGACGCCACCCCGACGACCCGCAGCTCACTGAGCTGATCGGCGAGCTGTCCCTGCACAGTGACACCTTCCGCCGTCTGTGGGCCGACCACGATGTCCGGGCCCACGCCTCGGGCGTCAAACGCCTTCACCACCCGCTCGTCGGCGACCTCACTCTCGACGCGGAGCGAACCGAGAGAGTCAATCGCGATCTACCCAGAGCTGACCAGCAACCTCGAAGGCATTGCTCGGGTACGGAGTCCCAGCGACCGGTACAGACGCCGGTAGAGGGCGTCGGCCGCGCTCTTCTCGTCAGAGTCCGGCTGGTGATTCTTTGCCCACCAGACGACCAGTTGCCGCCAGATCAGCCCGTGCGGCGGCAGGGGATCGGTGAACACCAGACAGCTGTCGGCATTGCGGACGATCTCCACGTCGTTGTTCACCGCATCCCGCAGCACGATCTCCGGCTTGGCCCCGTCGGCTGCGAAGATCAAATTCTTGAAGCTGCCCGACGGCCCGTTGGCGAACTGCCACTCCTACTCCAGCTCCTGCAGCTCCTCCAGCGCGTCCCTCGTGGGGCCGAGGACCTGCTCGATGCACTCCCGCCGGGCCTGCCAGCTGCCCCTCATGCCATTGGCACACCAGTAGGTGCCGAACCCGCGCGGCCCCTCGAACGTCCGAAACGGCCAAACGGGCGGCTCCAGGGCGAGACGCTCCAGGACAGCGCGGTGCGCCTTGATGACGATCGGCACGTTCTCGTCGTCCAGGTGCCGGCCCTTGCCGTCGGTCCCGTGCGAGACGAAGTCGCCGTGCAGCAGCCGGGTCAGCGCGGACCGCCACCTCCAGGTCGGTGCGACCGACCGGAGGGCCGAACCGAAGCGACTCGACCAGCTCGACATCGACGGCGAAGCACCCGCTGTCATGGATGAGCTTGTCGGCCTCCATCAGCCAATACGCCGGTCCCGGAATTCAGTTGGCGTCCGAGGACGTCAACCGTCGACGCCAGCTCACGCAGGCCCTGAAGACGCTGGAGTCGATGGCGCTCGTTCGGGCCAGCACCGGACCGGGCCGTTTCAGCACCGGTTTGCAGCTCCTTTGCGAGAACGGGACCAGCACCGTCAGCTCGGCGATCCCGTACACCGCCGCCGACGACACTGAGCCATACGTGGAGATCCCGGTCGAGTTCTTCACCCGCGGTTGGGTGCACGTGTTCACCAACAGCGAGATCGCCGCCCTGCTCATGTGGTTCGACCGCCTGAGGTACACCGGCGTCGAGGTCGGTGCCGAGGAGGGCGACACGCTCACCATCACCTACGTCACCGGCGATGTTAGGCAGGGCCTGTACGGGTTGGGACGGAAGGCCTACGAGACACACCAAGCCCTCGATGCCTACCAGTTCCTCGACGTCATCAGGCCTGAGTAGCGCTACGACTCCGGCAAGTGGGAGGGATATTCGCAGGGCGAGTCGGACCTGCTGTGCCACCGCGTCTCTCTCGCCCCCGCCGGCTTCGACCGCGATGCCGGAGAGGTTGTGGAGGACGTACTGAAGCGCCGAGACACCGGCGGCTACTGGGGACGCCCCATGTTCAGTGCGCCGAAGCGCTTCGACCGCTTCCGCATGGTCTCCACCGACGAGTAGAGCGGGTGCCGAACCGCGTTCGACCCCCCAGACCGGCGCCAGCTAAGACCGTGTCCTACGTGGTGAGGCGGACGTATCGCTGGTAGCAGCACATGGCTGCGGCGAGTCCGAGAAAGGCGAGGACCGGATCCCGGTCGTGGCCTGCAGCGCATCGGCCGTCTCCTCGTCCGTGCCACCGAGCCTCGGGTCACAGGCTGGTTGTCTCCTCTTGCGCGGTGTTCCCGTCTTCGGCGGCATCGGGGGCGTCCTCGGTGCTTTCCGCGGTGCGGCGGTAGTAGGGGTGGGTGGTGTCCATTCTGCGGGCGAGGTGGAGGGGGGTGGGGGTGCTTTGGCGGACGTCGGAGGTGATGCCCTGGTTGGTCAGGACGGCGGCGACGGCTCCGATGAGGTCGCAGTCGGCGTCGGGGCTCTGGGCGATGACGGTGAACCGGGTGGCGGTGTGGGCGTAACCGTTCTTGCTCTGGCTGGCGCTGTCGAAGCGTGTCTCGTCCTTGCCGAAGCGGCCGGCGGGGCCGGCGGCCCAGGTGCGGGGGACGTTGACGAGCAGGAGGTCGGGGTAGGTGACGGCGCCGTCGTCGGTGGCGAGTTGGAAAAGGCTGTTGGTGGTGTCGGTGGCGCGCCAGGTGCCGTCGCTGGTGCGCATGTGAGCCCCGGTGGGGCGGCCGATGCGTTCCAGGTCGCCGATGACGCGGACGGTGGCCAGGGGGCGTTGGACGCGGGGGAGGCTGTGGCCGGGCAGCCAGGACGCCGGCCGGGGCATGCCGGGCGGCGGGTCCTGGCCCAGAGCTTCGTCGGTGAGGCCCACCCAGATGTACTCGACAGCGTCGCCGTCGACGTAGAGCACCGCGGGGGCTGGTGCGGGGAGTTGGGTGCGGGTGGCGATGAGGGCCTGCTCGACGATGTCCGCGGCGGCGCGGGCCTGGAGTGTCTCGTCCGCAGCAGGGCGGTATCCGCTGACGTCCCAGGCGAGGTCGGTGGCGTGCAGCGCGGTGGTGGCCGGGCTGTGGGGCTGCCACCGCCCGGCCTGCGGGCTGTAGGCCCAGATCTGCCAGGGGTCGTCCTTTCCGCCGGTAGGGCGCATGGCGGTGAGGGTTGCGGTGATCGGTGCCGGTTCGGTGGTGCGGCGTTTGCCGGGTGTGCGGCGCTGGGCGTGGCGGCGGACGTGGATGCCGATGTGCCACCAGTTCTCGAGCGGCAGTTTGCCGAACGCGGCACCGAGGCGGTGGTCGGTGGCGCCGACGCCGCTGAGAATCTCGCGCAGCACGTTCGCGGTCGAGCTGTCGAGGCCGCTCTGGCGGGAGGCGACCTTCTTCGCGCGGTACTTCTCGTTGTAGGGCTTGCCCTCCCGGGTGTGGGTGGGGACCGGCGGCGGGGCCTGCTTGATGTACTGGGAGGTCGCTGCGAGGCGCGCGAGAGCCTGCTTGGAGGGCCACTTGCCGTCCTCGGCCTCTGCCTTCTCGCGGGCTTCGACGCTCGGGTACCAGCGCTCGGGGTCCCAGTCGGTCTCGCAGATCGCCGCGACGAGCGTGTCCTCGCGGATGTAGGGGGCGAGTATCTGCGCCAGATCCCGCTCGCGTTCCGCGCTGGTGCGCGGTCCGTGGCCGAGGGCACCGACCTTGTCGTGGAGGAAAACGACCTCGATACGCCCCCCGACGGCTGATTCGGCGACGCCCTCGACGGCCTTCCAGTCCTCGCCGGGGCCCCACTGGGCGGCGATCGCGGCCTTCACCCGGGCGCGGACCTCGTCGGTGCTCCACAGGACGGGGACGAGGAGTGTGCCCACGCCGGCGGCGTCCAGGGCGGTGGGGATCCGTTCGAGGGGGATCGGTCCGCTGACGCGTGAGCCGCTCTCGGTGGGCGGCACCTTTATGCCGGGGACCTCGATGAACACGGGGCTGCGGTGGCTGTACTTCTCGCACCGGGTGTCGATGGCCTCTTCGAGGCGGCGGAAGAACTCCATGCCGTGTCCGCGGCCCAGGCCCGGGGTGCGGACGCTGGCCGGGGCGACGGCCCAGACCGGCCCCGGAGCGGTGTCGGCCAGGGCGCCGTCGGCGAGATGCTCGGGGAACGGCGGCACGTTCGCGCTCAGGCGGGGCAGGGCGGCCAGGCGGCGGCTGGCGGCGACCGCAGGGACGTTCAGTCGGCGCTTCCATGGCGGGCCGTCGGTGGCCGCGGCGACGACGAGCGGCTGGTCGGGGTTGGCCAGCAGGACGGTGGCGACACCCTTCCAGGAGGTGGCGAGGAGGGTGGTGGTGGCGTTCACGGTCAGCGCGTGGCGCCGGGAGTGCCCGCTGGCGGCGGTGCCGATGGTGATACGGGGCAGCAGGTGGCGCACGGTGCCCTTGCGGTCGGGTTCGGCGGGCAGTTCGTGGCCGATCGCGGCCAGGCGGCCGTCGGTGCACAGGGCGAAACGGACGGGGGCCCCGTCGTTGCGGGGCCACTCGAGGGCGGCGAGTTCCTCGGCCAGGCGCCAGCGGGCGAGTTCGCCCGGCCACCAGCCGCGCGAGCGCTTGCCGGCGCTCGGCGGCGGGGGCCGGACGGCGGAGCGGGGCTCGGCCCGGGCGAGGAGTTCGGCCAGCTGTTCGCCGATGCGTCGGCCGTCGGGGCCGGGGACCACGGCTTCGGCCCAGTAGCGGAACACGTCGCGCCGGTCCTCGGCGCTGATCGGCGCCGCGCACAGGAGTTCGTAGCAGCCGTCGTTCCACTGCCAGCGCGCCCAGGTGCCCGCCGCCGCGCGCAGGACACTCTCCAGCGCCCGGTAGGGCGGCTGCACGTCCAGACCGGTGCCGACGTTGCGCTTGTACTCGCGCGAGAGCTCCATGGCCAGGTCCATGACGGGGGCGTCGGGCCGGTAGGCGATCACCTCGCCCAGGTCGGCGGGAGCGGTGCGGAACTGCAGCAAGCGGGCCTGCTTGCGGGCGACGCTGTCGAGCGGGCGGCTCATGCGTACTCTTTCAGGTAGGCGTCAAAGCCCGCGCGCAGCGCGGGGAGCAGGTGCTGGGCGTGGGCGTACTCGGCGATTTCCTCGATGGTGTGGCCGTAAGAAGCGCCGAGCTGGGCGAGGTCGTCCTGCGGGGACTGCTCGAGCAGCCCGCGGATCAGGGTGGGTAGGTCGGATCCCCAGGTGGGGTCGTGGAAGGCGCCGTCGATGAAGTGGAGCTCGACGTGGGTCTGCCCGCGGCGTCCGCGGCCTGCCAGCTGGACGCTCTGCCCGAGGAGGGTGGCGACGAGTTCGTACTTCAGCTCGTCGGGCAGGGCGGAGAAGCGCTTGGGCGCGTTAAGGTTCAGGCGCAGGTGCGCGTCGGCCGTCGCGCGGGCCTGGGCCAGGACGGCGGCGGGGTCATCGCCGGGCACGGTGTCGCGCCAAGCCCGGGCGGCGACACTGGCCGCCAGCACCGCCGGGTCGTCCGCCGGCATGACCGGCCGGACACCCATGGCGATCAGGGTGATGGCTGACACGGCGACGCCCTCGAACACGGTCAGCACGTTCAAGCCCCGCTCGGTGCGCGGCAGCGGCGAGATGAGCACCTCGCCGTCGAGGTCCGCCAGTTCCGCGAAACGGTCGCGGGTGAGCTGGCCGATCGCGTCGCAGACCGGCGGCAGAGAGGGGTCGGGGGTGTCCGCGACGGCGACGTAGATCCGCAGCCGCCGCCCGAGGGCGAGTGCGGTGTCGTACAGGGTCTGGGCAAACAGGCGGGCCTGCCGGTAGGAGTTGACGGTGATCAGGGCCCGCGCGCGATGCCGGGTGCGCGCATCCGCGGCAAGCCGGTCCAGGTCGCGCACCAGGCCCGGTGCATAGCTGGCGGCCAGTGAGATGACCCGCTGGTCGCGTTCGCGGTAGGGGGTGCTGCCGACGGCCAAGAGCTTCCCGTCGGCGACGGGACTGCTGTTGAAGATGGTCAGGCCGCCCGAAAGGGTGTCGGGCATCGCCCAGTCTGGGCGGGCGAGCAGGTGGGTGCGTGCCGCGCCCGGCATGAAGCCGGTGGCGGACATGCCCAGGACAGTACGCTGGCGGCCGCTCAGGGCGAGGGAGACGATGCTGCCGAGGAACTGCGTCTCGGTGTGGGGGTCGGCGCGCAGCACCTCCATCTTCAAGCTCGCATGGGCATCTGGATCGTCCAGCCCCTCGAAGCGGAACCCGCCCAGCTGGCGTCCCAGCGGCCCGAACGGGACGACGGTGCCGGCGCCCTGGTGGCCGATCGCGTCGGCGAGCTCGGAGGCCGCGTCGATGCCGTGCCCGGCGAGTTCGCCGGCCCTGTCCGTCAGGTTGAACATCGTGTGGACGATGGCCGTCAGCCACGTCTTCATCATCAGAGCGTGCAAGACGCCCGCGGTGACCTCGGTGCGCGTGGGCGCCCGCACCGGCTCTGGCCGGTCGAGCCCGCGCTGCGCCGGCACCGTGGACTCGGCAGGTGCCCCGTCGTCTCCGCACTCGGTGGCGCAGAAGGCGGGCAGCGCGGCACAGATGATCTCCCGCAGTTCGTCCTTGAGGGGGCCAAGCTGCCACTCCCCGCCCTCGTCGATCGTGAGCATCCGCTCTAGCACGCCCGGGACGGGCAGCAGCCGATCCGGCAGGGCGGCGCAGGAAGGGCGGTCGCCCGGCCGGGTGGCCACGCGCGGGAGCAAAGCCTGCAGACAGTCGGCCTGCTCAGCGGTGGCCGCAGCATCAGGGTCCACCCCGATCAGGTTCTCCAGCAGATGCCGGTCCCACTGATGGGGCTGATACCAGCGCTTGCGGTCCTGCAGGACCTGCCGCGTCCGACGCGGGTCCTGCCCGCGGGCCAGGGCCCGCGCTTGGGCGACCTCGGTGCAGACCTCCTCCCCGGCCACCAGGTCGAGCAGCTGCTCGGCCAGGAACACCGCCCGGGTCAGGGGCCGGCGCACGGCCATCGCCAGCCGCGGCGGCGCCTGGTTCAGGCTGTCGCGAATGCGCCGCAGCACCGTGGTCGGGTGGGAGCGGGACGCGAGCTCCAGCACGCCGCACTCGTCGAACCCCCGCGACTGGTAGGCGTCGACCTCGTCGACGACCACATAGGACGCCAGGCGCAGAAGGAACTCCCGCACGCTGATGCTGTTGCGGACCTCCCCGTCGACCTCCACCGGAACCTTGATCATCCCGGACTGGAAGCAGGCATGGGTGGTCACGATGATCCTGGCCGTCGTCGCGGCCTCGACGTGGGAGAACTTCCCGCAGGACGACACATACGGGCACAGCGCCCGCTCCGGCTGGCCGAAAGCATCCGACGCCATGACCGTGCACGGCTCCCTGCCGGCCTCGAAGGCGTCGCGCCCCTCGAGCTGCGCCTGCGCGGCGCACCCGTAAGCGGAGTTGTTGATGAGGAAGGCGATGCTCGCCGAGGCCTGCGCCAGCGGCACGCCGGTGCCCTCCAGCTTCGCGGCGGAGCGCAGCGCGAAGTTGTACCGGCTGTTGGGGGCGATGAACGGCGTGGCCGTCGCCTCGACGCCCGCCGCCCGCAGCTCCTGCTGCAAGGTGGCGGCCTCGCCGTAGACGTCGCCGTTGTCGCTGACCACCAGCACGGTGGTGCGGCCCAGGCCTGCCTGCTGGATCGCCAGCCCCCGGCCGAAGACGTTCTTGCCTACGCCCGGGGGCGCACTCAGCAGGTGCATCCGGCCCGGCGGCAGGACGACGGGTTCCAGAGGGCGGCGTCCGCCACCGATGGTGCCGCGCAGCAGCAGCGCGATCTGCTTCTCGCGGAAGGCCGGGCCCTTCATGTCCTGGTCGGTGTCCCGGCTCTGCCAGCCGAGCTCATCGGCGTCCATCACCAACTCCACCGACGGCGCGGTCACGACCTGAGGCGGCCTGTACACCCCCTGCTCGTCGGGGAAAGCGAGCTGGACCCGCCCACGCGATGTCGGCGCCGACCAGCCCGATCCGCTCGCGACCCGCAGCAGCCGTCGGCGCCTGGCCGGCGCGAGCAGGCGTTCGGCGACGTCCGAAGGGTCCTGCCCGTGAGCAGGCAGCACTTCAAGCGCCCGTCCCCGCTCGCTGTACCCGAGCGCGAAGAGAGCGGGCAGCGGGTCATCCGCGCCCGGGGTATGGAAGACGTCGTAGACGGTCCGCTCGACGTGGTGCAGCAGCGCCTCCCCCCGATGGCGGGTACCCAACAGCGCGCCGAGGCGCTGCTTGTCCGCCTCCGACCACTGTTTCCAACCCGCCACGGCACGCGGCGCGTGCCCGCTCAGCAGGACATGGGCGTCCGCGACACGTACCACCTGCCGCCCATCGCGGAACCGGGCGGGAAGAAGATACTCGGCCAAGGCCAGAGCCCCGGCAAGCGTCCTGCTCACGCCCCCTCCACCTCCGCCACCAGGTCGGCATCGGTCAGCACGCGCGCCCCGCTGCCGCGCACCACCCGGCGCAGCAACGGCAGATATCCCCGCAGGTGCTCAGGCACCACGAAACACAGCTCGCCAGGCCCCTCCGGATCCTCGCGCAGCTTCTGGGCCAGTCCGTACGGGTCGGCCCAAGTCTTGACGTCGACGCGCCACGCCCTGGACCGGCCGGGACGAGTGACATGCAGGTCATAGGCGTCGCCGAACGGCCACAGCCGCACCTCCGCGCCCAAGGCGACCAGCCGGTCGCGTAGCTCGACCTCCAGCAAGCCCGGGAGCGTCACCCACAGCCACAGGGCGTAAGGCAACGCCACGTAGCCCTCCATGGGCAGCAACTCCGGCACGGTGCGCAATTCGCCGCACGGGGCCAGGCGCCAGCCCTCCACCGCAGCCGGCTCGGCCCGATACCGGGAGCCCAGCAGGCTGTGGCGCTCGTCCTCACACTCGACGTCCACCACGCCGTTGGGGCGGTAGGTGGCCCGCATCGTCCATCTGCACATCGGACACGCTGCCCACAGGCCGCCGAACTGCCGCGTCGGGGAGATACCGGTGTACGCGCCCAGCTCGACCAACGCGGTGTTCCGGGACAAAGCGCGCCGTGTCAGGACGGGCGTACGGACCATTGCCTCCCGGCCCCGGGTGTACGCCTCGAAACCTGCGCCCCTCAGCGCGCGGAAGACGGCGTGTTGGACGGTCTCGCCGGAGATCCGCGACAGCCCGCTACTCACCGGCAGCATCCCTACCGCCCGCAGCAGGCTGTGCAGATGCCGGATGTCGGCACCAATCCCCGGGGCCTGGTGGCCGTGCTCAGAGGCCTCCACCGCGAGCCGGTGCAGCGCCAAGCTGGGCATGCCGTCGTCATCGAGCAGCCACAGCTTGCCGAGCACTGACCCCTGAGGCCGTCCCGGCAGAAGATCGGCCACCCGGCTTCCACGGAGCCGACGGGTGAACACCTCGTACGACGGTGCCTGCTCAACGACCCCGAACGAGCGCACGTAGCGACCATGGCACTCCATCAGCAGCCGCATCTGCCCCTGTGCCTCGCCCTCACTGCTACTCAAGGCGAGCGCCGCGACCACGCAGGCGTCGAGTGCCGCGCGTTGGTCCTCGTCGAGTTCTTGAACGGCCGCTGCCGTCCCGGCCACCGCCGACACCCCGGTCCTCCCCGCACCGCATCGAGCCCATGCCACGACCTCAACCCCTCTGCCCTGTGGGAGGGCACGGGAGTTCGGGGACCTTCCCCCGATCCGGTGATCCCGATCCGATGTTCGCGATGCGGGGTCTTCCGGACGGACTCGTGTCCGGCAGTCGACGAATCGGGACGAGCAGCGTCGCGCCCCCAACGGCGCTCCGCAGACGACGCGGGCATACGGTCGCGGCGCGCGGGATGTGCTGTGTGTACGGGGACACGGGCCTGGGGGAGGTGGTCGCCGCCGTCTACCTGTACATCGACCGCGACGTCCTCGCCCGGCAGGTTGCCCGTGAGGATGCCTAGTGTTGCTCCCTGGCCACGTGCCTCCACGGCTGGGACGCGACGGCGCAGGCCGCCACGCCGTGGTCTCACTCATGGCGTGCCCTTGGCCTCCAACGCACGGCAGCTGTACGGCTTCCACAGCCCAGTGCGGGTTACTCACCGGCGGTGGCAGCCGTGCCCTTCACGGCGAGAATCTCCGAGACCGGGCAGCCCCACGCCGCGCCCGGTCCGGCGGGGCCGTAGAGCGTGAACCCGCACGCCTGGAAGAACGCCTGCCGGTCAGCCGCATCGCCGCCGTCTTGCGGCACCAGTGCCAGGAACGTGTGGCCGGCTTCCTGGGCCCGGCGGGCGATCTCGGCGAGAAGCGCCCGACCTACCCCGCCGCGACGAGCGGCATGAGCGACGGCCATCGTCAAGACGAACGTCTGCTCGCCGGGATGCGCCTCCCGGCCTTCGTCGTGCCCGAAGTCGCAGTGGAGCTGGAACTCAGCGACCCCGACGACAGACCCGCGGAGTTCGGCCACGACGACGTCCAGGCCCTCGAGGTCGTAGAACCTGCCGTCTCCCAGATGGTTTGAGTACAGCAGCTCCTCCACCACCGAGTAATCGGCTTGGACGAGGTCACGGATGAGTGGCATGACCCAAGTGTTCCAGGACCGCGGGGCGGAGGCACCGTCTACGGGCTCCGCGGTCTACGAGCGCTTTGCCTGCTGGCCCATGGTGTCGACTCTGGCAGAGGTGCAGAGCACTACGCTCCTTCCATGTGGAGTGAGTCGAACAACTATGGCTTCGAGAACGAGCTGGACTACCTGCGGTCGATCAAGAAGGACGACAGCTATACGTTCACGTACCCGTTCGAGTACATCGCTAAGAACTACGGGAACGACAATTACGACATCGGCACAGCGGACATGGTGGTCCGGGTCCAGTGGAACGACGCGGAGGCCGGTTACACGGTGGCCTACGACGTCCCCGAGATGGACAAGATCGACCCCGCTGAGGGGAACGGCGATGCAGCGAGCTTCTACGAGAGCGACGTTTACTGGAGGCTCGTGAGCGACCTTGACGGCATGGGGATCAGCTCCGAGCTTCGTGCAATCTAGGCACGGTTGGCTTGCCGTTCCCCGGCCTTCAAAGGTCCGGGGAACGGTCACGGTGCGGGAGCAGGGTCAGTAGTCGTCGCGTTCGGTGTTCGGTCCGTACCGCTCGATGAGGTCGCAGGTACAGGTCCCGCCCTCGTACAGCTCCGTGTCGCACTCTTCGTGGTGCTTCCGCACCGGCCGCTTCGCCGGGGCCGCCGACCGCAGGGCTGCCGACCGCGGGGCTGCCGACCGCGGGGCGGGCGGCTGCAGGACGGCCTCGGCGGCCGACACCGCGCCCGCCCAGTCGATGCCGAGTTTTCGTAGTGCCGCCTGCTGTTCGGGGGTGAGCCGTTCGCGCCTCTGCTTTGTGTTGGTGATCCATACGCCCAGCCGGATGGTGACGGGCTCGTTCTGGCCGTCGATGGTGATGTGTTCGGTGTGGTTGCGTGGTACCGGCCGGTCCGGACCTTCGCGTTCGATCCACTGCGTGAGGGCTGTCAGTCCGCGCTGGAACGCCGCCTCGGCCTTGCTCGCGCCCTTTGTCGTACGCCTGGCCGCCGGGACGGGAGACGGAGCGTCAGCGCCCTTGATGCCCAGCGCGGCCAGCCGTTCCTGCTGCTCGGGAAGAAGCTGCGCCCAGGTGCCCGGGTTCTTCTGCCGCTGAAGCCATCGTCCGATGTCGTCGCCGTCGAAGGTGACGCCGGGGGCGATGTCGGGCAGGACGCCGTCGGGTTCGTCGGCGGCGAGGTCGGCGAGGTGGCGGTAGTGGCGTTGCCAGTTGAGTGGCCAGGGGCAGTTCCAGTCGGGGTCGATCGCGGTGAGCTGTGCCGCGCGTACGGCGGCCCGTTCCGGGTCCTTGCCCAGGCCGTTCTTCGCGCCCTTGCGTCGGAGGTTGGCGATGTGTTGTCCGATCGGCACTCCGCCCCGTCGGCGGGGTCGTCCCAGACGGCGTCCTGCCGGGGGGCGAGGTGTCCGGTGGCGCGTCGGTAGGCCCGGAGTGCGGCGAGCTTGGTCTCCCAGGCTTCTTCGCCGGGTTCCCAGACCATCCCGGCTTCGTCGAGCGGCTCCTTGCGGTGCGGATCGAGTTCCCCGGCCCGCAGCGCCTTGCGCTGCTGGTGCACCCACCGGCCAAGCGGGAACCCTTCGTCGCCCCGACTTCGACCTGGACGTCATACGGGACGGCGTAGGCCCGGTGATGTCGTTCTCCTTCCGCCACCGCAGGAGGACCTGGTAGCCCTCCAGCCAGACCAGCGACTCCGGCCGGTAGACCCGGGTCCGCAGGAACGCCGCGATGGTGGCCGCGTCGCGCGGGCTGGAGAAGTGCAGCAGCGCGGACTCGGCCGCGGCGTCGGCACCGTCCTGCTCCTGGCCCTCGCCGTCGCTCTCGCCGCCGGCCCCGACGATCCGCCCTTCCTCGTCACGCCGGACGTGGACCTTGCGCTTGCCGTGGGTGAGGGCGCGGGAGGCGAGTTGCTCGACCAGGCGCTCATCATGGCTGCGCAGGCCCTGGAGGACGGCCACGAGCGGCTTGAAGCTGGCGGAGGCGACCATGTCGGTCGGGTCCTCGTTCGGCTCCAGGAACACCGGCACGATGATCCTGGCCACCTTGGTGGTGCCGTCGCGGTTGGGTCGGAGTGCGCGGCCGATGTTCTGGACGATCTCGACTTGGGAGCCGCGGGTGTCGGCGAAGCAGATGGCTTCGACTCCGCGTTCGCCGGTGATGTCGACGCCTTCGCCGAGGACGCGGCAGCTGGCGAGGAAGGCGCGGTGGACCCGGCGCCCGGCTGCGTCGATGCCGTTGGCGAACTGCCGTAGCGTCTCGCGGCGTTCGGTGACGAGGTGGTCGCCGCACAGCCATGCCGCCCAGACGCGGTCGGGGGGTACGTGGCGGCCGGCCTCGAGTTCGTAGAACTTCGCGTCGATGGAGGACTTCGGCAGCTTGTCCGCGGCGGCTAGGTCCTCGTCGGTGACGTCGTTGGCGTACAGCTCGGCGGCGGTCTCGGGCAGCTTCTCGGCGAACGCTGCGGCTTCCTCGACGCGCTGGTGGAAGGTCATGACGGTACGCAGGTTCCACTTCGCGGCGTGTTCCAGGAGCGCGGTCTGCAGGAGCGCCATGCGCCGGCCGCGCTGCGCCTCCTCTGATTCGCCGTGGACGGGGGAGGGGTCGTGGATCTCCAGGACGTCGATCTCGAATCCGGCGAGGATGCCGCGCTCGATCGCCTCTGAGAGCCCGAGCTCGGCGATCCACGGCCCGTAGGTGGCGGAGTCCTGGCCCATCGACGCGAGCACCAGCTCCCGGCCGTCTCGGCCGTGCTGCGGGCTGGGCGCGGCCAGGATGCGCGGGGTCGCGGTGAGGTAGAGCCGGTAGTCGGCGGGGATCCGCTGGTTGTCGTGGATCGCGGCCCACGGGCGACCAAGATCACCGGCGGTGCCCTGCGCCTCGTCCACGATCGCGAGGTCGAAACCGCTCATCTGCTGCCCGTACAGCCGCTGGCCGCCCGCCAGCGCTGCCTCCAGCGGCCCGCGCACCTTCGCTCCCCATCCTCCTTCCGGGTCGTCCCGGTCGACGAGAGAGGCGTACGTGGCGAACACGACCACTGGGCCGGACCCTGCCCACAGGGCGAGCTGGATGGGGTTGGTGGTGGTGCGCACCCCCAGCGAGTTGAGCACGGGGTCGTTCTCCAGCGAGCACACCGCGACCATGGGGGAGCGGTGGCCCACCCGGCTGATGGGCGTCGTGTGATGTGCATTGGGTGTGCGTCATAGGTTTTCACTGGTGTTGGGCTGGGGTGATGCCGGTGCCATGGTGTCGTTTTGCCGGTGAAGGCTGGTGTCGTTCGGTGGGTGGGGGGCTTGTCGCTCCTGTGGGTGGGTGTGGCGAAACGCCGGGTGGGGCCGTGTCGTGTCTGGCTACGCTCGGTGGATGCCGTCGTTTGTGGGTGATCCGCGTCATGAGCGTCTTGTTGCTGTCCTGGTGCCGTTGCTGCGTCGGTCGTGTCCACCGGGCGCTGGCGGGTACGGAGGGTCGTACGAGCTCCGGCTCGGTGTTGATGAGGCGGAGGAGCTTGGCGGGGTCGCTCTGATCCGCTCGGCGATGCGTAAGGCCGGCCGGTCCCTGGGATGGACCAGGCTGCAGACGTTTGGGGGTTCCTTCCCGCAGGTTGCTGTGGCGGGTGTGGTGGACCGGCGGGAGGTTCCTGCAGAGTTCGCCGCCGCGGTTGAGGAGTATGAGCTGCAGCGGGGGAGGGCCGCGGCGGAGGTGATCGGGCGGACGTGGCAGGACGGTAAGCCGCGTGCGGTCCCGGGTTCCGTTTTCGTGGTGGCACAGGAGTTCCGTGCCGCGTATGCCGAGGGCGTGGCCGGATGAAGCGTGAGCGGGCGACGCGGCTGCTGGCGGATATGATCACGCGGCTCGAGAACGGTGGTTGGCCGCTGGGCCTGGTTGAGGAGGTGTATGTCTTCGGGTCGTACGCGCGTTGGGCGCTGGAGCCGAACGATGTCGACGTCGTCATTGAGCACGGCACGGACAGGCGTTGGCTGGGCGAGTCGCTGGATGCATCGATCAACGGGCGTGACTCGTACGTGGGGATGAGGCAGGCCCTGCGGGGCCGGACCCGGGGTATCTCCTTCCAGTTCCGTGGCCGCAGCAGCCTGCTGGACGAGGGCTTCGAGCTGTTCTTGCTCTGGCGGAAGGGTGAGCCGTTCTCCCTGGCCCGTGAGCGCCTCGCCTCCTTGACCGCGGACCCGGAAGCCGGGCCGGCGCCCAGGGACCACATGCTGACAGAGTTCGAGGAGCTGGAGAGCCTGGTGCCGCGCCCGGCGCGGATCGAGCTGTTCGGCCGGCACGTGAAGGGCAAGATCAGCACCACGCCGCTGAGGCTGTTGGACGGAGACATCGAGGACCCTGAAGCCATCCGGCATGTACGGCGGCGCTGGGTGGAGACGAGCCCGTTGCGCCGGGCGGCGACCTGCGCTCTGGTCGCGTTGGAGCAGCGGGGCGTTGACCTCGGAGAAGTCACATTGCACGGTCAGCGGCTGTTCGGCCGGGACCAGCTGGCTGAACGCTGCTTCGTCGATCTGGGATGGAACGGTTTCGGATCTATGGGGCGTCTCCTGGACAGCGGAGTGACCTGGCTGGAAGTGCTGCGCCCCCATCGGACCAAGCCCATGGACGCACTGCTCATCGAGCCGACGCCTCGCACGTAACCGGAAACGCCCATAACCGCGCCCCGGCGCCCCATGGGGGATCGGGGGCCTGCTTCATCCGTTCGTGTGTGCCTGATCGGCATGTTGGGATGGATGAGGCCACGGCGGACAGCCACCCACCTGCACGAGGTGCAGCCGGGGGTGAGGAGTGTCCGCTCGGGTTCCTGGTGGCGAGGACATGCTGCGGCGGTGGCCGGCTGGCGGGCGTGGTCCACCGCGAGCTGCTTGCGGAAGCGGCCGCGGCTGGTGACCCGGGCTCGGTGCCTTCTCTCGGACCCTGCAACGCGCGGTACACCGGGACTTGTCGGCGGGGGAGCGGGCCGGGTGAAGGGCGGTGAAGCAGCACGTCGTCGTTACGACGTCTACGGCAAACGGCCGCCCACGCACCGCAACGCCTGCTGGGAGGGTGATCACAAACGTATCCCGGTCCGTGTCGCCCTGGACGGGGCCGCGGTGTGTCCGTGGGTGACGTGGTTCATCGATGTGGCGTCGAAGGTGATCGTGGGGGTAGCGGTCACACCGCACCAGCCGGCTCGGGACGCCGTCCTGGCAGCGCTGCGTTCGGGGATCAGCGGGGCCGCCCCGTACGGGCCGTTCGGTGGCCTGCCGAGCCGGGTTCGGGTGGACCGAGGCAAGGACTTCCTCTCGGGTGTGGTTGCGAGGGCGCTGGGCGGCTTCGCGGTCCCCGTTCACGACCTGCCTGCCTACAAGCCCTACCGGAAGGGCACCGTGGAGGCCTTGAACAGCGCGGTGGAACAGATGCTGCTGGTCTCCCTGCCGGGCTACACGCGCCGTGCCCGCCCCGCGCAGGCACAGCGGCCGGGTCCAGTGGAGGAACTGCTGTCCTACCCGGACTTCGTCAGGGTCCTGCTGGACTGGGTGGCCTGGTGGAACACCGAGCACCGCCCGGCTGGCGTCCCGGACGGGATGACCCCGAGCGAGGCGTGGGAGGCGGATCCGACACCGATCGAGGACGTGCCTGAGAAGCAGCTGGCGTTCTTCGCGATGGAGGACGACGGCCGTATCCGGAAGATCACTACGAACGGGGTCGCGTGGCGGCGCCGCGCCTACATCGCGGACTGGATGGCCGGTCATGCCGGCACCAGGGTACGGCTGCGCTATCTGCCGCATTTCGACGGAACGATCGAGGTCTTCACCGCCGACGGGCCTGTCCGGCACCTGGGCAGCGCTTACCTTGCTGAGGCCGCGACACCGGCGCAGCGCCGCGCGCTGTCCAAGGTCCGTGAGAGCAAGGCTCGCGCTCTCAAAGCGGACCTCAAAGCAGCGGAGAAGCTGAGCCGGACCCGCTACACCGCAACGACCACCCCTGCCGCGCCCCATCCGCGGCGGTCGGTCACCGAGCAGCAGGCCCAGGAGGAGATCAGCCGTGCCCGGGCGGTGGACCTTGCGGCCCGCGCACTGCCGGACCTGATCCCACCCCGCGATCCTCCGCCGGGCTGGGCCCGGCCCCGTCCCCGTCCCCGCCCTGACATCACCGCGCCGGCGGTGACAGACCCAGCCGTCACCGCCCCGCCGGAAAAACCCACCAACACCAGGCCCGCACCAGGCAGCAAGGAGTGACCAGCATGCCCACCTCGCCCCGCAGAGGCCGCCTGCCCGCGGAACGGTAAGACCACTACATGCGCCTGCCAGGTGCCCAGGTCGTCTCCACCCGCGCCCTGCTCACCGCCCGGGAGAACATCCGGGCCGCGATCGACGCCAAGGCGATGATCTGCATCTACGGCCAGGCCGGCAACGGCAAGTCCTTCGCGGTCAACGCCTGCCTGCGCGAGCTCGCACCGAAGCTCACACGCCGGATCCAGTTCCGGGCCCGGCCCTCCACCCGCGACCTCCGTCACGAACTGTTCCATGCCCTCGGCCTGCAGGGCCGACCACCAGCGCAGCCGATCGAGTTCGACCGGACGCTGCGCGGCGCCCATCAAGAACCGCATGTCCTGGTCTACGACGAAGCCCAGTGGCTGTCCAAACTCTGCTTCGAGTACCTGCGCTATCTCTGGGACGACTCCGACTCTGACCTCACCATCATCTTCACCGGCGGGAACGGCTGCTTCGAGATGCTGCAGAGCGAGCCGATGCTGGAGTCCCGCGTCTACGCGTGGCAGGAGATCGACCGCATGCCGCTGGACGAGGTTCTGGCCGTCGTCCCGGCTTTCCACCCGCCTGGACGGACGCGGACCCCGAACTGATCGCCTTGTGCGACCGGGAAGCGGCCCACGGGAACTTCCGGGCCTGGGCGAAGATCACCCACCACCTCACCGTGGGGATGAAGGAGACCGGAAGGGCCTGCGTGGATGAGGAACTGCTGCGCTGGGCCTACAGCAAGCTGAGCCACCGCCGGGCGGCCTGATGCTGGAGTGCCCGAACCGGCCACCGGTCACAGTGATCGTCGACCCACACGACGACGTGGTCCACACCCGGGCGGCCCTTGCCTCCCACGCTCCACACAGCGGACGCCTCACCGTCCACCCCACTCCCGGCGTGGACGCCGCCCTCGCACTCGCCTACGACATCCTCGCCGCCCTGGGCAAGCCCGTCCCCCTGACGGGCTACCGACCGGGCGATCCGGCCCCGGCCTGGTCGCTCGCCGCCGCCTGGATCCTCGCCACCCCCATCACCCACCTGACCCTGCTGCGCGCCCACCTCCTCACTCCGCACCGCTTCAAGGACCTTCTCGCCCTGCGCCGGCGTACCGGCATCCGCCCGACCCTTGTCTGCCACCGCCAAAAGATGAGGCCCTTCCTGGAACGCGAACTGCGGCAGGTGGAACACCGCATCGCCGAGGCATCAGCCCTGCTCCCCGAGACCGAACCGGCCCCCCTGCCCTCGCTCTCCACAGCACGGCCGCTGGCGAACCGATGGATCAGCCTGCCCGCCCTGACCACGCTCAAAGCCTTTGACGAGGCCACCGGCCCGTGCCGCTGCGCAGCACCGACGGCAACGGACCGGGACTTCTTCCCACCGGTGATGCCGCCGGTCACCGAAGCGGAAGTCGCCTGGCGCCTTCACCGCGCCTCAGCCCACCCCCATCTGGCAGCCCAGCTCGCCACGGCAACGTTCACCGCGGCTTCCACCACCCAGCTCAACACCGCACATGCCCGCGACCTGGGGCCGGACACCTCGACCATCACGCTCCACGACCACGGCCTCCGCCAGGGCTGCATGACCCACCCGGTCCCCCACTGGGCCCGCCCCCTGCTGAGGGCCGCCGCACTCGCCTGGAGCATCGAGACCGGCACCGATGGTCCCCTGTTCAGCGATCCGTTGGGCAGTACAGGACTGCCATCCCTGACCGACTTCGCCGAGAGCTGCAAACTGCGCCCACCCCAACCGCCCCGCCCCAAGCGGCGCCGAACCAAACGTGGCCCGGCCCCGCGCCTGAAGGAACCCGCAAACACCATCTGGCCCGTGTGCGCCGCGCACTACCGGCTCTCCTGGGCCAGCGAGATGCTGGACCTGATGCAAGGCTGCCCCCACCCTCCACCGCACACCCAAAAGACCATCGACCGCAGAAAGCGGGGATGGCTGCCGCCCGACTACGGGCTGCGCGAACTGCGGGGCCTGCGCTGAGAAGCGGTGAAACCGCCCGAACCCTCTGTGACCTGCCGCGGGCTCCCCGCGTATAACGGGCCCTGTGTGTTGCTGACCGCGCACAGCGTTCGAGTCAGGCTGGATTGCGTATGGGTACGGCCGCAGAAACCCCCTTTCCTGCCGTGCCCTGTACGACCCGCGCCCCGGGGACCCGGACCGCTGGGACTGGACCGGCGACACTCACCGACCGTCCCGGGCCGACTCGCCCACCAGCCCGGCGCGGGCCGCGCCGGCGCCTTGCACCCGATGACGGTCAACGAAGCCGTGCTCGCCCTGCTGCGCCCGAAGCCGGACCAGCTCGCCAACGAGCCGGCCGACGTCCTCGCCGCCGCGCAGGCCGCCGTCGACGCGCCCGCCGGGCTGGGCACCATCGCCTCCTACGCAACCGAGGTGGCGCTGCCCGCGACCGGCACCTGGTCCAACCCCGGCAAGGGCGGCGCCCAGGCGGACATCGTCATCACCGCGCCCGAGGACGGGGTGCCGCTGCTGTTCGTGGAGATCGACAACTGCTTCGAGCCCGCGCAGGAACTCGCCGCGAAGATCGACAAGCGGTTCTGCCAGCGCAAGGTGAAAGACGTCGACGGCAAGGAGCGACCGATGTGGCGCACCCGCTGGTGGGCGCCCGACGGCCGCCACGGCGATCAACCGCACCCGCCGCTGCTACTCGTCTTCAACCACATCGGCCCCCGCAACCCCAACACCGTCATCGCGCAGCTGGCCAAGCTCACCCGCCGGCACTGGCAGGGCACCGCGTACGAGGACGGCTTCCACATGTACGACGGCAAGCTGCCCATCGTGGTCACCAGCATGAACAAACTGAAGGAGCACGGCCCGGCCGGGGCGATCTTCCAGCGCTTCGGCCGGCCGCACAACCAGACGCTCCTCGAAGCGATCGGCAACCCGCGCCGCGAAGCCCACGACGCCCGCCAGCGAGCCGAGTACGCAGCCCGCGAGTGCGCGGTCAAGGAGCAGCTGCGCCGCGCGGCCGAGCAGCAGCGGGCCGAGTGCGAGGCCCGCCGTCCCTTGAGCTTGGTGATCTCTGCCTTCAGCCGGGCGATCTGGGGCCTCGTGGGGGCCGGGGTTTTCGTCGGTATTTTGCGCATCCTGCAGGCGTCATTGGAACTCGTTGCGGAGTGGGGGTTTGTGGCCAGCGGACCGAGGCACATGCCCACCAGCGGCCGGTCCGCGGTCGGGGTGCCCGAGCGAACATCTCCTTGCGGGGCGCCGCAAGGACTGGGCGTTCGTCGCGCCCCGGCCGCGGAGACCGCGGACGAAGGCCGCGAGCTGCCCGGCACGGACGCGTGGTTACCTCACCCGTTGCCGTTCTCTCGGGACACGCGTACTACGAGTGCTGCGATGCGGCCCGGGGTGGCTGACGCCGCGCAAATCCAGTGCAGAGAGCGGAGGTATCGGGATGGCGACGGCCTATGCAAGCCGTGTGCCTCTGCATGTGAGAGCTTCAGCTCCCACGCTTGAGTCGGCCGCGAATTGCCAGCGCGCCGAGGCCGAGCAGCACAGGTTCGGAGAACCGAGAGCCCATCTCGATATACGTGCCGGCGGTAGTGAGGCCCTGGCCGCTAGAGCGGAAAACAACCGAGTTGAGCGTCACGCTGAGTGCCTTTTCAAACCGCTTGCTGGTGAAGCGATCACCGGTCGGGTTCGTCGGATCCAATGTGCTGACGATGGTCTTCCACTCACCGTCGATCCTCTCCCGGGCGATCTCCTGCTTCGAAGGCTCGGCGGGTAATCCGTAACCCATCATCAACAGGATCGTGGTAAGCATGGCGAGGGCGAGCCAGCAAAGTGCCCGGGACGCGCGCAGGCCGTAGCCGGACAGCAGCCAGTACGCCTGGAGAAGCCAGCGCTCGGCACTTCGCCATGGGCGGCTGTGACGGCGCATCTCCATCTCGCCGTAGTAGAAGTCGGCTGCGCCGGGCTCGTCACTGGCATCCTCACGGGCTTTACGCAATTGCCGGTACGTATCAGCCAGGGCAGCCGGATATGGAGCTGGCCCTGAGGTCTGCCACCCCCGCCACCACGCCTCCTCGACGATCACACGGCGTCGGGTCCATCGCGGGCCTCGGGGTGGTTCGCCGAAGACGCAGGAACCTTCGATCTGCAGCTGGTCGAGGTTGTGGGTTCCCGCGAATGTGCAGCGTGACAGGTCGGCGTCGAAAAGGAGCAGCATGGATGCGTCCACGCCCGAGAGTGAGGTCACTGAGGGACGCAGGTGGGGCCCGATCGGGTGGGCGGGCAGACCGGACTGGGCCACATGGTGATCCATCGAGGTCAAGGTGCAGCGCTCGGCAAGGTAGGCGTGCGTGAGGTCGATCGATGCTCCGCTTGCCTTCAGCGTGACCGGCGCCTCGAACCGGGCGCCGGAGAGGTCGATGCGCTCAGCGACCACTTGAGCGACGGTGAGCTGCGCCACTTGAATTCCCTTGAGGTCAAGCAGCCTGATGCCGCGGGCTCCCATGAACCAAGGCCCCGTCGCGAACGACGCGCCGGAGAAGATGAGATGCCCGGCGAGTGTCGTATCGTTGGCCTCACACCGCACCTCATCGAAGTTCGCGCGCCTGCGGAATTCCGCTCGATCGAATCGTGCAACAGAATTGAATACCGCACCGGAGAACACGGCGTCGTCGCTGAACGTTACCTGTGTGAACCAGGCTCCCTTGCCGAACCATACCGTGTTGAAATTTGCAGCCCCCGTGAAGATCGCTTCGTCGAACCGGGCCCGTCCGATGCGCGGTTGTTCTTCTCCGTGACTGCACAGCGCGTCCAAAAGCGCATCCAGCAGCTCTCTGCTGATCTCGGTGCCCCTTGCATCGATGTCAGCGCCGGGTGTCAGCGTCGCGAGGTACGCGTCGCGTTCCCCTTGGTCGATGTGTCTGAGGCACCTGTCTGCTCCACCGATCTTGATACCTCGGCATCCAATTGGGTTGTCCTCTGAGGCCCCCGCACCGCAGTGGTCCCACCCCGGTCGAATGATGTCCATGCCTGCGATCTCACCAGCGTGCCGGAGCCGTTCGCAGCCTAATCGCCTGAATCACAGATAGCGAGTGTGCCGAACTCTGTTGCCCTACAACTTGTCGGCCGCCAGTGGTACAGCCTGTCACTCCAGCCGCGCGGGTGGCTACCCGCCTGCCACGCGAGCGCCCCCAGAAGCAGGCGCAGGTCATCACCGCTGCCCCGGCTAGTCCGGGCCAGGGCAGCGCGTGCCAGAGGGCTTGAGTCAGTCGGGCGGGACCGAGTGGCGCCCTCGACGGAGCCCTCCCCTGGGGGCGGGTGAGCCTGACCCTCCAATACGCCCCAGGTGCTGTCACCGGCCGTCGGTAGCGTGACCGCCGTGATGGTGGGAATCGAAGAAACCCGGCTGGTCGTCCTACGCGGCAACAGCGCCTCGGGGAAGTCGTCCGTCGCAGCCGGCCTGCGCGAGAGGTTCGGCCGCGGCCTGACGGGCACGCCAGGGCGCCACGACGAAGCCGTCCTGAAGACGGGCAAGAGCATCCTCCGACATAGCGGCCTGCGCTGACCAGGTCACGAGTGGCTGGGGTCATGCTGCTGCCTATTCGAGTCCGAGGTTGGCGAGCGCCTGGAGCTTGTCGGCACTCAGCTTGGCGCGGCGGCTATTGCTGTTGCTGAGGAACACCTCGAGCTTGACCTCCGTGCCATCCTCCAGCCGTTCGACGTGGGCCCTGGATACTTTCACTGAGCCGGTGCGGGTCTTTGTGTACTGCGCCAGGGCCGCAACGTCTCGCTGGAAGGCGCTCACGGCCATTTCGGGGGGCCTTGGCGGGCGTCTCCTGCTCGAGGGGCAGGGGCGTGACGCCGATCGCCTCGAGGAGTTCGGGCTGTTGGACCGTCAGCTTTACCCAGACCGTGTGCTGGCGCTGCCTGGCCAGCCACTTGCCGAGGTCCGTCCCGTGGACGGTGACGCCGGGCAGGACGTCGGCTTGGTCCTCGTAGGCCAACAGCTCGCGGACGGCGACGTTGTGCCGCTGCCAGCGCGCCGGCCACTGCCGGCTGGCGTCGTTCCGTGGCTGGGTTGCCGTGTCTCCGCCGTGGGCCGGGCGTCTCCCTGTCGTCCGGCCGTCCGGCTGCTGTCCCGCCGTGCTGGCCGTGTCGCGTGCCCCGCCGGGCCGTTGCCGTGTTGGCGCTTCGCAGCAGTGCTGCCGCTGGCGCCGTTCTGCTGCTGTGCGGTCGGGTCCCGGCCGCCTGGTGAGCGACGCTGTGTCCTTGAACTCCTTTTGACCCCCGCCGCTGCGTCAAGCGGTCAGCTTCGCCAACCCAGCTATTTTCCCAGCAACGGCCAAAGGGCCGCTCCGGTGCCTACCAGCGTGGCGAGTCCCACGACGGCTGCACCGAGACGCCTGCCATGGGTCCAGAACGGGCTATCGTCCGTAGCCTGCTGGCCGACACTGCTGCTACCGCTGCCCGACGTCTGCGCGGCTGTGACGTTCGCTCGGGCCATCGCCACCATCGACCGGCTCAGCAACGGCCGCTTCGTCGTCGGCGTCGGTGTCGGCTGGGCCCCCCGCACCTCCCACGTCCTGGGCGTGGACTTCCACAGACGCGGCGCCCACCGACCACACCCTGGACGTCCTGGTCCAGGCATGGACCTCCGACACCGTCACCCACCGCGGCCACCGGGTGCACACCGCACCCCGGCCCGTACAGGACCCGCATCCGCCGCTGTGGATCGGCGGCAACGGACCGCGCGCCCTGGAACGCGTCAACCCGATCGGTACCACCTGGCACCCTCTCCACCCCGGCCGGCAGCTGTGCGCCCGCGCCGCCGGGGCCCTCGCGGACGGCAAGCAGTTCGCCCGAGGATCTTCTCCTGCCCACCCGCACCCCCGCCGACCCCGGCTCCCGGCCCCTCGGCTACGGCGCCCCCGACCAGATCCGCGCCGACATCGCTTTCCTCCGTGACGTCGGCGCCGACCACGTGGTCCTCGACACCGACCCCGGACACCGAACACTGAGACCAGCCCCGCCGACCGTCACCACCCCGGAAGGACGCCATGCCGGCCACGGCCACCCACCGCGCGGTCGTCCGCCACGGCACCACCTGCCGCATCGAAGAGATCCCCACTCCGCACCCCGCCGAGGGCGAACTCCTCCTCGCACCCGAGCACCCGAGCACCTGAGCCCCTGCGGCACCGACATCCAGATCCTGCACCGCGACCGCGACGACCCCTCACCCATCGTCGGACACGAGGGCGCCGCCCGCGTCGTCGCCGCCGGACCCGGCACCCACGGCTTCGCCCCCCGGCGACCGCGTACTCGTCAACCCCACCCACCCCGGCGACCCGTCCTTCCTCCTCGACCGCAACGTCCCGGGTCTCTTCCAGCAACGCGTCCTCATCAGCGCATCAGCCATGCGCGACGGCCTGGTCTCACACCTCCCCGAAGACCTCCCCGCCGCCCTCGTCGAACCGTACGCGGTCGTCCGCTACGCCCTCTCCTGCCTGGCCACCTCGGCTCCCGACACCCTGGTCGTCCACGGCGACGGCCTGACCGGCAATCTCGCCGCTCTCCTCGCGCCGCGTCACCGGCACCGCCACACGCCTCGTCACCACCCACCGCCCACGGAACCGTCCCCGCCGTCGAGACCGCCCCTCACCACCCTCGGCAAGCGCCTGGTCGCCATCCACCCTCTCGGCGGCGTCCACCCCGCGCCACCACCCCCCTGCTGCCCGGCCTCGACGGCGTCCGCCGCGCCAACACCGGCGGCCCCTGCCCCCCGGCCACCACCACCTTCACCCGCCCGGGCCTGAGCGTCACACTCACCGGCAACCGCGGCGTCACCAACCCACAACTCCTCGCCGCCGCCGAAACCCTGCGCACCGACAGCACCGTCGACCCGCTCCTCACCCACGTCATGCCCCTCGAGCCCGGCGTCCGCCACCACAACCGGATCATCGGCGACCGCACCCGCACGGTCGACGGCGAACTCGTCATGCGCCTGGTCATCGACCTGGAGAACCACCCGGCACACCATGGCAGCCGACAACCGTAGAGCGGGCGGCCCCCCAAGGATGCTCACCGACGTCCTGACCGCCCACCCGGCAGTGCGCGTCACCAAGGTCAGGTCCTTCACCGCGGCGACCGGCACCGCCGCGATCGACACGGGACGTCCTCACCGCCGCCAGGCCCGACCCGGCCACAGCCCCGCCCCCGCATACGTGCACTGGCAGGTGGACCGCAACCGCGCCCAACGCTGTGGCAGCAGACCTCATTCCATGACGGTGGTGCACCGAGTGACGGTGCGGGCGCGGTGCTCACGTTGCCGGCACGCCGTGACGTTCCTCGCAGCCAGGTCGGACAGGATGCGGGCGATCAGGGCGTCCTGCCCGGCACGGCCACCCCACGCCGCCAACCAGCCCCGAACAGGGCCAAGACGAGGCGACGCAGACTGCCGACACCGGCAGAAGCAGGAGAGGAAAGATCCCCATGGACCAAGGACTCATGGCCTCTCACCGCCAAGGCACCCGATCATCTCCCTACTTGATCAGGGCATTCGCAACAATGATCGCCAGACCGATCAGCATGTCCATACCCCCCGCCCGACACGAGGACGGCCATCCATGCCCCGCGGCGCGGGCAGCCCATGTACCCCAGCCGAACAAGGCGACAGTGTTGAACAGCAGAGCCGCGTCCACCGCCGTGGCCTCTGACCACCACCCGGCTACCGCAGCAAGCAGTATCCCCACCGTGGGCAGCACGGCCGCCACCAGAGGCCACTCGGCGAGCACAAACCGCCGCCTGCTCGCGATGGCTGCCCCGTCGACGGACGCACGCTGGGAAATGACGTGCGCGTACCCATGGGCAGCGCCCGAAGCCAGCGCAGTAAGCAGCACCCACAAGGCATCCCCACCAGGATCGGCCTTCTCACCCGTCGCGTCCAGCGCAGCCACCAGGGCACTGGCCAGCACCAGTCCGTAGACACCGCTGAACAACGACTGCTCCGGCGGCCGGTGCCGCAAGCCCCACCCGGGTGTGACCCTCTCGGGGCGGACACGGTCAGCGCGGTCGGGCATCACATCGCCTCGGTACGGGAAGAGGACTGGGCCCGCACATGCTCACCCGCATGCCGCCAGGGATCACGACGCCACGCCCTGCTCACGTGCCGTTGTGCCCCAAGGGAGGCAGGACGCCGGTGTCTGGCGCCGACCGGATGACGGGCGCGGCGTCGGCGGTGCGCTCACCCCAGATGTCACTGCTGTACGCCATGGATGGCCCCCTTCGTTCACCGATGTCACGGCCGTGCATAAAGACCGGCAAGCGGCTGCGGCCGGCGACCGGCCACCCGTCGATCGCCGCCGGATGGCTCAGCTACGACTCCGGTCGCCCCGCCGACGAGAACGGGGACCAGAACGACGGCCTGACGGACCGCGCACAGCATCCCTCTCAGGCGAAGGCCGGGGACATCTGACCCGGACCTTCGCACCTTGTAGAAGGTTGGGGGATCGCCGCGGATGTCAACCCGCACTGGCTTCCTACGACCACCGCATGCCGATCGCGGACAGCTGCTCGATCCGTTCCGGTGTCAGTGTCGCGGCCCGGCTGCGCTGGTTCCCGATCCATGCTCCGAGCCGAACCTCCCGAACCTCCTGGTCCTCGCCGTTGCTGCCGCTCCCATCGCTGCCGACGACGATCGTCTCGATGTGTTTCCTGGGTACGCGAAGGTGCCCCTCGCGCGCGTAGAACTGTTTGGCGGCGGTGTAGTTCATCAACCACTTGTCGGCCTGCGTACGGCGCGGCTCGGGCTTTTCGTCCTCGCTGGCGGGCTCGATCCCGAGGACGTGCTCGCACATCCACTGCTGGACGGTGGTGAGGTTGTCCCAGCCGAGCCGGACCGAGCGCACCCAGCGCCCCAGATCCTCGCCCTGGTGCACGACGTCGCCCGGCGAGGTGGGCAGTTCGCCGCCGTCCTCCACGTGGAGCCGGACGAGGTGGAAGGCGCGTTGCCATGCCATGGGCCAGGCCGGGCACCAGGAGGGGTCGATGTCCTCCAGCTGCTCGCGCCGTTCGTCCGACAGCGCCCCGGCCGACGACTCCACCGGCAGGTCCTCGGCGCGCCGCTGTTCGATCTCCTGCGCTCGCCGGGCGGCGGCCCGCTGGTTCTTCAGCCAGATGCCCACCTTGTAGCCCTGGTAGGTGGCGTCCAGCGGCGCGAGCAGGTGCCCGTGCTCCTTGGCCCACCCGCGTGCCGCCGCGAGCCCTTCCTCCCAGGCGACGTCGTAGTGGCTCCAGATCATGCCGAGCTTCTCCAGCTGCTCGACGCGGGCGGCGTCCATGTCGCCGCGGGCGTAGAAGCGCCGGTTGTCGGCGATCCACTGCCCCAGCGGGAAATCGGCGAGCGTTGCCGGCCACCCCTCGCCTTCGGCCTCTTGGTCGTCACGGCCGGGCACGCGGAACGTGAAGGGCACCTTCAGGTCGCCGTGGAGCCGGTTGTAGATGACGGCGGCCTCGATGCCGCGCCGCCAGTGTTCGTGCTCGGGGTTGAGGACGCGCAGGTCGATGAACGCGGCCAGCTGCGCGGGGTCGCGAGGCGTGGAGAATTTCAGCAGCTGCCGGGCGGGTACCGAGAGTCGGTCGCTTCGGTCGCTCCCGGTCTCCTCCTCACCCTGCCCGCTGCGGGTCCGTACGCCCCTGACACGGCTCGGGGCCTGTTGCTCGGCGAGCTGCTCCACCACTCGGGTGTCGTGCGCCCTGAGCGCTTCCAGTAGCTTCGCCAGCCCGCCGAACGCCCGGGAGGTGAGCATGTTGTCCGCCGTCTCGCCCGGCCCGAGCAGGACCGGCACGACGAGCGAGGCGACTTTGCCCTCGCCGGGCTGCATGCGCAGAGCGCGGCCGACGGCCTGGACGAGGTCGGGCATGGAGCCGCGCACGTCGGCCCAGTACACGCTGTCGCAGTTCTTGGTGTCGACGCCCTCCCCGAGGACCTTCACCGAGCCCAGGAAGCCCTTCTCGACGACCGTGCCGTCCGTGGCGATCCCGGACGCGAACTCGGTGAGGACCCGGCGCCGGTGGCCCGGCTTGTGGTCGCCGCACAGCCAGTTGGCCCAGATCGTCTTCGGATACAGCTCGGGGTCGGCTGCGTGGAGCCGCTTGGCGACGTCGGGGAGGCCGGCGGCGAACGCCTCGGCCTCCTTCACGACGTGGTGGAAGACGAGCGTCCTGCGGAAGTTCTCCTCCGACGACGCCTTGAGCAGCGCCGTCTGGAGCGCTGCGAGCCGGGCCCCGCGGACCTGGTCCGAGCGGCCCTCAGCGCCGAGGAGCTGGGCGGCCTGGAGCTGGGTGTCGGTGATGTCCACGCACACCACCTGGTAGGGGGCGCAGATCCCGCGGTCGATGGCCTCGGACAGGGTGAGGGCGTAGCAGCGGGCACCGAACGGGCCGTCCGCATCGTCCTCCATCGACGCGACCAGCTCACCCGGCACGCCCGCACCGGCGTCCACGTCGAGCTGCCACAGGCGCGGCGTGGCGGTCATGTACAGGCGCCGCAGGGCAGGGATACGGGTGTTGTCGTGGACGACCGCCCACGGCTTACCGATCCGCCCCGAGGTCCGGTGCGCCTCGTCGACGACGATCAGGTCCCAGCCCGGAAGCCCGGCGGCGTGGGCGCGCTCCAGGGTGCCGAGTCCGAGGGAGGCGTAGGTGGCGTACACGGTGACCTTATCGAAGGGCCGTACCCAGTTGACCAGCTCGTCCACGTCCGTGGTGTTGGGGAAGGACACGTCCTCGCCCCGCAGGGAGGAGACCCCGATCATCGGGCCCGTACGGCCTCCCTCGCGCCACGCGGCCTCGGTCTGCGCCAGCAGGTCCAGCGACGGAACGAGCACCAGCACACGGCCGGCCCTGAGCTCTTCCGCGGCGCGGGTGGCAACGAGGGTCTTGCCGGTCCCAGTCGCCATGATCACCTGAGTGCGGAGTCCCCGCTCGGGCACAGTGGATCTTGCAGGGAATTCCAGTGCCTGGAGTACGGCATCCACCGCTTCCCGCTGGTGAGGACGAAGCTTCCTCATCACCATTCCGTCTTCCTTCCCCCGCAGATTCCTGCGAAGAGTTACCCTAGGACCACGCCGCGAACTCCCATGTAACAGGGCCCGTTGGGAACGGCCTCTGCTCTCCGGGCACCGGGATCACTTCCCGGGCCAGCACGCCAGATCCACGCCGAAGCTAGCTTCTAGGATAGAAGAGATGGAGTCTACTGATTCCAGACTCTATCGAGACTAGAAAACGAAGCAGACCGGACGGAGCGAATCTCCACCGACCCGATGGGTACCCCGGCTCTGTCAATCGCCCGACTGCACTGGAGCGCCATGACAGACAAGACCGAAGACCAGACAGGCAACCGGTTCTGCAAAGCGTGTGGCACGCCAGCCGAGAACGGGAGTTTGTGCAGGCACTGCGGCACCGTTCTGGACCTTCCCGACGACGCGGGTCTGATCGAAGACCAGGGTGGGGGAGTGCGGCGCGATTTCGAGGGACGAGGCAGGCCGCAGAGGCACGGGTGACCAACCAGCAGACTCACGTGCCGTTTCCGCCCCCTCCGGCCTGCCCGCCGGCCTCCGACCCTGCCCCAGCTACGCCCCCACGCACCCAGGGCAGGCCCGCAGCCCGAGCAGCTTTCGTCCCATGTCTGCAGCGGCGGTGGCGGGGCATACGGGGGTTCACCCGTTTGAGAGGAGCTTGTTCATGCTCGGCATAGTCGCGGCGGTGCTGTTCTTCTTCGCGTTTTTGATCAACGCGGCAGAGATCGGTACCAACGATGTGTTCTCCTCGACGAATGTGATGCTGCTGGGGTTGACGGCTCTGGCTCTGCATGTGGCCGGCGTCGGATCCGGCTGGGCCCGCAGACGCTGACCCTTCATCTCGGCGGGCCTGGTGGCAGCGCACTACCAGGCCCGCTCCAGATTTTTCGACTGCATCCGGCGGCGCACCGCAACCACGACGCCTTCCCTTCGTCTCATGCGCTTTGGAGAGCCAGGAAATGTGGACGAGGAAGGGGGTAGACGGGAAGTCATGGACAGCACACGATTACGGCAAGACGAGCAAAACCCGCAGGAAGCCCGTACCCGGGGGACCATGCGGATCTGGCGGTGGGCCAGGTGGGCGGCACTCGTACTTGCGGTCAGCTGGGCGGTGAACTGGATCGGCAGTCTCCTCCAGGGTGAACAGGGGTGGGATCTGTGGTGGCCACTGGTCAGTACCGTCATCTGGACAGGGCTGACCGTGCACGGCTTCGTGACCTACCGCCGAATCAGGACAACGACCCTGTCGGCGATCACCGGCCGACCGCCTGCTTGACCAACCGGTCCACCTATATCGCTGTCACTTTTTGGCACCTGGGCCGAAGTTCCCGGACAAGCGGACGGGGCCCGAGAAGGGAGACCCGATGCAGCGGCGTTCAAGTCCGCGGCCCCCGCCATCATGGACCGTGCCAGGCGCGCCAGGGAGAGTCTGGATCTATTGGCCGATGCTCTGCATAGCCATCGGACTCCTGGCTTGGCAGGTGATAGCGGGCTCCAGCGGAGCGAGTATCGCCTTGTCTTTGTGCCACGTTCTGGTGTGGGCGTGTCTTCTGCTCGCCAACCGGTCTGCTCGGCGCAAACACGCACGGGCATGACCGGACCGTCCCGGCTGCAAGAGGCCCTCGGACCCTTGCCCAACAACACTCAGGCCACGTAAGCCGGCAGCCACAGACGGCGCCCAACACCCTCACGCAGCCAGCAGGGGCTCGCGTCAGCGAGCCCCTGAAGTCCTGGAGGCGCAGCCGGAAGGACCGTCAGGCGGGGGAGCGCAGCGGACCCGCCCCAGGCCGGAGCGAAGCGGAGGCCTGTCAGCGGGACGAAGTCCCCGCCGGCCCGGGAGCGCAGCGGACGGGCCGTCACCTTGCCTGCGCAGCAGGCAAGGTGTGCGGGTGGCGCAGCCACCCGCTTGCGCTCACGCGGAG
>NZ_JBITZX010000018.1:0-176229 GCF_044547145.1 Streptomyces sp. NPDC052773 | reverse complement strand
CGTGATGGGGCGGGGGGGGCGCCCCCGCCCCCCCCCCCCCGCCGGCCCGCCCCCCCCCCCCCCCCGGGGGGGGGGCCCCCCCCGCCCCCCGCCCCCCCCCCCCCCCCCCCCCCGAAGGCGTACCGCCGTTCGGCCTCCGACCAGAAACCGGCCGGGGACAGCGCCGTGACCGAACGGACCAGCCCCGCGCGGCCGAGCTCCAGCGCCAGCAGACCGCCCAGCGAGTTGCCCGCCACATGCGGCCGTTCCAGCTCCAGCGCCGCACACAGTGCCGTCAGCACGGCGGTCATCGTCGGCAGGTCGTGCGCCAGCCCGTCCGGGAGCGCCGGGGACGCGCCGAACCCGGGCAGGTCGACGGCGATCACGTCCCGCTCCTTGGCCAGCACGGGTATCACCGGGTCCCAGGCCTGCCGGTGGTGGCCTATGCCGTGCAGCAGAAGCAATGGTTCGCCGTCGCCCTCGCGCGCGTAGGACACGGTCATCGGCCGTGGCCCGGAGGGCGTGGGGACCTTGAAGGAGACGGTGGCGGACATACTGCTCCTCGGGGTAGCGCCGGGGGACATCGATATCGCGTAGACACCTTGTCAGCAATTACTACCGACGGGTAGCCCCCGGGTGCTCCCGGCCGCGCCCGCACGCGCGCCCCGCGCACGTCCCGCGCATCTCCCGCGCACCGCACCGGAATTCGCCTGGACACCACCGCGCGCGGTCGGCTGGGATGGATGCCGTGACCACCGACACCGCCACCGACCTCTTCGAAGAGCACCGCCCCCTCCTCCTGGGAGTCGCCTACCGCATGCTCGGCCGCGTCGCCGACGCGGAGGACGTGGTCCAGGACACCTGGCTGCGCTGGGCCGGCGCCGACCGGAGCGCGGTGCGCGAAACGCGCGCCTACCTGGTGCGCGTCACCACCCGCCTCGCCATCGACCGGCTCCGCCAGATCAAGGCACGCGGCGAGACCTACGTCGGCCCCTGGCTGCCCGAGCCGTACGTCACCGCCTACGAGGACACCGTTCCGGACGCCGCCGAGCGCGCCGTCCTCGCCGACTCGGTCTCCCTCGCCGTCCTCGTCGTCCTGGAGTCTCTGTCCCCCCTGGAACGCGCGGTGTTCGTCCTCCGGGAGGCCTTCGGCTACCCGTACGCCGAGATCGCCGCCCTCCTCGACCGCGGGGAGCCGGCCGTACGGCAGATGGCCGCCCGCGCCCGCAAGCACGTCGACGAACGCCGGCCCCGCTACGACGTCGACCCCGCCCAGCGCCGCGACCTCACCGAGCGCTTCCTCACCGCCGCCGCCGAGGGCGACCTGACCGGGCTGATGGCCCTGCTCGCGCCCGACGTCCGGCTCGTCGGCGACAGCGGCGGCAAGTCCCGGGCCCCGCTGCGGGTCATCGAGAGCGCCGGCAAGGTGGGCCGCTTCCTCATCGGCGCCGCCGAGCAGCGCGGCCCGGTGTCCTTCCGGCCCGCGGAGATCAACGGCGGTCCGGCCGTCGTCGTGCTGGACGGCGACCGGGTCGACTCCGTGCTCCAGGTCGACGTCCTCGACGGGCGCGTCCAGTCCGTCTACATCATCCGCAACCCCGACAAGCTGCGGTCCCTCCCGCCCGGCGACTGACCGGGCCCCGTACCGTCCATGAAGCCCCCGTCGCGCGACGGGGGCTTCGCCGTCGTGTCACCGGCGCGCCGTACGAACGTCTCGTGAACGCTCCTCGCCCGTGCGCCCGTGCGCCGCTCGGGGGATCGAGGATTGGTCTTGACCAAGGGTGGGGGCCGCCCTATGGTCGCAGACAAGTGCAACAACCTTTAATAAACAAGGGCGCTAAAACGCCGCGGGAACACCGGCGATTGCGGAGGACAGGGTGGGGACCACGCAGCTGGAATCGGTGCCGGAACCGAAGTACTGGCATCTCAGGACCGTGCTCACCGAGGCACTGGACTCCGAGTTCTCCGTCGGCGAGATCCTGCCCAACGAGCGGGAACTCGCCGCCAGGTTCGGTGTCGCCCGCGCGACCCTCCGCCAGGCCCTGGAACAGCTCGAACTGGAGGGCCGGCTGCAGCGCCGCCGCGGCGTCGGGACGACCGTGGCGCCGCCGCGCGTCGGGGTCGCCGTCGGCACCGAGCAGCACTCCTGGCCCGGCGCGCCCGGTGACGACGCCTGGCAGGCCGTCGACTGCGTCACCGCCGTCCCGCCCGCCGCCGTCGCCGACGCCCTGGACACCGGCCGCGACGAGCCCGTGCACACCGTCCGCCGCACCCGGATGTCCCACGGCCAGCCGGTCGCCGCGGAACTGCTCTACGTCCCGGCCGCGTCGGTCCCCGACCTGACCGCCATCGACGCCCCGTCCGGCCCCGCCCGCGCGCGTGCGGTGCTGCGCGAACTGCACCGGCTGGAGCTGGAAGGGCGCGACAGCGCGGTGGAGCTGGGCTCGGCCCGCGCGGACGACGCCAAGGAACTCGACCGGCTCCCGGGCGCCCCCGTCCTCGTCGTCACCACCCGCTACGCCGCCGCCGGCCGCACCGCCGCCCTCTCCGTCTCCACCTACCGCGCCGACACCTGCCGCCTCACCTTCGGCGACTCGGGCACCGTCGAGATCCACCAGGACTCGGAACGCCGGGCTTCCTGAAAGACCACGCGGTCCCGGCACCCGGACCGGGCCCGTGTCCGGCGGCGTGAACGGGGCCGCCCGTCAGCGGCGGGCCGTCACCGTGCCCTCCACCGCGAAGAGCTGTTCCTCCACGTGGTCGAGGGCGAGGCGGAGGGCGCCCATGGCGACGGCGGCCTCGCCGAGGAGGGACAGGGCGACCTTCGGCGGGCGCAGACAGTAGCGGGCCAGCTCACGGCGCAGCGGGTCGAGCACGCCGTCCAGACCGGCCGCCCAGCCGCCGATCACCACCAGCTCGGGATCGAGCGCCAGGACCAGCGCGGCCACGTCGTGCACCAGGCGCTGGATGAACCGGTCGACCGCCGCGCGGGCCCGCTGATCGCCCTCGCGGGCCCGCGCGAACACCTCGGCGACCTGCTGCTCGTCCAGCGGATGCAGCGGCTCGTCCGTGGTGGACAGCAGCGTCTCCGGCGTCGCCTCCCGGCCCAGCAGATGCAGCGCGCCGATCTCCCCGGCCGCCCCGCCGTACCCGCGGTGCAGCCGCCCGCCGATCAGCGAACCGGCGCCCGGGCTCAGCCCGGCCAGCACGAACACCACGTCGTCGGACTCGGTGGCGGCGCCCTTCCAGTGCTCGGCGACGGCCGCCGCGTTGGCGTCGTTCTCCACCAGCACCGGGCACTTGAACGACCGCCCCAGCCGCTCGCCGAGCCGCAGCCCCGTCCACTCCGGCAGCGCCGTTCCCAGCCGGACCGTGCCGTCCGCCTCGACGATCCCCGGCGTGGCCACCCCGACCGCGCGCAGCGACCCGCGGGCGACCCCGGCCCGGCGCAGCAGCTCGGCGACCACCGAGCGCAGCCGTTCCAGCCGCTCGTCCGCCGGCGCTGTCTCGGAGACGTCCTTGGCCTGCGCGCCGAGCACCTTGCCGTCCAGGTCGGACAGGAGCGCGGCGACCCGGTGCGGCCCGATCTCCAGGCCCAGCAGATGACCGGCCTCGGCGCGGAACCGGAACCGCCGCGCGGGCCGACCCTGCCGCCGGGCGGCGCCCTCCTCGGCGGCCTTCTCGACGACCAGACCGGCCTCGATGAGCCCCTCGACGACGCCCTCGACGGTCGGCCGGGACAGTCCGGTGATCCGGGTGATCTCGGTGAGCGTCGCGCAGTCCGTGGCACGCAGTGCGTGCAGCACCACCGCGGAATTGATCCTTCGCAGCAGCGAGGGATCCCCGCCGGTCAGCCCCGCCAACGTCCCGTCCTCCCAGCTCGTGCGCGTGTTGGCCGGATCGTACTCGGCGCCGCCCACCCCGGCGAGCGCCCCCCGGCCCCGAGAGCGCCCCGCCCGGCACGGCCGCCGGCATCCGCCGCCGTCCGGTCAGCCCGGCGAGACGAACCCCGACTCGTACGCCGCGATCACCGCCTGGGTGCGGTCCCGCGCCCCCAGCTTCGCCAGCACCGCGCTGACATGCGACTTGACCGTCTCCGTGCCGACCACGAGCTGCCCGGCGATCTCCGCGTTCGACAGTCCCCGCGTCATCAGCCGCAACACCTCCGCCTCCCGCTCGGTCAACCGCGCCCGCTCCAGCGCGGCCCGGGCCGCCGCGTTCCCGCCCCCGTCGCCGTACTCCGCGGCCAGCCGCCGCACCGACGCCGGGAACAGCAGCGACTCGCCCTGTGCGACCAGCCGCACCGCGTGCACGATCTCCGCCGGCCGGGCCCGCTTCAGCAGGAACCCGTCGGCACCCGCGCGCAGCGCGTCGTAGACGTACTCGTCGTTCTCGAACGTCGTCACCACGAGGATCTTCGGCGGGTCCGGCACCGTCCGCAGCACCGCGCGGGTGGCCTCGATCCCGTCCAGCAGCGGCATCCGTACGTCCATCGCGACCACGTGGGGCCGCAGTTGCCGCACCAGCGGGATCACCGCGGCCCCGTCGGCGGCCTCCCCGACCACCTCCAGGTCGGGCTGCGCCTCCAGCACGGCGCGCAGGCCCGCGCGGACGAGCGGTTCGTCGTCGACCAGGAGAACGGTGATCGGCTCCACGCGCCCAGCGTAGATCAGCCCAGCGGCAGCTCGACGTGCACCTGCCAGTCTCCGTCGTGGGGTCCCGTGTGCGCCCGGCCGCCGAGCAGCGCCGCCCGCTCCCGTATCCCGCGCAGCCCGCTGCCCCGGCCGGGCCCCGGTATCGCCGCCGGCAGCGGATTGCGGACCTCCAGGTCGAGCCGGCCGTCCGCGACCGCGACCCGCACCCGCGCCGGGACGCCGTCCCCGTGCCGCAGCACGTTCGTCAACGCCTCCTGGAGGATGCGGTAACCCTCCCGGGAGACCGGCCCGGGCACCTGCGCCAGCGGCCCGGAGAACTCCGCGTCCACCTTCGTCCCGGACGCCCGCGCGGACTCCAGCAGCCGGTCCGCCTCCACGAGCGTCGGACGGCCGCTCACCGGGCGCTCCGCCTCGCGCAGGATGCCCAGCACCCGGTCCAGGTCCTCCAGCGCGGCCCGCCCGGTCTCCTCGATCGCGCCGAGCGCCCGGTCCGTGAACGCCGGATCGCCCGCCGCCCGCGCGGCGCCCGCCTGCACCACCGCCACCGTCAGCGCGTGCCCGATGGAGTCGTGCAGCTCCCGCGCGATCCGGGTCCGCTCCAGCAACCGCTCGGTGCGCTCCTCCAGGGCGGCCAGCCGCTCGGCCGCCGACGGCCCGAGCAGCCACCGCGCGATCGCGGTGACCAGCTCGCCGAGCCCCACCACCGCCGCGGCCAGCACGAGCAACGGGAGCGGGACCAGGGCGGCATACCCCCAGTGCGGCTCGTCGACCGGCAGCAGCGGGTTGTCGTACGGCGTCCGGCCGAGCGACGCCGCGGCCAGGTCGACCGCGAGGACCGGCATCCAGACACTGAGGGCCACGGTGACCGCACCCAGCACCATCCGGATCTCCAGCCACAGCACGGTCCGCAGCCGGTCGCCCCAGGTCGCCGACGGCGCAGTGGAGATCCCCGAGTCCGTCTCGTCCGGCGTCAGCATGAACCGCGCCTGAAGCCCCTCGCCGCGCCGCACCGCCGGGACCAGCCCGACCGGCACCAGCAGCAGCGCGGGCAGCCACGGGCGCGCCATGTCGACGAACAACCACACGCTGACCAGCAGCACCGGAACCCACAAGTGCAGCAGGCGCGTGTACGTCGTCCCGCGCAGCAGCGGGCGCAGAAAGCGGACCATCGCCTCATCGTGCCAGCCGCCACCGACAACGGACCTCCCCCGGGCGGGGGAGACGATCTCCCCGCGCAGGGGAGGCCCGGCACCGGGCGCGGCGGCCAGGCTGAGGCCATGACCAGCATCGACGTCCGAGACCTCACCAAGGAGTACGGCACCCGGCGCGCCGTCGACCACCTCACGTTCACCGTGGAACCCGGCCGCGTCACCGGCTTCCTCGGCCCCAACGGCGCCGGGAAGTCCACCACCATGCGGCTCGTCCTCGGCCTCGACCGGCCGACCTCCGGCACCGCGACCGTCGGGGGCCGCCCCTACGCCGCACTGCGCGAGCCGCTGCGCGAGGTCGGCGCCCTGCTCGACGCCCAGGCCGCGCACGGCGCGCGCACCGGCCGCGACCATCTGCGCGTCCTCGCCGCGAGCAACCGCATCCCGGTCTCCCGCGTGGACGAGGTGCTGGAGGAGACGGGCCTGGCCACCGCCGCCCGCCGCCGGGTGAGGACGTACTCGCTGGGAATGCGGCAGCGGCTCGGCATCGCGGCGGCCCTCCTCGGCGATCCGGCCGTGGTCATGCTCGACGAACCGTCCAACGGCCTGGACCCGGCGGGCATCGTCTGGATCCGCGGACTGCTGCGCCGGCTCGCCGACGAGGGCCGCACCGTCCTCGTCTCCAGCCATCTGATGAACGAGACCGCGTCGTTCGCCGACCACCTGGTGGTCCTCGGCCGGGGACGGCTGCTGGCCGACCTGCCGATGCGGGAGTTCATCGACGCGCGCGTACGGCCCCGCGTCCGGGTGCGCACCACCGACGACGCGGCGCTGCGGGACCTGCTCGCCCGGCACGGCCTCGAGGCCGCCCCGAGCGAGCACGGCGGGTGGAGCGTGCGGCACGCGCGCGTGGACGACATCGGCCGCCTCCTCGCCGAGGCGCGGCTGCCCGTCCTCGAACTGACCGCCGAGGAGGGCACCTTGGAGCAGGCCTACCTCGACCTGACCGCCACCGAGACCGAGTTCACCGCCCAGCCCCAGGAGGCCTGACCATGGCGTTCACCCCCGTCCTGCACGCGGAGTGGCTGAAGATCCGCACCCTGCGCTCGCTCCACGGCACCCTCGTCGCGCTGTTCGCGGTGACGACGGCGTTCTCCGCGATCGCCGCCGGCGGCTCCACCTCGGCCCCCGAGTTCGACCCGCTGTTCACGGCCTTCCTCGGCATCGGGCCGGGACAGATCGCGGCCGTCGCCTTCGGCGCCCTCGCCGTCTCCTCCGAACTCTCCGGCGGCGGACTGCGCCTCGCCTTCGCCGCGGTGCCCCGGCGGGGCCGCTGGTTCACGGCCAAGCTCACCGCCGTCGCCGTACCGGCCTTCCTCGTCGGACTGGTCACCGGCGCCGTCTCGCTGGCGGTGGCCCGCGCGGGCATGGGCTCCGCCGCGGACGGGCTCACCGCGGGGCAGCAACTGCGCGGCGTCGTCGGCTGCGGCCTCTACCTCACGCTCATGGCCCTGTTCGCGGCCGGCCTGACGGCCCTGCTGCGCAGCGCCGTCGGCGCGCTCGGCATCCTCGTGCCGCTGCTGCTGGTGGTGTCGTTCGTCATCGGGAGTGCGGCGGGCGGCCTGCCCGAGTACCTGCCCGACCGCGCCGGCCAAGTCGTCCTGTACACAAGCCCCGAAGGAACCCTCGGGCCGTGGACCGGACTCGCGGTGACCGCGCTGTGGGCCGGCGCCGCGGTGGCCGCGGGAGCGTGGAGCGTGCGGCGGCGGGACGCCTGACGCCACGCCAATTGTCAGTGGTGGCGGGTTTACTGGCCGTATGGACATCGCACGGTGCCTGGACACGATCGACCGGCTGTGCCTGCGCCCCTTCCCCGCGCGGCACGCCTGGTCGGACGTGGGCCGGGCGGGCCCGGGCTACTTCATGGCGGAACTGCACACGGGGGAGGGGGAGGAGGCGCACCGGGAGCGTACGGCCGACGACGCCGGCGCCTGCAAGGAGGCCGTCGCCCAGCGGCTGCACCAGCGGTGGGGAGCGGTGCGGCCGTGGGGCATGCTGACCCTGCGGGTGCGCGGCCTGCGCGGCGAGGAGATACCGGAGCCGTGGGCGAGCCTGAGCCATCTGACCGACGAGGCGTACGTCTGGCAGGCGGACGGCACCGGCCGCTGGGTTGCCGTCGCGGTCGCCGACCGGGACCCGGCGGACGCGATACGGCTGCTGGCGGTGGTCACGGACACGGACCCGCCCTGAGCCGGAACCGCCCCCCGGAGGGGAATCGCTCCCGCTCTGGAGGAAGACCGCGCCCGGTTGAGCCGAGACCGCGTCACTCCTCGGCGGCGACCCGCAGCCGGGCGAACTCCTCCGCCATCGTCCGCGCCGTCCAGTGGGCGTTCAGCCCGCTGGGGTTGGGCAGCACCCACACCCGTGTGTCCCCGATGACCCGCTCCTGCGGCCCCACCTGGGCCTTGCGGTCGTCGAACGCGGTGCGGTACGCGGTGACGCCCACCACCGCCAGCCACCTCGGCCGCAGCCGCGCCACCTTGAGCGCCAGCCGCCGCCCGCCCTCGCGGTACTCCTCCGCGCTCAGCTCGTCCGCCCGGGCCGTCGCCCGCGCGACCACGTTGGTGACGCCGAGCCCGTAGGACAGCAGCTCCCGCTGCTCGGCGGGTTTCAGCTGCCGCGGTGTGAACCCGGACAGGTGCAGCACCGGCCAGAAGCGGTTGCCCGGGCGGGCGAAGTGGTGGCCGGTCGCGGCGGACATCAGGCCCGGGTTGATGCCGCAGAAAAGAACGCGGAGACCGTCCGCGACGACGTCCGGTACGAGACGGTCGCGGGCGGCCTCCAGTTCCGCCGGGGTGAAGCGGGTCAGAGGATCGCTCCCGGGGTGTAGCCCGCGGCCTCCGGGTGCTGCTTCACGATCTCCTCGATCCGGCCGACCACGGCACCGACCTGGTCGGCGGCGGCGCCCGTGAAGGACAGCTTGTCGGCCATCAGCGCGTCCAGCTCGGCGCGGTCCAGCGGAATGCGCTCGTCGGCGGCCAGCTTGTCGAGGAGTTCGTTGCGCTCGGCACCCTGCTCGCGCATGGCGAGCGCGGAGGCGACGGCGTTCTCCTTGATGGCCTCGTGCGCGACCTCACGGCCGACGCCCGCGCGCACCGCGCCCATGAGCACCTTGGTGGTGGCGAGGAACGGCAGGTAGCGGTCCAGCTCACGCGCCACGACCGCCGGGAAGGCGCCGAACTCGTCGAGCACGGTCAGGAACGTCTCCAGCAGGCCGTCGAGGGCGAAGAACGCGTCCGGCAGCGCGACCCGGCGCACCACCGAGCAGGACACGTCTCCCTCGTTCCACTGGTCGCCCGCCAGCTCGCCGGTCATCGAGGCGTAGCCGCGCAGGATGACCATGAGGCCGTTGACGCGCTCGCAGGAGCGGGTGTTCATCTTGTGCGGCATCGCCGAGGAGCCGACCTGGCCCGGCTTGAAGCCCTCGGTGACCAGCTCGTGCCCGGCCATCAGACGGATCGTCTTGGCCAGCGAGGACGGCGCGGCGGCCAGCTGCACCAGCGTGGTGACGACCTCGTAGTCGAGGGAGCGCGGGTAGACCTGGCCGACCGAGGTGAAGGCCTGGCCGAAGCCGAGGTGGGCGGCGATCCGGCCCTCCAGGTCGGCCAGCTTGGCCGCGTCGCCGCCGAGCAGGTCCAGCATGTCCTGGGCGGTGCCGACCGGGCCCTTGATGCCGCGCAGCGGGTAGCGGCCCAGCAGCTCCTCGACGCGGGCGTAGGCGACCAGCAGCTCGTCGGCGGCGGTCGCGAAGCGCTTGCCGAGGGTGGTGGCCTGCGCGGCGACGTTGTGGGAGCGGCCGGCCATGACCAGCTCGGCGTACTCGGCGGACAGCTTGCCGAGGCGGGCCAGCACGGCGACCGTGCGGTCGCGCATCAGCTCCAGCGAGAGCCGGATCTGGAGCTGCTCGACGTTCTCGGTCAGGTCACGGGAGGTCATGCCCTTGTGCACGTGCTCGTGCCCGGCGAGGTCGTTGAACTCCTCGATCCGCGCCTTCACGTCGTGCCGGGTGACCTTCTCGCGCTCGGCGATGGAGGCGAGGTCGACGGTGTCGAGGACGCGCTCGTAGTCGGCGATCGCCTCGTCCGGCACCTCGATCCCGAGGTCCTTCTGGGCCCGCAGCACGGCGAGCCAGAGCTGACGCTCCAGCTTCACCTTCTGCTCGGGCGACCAGAGCGTGGCGAGCTCGGCGGAGGCGTACCGTCCGGCGAGGACGTTGGGGATGCGGGGCTTGGCGGGCGCTGAAGTCACGTGTCCAGAGTTTACTGGTGGTTCGTGCAGGCCAGCGCCACGGGAGCCTTGGGTGGAACCTACGAGACGCCCATCACGCGGGGCGTATGGCCACGGCGGCGCCGCCCGCCTCGCCGGCCGGCACCGCGACCGCCCTCAGGTGCCAAGCTCGTCGGCCGTCTCGTACGGCAGCAGCGCAGGGCGCTTCGGCGGGCGGCCGTCGCCCGAGGAGCGGCCGGTCAGGCGGCGGCCGATCCACGGCAGCAGGTGCTGCCGGGTGAAGCGGACGTCGGCGATCCGGCGGGCCACCCAGCCGGGCGGCGCGGTGGGCGGGGGCGGGACGTGCCAGTCCGGATCCTCGGGCTCGTAGCCCAGGGTCTGCCAGACCGCCTCGGCGACCCGGCGGTGCCCCTCGCCCGTCAGATGCAGCCGGTCCACGTCCCACAGCCGCGGGTCGGCCAGGGAGGGCGCCCCGTACAGGTCGACGACGAGGGCGCCGTGCCGGGCGGCCAGCTCGTCGACGCAGGCGAACAGCTCCTCCATGCGCGGCCGGAACCGCTCCAGCACCGGGCCCTGCCGGCCCGGGCTGCGCATCAGCACCAGCTGCTTGCAGGCCGGTGCCAGCCGCTCCACGGCCTCCTCCAGCAGGCCCCGCACCCGGCCCATGTCGCACTTGGGCCGCAGGGTGTCGTTGAGGCCGCCGACCAGGGTGATCACATCGGCGCCCAGCGCGGCGGCCGGGCCGACCTGCTCGTCCACGATCTGCCCGATCAGCTTGCCGCGCACCGCCAGGTTGGCGTACCGGAAGCCGGGCGAGCGGGCGGCCATCCGGGCCGCGAGCAGATCGGCCCAGCCCCGGTAGGTCCCGTCGGGCATCAGGTCCGACATGCCCTCGGTGAAGGAGTCGCCGACCGCGACCAGGCTGGTGTGCGTGGGAGGGGGATTCGTCTGCATGGCGTCACAGATGGTATCCCGAAGCACATACCCGTCGGTCGGTCCCCCGACAGCCGTCACGCCTCACCCGGCAGCCGCGCCCGGCACCCGTCACCGCCCCGCGGCAGCCGTCGCCGCCGCCCGGCACCCGTCACCGCCCCGCGGCAGCCGTCGCCGCCGCCCGGCACCCGAACAGCCGTCACGCCTCACCCGGCACCCGCGCCCGGCACCCGTCGCCGCCCCGCGGCAGCCGTCAGCAGTCACCCGGCACCCGGCAGCCGCCGCCCCGGCACCTCCCGCCCGGTATCCGTCATCCGGGCCGGGTGGGCCGCCCTCACCCGTCACCGCACACTCACGCGGCGTCTCAGACCTCCCCCGCCCGCTGCCCGAACAGCTCCCGCAGCACGTCCTCCATCGTCACCAGGCCCGCCAGCCGCCCGTCGGTGCCCAGGACGGCCGCCAGGTGGGTGCGGCTGCGGCGCATGGCGGTGAGGACGTCGTCCAGCGGCGTCGTCTCCCGTACGCGCGCGATGGACCGCATGTCGCGCAGCCGGAACGGCACATCGCGCGGGGAGGCGTCCAGGGCGTCCTTCACATGGAGGTAGCCGACGATCCGCCGCCCCTCGTCGACCACGGGGAAGCGGGAGAAGCCGGACTCGGCCGACAGGCCCTCCAGCTCCTCCGGGGTGACGCCCACGCGCGCGTAGACCACGCGTTCCAGCGGCAGGACGACATCGCGCACGGGCCGCCGGCCCAGTTCCAGCGCGTCGCGCAGCCGCTCCTGCGCCCGGTCGTCGATGAGCCCGGCCGCACCGGAGTCCTTGACCAGCCGGGCCAGCTCGGCGTCCGAGAACGTCGAGGTCACCTCGTCGCGGGTGTGGATGCCCAGCAGCTTCAGCAGGCCGTTCGCGAAGGCGTTGATCGTGAAGATCACCGGACGCAGCGCCCGCGACAGCGTCACCAGCGGCGGCCCCAGCAGCAGCGCGCTGCGCACCGGCTCGGCGAGGGCGATGTTCTTCGGCACCATCTCGCCCAGCAGCATGTGCAGATACGTCGCCAGGCTCAGCGCGATGACGAACGACACCGCGTGTCCGGCACCGCTCGGCACGCCCATCGCGTGGAAGGCGGGCTCCAGCAGATGCGCGATCGCCGGCTCGGCGACCACACCCAGCACCAGCGTGCACAGCGTGATCCCGAGCTGTGCCGCCGCCATCAGCGCGGACACGTGCTGCAGACCCCACAGCACGCTCTTGGCACGCCGGTCGCCCTGCTCGGCGTACGGCTCGATCTGCGAGCGCCGCACGGAGATCAGCGCGAACTCGGCGCCGACGAAGAAGGCGTTGACGACCAGGGTCGCCAGACCGATCAGCAGCTGTACGGCGGTCATGCCCGCGCCCCCTTCTCGTCGTCGCCCAGACCCTTCTCGTCGTCCAGCGGCGCGCGCAGCAGCACCCGCGCCGCCCGGCGCCCGGCGGCGTCCAGCACTTCCATCCGCCAGCCGACGACCTGCACCACGTCCCCGGCGGTGGGGATGCGGCCCAGCTCGGTGGCGACCAGGCCCGCCAGCGTCTCGTACGGCCCGTCCGGTGCGCGCAGGCCCACGCGGGCCAGCTGGTCGATCCGGGCGGCGCCGTCCGCCGAATACAGCGCGTGGCCGTGCTCGTCGGTGCCGACCGGGGCGAGGTCGGGCGTCTCGTGCGGGTCGTGCTCGTCGCGGACCTCGCCGACGACCTCCTCGACGATGTCCTCCAGGGTGGCCACGCCCGCCGTGCCGCCGTACTCGTCGATGACCACGGCCATCGTCCGCTTGCCGGACAGCCGGTCCAGCAGCCGGTCCACGGTCAGCGTCTCCGGCACCAGCAGCGGCTCGCGCATCAGCTCCGAGACGGGCACCCGTGGCCGCCGCTCGGCGGGGACGGCCAGGACGTCCTTGATGTGGGCGGTGCCGACGACCGAGTCGAGGCTGCCGCGGTAGACCGGGAACCGGGACAGGCCGGTCGCCCGGGTCGCGTTCGCCACGTCCTCGCAGGTCGCCTGCGCGTCGAGGGCGATGACCTGCACGCGGGGCGTCATCACGTTCTCCGCGGTCAGGTCGGCCAGGTTCAGAGTGCGGACGAACAGCTCGGCGGTGTCCGGCTCCAGCGCGCCCTCGCGGGCGGAGTGCCGGGCGAGCGCGGCGAGTTCCTGCGGTCCGCGCGCGGAGGCCAGCTCCTCGGCGGGCTCGATGCCGAAGCGGCGCACCACGCGGTTGGCGGTGTTGTTGAGGTGGGTGATGAAGGGGCGGAACAGCGCGCTGAACCAGCGCTGCGCGTTGCCCACCCGCTTGGCCACGGCCAGCGGCGAGGAGATCGCCCAGTTCTTGGGCACCAGCTCGCCGACGACCATCAGGAACACCGTCGACAGCGCCGTACCGAGCACCAGGGCGATCGACGACGCGGCGGTCCGGGAGACGCCGACGGCCCGCAGCGGGCTCGCGATCAGCCGGGCGACCGACGGCTCGGCGAGCATGCCGACGACCAGGTTGGTGACGGTGATGCCGAGCTGCGCGCCGGAGAGCTGGAAGGTCAGGTTCCGCACGGCTTTGAGCGCGCCGGCCGCGCCGCGCTCGCCGCGCTCCACGGCCTGTTCCAGTTCGCCGCGCTCGACGGTGGTCAGCGAGAACTCCGCCGCGACGAAGGCGCCGCAGACGAGTGACAGCAGGACGGCCACCAGCAGGAGGAGCACTTCGATCATCGGGTCACCTCCGTCCCATGGTCGGCCAGGGCCTGGAGGATCGCGCGATGTCGGGTACTGGGAGGCTCGCCCATGGGCGGACGTTCACACCTTTCATTGGAGGACCGAGTGATCCTCCAATGGTAAAGGACCGGCAAAAGACTCGGGGAATCGGTCAGGATTCGGTCAACGGCTTCACCCACCGCCGCCACTGCTCCTGCGGCGCGTACCCCGCAGCCTGCCAGGCGTGGTGCGCCGTCTCGTTCCGGGTCAGCACCATCGCGTCCGCGCGGCGCCCCCCGAGCCGTACGAACCGCTCCTGGGCCGCGGCGAGCAGCGCCGCGCCGATGCCCTGCCGCCGCCGCTCGGGACGCACCGCCAGCCGGTACAGATGGCACCGCCACCCGTCGAACCCGGCGATCACCGTGCCCACCAGCTCACCCGCCCGCTCGGCCAGGATCAACGCCTCCGGATCCCGCGCGACCAGCCGCTCCACCCCGTCCCGGTCGTCGCTGATGCTCGTCCCCTCGGCGGCGATCTTCCAGAAGGCGAGCACCGCATCGAGGTCATCGGCCGTCGCGGCCCGTATCCGCAGGTCAGTCATGACGCCCATCCCATCACGCGGCACCGCGCGGGACGGCACATTCCGGCATCCGGACGCTCGTGCGGCAGCCCCCGCCAGCCGCCGGGCTCACCGCCCCCGCAACCCCGCCATCACCGGGGCGAACGCCTCCATGGCCGGCTCCAGGACCGTCAGGTAGGAGAAGCCGTACCGCTCGCGCAGGGCCAGCACGCGTTCGGTGATCTCCTCCTCGGTGCCGGCCAGGACGACGGGCAGCGCCAGGGCCTGCTCGAGGCTCAGGTGGGGGACGTGCGGCAGGAAGGGCCGCAGGGCCGCCTCGGGGTCCTTCGTGACGGCGACGTGCTGGATCAGCAGGTTCAGCTCGGCGGGCTCCGCGCGGTCCGCGGCGACGCGCCGGTACAGCGCCACGCGCTCGTCCAGTTCCTCGGCCGTCACCGGCAGCAGTTCACCGGTCGTGCTCCCGGGCACCGCCCGCGCCCCGGTGAAGGCGGCTATGTCCGCGTGCTTCGCGGTGAGCCGCAGCATCCGGTCGCCGCCAGCGCCGATCAGCAGCGGCACCCGGGGCCGCTGGACCGGCCGGGGCCGGTGGTCGTCGGAGCCGAGCAGCCGGTCCAGCTCCTCGACCGTGCGCTGCAGATGGCTCACCCGCTCACCGGGGGACCCCCACGGCAGCCCGGCCGTCTCGTGCTCGGCCCGGACGTAGCCAGTGCCCAGGCCGAGTTCGAGCCGGCCGCCGGTGAGCGCGTCCGTCGTGGCCACCTCGCGGGCCAGCAGCGCGGGGTTCCAGAAACCCGTGTTGAGCACGAACGTGCCCACGCGGGGACGCTCGGTCGCCTCGGCCGCCGCCACCAGCGCGGGAAACGGCGCGGGCATGCCCAGATGGTCCGGGACGAGCAGCACGTCGTAGCCCAGTTCCTCCGCCCGGCGGCACTTGGCCCGCCACTCGGCGGCGGGCGCGGGGGTCAGCAGGTTGACGCCGAAACGGAACGGGCGCGGCATGAACTCTCCTCAGCCGTCGAAGACTTGGATGTATCAGCCACGATTCCATCACTCGTGCGCGATGGCCGCCAGCACGTTCATACGTGACGCGCGCAACGCCGGGAGCAGCGCCGCCACCACACCGATCACCGCCGAACCCACCACGACCGCCACGATCGTGGTCCACGGGATCGCCAGTGCCGTCATGCCCTGCAACGCCAGCACCTGCTGGGTGCACAGGCCCCACACCAGGCCGAGGGCGAGCCCGAGCACCGCGCCGAACACCGCGATCACCACCGACTCCAGCCGGATCATCCGGCGCAACTGCCGCCGCCCCAGCCCGATCGCGCGCAGCAGCCCGATCTCCCGGGTCCGCTCGACCACCGACAGCGCGAGCGTGTTGACCACGCCGAGCACCGCGATGATGATCGCCAGCCCGAGCAGGGCGTAGACGAGGTAGAGCAGGACGGCGATCTGGTCGCGGACCAGCTGCTTGTAGTCGGCCAGGTCCCGCACCTGCACCTGCGGATAGGGGTCGAGCGTGCGTTCCAGCGCCGGGCGCAGATCGTCGACGTCGGTGCCCGGGGCGGCGTTCACATAGACCGCGGCGTCCTGGCCGCCCGGCGCGTACCGCTCGACCGTGCCCCGCCCGAAGTAGATCGCGCCCGTCGTGCCGAACCCCTCGGGGGCGTCCTGGTCGGTCAGCGCCCCCACGGTCAGCTCGGCCGTCCGCCCGCCCTGGAACTCCACGGGCAGCTCGGTGCCGACGCGCACCCCGTGGTCGCGGGCGAAGTCCACGTCCATCGCCAGCCGCCCGTCGGCGAGCGCCGCCGCCGTGTCGCCCCGCGCGTAGGTGATGTTGGCGACCTCGTCCAGCCGGGGGTCGTAGCCCGCGGCCGTCGTCGCCAACCGGTCGCCGTCCGGCAGCCGTACGGCGATCGGGACCAACGTCCCGCGCACCACGAGCCCGACGCCCTCCGTGGCCCGCACCGCGTCGGTGACCTCCCGGGGGAAGGGCGTGAAGTTGGTGTTCTGGACGACGAAGTCGGCGCCCAGCGTCTTGTCGATCTGCCGGTCGAACGACTCGGTCATCGAGGCGCTGGCCACCGACATCCCGCCGACCAGCGCGAGCCCGACCATCAGCGCCGCCGCCGTCGCCCCCGTACGGCGCGGATTGCGCAGCGCGTTGCGCTGGCTCATCCGCCCGACCGGCCCGAACAGCGCCGGGAACGCCGCGCCGAGCACCCGGATCACCGGCCGGACCAGCAGCGGCCCCGCGATCACGGTCGCGATCAGGGTCAGAACGACCCCGAGCCCCAGCAGCGAGGCCGCCGACCCCGTCTCGGACGACGCCACGCACCCCACGAGCGCCGCCGCCCCGGCCGCGCCGACGACCGCGCCCACCACCGCGCGCACCCGCAGTGGCCGGCCCACCCCGGCGACCTCCGCGTCCGAGAGCGCCGCCATCGGCGACACGGCCGCCGCGCGCCGGGCGGGGGGATACGCCGCGACGAAGGTGACGCCGACCCCGACGACGTACGCCGTCACCGGCGTCCCCCAGCCGATCACCATCTCGGTGGCCTTGATGTTCATGCCGATCAGGCCCATCAGCTCGATCAGCCCGGCCGCCAGCGCGATACCGGTGACCAGGCCCAGCGTCGAGCCGGCCAGCCCGAGCAGCAGCGCCTCGGTGAGCACCGAGCGGCGCACCTGCCGCCGGTCGGCGCCGAGCGCGCGCAGCAGGCCGAGTTCGCGGGTGCGCTGGGCGATGAGCATGGAGAAGGTGTTGACGATCAGGAACACGCCCACGAGCACCGCGACCCCCGCGAACCCGACCATCACCCACTTGATGACGTCGAGGAACCCGCCCAGCTGTTCGACGTCCGACTGGGCCTGTTCATCGGCGGTCCGGTAGTCGTAGCGGTCGGCGCCGAGCGCGGCGGCCACCCGCTGCTTGAGCGTCGCGTCGCTCACCCCGGGCGCCGCGTCGACGGTGATGGCGGTGGCCGCGGCCGGGTCGCCGAGCAGCTTGGTCCGCGCGGTCGGCGTGTCCACGAACAGCAGGGCCGCGCCCGGGTTGGTCGTGGTGAAGGTGACGATGCCGACGACGCGCGTCCTGAACGAGCCCGGCGGCGCGATCACGGTCAGCGTGTCGCCGATCGCGACGCCCGCGCGGTTCGCGGTCTCCGCGTCGAGCAGCATCTCGCCGGGGCCGCGCGGGGCGCGCCCGGAGGTGAGCTCCACGGGGCTGCGGTCGGTGGGCTGCCAGGCGGTGCCGATGGTGGGGGCGCCGGTCGTGGGGCTGACGGACTCGTTGCGGTCGTCGACGACCGTGAGGTTCGGCACCTCCGCCTCCGCGCGCGCCGCGGCCACTCCGTCGATCCGGGCGACCCGGTCGGCGAGCGCGGCGGGCAGGGTGGCCGTCATCCCCGAGGGCACCGCCTCGTCGAGGGTCTCCTTCGGGCTGACGGTGACGTCGGCCGCCGTCGAGGCGAACAGCCGGTCGAACGTACGGCTGACGGTGTCGGAGAAGATCAGGCTGCCCACGACGAACGCCACGGACAGCACTACCGCGAGCGCCGACAGCAGCAGCCGCCCCTTGTGCGCGAGAAAGCTCCTGAGCGTTGCCTTGAGCACGGGGTCAGTCCTCGTCGGAAGTCGGTCCGGAGCCGACGGGCCGGCCGGAGTCGGAGGCCGCGCCGGAGCCGGGCGCGCCGTCGGCGCCGGGGGAGCGCTCGGACGGGGCCCGGATGACGTCGAAGCGCTTCATCCGTTCCAGCACGGACTCCGCCGTCGGCCGCGCCATCTCGTCGACGATCCGGCCGTCCGCGAGGAACAGCACCCGGTCGGAGTGGGCGGCGGCGCCCGGGTCGTGGGTGACCATGACGACGGTCTGCCCCAGGTCGTCCACGGCCTCCCGCAGGAATCCCAGCACCTCGAGGCCGGACCGTGAGTCCAGGTTGCCGGTCGGCTCGTCCGCGAAGATCAGCTCCGGTCGGGCGGCGAGCGCCCGCGCGCAGGCGACGCGCTGCTGCTGCCCGCCCGACAGCTCGGCCGGCCGGTGCGTCAGCCGGTCCCGCAGCCCCAGCGTGTCGATGACCTGGTCCAGCCACCGCGGATCGGGCCTGCGGCCCGCGATGTCCATGGGCAGGGTGATGTTCTCCAGCGCGTTCAGCGTGGGGACCAGGTTGAACGACTGGAACATGAACCCGATCCGGTCCCGCCGCAGCCGGGTCAGCTCCCGCTCCTTCAGACCGGTGATCTCGGTGCCGCCGAGCCAGACCTGCCCGGCCGTGACCGTGTCGAGCCCGGCCAGACAGTGCATCAGCGTGGACTTCCCGGAACCCGAGGGACCCATGACGGCCGTGAACCGTCCGCGGACGATGTCCACGTCCACCGAGTGCAGGGCGACCACGGCCGTCTCACCGGAGCCGTACGCCTTGGTCAGCCCGCGGGCGCGGGCCGCGACCCCGTCGGCGGACACCGGCACCGGGGTGTGCTCCGCAGATGTGGACAAGGCTGCCTCCTAGCTCGGGGACGGACGGACTTCCTTGTCCTGGTCGAGCGTAATGTGATCCGGCGCACACCCGGTATCCCCATCGGTGCGGGTCGGGCGCCCTTGCCGGTGCTAGCGCCCCGGCGCTAGCGTCGAGGTATGGCGAAGACCCAGCTGAACGTGCGGGTGGACGAGGACACGGCCCGGGCCGCCCGCGAACGCGCCCTCGCCCGCGGGATGAGCGTGAACCGCTACATCGAGGAGCTCGTCCGGCAGGACACCGGGGAGGTCGGGCACACCTTCGTGGAGGCCGCGGCCGACTTCATGAAGCAGTACGAGAAGGTGTTCGCCGACGAGTTCGGCGAGAACGCTCGCGGCGCAGGCGGCCGTGGCGAGGGCGGCCTCGGCGAGGGCGGTCGCTGATCCCTTGAGCGACGTGCGCATCGACCTCGCCTGGCTGCTGATGCTCGCCGAGCGCAAGACCCCCGGAGACCCACAGGTCACCGACTGGGGCGCGCTCGTCGCCGCGGTCGCCCGGCACCAGGCCGAGATATTCGACGTCCCCGTCTACGACACCCCGCACACCCGCGCCGCCGCCCTGCTCCAGCAGCTGATCCACATTCCCGCGCTGGAGCGCTCCAACGCCCTGTTCGCCTCCGCGGTCGCCTACGCCTACCTGGTGGCCAGCGGCTTCAAGGTCGTCACCTCGCCCGAGCAGGTCCGCGACCTGGCCCGGCTGGTCAAGAACGGCGAGGCGTCGCTGCCCGACATCGCGCGCGAACTGCGCCAGTGGTGCCGGTAGCGGCGGCCCGGGGAGACTCCCCTTAGGGGGTGTCCGGTGCGGCGGGCCGCCAGGCGGTGCCCAGCACGCAGTACGAGGCGGGCAGGGCCGGACCCTTCTCCGGCATCATCAGCCGCCGGTACGGCCCCAGCTCGAACCCCGCGTCCCGCAGCGCGGCGACCGGGTCGCGCCCCACATGGCAGCCCCCGGTCAGCGGCGGCCACACCGTGCGGTCCAGGGCCCGCTGGGTCAGCCGCATCGCCCGCCCGCCGCCCCGGCCGTGCTCGAAGAACCGCACCTGACCGCCCGGCCGGAGCACTCGCCGCACCTCGCCGAGCGCCCGCGGCACGTCCCGCACACTGCACAGCACCAGTGACAGCACCACCGCGTCGAAGCCCTCGCTCTTGACCGGCAGCGCCTCCGCGGCACCGGGCACCACGTCCACCGGCGTCTCGGCGCGCAGGGCGGCCTCCACGGCCAACTGCCGCAGCAGCCGCTCGGGTTCGATGGCGACGACCTCCGCGACCCCCGACGGATAGTGGGCGAAGTTCAGGCCGTTGCCCGCCCCGACCTCCAGGACCCGCCCGGACAGCCCGGCGAGCAGCCGGTCGCGCACCCCCGCCATGCCGATCCGGGTCTCGGCGGCCACACTGGCCCGGGCGTACCAGCGGGCGAACACCGGATGGTGCACGGGATCCCGCGCCGCCTTGCCGGCACCGGCGAACCGTAGGGGCATGGGGACCTCCCTGAGGGCGGACTGCTCCTTCGGGGATTGTCCCCCGGAACGGCCCCCATGCACCCTCACCGGCACAGGCCCGCGTACACCTCACGGGCACACGTCCACGTACACCCTCACGAGAGCACACGGCCGCGTGCACCTGCACCGGCACACGCCCGCGGCTACCGTCCCGGCGCCGGCGCCTGCCGCACCCGGAACGCCTCCGCGTCCCACGACCCGTCCAGCCGCGGCGCCAGCCAGCCGGGCGCCGCGGTGCGGAACGCCGCGGGGTCCAGCGACCCGGCGCCCTCCGGGACCGCGCCGAGCAGCGGGGCACCGGAGACCTCGGACAGGTCCGCGACGTTGCAGCGGCAGGCGAGGTCGGGCTCGTCGGGCCAGCTGCCGATCACCACGCCCGCCAACTCCACGTCCCGGCGCCGCAGTTCGCGGGCGCTCAGCTCGGCGATGTTCAGCGTGCCCAGGCCCGCCGAGGCCACCAGCAGCACCGGCGCCCCGAGCAGCGCGGCCACGTCGGCGAGCGTGCCGCCCGCCGGGTCGAAGCGGACGAGCAGCCCGCCCGCGCCCTCGACCAGCACCAGATCGTGCTCGGTGGCCAGCTTGGCCGCCGCCTCGGCGACGTCCTGCGGGTGCACCGGCGCCATCCCGGCCCGCCGGGCCGCCGTCCCCGGCGCCAGCGGCTCCGGGTAGCGGGCGAGTTCGGCCGCCGTGACGGGGCCCGCGAGCCGCGCCACCTCGTCGGCGTCACCGCGCTCGTCGGGCCGTACGCCCGTCTGCGCGGCCTTGAGCACGGCCACCGACCGCCCCGCCGCGAGGGCCGCCGCGGCGACGGCGGCCGTCGTGACGGTCTTGCCGACCTCCGTGTTCGTACCCGTGATCACCAGGACCGGCATGTCATCCCTCCCGTGCCGCGGCGCACACCGCGCGCGCGATGCGTGCCACGTCGGCGTCGCCCGTGATGTAGGGCGGCATCGTGTAGATCAGATCGCGGAACGGCCGCAGCCACACGCCCTCGCGCACGGCCGCCGCCGTGGCCGCCGCCATGTCGACCGGATGGTCGAGCTGGACGACCCCGATGGCGCCGAGGACCCGTACGTCCCGTACCCCGGGCAGCCCGGCGGCCGGGGCCAGCCCGTCCCGCAGGCCCGCCTCGATCCGCTTGACGTCGGCGAGCCAGTCCTGACCGAGCAGCAGCTCGATCGAGGCGCAGGCCACCGCGGCGGCCAGCGGGTTGCCCATGAAGGTCGGGCCGTGGGCGAGGACCGGCACCTCGCCCTGCGAGATCCCGTCCGCCACCCGGGGGTTGCACAGCGTCGCCGCCAGCGTCAGATAGCCGCCGGTGAGCGACTTGCCCACGCACATCACGTCCGGCGACACCGCCGCGTGCTCCGCCGCGAACAGCGCGCCCGTACGGCCGAACCCGGTGGCGATCTCGTCGAACACCAGCAGCACGTCGTGGGCGTCGCACGCCTCCCGCAGCACCCGCAGATAGGCGGGGGAGTGGAACCGCATCCCGCCCGCGCCCTGCACCACCGGCTCGACGATCACCGCGGCCAGCTCGTGGGCGTGCTCGGCGATCAGGGTGCGCAGGTGGTCGGCGTACGCCTCCTCGTACTCGGCGGGCGGCGGGTCCGCGAAGAGCTGGCGCGGCAGGACGCCGGTCCACAGCTGGTGCATCCCGCCCTGGGGGTCGCAGACCGCCATCGGCTGCCAGGTGTCCCCGTGGTAGCCGCCCCGCCAGGTCATCATCCGGTGCTTCTCGGGGCGGCCCAGCGAACGCCAGTACTGGAGGCACATCTTGACCGCGACCTCGACCGACACCGAACCGGAGTCGGCGAGGAACACATGCTCCAGCCCCTCGGGCGACAAGTCGACAAGGAGCTTCGCCAGCCGGACGGCGGGCTCGTGGGTGAGCCCGCCGAACATGACGTGGCTCATCCGCCCCAGCTGCTCGCGCGCCGCCTCGTTCAGCACCGGGTGGTTGTAGCCGTGGATGGCCGACCACCAGGACGACATGCCGTCGACCAGCTCCTCCGAGCCGCCCGCGAGCTTCAGCCGCACCCCGCTCGCCGACTCCACGACGAGCGGGACCTGCTGGTTCGGCATCGGGCCGTACGGATGCCAGACGTGCCGCCGGTCGAGTTCGAGCAGCTCCGGCACGCTCAGCTCAGGCATTGGGCGCGAGATCCGTCCCGGCGCCCCGGCGGCGTACGGCGACCAGGTCGGTGCGCGGCTCGGTCGCCGCCGGCACCGCGGCGGCCGTACCGCACACGCCGCCGCCCTCGTGGGACCCGCACCCGGCGCCCGCGTCCTCGTGGGACCCGCACCCGGCGCCCGCGTCCTCGTGGGACCCGCACCCGCCGCCCGCGCTCGCGTGCGAGCCGCAGCCGCCGCCGGCCTGCGCGCGGTGCTCCGGCAGGGTCACCTGGTCGGCGCCCTCCACCTCGAACCCGGCGTCCGCGATCATCTCCAGGTCGGCCTTGCCGGCCTGGCCCTCACTGGTGAGGTAGTCGCCGAGGAAGATGGAGTTCGCCAGGTGCAGCGCCAGCGGCTGCATGGAGCGCAGATGCACCTCACGGCCGCCCGCGATCCGCACCTCCACGTCGGGGCAGACGAACCGCACCATCGCCAGGATCCGCAGGCAGCGCTGCGGGGTGAGGTTCCACTCCTTCGCCAGCGGGGTGCCCTCGAACGGGATCAGGAAGTTCACCGGGACGGAGTCCGGGTCCAGCTCGCGCAGCGAGTAGACGACGTCGACCAGGTCCTCGTCGCTCTCGCCCATGCCCGCGATCAGGCCGGAGCACGCCGACAGGCCCGCCGCGTGCGCCTTCTGCACGGTGTCGACCCGGTCGGCGTAGGTGTGCGTGGTCGTGATCTCCCCGTACGTCCCCTCGGACGTGTTCAGGTTGTGGTTGTAGGCGTCGGCGCCCGCCTCGCGCAGCCGCTCCGCCTGGCCGTCGGAGAGCAGACCCAGGCAGGCGCACACCTCGACGCCCTCGTTCTGCTCCTTGATCGCCTTGATGGTCTCGGAGACCCGGTCCACGTCCCGGTCCGTCGGACCGCGCCCGCTGGCCACCAGGCAGACCCGCTTGGCACCCCCGGCCAGGCCCGCGGCGGCGGCCTTGGAGGCCTCGTCGGGCTTGAGCCAGGTGTACTTCAGGATGTCGGCCTTGGAGCCGAGCCGCTGGGAGCAGTAGGAGCAGTCTTCCGGACACAGGCCGGACTTCAGGTTGACGAGATAGTTGAGTTTCACCCGTCGGCCGAACCAGTGGCGGCGTACCTTTCCGGCCGCGGCCACCACATCGAGCAGTTCGTCGTCGGTCGTCGCGAGGACGGCCAGCGCCTCCTCGCGGGTCGGCAGCTCGCGCCGAAGCCCCTTGTCCACCAGCGTGTTCAGCAGGTCCATGAGAGCCGATCCTGTCCTACGGAGGTGCTCCGGGCCAAGGAGAGTTCGCACAACAGCGTCACTTCGTGGTGTGTGGATTGCCACATCCTGGCCCGCGGGACGGGCCGCTAGTGTCTGTGCACTGCCTACAAAATCCCCGGAGGACCCATGGCGTTCGGCTGGATCGACGAGCAGGCGGAACTGCGCCGCGGCGCGGGACTCGTCCGCACCCTGCGGCCCCGGCCCGCCGACTCGCCCCTGCTGGACCTCGCGAGCAACGACTACCTGGGCCTGGCCCGCCACCCCGAGGTCACCGAGGGCGCGGCCCGCGCGGCGCGCGTCTGGGGCGGCGGCTCGACCGGCTCGCGGCTGGTCACCGGCACCACCGAACTCCACGGGGAACTCGAACGCGAGCTGGCCGACTTCTGCGGCTTCGAGGCCGCCCTGGTCTTCTCCTCCGGCTACGCGGCCAACCTCGCCGCGGTCACCGCGCTGGCCCCGCACGGCTCGCTCATCGTCTCCGACGCGGGCAACCACGCCTCCCTCATCGACGGCTGCCGGCTGGCCCGCGGCACCACTCAGGTGGTGGCGCACGCCGACCCGGACGCCGTCCGCAAGGCGATCGGGACCCACGACGGGCCGGCCGTCGCGGTGTCCGACACGGTCTTCTCGGTGGACGGCGACGCGGCCCCGCTGGCGGAGCTGGCGGCGGCCTGCCGGGAGCACGGGGCCGGGCTGGTGGTGGACGACGCGCACGGCCTCGGGGTGCTCGGGGCGGGCGGCCGGGGTGCCGCGTACGCGGCGGGCCTGGCGGGCGCGGACGACGTCGTCGTCACGCTCACCCTCTCCAAGTCGCTGGGCAGTCAGGGCGGCGCGGTGCTCGGCCCGGCCCGGGTGATCGACCACCTGGTCAACGCGGCCCGGACGTTCATCTTCGACACGGGGCTCGCCCCGGCGGCGGCGGGCGCGGCCCTGGCGGCCCTGCGGCTGCTGCGCCGCGAGCCGGAGCGGGCGGAGCGGGCGCGCGCGGTGGCGGGCGAACTCCACGCCCGGCTGACGGCCGCGGGCCACGAGGCGGTACGGCCGGACGCCGCTGTGGTGTCGGTGCGCGCTCCGTCCCCGGAGAGCGCCGTGCGCTGGGCGGCCGACTGCCGGACCGCCGGACTCGCCGTGGGCTGCTTCCGACCTCCTTCCGTGCCCGACGGCATCTCCCGGCTGCGGCTGACCGCCCGCGCGGACCTCTCCGGGGACCAGATCGAACGCGCTGTACGTGTGATCGGCGAAACGCGGCCATGAGTCGGCGTCCACGGCCGTGCGTCGCTCCCGGTGGACGGTGGGTCAGACGGCGGCCGTGAAGTGCGCCCAGGTCTCGGGTGAGAAGACCAGCGCGGGCCCGGCCGGGTCCTTGGAGTCGCGTACGGCGAGCAGTCCGGCCCAGGCGCCCGAGCGGGGCCTGGCCGTCTCCACGCAGTTGTTCGCTCCCGTGCTGTAGCTGCTGCGCAGCCAGTGGACATCGGATAGATGGGTCGTGGAAGGTACGTTCCGAGGCAGAACGGTCATGGTGCCTCCTTACGCGCCGTCAGCTATCCCGGCGATGTATTCCAACGATTCCTCGGGTGACAGGGCGTGCCTCCGAAGCGCGTCGAAAGCCTCGGTGTAGGCCCCAACATCTTCTTTCCGTTCGAGATAGAGGCTACTCGTCAAGTGGTCGAGAACAACCACATCCAGATCAGAAGTGTTCGAAAATGAGAAGATAACGAAAGGCCCGGTGACGCCGATGTGGGCCCCCGCGGCGAACGGCAGCACTTGGAGCCCCACCTGCGGCAACCGCGCCGCCTCCATCAGCCGGAGCAGCTGGTCCTCCATGACGTCCGGGCCGCCGACCTCGCGCCGCAGCACCGCCTCGTCCAGCACCGCGCTGAGCCGCAGCGGCGGCTGGGAGCGCAGGACGTCCTGCCGGGCCAGCCGCACCTCCACCAGCGTGTCCAGCCGGTCCTCGTCCAGGCCCTCCACGGCGGCCCGGGTCACCGCGCGGGCGTACTCGGGCGTCTGGAGCAGCCCGGGCACCACCGAGGTCTCCAGGGTGCGCATGCCGCTGGCCTGCGACTCCAGGCTGATGAAGTCCCGGTAGGTGGGCGGCAGCACCCCGCGATAGGCGTGCCACCAGTGGTCCCGGCCCTGCCCGCAGCCCGACCCCGCCAGCACCAGCAGCAACTCCCGCAGCTGGGGATCGCTCACCCCGTAGGCATCCAGCAGTAACCGCACATCGGCCGGTTTCACCCCGCTCGCGCCCGTCTCGATCCGGCTCACCTTGGACTGGTGCCAACCCACCAGCCGCGCCGCCTCACCACTCGTCAGGCCCGCACCCGTGCGCAGCGCACGCAGTTCGGCGCCCAGTTTCCGGCGGCGTACCGCAGGACCGTGCTGCATGGGCTCCTCCTTACTCCAACCGAGCCGCCCAAATACGGTCTGTCGTCGCAGAGTTCACCGCTTCGAGCGACAGATATATGCATATCTTGGTGGATCGCCACCGGGATCGCCCCGATGGTGGCAGTCTGGCGACGAAGCACCAGTCCGGGACCGTACTCGAACGTTCGCCCTCGTGTCGGTCCGCGGTCCCGTGGGAAAGGGACGACATCGCCATGGCAGACCATCTGGAAGCATCCGTCACTCTGCCGAGCGATCCAGCCTCGGTCTCCGCGGCTCGCGCCTATGTGGTCGGCACCCTGGCCGAGTGGGGTCTGCCGTCCGACGCGGAGGTGGCCGATACCATCCGGCTGATCGTCTCCGAACTCGCCACCAACGCCGTACAGCACACCTTCGGGGAGTCACCCACCTTCACGGTGGACGTGGAAGTGGACCGTGACGAACACTTGCGCATCGGTGTGACGGACAGCCACCCGAGGTTCCCCAAGCGGCTGCCGGACGCGGTGCAGCAGGACAACGGCCGCGGCATGGTGATCATCCGCTGTCTCACCGCCGAGTGCGGCGGCCGGCTGAGAGTGCGCCCCACCCGCGAGGGCGGCAAAACCGTCGCCATCGAACTCCCCTGGAAGGTCCCGGCCCGGCCGGTGACGGCGGTACAGCAGCAGGAACCCTGACCCGGCTCTCCCGGCCGCGAAACCGACGCGCGCGCCGGCCCCACGACAAGCAGGCCGGGCCCGCGCGCGGGTGCGCGCGGGCCCGGCTGGTCGCTCACGGACGTTGCCGGGCGCGGTGACGGCGGGTCAGGGGCGCCGTCACCGGCCCGCAGGGGTCACTTGACCCGGCCGTACCAGACGCTCTTCGTCCAGATCTTCTGCAGCCGCACGACGTCCCCGGTCTTCGGGGCGTGCCAGATCTTCCCCTTTCCGGCGTAGATGCCCACGTGGTACACGTTGGACCCCGAGTGGAAGAACACCAGGTCTCCGGCCTTGCGGCTCTTCGCGGAGATGTGGCGCGTCTTGTTGTACTGCGCCGCGGCCGTACGCGGCAGGGTCTTGCCCGCCTTCTTGTACGAGTAGAGCGTGAGCCCCGAGCAGTCGAACCGCTTCGGTCCGGTGGCGCCCCACTTGTAGGGGGAGCCCTTCTTGGACGCGGCGACCTGGAGGGCCTTCGTTGCCGGCGTGGCGGCCGCGGCCTCCGGGGCGAAGCCGGGGGCGACCACGGAGCCGCCGACCGCGGCCAGGGTCAGGGCCGAGGCCGTGCCGGCCCGGGCCATGAGCGACGGGACACGATTGAGCGCGTTCATGCGCAACCCTTCGTCAGCCGCCTGTGAAGGATGACCTGTCGGATTCGGGCTGGCGAAGTAGCCCGGCCGCGTTGCCGCGGCTTCACCCCAAGGGCTGCTCGATCCGGCGTCTCCTCGCGGAGCCGTCCGTACCGGCGACCCGTCGTGCTTGGGTCCTCCACTCCTGCCGATCCACTTCCTGTCGACCGGGCATCCAGGCGGCGGCAGGACTCGGCGTCCGCCCGGATCGCCCCGCCGCGGTGGCGGGGTCTTGTCGTCAGACAGGGATCTTGACTCACACATGTCCGAAAATCCCAACGCAACCGGGGATTTGTGGTCTTCCTCACCACTCACCCGTTCGGGTGGACACCCTGACGAGCGATCGGAAGTCAAGACCGCAACTGCCCCCCGGACCAGCGACGGAATGCCCAATTCCGCCCCGAGGGACCGCCCTCGGCGCAACCTGAGCCAGCTCGAAAAAGGAGGTGTGGCTACGCCGAACGTGGGTAATCCGTTCAGTCCGTTTCAGCCGGACCGCGCACGCCTCGCCACCTGCGCGGCGAGCCCCGCTCACGCGTGCCGGGCCGTCAACTGTCGGAGCGCGGCGGAAGGGTGACGCGCGCCGTGCGGCGTTCGCCGTCGAGCACGCGCAGCGCCCGCGCGAGCGTCGGCGCGTGCAGCTCCGTCTCGCCCCGCTGGTGCATCAGCGCCAGCGCGTCGCGCAGGGCGGCGGCCTTGCCCACCAGCGCCTGGGCGGCCCGCAGTCCGCCGTACGTGTGACCGTGGCGGCCGGGGTTGATCCGGCCGAGCAGGTCCACCACCTCCAGGTAACGGTCGATCAACTCGCTCTCGGCGCGGGTCAGCGCGGGCAGCGGCGGCAGTTCGGGCGGCAGCATCGGCGGCTCACCTCCCGCCGGGCGCGGTGCCCGAGGCCCTGCGGTCGGTGATGATCCGGTCGATCAGGCCGTACTCCAGCGCCTCCCGGGCGGTGAGGATCGTGTCCCGCTCGATGTCGGCGGTCACCTGCTCCCGGCTGCGCCCGGTGTGCCGTACCAGCATCTCCTCCAGGCGGGACCGGACGCGGACCAACTCCTCGGCCTGGATGGCGAGATCGCCGGCCTGTCCCCGCACCGGCTCCGGCAACGCGGGCTGACGGATCACCACCCGGGCGCCGGGCAGGGCGTATCGCTTGCCCGGCGTCCCGGCGGCCAGGAGCACGGCGGCGGAGGAGCCTGCCTGGCCGAGGCAGATCGTCTCCACGTCGCAGTTCACGTACCGGATCGTGTCGTAGAGCGCCGACATGGCGGTGAACGAGCCGCCGGGGGAGTTGATGTACAGCGAGATGTCCCGGTCCGGGGCCTGGTACTCCAGATGCATGAACTGGGCCATCACATCGTTCGCCGCGGTGTCGTCGATCGGTGTGCCCAGGAAGACGATCCGCTCCTCCAGCAGCTTGGAGTACGGATCCAGGGTGCGGTGGCCGAAGCCCGTGCGTTCGGTGAACTCGGGCAGGACGTAGCGGGCGGACGGCGGGACGGACTCTCGGGTCATGGCGGACGCCTCCTCACGGCAGAGCAGTCTCTGTAAAAAATGTACAGGACGTACATGACGTAATGTGGAGGCCATGGCCTACGAGATTCCGGTGACGCAAGCCAGGGCTGAGCTCGCCGACCTGATCAACCGCGTGGTCTACGGCGGTGAGCGCGTCGTCGTGACGCGTCACGGCAAGCCCCTCGTCGCCCTTGTCTCCGCCGCTGACCTGCAGCGACTCGAAGAGCTGGGGGAGGCGGAGGAGGAGCAGGTGATCAGCGCCGTCTCCCGGGTCCGCGAGGTCGCGTCCGCTCCCCGCGAACGGCAGCGGTTCGGCATCGCGGCGGAGCACCGGGGGCCCGAGCCCTCGTAGCGGCCCGCGGAGAAGCGAAGGCGGCGAAGGCGGGGAAACGAAGACCGTGCGCCCCCGTCCGCTACTGCGGGGACGCACGGTCGGTCATGACCGGCCGATGGCCGGTGGTCAGCCGGTGAGCGCGGGCTTCCGTTCCGCCGTCTGCTCGGTCCTCGCCGTACGCGACCTCAGTGCCGAGCCGAGCAGCACCGCCCCCAGGCCCAGCACCGCCCACCAGGTCAGGGTGAGGGCGGGGCCGGTCGCCGCCGCGCCGTCGAAGTACGACACCGAGCGCAGCAGGGACGCTCCGGCACCCGGCGGCAGCCACTGGCCGATCGCTCCGGCGGGCTCGGGCAGCAGTTGCGGCGCGGAGGAGGCGCCGGAGAACGGGTTGCCGAGCAGCATCACCACGGCGGCGCCCAGCGCGATCCCGGCGGGGCCCATGAGGGCGGCGAGCCCGGCGACCGCGCCCGCGACTGCCAGCGAGGTCAGGCCGAGCGCCCCGGCCTCCGCCCACCAGTCGCCGGTGAGGACCCCCAGCCAGCTGTGCGTGATCGCCGCCGCGGCGATGCCGACGAGCGCGGAGGCGGCGACGAGTACGGCGACCGCGCGGGCGCCCCGCAGCCCCAGCAGGGTCACCGCGGAACCGGCCGCGATCCCGGCCAGGGTGAGCGGCAGCACGCTCGCGCCGAACGCCGCGCCGCGCGGGTCGTCCTCGGGTGCGGCCACCACGTCGACCGACGGAACCGGGGTGTCGCCGGCCACCGCCTGCTGGAGCAGCTGGGCCACCATCGGGCTCGCGGCCGAGGCGGTGAGGAGCCGGGGACCCTGCTCGGTGACGACGATCGCGCCGTAGACCGTGCGGTCCTCGATGGCGTCGCGGGCGGCGGCCTCGTCGGCGTAGCGGTGGATCTCGAAGGCGCCCTCGTGCCGGGACAGCCGCTGCTCGGTCTGGGCGACCGCGGCGGCCGGGCCGGCGACGCCGAGCGGCAGGTCGCGCGGTGCCGTGCGGGCGGCGGGCCAGGCGAAGGCCCACAGGGCCAGGGCGGCCAGGAGCGGGACGAGGAGGGCGACCGCGAGGGGCCTGCGGGTGGCGGACATGGGGGCTCCCCAGTCAAAGAGAAGGATCGTTCGTTTTTCTTCCCTCTCACCGTCACGCCGTGGCGGCGTCTTGTCAAGAATGAACGTTCGTTTTAGGTTGTGGACCATGGCCCGTGTATCCCAGGAACACCTCGACGCCCGCCGCCGGCAGATCCTCGACGGCGCCGCGGCCTGCTTCGCCCGCAACGGCTTCCACGCCACGTCGATGCAGGACGTGCTGAAGGAGGTCGACCTGTCCGCGGGCGCCGTCTACCGGTACTTCAGCGGCAAGGACGAGCTGATCGGCGCCATCGTCGCCGAGGTGATGGGGGAGGTCCGCACCGCCTTCGAGGAGGCCGCCCGGCAGAGCCCGCCGCCGCCCCCGGACGAGCTGGTCGCCTCGGTCCTCGGCCGCACCCTGGACGCCCGCGCCTTCGTCACGGCCGACGGCGAGCCGGCCTTCGCGCGGCTGGTCGTGCAGGTCTGGACGGAGACCGTGCGCAACGAGCGGCTGGCGGCCGTGCTCGACGAGGGCTACGCCGCGGTGCGCGCCGCCTGGACCCGGGTCGTCGAGGCCTATCAGGAGAGCGGGATGATGCGGGCCGACGTGCCCGCGGACGACGTCGCCCGCACCATGATCTCCACCGTGCAGGGATTCATCGTCCAGCAGTCGCTGTTCGGGCCGGTGCCCGTGGAGGTGCTGCGCAACGGGCTGCGGGCGCTGATGAGTATGGGGGAGACCAGCTCCGGGTCATGAGGTGACCAAGGCCCGGTTAACGTCGTTGAAACTCCGGCGAACTAGCCTGCCCATCCACGCCACCAGGGGTTTTTCTTTCCCGATCGCGCCAATCGCGCCATCTGTCTGTGTGTTACATCTATCCCCTGTCGCGGTGGCGGCGGCAACCGGGCCCCGCACGGCCCGGAGCGAGGATGTGAGGTGGGACGTGCAACTGACCCCGCACGAACAGGAAAGGCTGCTGATCCATGTGGCGGCCGACGTCGCCGAGAAGCGGCGCGCCCGCGGACTGCGGCTGAACCACCCCGAGGCGGTCGCCCTCATCACCTCGCACATCCTCGAAGGCGCGCGGGACGGCCGCACCGTCGCCGAACTCATGGCCTCCGGGCGCAAGCTGCTCACCCGGGACGACGTCATGGAGGGCGTGCCCGAGATGATCCACGACGTCCAGGTCGAGGCGACCTTCCCGGACGGCACCAAGCTCGTCACCGTCCACCACCCGATCGTCTGAAGGGGCCTCGATGATTCCCGGAGAGGTCCTCTTCGCCGACGACCCGGTCGTGTACAACGAGGGCCGCGAGGTCACCCGGCTGACCGTCCTCAACGCCGCCGACCGGCCCGTCCAGGTCGGCTCCCACTACCACTTCGCCGAGGCCAACCCCGGCCTGGAGTTCGACCGTGCCGCCGCGCGCGGCAAGCGGCTCAACGTCGCCGCCGGCACCGCCGTGCGCTTCGAGCCCGGGATCCCCGTCGACGTCGAACTCGTCCCGCTCACCGGCGCCCGGATCGTGCCCGGGCTGCGCGGCGAGACCGGAGGTGCCCTCGATGCCTGAGATCTCGCGTGCCGCGTACGCCGATCTGTTCGGCCCGACCACCGGCGACCGCATTCGGCTCGCCGACACGGATCTGCTGATCGAGATCGAGGAGGACCGCTCGGGCGGCCCCGGACGCTCCGGTGACGAGGCGGTGTTCGGCGGTGGCAAGGTCATCCGGGAGTCCATGGGCCAGTCCCGGGCCACCCGGGCCGAGGGGACCCCGGACACCGTCATCACCGGTGCCGTGATCGTCGACCACTGGGGCGTCGTCAAGGCCGACATCGGCATCCGCGACGGCCGGATCACCGGCATCGGCAAGGCGGGCAACCCCGACACCATGGACGGGGTCCACCCCGAGCTGGTCATCGGCCCGGAGACCGAGGTCATCGCGGGCAACGGACGGATCGTCACCGCCGGCGCCATCGACGCGCACGTCCACTTCATCTGCCCGCAGATCGCCGACGAGGCGCTGGCCTCCGGCGTGACCACGCTGGTCGGCGGCGGCACCGGACCCGCCGAGGGCTCCAAGGCCACCACCGTCACCCCCGGACCCTGGCATCTCGCCCGGATGTTCGAGGCGATGGAGCAGTACCCGCTCAACATCGGCTTCCTCGGCAAGGGCAACACCGTCTCCCACGAGGCGATGCTCTCCCAGATCCGCGGCGGCGCCCTCGGGCTGAAACTGCACGAGGACTGGGGCTCCACCCCGGCCGTCATCGACGCCGCGCTGACCGTCGCCGACCGGACCGGCATCCAGGTCGCCATCCACACGGACACCCTCAACGAGGCCGGGTTCGTGGGCGACACCCTCGCGGCGATCGCCGGGCGCGGCATTCACTCGTACCACACCGAGGGCGCGGGCGGCGGCCACGCGCCGGACATCATGACCGTGGTCTCCCAGGCGAACGTGCTGCCGAGTTCGACCAATCCGACGCGGCCCTTCACCGTCAACACCACCGAGGAACACCTCGACATGCTGATGGTGTGCCACCACCTCAACCCGGCGGTCCCCGAGGACCTGGCGTTCGCCGAGTCCCGGATCCGGCCGTCCACGATCGGGGCGGAGGACATCCTGCACGACCTCGGCGCGATCTCGATCATCTCCTCCGACTCCCAGGCCATGGGCCGGATCGGCGAGGTGATCCTGCGCACCTGGCAGACCGCGCACGTGATGAAGCGGCGGCGCGGAGCCCTGCCCGGCGACGGGCGCGCGGACAACCGCCGGGTGCGTCGCTATGTCGCCAAGTACACGATCAACCCGGCGCTCGCCCAGGGCCTTGCCCACGAGATCGGGTCCGTGGAGAGCGGCAAGCTCGCCGACCTGGTGCTGTGGGAACCGGCCTTCTTCGGGGTGAAGCCGCTCCTCGTCCTCAAGGGCGGGCAGATCGCGTACGCGCAGATGGGCGACGCCAACGCCTCCATCCCCACCCCGCAGCCCATCCTGCCGCGTCCGATGTACGGCGCGATCGGGCGGGCGCCCGCCGCCAACTCGGTCAACTTCGTCGCCCCGCTCGCCGTCGAGGACGGGCTGCCGGAGCGGCTCGGGCTCGGCAAGCGGTTCACCGCGATCCGGTCGACGCGCGCGGTGACCAAGGCGGACATGCTCGAGAACGACGCGCGGCCCGACGTACGGATCGACCCCGACAGCTTCGCCGTGTACATCGACGGGGAGCTGGTCGAGGCCACTCCGGCCGCTGAACTGCCCATGGCCCAGCGTTACTTCCTCTTCTGATGGGGCGCGCGGCACTGCTCGTCCTGGCCGACGGCCGCTTCCCCGCCGGTGGGCACGCCCACTCCGGCGGGGCGGAGGCCGCCGTCAAGGCCGGGCGGATCACGGGAGCGGCGAGCCTGGAGGAGTTCTGCCGGGGGCGGTTGCACACGGCGGGGCTGGTGTCGGCCGGGCTGGCGGGCGCTGCCGCACTTGGGTACGACCCGCTGGAGCTGGACGCCGCCGCGGACGCGCGGACGCCGTCGCCGGCGTTGCGCCTGGTCGCGCGCAGGCTGGGGCGTCAGTTGATGCGGGCGGCGCGGGCGACGTGGCCGTCGGCTGAACTCGACGCTCTCGCGCGGTCGTTTCCCAAGGGCGCGCACCAGCCCGTCGTGCTCGGGGTCGTGGCGCGGGCGGCGGGGCTGGGGGCGGTCGACGCGGCGTACTGCGCGGCGTACGAGAGTGTGAGCGGGCCCGTGAGTGCGGCCGTGCGGTTGCTGAGTCTCGATCCGTTCGACGGGACGGGGGTGCTGGCGCGGCTGGCGCCGGAGCTGGATCTCGTCGTGGAGCGGGCGGTCGGGGCGGCGCGGGCGGTTGTCGTGGAGGGGGTCGACGCGTTGCCCGCGGCGTCCGGGGTGTTGCTGGAGATGGGGGCCGAGGCGCATGCGGGGTGGGCCGTGCGGCTGTTCGCGTCCTAGGGGGTTTCGCCCCCGCCGCCCCTTCCCGTTCCCGACCCTGGGGGGCGTTGCCGCCCAGACCCCCCTGTCGGCCTGAACGGCCTCGTCCTCAAACGCCGGACGGGCTGGTTTTGCCCCAAGGCCCCATATCCTCACGAAAAGGAGCTGCTTCTCATGCATCTCGATCACTCCCACCACCCGGGCCCCGCCGCCGTGAGCGCCGACGCGCGGCGGCCCGACGGCACCCGGCGGGCCCTGCGTATCGGACTCGGCGGGCCCGTCGGGTCCGGGAAGACCGCCACCGTCGCCGCCCTGTGCCGGGCGCTGCGTGAGGAGTTGTCGCTGGCCGTCGTCACGAACGACATCTATACGCGGGAGGACGCCGAGTTCCTGCTCCGGGAGGCCGTGCTGCCGCCGGAGCGGATCACCGCGGTGGAGACCGGCGCCTGCCCGCACACCGCGATCCGGGACGACATCTCCGCCAACCTGGAGGCGGTGGAGGACCTGGAGGACGAGGTCGGGCCGCTGGATCTGATCCTCGTGGAGTCGGGTGGGGACAATCTCACGGCGACCTTCTCCAAGGGGCTCGTGGACGCGCAGATCTTCGTGATCGACGTGGCGGGCGGCGACGACATCCCCCGCAAGGGCGGGCCCGGGGTCAGCACCGCGGACCTGCTGGTGGTCAACAAGACCGACCTCGCGCCGTACGTCGGCTCCGACCTCGCCCGGATGGCGGCGGACGCCAAGGCGCAGCGCGGTGATCTGCCGGTCGTCTTCCAGTCGCTGCGCGGCGAGACCGGTGTCGCGGACGTCGCCGGCTGGGTGCGGGAGCGGCTCGCCGCGTGGACCGCATGAGCACCGCCACCGCCGGGGTGCGGGCCACGGCACGGATCCGCGCCACCGACGACGGGCGCGGCGGTACGGCGCTGCCCGTGCTCGAAGGCGAGGGGCCGCTCGCGCCGCGGCGGACCCGGGGGAGTGGCGGCGAGGCCCGGGTCATGCTCGTCGGCGCGATGAGCGGGCCGCTCGGCGGCGACCACTTCACGGTGGAGACGGAGGTGGCCGAAGGGGCACGGCTGCACATCGGCTCGGCCGCCGCCACCATCGCGCTGCCGGGCCAGGCCAGGGGCGGGGCCCACTACGACGTACGGCTCAGCGTCGCCGACGGCGGGGAACTGCACTGGCTGCCGGAGCAGTTGATCTGCGCCGCGGGCAGCGACCTGACCGTGCGGACCCGTGCCGAGCTGGGGGCGGCGGGGCGGCTGGTGCTGCGCGAGGAGCAGGTGCTCGGCCGGGTGGGGGAGGAGCCGGGGCGGCTGACCAGCCGTCTGACCCTGCGGGTCGCCGGGCGCACCGTGCTCGACCAGGAGCTGGCGTGCGGCACCGGCGCGCCCGGTGGGTGGGACGGCCCGGCCGGGCTCGGCGGGCACCGCGCGGTGGGGCAACTGGTGGTCGTACGACCCGAGTTCGCGGCGCGGCCGGTGCCGGCGCGGCTCCTGGGGGAGGGTGCCGCCCTGATGCCCCTCGCCGGTCCCGCCGCCCTGGTCACCGCCGTCGCCCCGGACGCCCTGCGGCTGCGCCGGCTGCTGGACGCGGCCCGCGCGGACCTCGGGTAGCGGTACGCACCGCGTTCGCCCGCTCAGCGGTGTCGGCTTATCCGGTTATCGGATTGGCAAAGAAGACGGGTCACCCCTGTTCCCGGCGGTCCCGCAGAGGCCAGGATCTCCCCTTGTCCAGCGAACGACGCAGGGGGAGGCCCCACTTGAGGGACAACAGACCAAAGAGGCGGACGGCGACGCTCGGTTCGGCCGGGGTGCTCGTCGCGGCGACCCTGATAGCCGGGGCGGTCGCGGCACCGACGGCGAGCGCGGACGCGGGCGCCACGACCGCCACCGAGTCCCGCCACGGTGGAGACCGGGAGGCCCGGGGCGTCGCGATCGCCGCGGCCCGCGCCGCGCACAAGGGCATCGACTGGCAGGACTGCCCCGCCGGCTGGGGGCTGGAGAAGCCGATCCAGTGCGGCTGGGTCACCGTGCCGCTCGACTACGCGAAGCCGTACGGCAAGCAGATCAAGCTCGCCGTCGACCGCGTCGGCAACACCGGCACGAAGTCCGAGCGGCAGGGTGCCCTCGTCTACAACCCGGGCGGCCCCGGCGGCTCCGGCCTGCGCTTCCCGCGCCGCGTCACCACCAAGGCCCCGGTGTGGCAGAACGTCGCCAAGGCCTACGACTTCGTGGGCTTCGACCCGCGTGGTGTCGGCAAGTCCACGCCCATCTCCTGCGTCGACCCGCAGGAGTTCGTCAAGGCGCCCAAGATGGACCCGGTGCCCGACTCCGAGGCCGACAAGCTCGCCCAGCGCAAGCTGGCCCGCGAGTACGCCGAGGGCTGCTACGAGCGCAGCGGCGAGATGCTGCCGCACATGACCACCCCGAACACCGCCCGCGACCTCGACGTCATCCGCGCCGCGCTCGGCGAGAAGAAGCTCAACTTCCTCGGCGTCTCCTACGGCACCTACCTCGGCGCCGTCTACGGCACCCTCTTCCCCGGCCACGTCCGCCGCATGGTCGTCGACAGCGTGGTCAACCCGTCCCGCGAGAAGATCTGGTACCAGGCCAACCTGGACCAGGACGTCGCCTTCGAGATGCGCTGGCAGGACTGGCAGGACTGGGTCGCGAAGAACGACGCCACCTTCCACCTCGGCACCACCCGCGCCGAGGTCCAGGCCAAGTGGCTCGAGCTGCGCGCCGCCGCCAAGAAGGAGCCCATCGGCGGGGTCGTCGGTCCGGCCGAGCTGATCGGCTTCTTCCAGAGCGCCCCGTACTACGACTCCGCGTGGGTGCCGGTGGCCACCGTCTTCAGCAAGTACGTCGCCGGTGACACCCAGGCCCTGGTCGACGCCGCCGCCCCGGACCTGTCCGACACCGCGGGCAACGCCGCCTCCGAGAACGGCAACGCCGTCTACACCGCCGTCGAGTGCGCCGACGCCAAGTGGCCGACGAGCTGGGAGCGCTGGGACCGGGACAACACCCGGCTGCACCGTGACCACCCGTTCCTGACCTGGTCCAACGCCTGGATGAACCTGCCCTGCGCCACCTGGCCGGTCAAGCAGCACACCCCGGTCGACGTGAAGACCGGCAAGGGCCTGCCGCCGGTGCTCATCGTCCAGGCCGAGCGCGACGCGGCCACCCCGTACGGCGGCGCCCTCGAACTGCACCAGCGCTTCAAGGGCTCCCGCCTGATCACCGAGAAGGACGCCGGCTCCCACGGTGTGACCGGGCTGGTCAACTCCTGCGTCAACAACCGGGTGGACGCCTACCTGCTCACCGGCGAGCTGGACGCCCGGGACGTGACCTGCGAGCCGCACACCACGCCGAAGCCGTAAGCCGTACCGGCGATACGACGCGAGGGGCGGCCGGTGTCACCACCGGCCGCCCCTCCCGCGTACTCAGCGCGGCGGCAGCCGCCGCGGCCTGCGCTCCTTCGCGGCGGCTGCCTCCTCCGCCTTCACGTCGGCCGCGTACCGGTCGACGTACTCCTGCCCGGACAGCGACAGGATCGCGTACATGATCTCGTCGGTGACGGCCCGCAGGATCGCCTTCTCGTTCTCCATCCCGGCGTACCGCGAGAAGTCCAGCGGCTCGCCGAAGCGGATCACCACCGGGTGGACTCGGGGCAGCTTCCGGCCGGGCGGCTGCGCCTCGAAGGTGCCGATCATCGCGCACGGCACGACCGGCACCCCGGCCTTCAGCGCCATCACCGCGACCCCGACCTTCCCCTTGTACAGCCGCCCGTCGTGCGACCGCGTCCCCTCCGGGTAGATCCCGAGCAGCTCGCCCCTGCCCAGCACCCCGAGCCCTTCCCGGATCGCCGCCTGCCCCGCGTCCTTCCCGGAGCGGTCCACCGGGATCTGCCCCGCGCTGCGGAAGAACGCGGCGGTCAGCCGTCCCTTCAGCCCGGGCCCGGTGAAGTACTCCGCCTTCGCCAGGAAGGTGATCCGCCGCTTCAGCACCGCCGGCATCAGGAAGTGGTCCGAGAACGACAGATGGTTCCCGGCGACGATCGCCGCACCCGACGCCGGGACATGCTCCAGACCTTCGATCCTCGGCCGGAACACCACTCTCAGCAGCGGTCCCAGCAGTACGTGCTTGAGCAGGTGGTAGAACAAGGGGAACGCACCTCCTGTCAGGGGTTCCCCATCATCGTTGAAGACTCGGCGATCCAGGGGAAGGCCCCGGGCTCAGCCCTGTGCCAGCACCTTCTCCAACGCCCCGATGGCCGAGCGCAGTTCCTCACCCGTGACGGTCAGCGGCGGCGCCAGCCGGATCGTCGAGCCGTGCGTGTCCTTCACGAGGATGCCCTCGCCCATCAGACGCTCGCTGATCTCGCGGCCGGTGCCGATGGCCGGGTCGATGTCGACGCCCGCCCACAGACCGCGCGCGCGGAAGCCGACCACGCCCTTGCCGACCAGATCGGTCAGGCCGCCCCGCAGGACCACGCCCAGCTCGGCGGCGCGCCGCTGGAACTCGCCGGTCTCCAGCAGCTCGACCACGGCCGTGCCGACGGCGGCGGCGAGCGGGTTGCCGCCGAAGGTGGAGCCGTGCTCGCCCGGATGCAGCACCTCCAGGACCTCCCGGCGGGCGACCACCGCGGACACCGGCACGATGCCGCCGCCCAGCGCCTTGCCGAGCAGCACCACGTCCGGGACGACGTCCTCGTGCTCGACGGCGAGGGTGCGGCCGGTGCGGCCCAGGCCGGACTGGATCTCGTCCGCGACGAACAGACAGCCCGCCCGGCGCGTCAGCTCCCGGACCCCGGCCAGGTAGCCCTCGTCGGGGATGATCACACCCGCCTCGCCCTGGATCGGCTCGATCAGCACCGCCGCCGTCGTCTCGTCGACCGCCGCCTCCAGCGCCGCCAGGTCGTTGTACGGCACGATCCGGAAGCCGGGCGTGAACGGGCCGAAGCCGGTCCGCGCCACCTCGTCCGTGGAGAAGCTGACGATCGTCGTCGTACGGCCGTGGAAGTTCTCCGCCGCGACCACGATCGTCGCCCGGTCGGCGGGTACGCCCTTGACGTCGTACGCCCACTTGCGGGCCACCTTGATGCCGCTCTCCACCGCCTCCGCGCCGGTGTTCATCGGCAGCACCATGTCCAGCCCCGTGAGCGCGGACAGGCGCTCGGCGAACTCGGCGAGCCGGTCGTTGTGGAAGGCGCGGGAGGTGAGGGTGAGGCGGTCCAGCTGGCGGTGCGCGGCCTCGATCAGCGCCGGGTGGCGGTGGCCGAAGTTCAGGGCCGAGTAACCGGCCAGCATGTCCAGGTAGCGGCGGCCCTCGACGTCCTCCACCCAGGAGCCCTCGGCGCGGGCCACCACCACGGGCAGCGGATGGTAGTTGTGCGCGAGCACGGGCCGCTCCGCGGCGATCAGCTCGGCGGAGTCACGGGCGGTGCGGGCGGGTGCGGTCATGAACGGATCTCCTGAGTGCAGCACTTGATGCCGCCGCCGGCCTTGTGGAACTCCGACAGGTCGACGGGGACGGGGATGTAACCGTGGTCGTCCAGGCGGGCGGCAAGCGCCTCGGCCCTGGGCGCGATGAAGACATGGCGGCCGTCGGACACCGAATTCAGGCCGAACGCCATCGCGTCGTCGCGGCCGACGAGCACCGCGTCCGGATACAGCCGCCGCAGCACCTCACGGCTGCCCGGGGAGAACGCCTCCGGGTAGTACGCGATGTTGTTGCCGTCGGCGGAGTCGTCCAGCACGAACAGCGCCGTGTCCAGGTGGTAGAAGTACGGGTCGACCAGCGTCAGGCTGATCACCGGGTGCCCGAAGAACTCCTGCGCCTCGCGGTGCGCCTCCCGCGTCGTACGGAACCCGGTGCCGGCCAGCACGTACCGGCCCGTCCACACCAGGTCGCCCTCGCCCTCGCACACCGACTCCGGCCGGTACACGTCGTAGCCCGCCGCCTTGAACCAGGTCTCGTAGTGCACGGACTCCGGACGGCGCTCGGGGGCGTGGAAGAGGGAGCCGAAGACCCGGCCGCCGACGACGAACGCCGAGTTCGCGGCGAAGACCATGTCCGGCAGGCCCGCCACCGGCTCCACGGCCTCGACCGTATGCCCGTGCGCGCGGTAGGCCGCGATCAGCTTCTGCCACTGCTCCTGCGCGAGATCGACATCGACCCGGACGTCGGGGTGCATCCAGGGATTGATCGCGTACTGCACGGCGAAGTGTCTGGGTTCGCAGACGAGAAAGCGCCGCCGGCGCGGCGCACGGCTTTCGGACACAGAGGGGTTCCTCCGCTTCCTGCGGTGTCTACTGGGGGTTGACACAACGGTAGAAAGCGAGCGGACGACCGACAAGAAACGAAAGCTGCGCGCTCACGCAGGATCGCTGCGTTGTGATCAGGGAAGACGCACGTCTCCTGCGTTTACCTCGGTCACCCTCCGTCGTCCGGAGCGGGCTGATTCGCACCCGCCTCAGGACTCTCAGGGAGCAGATGGGACAGCACCATCACACTGATCGTCTTCCGGATGAACGGCTCCGCACGGATCCGCTCCAGCACCTCCTCGAAGTGCTCCACGTCCCGCGCCCGCACATGCAGCAGCGCGTCCGCGCCGCCCGTCACCGTCATCGCCGCCGTGATCTCCGGATGGTTGCGCACCACCTCCGCCAGCCGCCGCGGCGGCGCCGCGCCCTCGCAGTACACCTCGACATACGCCTCCGTACGCCACCCCAGCGCCGACGGCTTCACCGTCGCCGTGAACCCCGTGATCACCCCCGTCTCCCGCAACCGGTCCACCCGGCGCTTCACCGCCGTCGCGGACAGCCCGATCACCGCCCCGATCTCGGCGAAACTGGTCCGCGCGTTCGCCATCAGCGCGGTGACGATCTTCCGGTCGAGGTCGTCGAACGGTGCCGGCCTGCTGTTCATGGCCGCACTGTATCCAGCGGGAACGTCCTGACAACGGTCCCGCGACAGCCCGTGTGCAGACGTACGAATTGCTCCTACACTCCGGGTTCATGCTGCGCGCCCTGGCTGTCGACGACGAACGCCCCTCGCTGGAGGAACTGCTCTACCTCCTGCACGCCGACCCGCGCGTCGGCAGCGCCGAGGGCGCCGGTGACGCCACCGAGGCACTGCGCCGCATCAACCGCGCCCTGGAGTCGGGACCCGACGGGCCCGAGGCGATCGACGTCGTCTTCCTCGACATCCAGATGCCCGGCCTCGACGGCCTCGACCTCGCCCGCCTGCTCACCGGCTTCGCCCGGCCCCCGCTGGTCGTCTTCGTCACCGCCCACGAGGACTTCGCCGTCCAGGCCTTCGACCTCAAGGCGATCGACTACGTCCTCAAACCCGTCCGCAAGGAACGCCTCGCCGAAGCCGTGCGCCGCGCCGCCGAACTGCGCGGCACCGCCACCCCCCGCATCCCCGTCCACGAACCCGACCCCGACCACATACCCGTCGAGCTCGGCGGGGTGACCCGCTTCGTGGCCGTCGACGACATCACCCACGTCGAGGCCCAGGGCGACTACGCCCGCCTCCACACCGGCCAGGGCGGCAGCCACCTGGTCCGCATCCCGCTGTCCACCCTGGAGGAGCGCTGGCGCTCCCGTGGCTTCGTCCGCATCCACCGCCGCCACCTCGTCGCCCTGCGCCACATCGGCGAACTCCGCCTCGACGCCGGCACGGTCAGCGTCCTGGTCGGCTCCGAGGAACTCCAGGTCAGCCGCCGCCACGCCCGCGAGCTGCGGGATCTGCTGATGAGGAGGACCTGACCCGTGCCGAACAGCGCCGCCGACCGCCGGGTCGTCGTCACCGCCCCGCCCCGCCGCACCCACCCGCACGCCCGGCTCCGCTCACGCGGGCGGCACCCCCACGCCTACCGTCCCCGCACCGAGATCGACGAACAGACCACCCTCGGCCACACCTACGTCCGCTCCCTCATGCGCACCCAGCTGCGCGCCGCCCTCACCGTGTGCGCCGTCCTCGTCCTGCTGATCGGCCCGCTCCCGCTGCTCTTCGCGGCGGCCCCGGACGCCGGCCGCCTCCAGTGGCTGGTCCTCGGCTTCTGCCTCTACGCCCCGCTCGTCCTGCTCGCCCACTGGTACGTCCGCCGCGCCGAACGCAACGAACGCGACTTCGTCCGCCTGGTCGAGGACCGCTGAACCCTTCCGCGATGAACTCGAACTACGCCGTCCCCGCCGTCGCCCTCGTCGTCCTCGCCACCGTCCTCGTCGGCGCCTTCGGCCTGCGCATCTCCCGCACCACCTCCGACTTCTACGTCGCCTCCCGCACCGTCGGCCCCCGCCTGAACGCCGCCGCCATCAGCGGCGAGTACCTCTCCGCCGCCTCCTTCCTCGGCATCGCCGGCCTCGTCCTCGTCCAGGGCCCGGACATGCTCTGGTACCCCGTCGGCTACACCGCCGGCTACCTCGTCCTGCTGCTCTTCGTCGCCGCCCCGCTGCGCCGCTCCGGCGCCTACACCCTGCCCGACTTCGCCGAGGCCCGGCTCGCCTCCCAGGCGGTACGGCGCCTCGCGAGCGCCTTCGTCGTCGGCGTCGGCTGGCTCTACCTGCTGCCCCAGCTCCAGGGCGCCGGACTCACCCTGACCGTGCTCACCGGGGCGCCCGACTGGCTCGGCGGGATCATCGTCGCCGTCGTCGTCGTGGCCATCGTCGCCGCGGGCGGCATGCGCAGCATCACCTTCGTCCAGGCCTTCCAGTACTGGCTGAAACTCACCGCCCTGCTCGTCCCCGCCTTCTTCCTCGTCCTCGCCTGGCAGGCCGACGGCGCCCCCCGCCGCGCCTTCGACGAACCGCCCGCCTTCCGCGAACAGCGCTCCGTCCGCGTCGACGCCACCCTCGACCTGCGCCTGGAACGCCCCCTGACCGTCACCGTCGACGGCACCGTCGACGGCCGCGCCCACGACGGCACCGAACTCCGCCTGCCCGCCGGCACCCACCGCATCGACCAGGGCACCCACCTCACCTTCGCCCCCGGCACACCCGTCCCCGCCGCCGACCGCGGCGGCAACGGCGCCATGTCCACCTCCCTCACCGCGGGCGGCGAGGAACGCCCCCTCTACGCCACGTACGGACTGATCCTCGCCACCTTCCTCGGCACCATGGGCCTGCCGCACGTCGTCGTCCGCTTCTACACCAGCCCACACGGCGTCGCCGCCCGCCGCACCACGGTCGCCGTCCTCGCCCTGATCGGCGCCTTCTACCTGCTGCCCCCGCTCTACGGCGCCCTCGGCCGCCTCTACGCCCCCGAGCTCACCCTCACCGGCGACGCCGACGCCGCCGTCCTCCTGCTGCCCGGCCGGATGATCGGCGGAGTCGGCGGCGACCTCCTCGGCGCGCTGCTCGCCGGCGGCGCCTTCGCCGCGTTCCTGTCCACCGCCTCCGGACTCGCCATGGCCGTCGCCGGGGTGCTCACCCAGGACGTGCTGCCCTCCCGCGGCGTCCGCCACTTCCGGCTCGGCACCCTGCTCGCCATGGCCGCACCCCTCGCGGCGAGCGTGCTCGTCGGCGGGCTGCCCGTCGCCGACGCGGTCGGGCTCGCCTTCGCCGTCTCGGCGTCCTCCTTCTGCCCGCTGCTCGTCCTCGGCATCTGGTGGCGGCGGCTCACCCCGCCCGGCGCCGCCGCCGGGATGCTCGTCGGCGGCGGCTCCGCGTTCGCCGCCGTCGCCGCCACCATGGCGGGCTTCGCCGACGGCCCGCTGCACGCCCTGCTCGCCTGGCCCGCGCTGTGGTCGGTGCCGCTCGGCTTCCTCACCATGATCCTGGTGTCGCTCGCCACCCCGGCCCGCGTCCCCGAGGGGACCGCGGCCGTCCTGGCCCGCTTCCACCTACCGGAACAGCTGCGCACGGAGGTCAAGACATGACCGGCTTCCTCGCCGGGCTGTGCGTGGCCGTCCTGCCCCTCCTCGCCGCCGGTTTCTGGCTCGGCCGGCGCACCGCCCGCACCCAGCACCTCGGCGGCCTCGGCACCCCCGTCGAACACGCCACCTTCCAGACCCTGCACACCGCCTCCCTCGCCGCGCCCCCGCTGCGCGCCGGACTCACCGAGGAGACCGCCCGCAAGTCGGCCCGCCGGCTGCGCACCCTGCTCGGCACGGACGCCCTCTGCCTCACCGACGACGGCCGCGTCCTCGCCTGGGACGGCGTCGGCGCCCACCACCGCACCGAGGTCATGGCACGGCTCGCCGGCCCGCTGGAGACCGGCCGCGGCGAGGCGTTCCCGCTCACCTGCGACGTCCCCGACTGCTCCCTGCGCTGGGCCGTCGTCGCCCCCCTCACCGTCGACGACCGCGTCCACGGCGCCCTCGTCGCCTGCGCGCCCCGCGAGTCCGCCGTCCTCGTGCGCGCCGCCGCCGAGGTCGCCCGCTGGGTCTCCGTCCAGCTCGAACTCGCCGACCTCGACCGCTCCCGCACCCGCCTCATCGAGGCCGAGATCAAGGCCCTGCGCGCCCAGATCTCCCCGCACTTCATCTTCAACTCGCTCGCGGTCATCGCCTCGTTCGTCCGCACCGACCCCGAGCGCGCCCGCGAACTGCTCCTGGAGTTCGCCGACTTCACCCGCTACTCGTTCCGCCGGCACGGCGACTTCACCACCCTCGCCGACGAACTCCACGCCATCGACCACTACTTGGCGCTCGTCCGGGCCCGCTTCGGCGACCGCCTCTCGGTCACCCTGCAGATCGCCCCCGAGGTGCTGCCGGTCACCCTGCCCTACCTGTGCCTCCAGCCGCTGGTGGAGAACGCCGTCAAACACGGCCTGGAGGGCAAGGCCGGCACCTGCCGCATCAGCATCACCGCGCAGGACGCGGGCGCCGAGGCCGTGGTCGTCATCGAGGACGACGGCGCCGGAATGGACCCCGGCCTGCTGCGCCGCATCCTCGCGGGCGAGGTCAGCCCGTCCGGCGGCATCGGGCTGTCCAACGTCGACGACCGGCTCCGCCAGGTCTACGGCGACGACCACGGCCTCGTCATCGAGACCGCCGTGGGCGCGGGCATGAAAGTCACCGCCCGGCTGCCCAAGTACCAGCCGGGCGTGCACTCGGCGGGCCGCCTCGCCGAGGAGTGAGTGGCGGCGAGTACGGGTGTCAGGTGCTGCGGGTGGCCACCATGCCGAGGGTGATCAGACCCAGCACGACCCAGCCGAACCACAGCCAGCCGTTGCTGCCGAGCGCCACCGTGTAGGCCGTCACCACGACGAGCCCACCGAGGGTGAGCACCCCCATGGTCTTCGTCGAGCCGTCCGTAGAACCGGGCATCGCGACACCCTCCTCATGGTTCGTCCCCCTCCATGGTGCCCCCGTTCTGCTTCCGTACGGTGCAGACGACCAAATGTGTGCCCGATTTCCGGGCCCCTTGGCCGGTCCAGGACCCCGACTCGTACACGGAGGGGTCGAATCCGTAGTCGCCCGGCGGCACGTCCCGGGCACACGCCGCGTCCGACCGGGTCCGGGCCTGCGCCGGCGTGATGCCCTCCGCCAGCCGGGTGAACCCCAGCACCTGCTCGTCGTACCTGCCGCCGCACGAGACCAGCCGCACCTCCCGCGGAGAGCGCACGTCCAGACAGTCCCGCTTCTGCATGGCCGCCGTGTGCGTGAACACCATGCCCGGCGCACGATGCCCGCCCAGCGGCCCGTACACCGGCCCGCGCGCCCCCAGCAGCAGACACGCGGTGCGCCGCCCGGCCGCCTCGAACCCCTCGTCGGTCGGTACGACCGCCACGCTGCGCACCTCCGCCAGCCGCTCCCGCAGCTCCCGCGTCAGCTCCTCGCACCGCGCCGGCCCCCGCTCCCGCGCCTCGCCGGCCGAGCCGGCCGGCACGAACCCCATCACCTGCCCGTCCGGCGCCGCGTCCCCGCAGCTCGGGTCCAGCGCCAGCCGGGGCATACCCGCGAACCGCGCGCCCGGCCACTCGGCGAGCACACAGTCCCCGTCCCGCAGTGGCCGGGCGAGCCCCACGTCCGCCCCGTACGGCAACGCGTCCGCCGTCCCACCGCCGGCCGTGGACCGGTCGGCGGTCGCGTACCAGACCCCGCCCAGCGCCAGCGCCAGCCCGAGCCCGCCCGCGAGCGCCGCCCGCACCGCCCGGGGGAGCGCCCGGCGCGGCCGGTCCGGGACCGGGGCGTGCCCGAACCCCGGCCCGTCCGGCATCGGGGCGTGCCCGAACCCCGGCCCGTCCGGCACCCCGCCCCACGGCGGCTGCGACCCGGGCTCCGTCCGCGTGCGGCCGTGGTCCCGCGGCTGCGGTACGACGATCCCCGCCAGCGCCGCCTCTGCCTCCGCCGCCCCCATTCGCCGCGCCGGATCCTTCACCAGCAACGCCCGTACGACGGGCTCCAGGGCGCCCGAGCGCACCGGCGGGCGCGGCTCCTCGGCGACCACGGCGGTCAGCTCCGCAAGCTGCGACTCCCGCTCGAACGGGCCGCGCCCCTCCACGCCGTAGTACAGCGTGCAGCCCAGTGAGAACAGATCGGCGGCCTCGGTGGGCGGCCCTCCGGTGGCCCGCTCCGGCGCCAGGTAGCCGGCCGTGCCCACCAGCGCGGACGCCAGCGTGTAGCGCGGCTCCCCGGCGTCCGGCCGCACCGAGATCCCGTAGTCGGTGAGCAGGACCCGCCCGTACGGCGCCCCCGCGCGGTCCGGTGCCAGCAGGATGTTCGCCGGCTTCACGTCCCGGTGCAGGACGCCCCGCCGGTGCCCGGCGGTCAGCGCGTCCAGCACCGCGAGGCCGATCCGGGCGCACTCCGCCGGGGCGAGCGGGCCACGCCGCGCGACCAGCTCCCGCAGGTCCACGGCGCCCGCCACGTACTCCATGACGATCCAGGGCAGCCCCTCGTGCTCCAGCACGTCGTGCACGGTCACCACATGCGGATGCCCGCGCAGCCCGGCCGCGTGCCGGGCCTCCGCCCGGGCCCGCGCGACCCGCGCCTCCCGCTCGTGGTACGCCTCCGCCGGGTCCCGGAACACGATCTCCTTCAGCGCCACCTCACAGGCCAGTCTCTGGTCGTGCGCCAGCCACACATGCCCCATCCCACCGCTGCCGAGCCGGTGCAGCAGCAGATAGCGGCCGGCGATGACCCGGCCCACTCCCGACGTCGAGGGTCCTGAGGACATCCGGTGACTCCCGGTTCTGCGGGGGGCTACGGAGTGGTGGTGGGGGTGGGGGCGACGTTGGCGGGGGCGCCGGCGGGAGTGGGGGGTGGAGCCGGAGCACTGGGGGGCGGATCACTGGGCGGGGGCGGTGACGGCGGCGGCGTGGAGGAGGCGGGCGACGACGGGGGCTCGTCCCTTGGGGGAGAGGGGGACGGTGGTCGCTCGGAGGGCGCCCGCGTGGGGGCGGCGGAGCTGGGGGAGCCGGGGGGCCTGAGCGAGTCGGACGGGCGTGGCGGGTCCGGGGAGCCGGGGTAGCCGTCGCCGGGGGAGCCGGAAGAGCCTGGGCGGTTGGGAGAGCCGGGGGAGTCGGAGGAGCCCGGCGGGTCGGAGTGGCCGGGCGAGGCCGAGGAGCCGGGGGAGTCCGAAGGCTCAGACGGCTTCGACGGCCCCGAGGGCCCGGACGGTCCAGGCGAGTCCGATGAGCCGGGCGAATCCGAGGGGTCTCGGGACCCTGCGGGATCCGACGCGCCCGGCGATTCCGGCGATTCCGGCGAAACCGGGGAGCCCGGGGAGTCCGAGGGTTTGGGTTCCCCGGAGCCGGACGCGTCCGACGAGCCGGAGGAACCCGGCGAACCCGGGGATCCCCCGGAGCCGGACACCTCCGACGAGCCCGACGAGCCCGACGAGCCCGAGGCCCCCGGGACCGACCCCGATCCACCCCCCGCGCCGTCACCCCCGCCCGCGCCGCTCACCCGCACCCGCACGAACGCGCCGAACGGCAGCTCGGTCCCCGCCGGCGGGTCGGACGCCGTGACCCGGGCGTCGTGCGGCGGCAGCCCGCCCCCGTCGACCACGACGGCGAGCCCCGCCCCGGCCAGCACCCGGCTCGCCCGCCCGAAGGCCGACCCGGTCACCTCGGGCACCGCACGCGGTTCCCTCGCGTCGAAGACCGAGTCGTCCGGGCCGGTCGTCCCGGCGGGCCGGTGGATGCCCCGGCCCGGGTCCTCGACATCGACCAGGGCCAGCCGGTCCAGAGTCCGGGGAGCGGGCCGTACGGCCACGACGGACGAGCGGTCGAAGCCCTTCCACTTCTCGTTGCCGTCCTCGAACCGGACGGAAATCCTCCTGATGTCCCCCTCGAAGGGACGCAGCGGATTTCCGCACGAGCACTTCACGGCGGGCAGCCCCCGCTCGTCGACGAGAATCGCGATTCCCGCCTGGAGCAGGGCATCGAAGGGAACCGCTTTTTCCTTCTTGTAGTCGTGGTTCTTCACCAGCGTGTCGGTCCGCAGAAGAACCGGTGTCAGCCGGTCGAGATATCGCGGAATCCCATCGGTGGTGACACCGAGCACGGAAGCCCAGGCCTGTGTTTTCCGCTCATTCGCGGGATCCGTGAGGAATTCCTCCAGCCGGTCGACATCACAGATCTCCGGCTCCCTCGTGCCGCCGTAGAGACCGGGTGTGTCACCCTGCTGGACCCCGCCGGGCGCAGGTCGCGAGCGTACGCCCGCGTCATGCCCGAGCCCGGCGTCCTCGTCGAAGAACGGAGCCAGGGACGGCACACCCGCCGCCACGGCTTTCACCGCGAACGCACGTTCGTCGCTCTGACACCCGCTCGATATCAGTACGCACACCAACGCGAACGCGACCCTGCGCAGCACAACGCGAACGGCCATCACCGCTCCCCCCGGCGGTCCCCCCGACGCGTTTCATGCTACTGAACCGAACCGCCCGGAAAAGAAGTTCAGCGGCTTCGTGCGTTCAGTGAGGCCAAATAGGCGTTATAAGCCTCGAGTTCCTTGTCGCCGTCACGATCCGCGGCCCGGTCCTTGCGCTTGGCCTGCCGCTGCTCGGAGCCGTACCACTGGAACAGCAGCGCGATCAGCACCAGCACGGACGGGATCTCGCTGAACGCCCAGGCGATACCGCCGGCCGCGTTCTGGTCGGAGAGCGCGTCGATGCCGAGGGAGGCGGGGGGATCGGCGTAGGTGCCGACCATCGGCTGCGACGCCATCATCAGCGCGATGCCGAAGAACGCGTGGAACGGCATGCCCGCGAACAGCTCCAGCATCCGCATCAGATAGCCGGGCCGGTGCGGACCCGGGTCCACGCCCATGATCGGCCAGAAGAACACCAGACCGGTCGCGAGGAAGTGGACCATCATCGCGATGTGGCCCGGCTTGGACTCCATCAGGAAGTCGAACAGCGGGGTGAAGTACAGGGCGTACAGGCTGGCGATGAACAGCGGGATCGTGAAGACCGGGTGGGTGACGATCCGCATGTACCGGCTGTGCAGCAGCATCAGCAGCAGCTCGCGCGGCCCCTTGCTGCCCCGCGCGGCCGGCGGCAGCGCCCGCAGCGCCAGCGTGATCGGGGCACCGAGCAGCAGCAGGATCGGCGACAGCATGCTGATCACCATGTGCTGCACCATGTGCACGCTGAACATGACCATGCCGTAGTCGTTCAGCGCGGTGTTCATCATCAGCCCGATGCTGAGCACACCGGCGACGAAGGAGACGGTCCGCCCGACCGGCCACTTGTCACCCCGCCGCGTCAGCCGGACGACACCCCAGCCGTAGAGCGCAAGACCCAGCAGACACGCGACGAGAAAGAAGGGGTCCGCGGACCACTGCAACCCCCTCCCCAGCGTGAACGGCGGCAGATCCATCATCATGCCGTGCCCGCTGTGATCCATCCGCCGGCTCCTGTTTCGTGGGGGGTTTGTGCTGTCTGTACCGCCCACAAGAGTAAAGCGGCCCCCGGCCGGCCTTTCGACCGGGGGCCGCTGGACTCACCTCAGGGGCGCGGGGAACTGCGCGAGAAACCACAGACAACCCACACCCGCCGGACGGTTAAAGCACACACTCCGCTTCCGCGTACCGCTCCTCCGGAACGGTCTTCAAGGACTCGACGGCCTCCGCCAGGGACACCATCACGATGTCGGTCCCCCGAAGCGCCGTCATCATCCCGAACTCGCCGCGATGAGCGGCCTCCACCGCGTGCCACCCGAACCGCGTCGCCAGCACCCGGTCGTACGCCGTCGGCGTCCCGCCCCGCTGCACATGCCCGAGGATCACCGGCCGCGCCTCCTTGCCGAGCCGCTGCTCCAGCTCCACGGAGAGCTGACGCGCTATCCCGGCGAACCGCTCGTGCCCGTAGATGTCCTTGCCGCCCTCGTCGAAGGCCATGGTCCCGGGCTTCGGCTTGGCGCCCTCCGCCGCGACGACGATGGCGAACCGCTTGCCCGCCTCGAACCGCTCGCCGACCCGCGCGGTCAGCTCGTCGATGTCGAACGGCCGCTCCGGCACCACGATGGCGTGCGCGCCCGCCGCCATCCCGGAGTGCAGCGCGATCCAGCCGGTGTGCCGGCCCATGACCTCGACGATCAGCACCCGCTGGTGGGACTCGGCGGTGGTCTTCAGCCGGTCCAGCGCCTCCGTGGCGACGCCGACGGCGGTGTCGAAGCCGAAGGTGACGTCGGTGACAGCGATGTCGTTGTCGATGGTCTTCGGCACGCCCACGATGGGCAGACCGCTGTCCGACAGCAGCCGGGCCGCCTTCAGCGTGCCCTCGCCGCCGATCGGGATGATCGCGTCGAGACCCAGCTCCGCGACATACCCCTTGGCCCGCTCCACGCCGTCCCGCAGATGCTCGGGACGGACCCGGGAGGAGCCGAGGATGGTGCCGCCGCGGGCGAGGATGCCGCCGACCGCGTCAAGGTCGAGCTTCGTGTAGTCGCACTCCAGGAGGCCTTTCCAGCCGTCCCGGAAACCGATGACCTCGTCGCCGTGGTCGGCGACGGCACGGTGCACGACGGACCGGATGACGGCGTTCAGACCGGGGCAGTCGCCGCCGGACGTGAGGACACCAATGCGCATAGCCCGAATACCTTCTCAACGTGGGCCGGTGACCGGACCACGCTGTCCGGCGGGAATCCCCGCCACCCTAGCGGCATTCGGGGGCGGGGCCGAACCAGGCGTCCGCCTGCTGGACGACCCCGCTCACCTGTGCGGATGCACCATCAGACGGGCTCATGAACCCCCGATGGAAAACCGGTTAAGCAGGCTGCTGCGCAAAGGTGTTCACGCAGGCTGCTGCGCAACAGTGTTCACGCAGGCTGCTGCGCAGCCGCGATGCGCTCGTTGCGCAGGGCCTCGTACCAGCGGTCGTCCACCGGCGGCAGCGCGTTGACGTCGAGGGCCAGCTTCAGCAGGTGGTCCGCGATCAGCGGGTTGCGGGCGAGGACGGGACCGTGCATGTACGTGCCGAAGACGGTGTCGTTGTACGCCCCCTCCGTGCCGTCGCCCGTGCCGTTGCCCTTGCCGAGCCGCACCTGCGCCAGCGGGCGGGCCGTGGGCCCGAGGTGGGTGACGCCCTGGTGGTTCTCGAAGCCGGTCAGCGGCGGCAGCCCGAGCCGCGGGTCGATGTCCGCGAGCACGTCGCCCACGCACCGCTCGCCCTCACCGCGCACCGACACCACGTCGAGCAGGCCGAGGCCGGGCTCGCGCTGGCCGAGGTCGTTGATGAACTCGTGGCCGAGGATCTGGTAGCCGGCGCAGACCGAGAACACGATCGCGCCGTTCTCCACCGCCCGGTGCAGACCGCCGTCCCGGCGCAGCCGCTCGGCCGCGAGGCGCTGCGGCCGGTCCTCGCCGCCGCCGATCAGATAGATGTCGCCGGAGGTCGGGATCGGCTGGTCGCTGCGCACGTCGAGCCGGGCCACGTCCAGGCCCCGCTGCCGCGCCCGGCGCTCCACGACGAGGACGTTGCCCTGGTCGCCGTAGGTGCTGAGCAGGTCGGGGTAGATCCAGACGATCCGCAGACCGTTGTCGCTCATAGTCACTGTCCTTCCGACTCACTCAGTTGCCGACGCGGCGGCGCAGATCCTGGAACGCGGTGTAGTTCGCGATGACCTCGATCCGGCCCGGCGGGCACGTCTGCACGGCCTGGTCGAGGTTGTCGCAGACCTGGAAGTGCTGGTTGGCGACCTCCAGGCGGACCGCCAGGTCGAGCTTGCGGTCGCCGATGACGAAGATCGGGTGGCCGGTGAGCCGGGTGTAGTCGACGTCCCACAGCCAGGAGGTGTCGGTGCCGTCGGCGCTGCGCGCGTTCACGGAGAGGATCACCGGGGTGGGCGGCGGGTCGATGAGGGAGAACGTCTCCAGCCACCCGGCCGGGTTCTTCGCCAGCAGCAGCCGCAGGTCACGGCCCTGGAACTGGACGACGTCGTAGCGTCCGGCGACGGCCTGCACCTGGTACATGCGCTCCAGGGCCACCTGTGGGGGCACGCCGAAGACGGCGGCGACGGCGGCCGAGGAGGCGGCGTTGGCCTTGTTGGCGCGGCCCGGCAGCTGGAGGTGGATCGGCCAGGCCGAGCCGTGCGGGTCGAGGACGTGGTCGCCGGAGAGCGCCCAGGTCGGGGTGGGGCGGCGGAAGCCGCACTCGCCGCAGAACCAGTCGTCGCCGGGGCGCTGCATCACACCGCCGCAGGCGGGGCAGGACCAGGCGTCGTCCTTCCACATCTGCCCGGCGGCGACCCAGATCACGTTCGGGGAGGACGAGGCCGCCCACACGACCAGCGGGTCGTCGGCGTTGGCGACGATCACGGCCTTGGAGCCGGCCAGGCCCTCGCGCCAGTTCTCGGCGAGCATGCGGGTCTCGGCGGCCCGGTCGAGCTGGTCGCGGGAGAGGTTCAGCAGCGCGATGCACTTGGGGTCGGTGTCCCGGGCGACGCCCGCGAGGTACTTCTCGTCGACCTCGATCACGCCGTACTTGGCGTCCGAGCCGCCCGCCAGCGCCGAGGTGATGCCGGCCGGCATGTTCGCGCCGAGCGCGTTGGACACGACCGGGCCCGCGGCCCGCAGGGCCTCGGCGATCAGCCGGGTGGTGGTGGTCTTGCCGTTGGTCGCCGAGACCAGGACGACGTCCAGGTTCTGGGCGAGCCGGGCGAGGAGGTCGGGGTCGAGTTTCAGGGCCACCCGGCCCCCGATCACCGAACCGCTGCCGCGTCCCGCGGCACGGGATGCCGCTGCGACCGCCTTGCCCGCGGTCACGGCCAGCTTGGCCCGCGGCGTGAGCGGGTCCGAGTTGCCTGCCATCAGTTCTCGATCCTCCTTGCGTACGCGCCGCGCCTCAAGCCTTCGGCAACGTGGTGGTGGTCAGCCTATCGAGATCCATTCGCACTCCCGAATCCCGGCCCGCGCCCGCGGCTGTGCGGCACTGCGAGGGCTGAGGGAACCGTACCCTTGCGGCCATGCGACACGGCTCGATCCCGGGCGCCCGCGGGCGCGTCCGGCCCCTCACCCTGTTCGGCGACCCCGCTCTGCACACGCCGTGCGCGGAGGTCACCGACTTCGGCCCCGAACTGTCCCGGCTCGTGGAGGACTTGTTCGCGACGATGTACGCGGCCCGGGGGGTGGGGCTGGCGGCGAACCAGGTGGGGGAGTCGGTGCGGGTGTTCGTCTACGACTGCCCGGACGACGAGGATGTCCGGCATCTCGGGCATGTGGTGAACCCGCGTCTGGTGGAGACGGACGGGGTGGTGATCCGTGGCCCGGAGGGCTGTCTGTCCCTGCCGGGCCTGGAGGCGGGCACGGAGCGCTACGACCACGCGGTCGTCGAGGGCTTCACGATGACCGGCGAGCCGGTCACGGTCCACGGCACGGGCTTCTTCGCCCGCTGCCTCCAGCACGAGTGCGACCACCTGGAGGGGAAGGTCTACGCGGACCGCGTACAGGGTTGGCGCCACCGCAGGCTGATGCGAAAAGTGAGCCGAGCCTCTTGGCGCCGGCCAGGGTGAACTCGTCAGGGGCGCGGGGCCGTATCTCTATGCGGCTCCGCCGCGTGGGCGCGAGAAACCAGACACGGCCTGCAGCCGAAAGCTGACCGTCAGAACCCCGGACCGCCCATCCTGTCCCCCGCGGCCGCGAGCCGGCCCCACAGCAGATCGGCCAGGGCGCGCACCAACTCCTGCCGCGAACACGGCCGTTCCCCCAGCCACCAGTCCCCGGCCGCGTGCATCATCCCGACGATGCCGTGTCCCCACACCCGCGCCAGGCGCTCGCTGTCCGGCCCGAGGTCGACCCGCTCCTGGATGACCTTGCCCAGCTCCTCGCCCATCCTGCGGAGCACGGGCGCCGAGTGCTTGCCGACGTCGAAGCCCTGGTCGCCGGTCTGGCCGCCCTCCGCCGGATGCATCAGGAACCGGTAGACCTGGGGCCGCGCCTCGATGGCCGCGAGATAGGTGTCCAGCGTGGACTCGACCCGCTCGCGCCGGTCCGCGGGCGCGTCCAGCGCCGCCCGCAGGGAGTCGAGGAGCGCGTCGGTGTGGCGCTTGGCGAGCGCCGCGTACAGCCCGCCCTTGTCGCCGAAGTGGCGGTAGAGGATGGGCTTGGTGATACCCGCCTCCGCGGCGATGGCGTTCATCGACGCCTGCGGTCCGTCCCGCAGCACCACCCGGTCCGCGGCCTCCAGCAGCTCGCGCCGTCGGCGGTCGGCGGACCGCTGCTGCTCGGTCCGCTGCGTGGTGTCCATGGTCTCTCCCCACCCGTGCTCTCTCGGTAACGCCTGGGCAAAGTAGCACTCGACGGCCCTCGCGCATCGAACGGGCTGCCGGGGGGCTCTGGTGAGTTGACTTTTCCTACCCGCCGGTAACAGACTGCGGTTACCGCAAGTAACACGCACGTGCGCCGCTGGAGGGGACATGGCCGAGTTCACCATGGAGCTGAACGACGAACAGAAGGAGGTCAGGGACTGGCTCCATGGCTTCGCCGCCGACGTGATCCGCCCCGCGGCCGCCGAGTGGGACGAGCGCGAGGAGACCCCCTGGCCGGTCATCCAGGAGGCCGCCAAGGTCGGCATCTACTCCCTCGACTTCTACGCCCAGCAGTACTTCGACCCCACCGGCCTCGGCATACCCATGGCCATGGAGGAGCTGTTCTGGGGTGACGCGGGCATCGCCCTGTCCATCGTCGGCACCGGCCTCGCCGCCGTCGGCGTCCTCGCCAACGGCACCGAGGAGCAGATCGGCACCTGGATCCCCCAGATGTACGGCGACGCGAACGACGTCAAGGTCGCCGCGTTCTGCTCCTCCGAGCCCGACGCCGGCTCCGACGTCGCCTCCATGCGCACCCGCGCCGTCTACGACGAGGCCAAGGACGAGTGGGTGATCAACGGCACCAAGACCTGGGCCACCAACGGCGGCATCGCCAACGTCCACGTGGTCGTCGCGGTCGTCGACCCCGAGCTGGGCTCCAAGGGCCACGCGTCCTTCATCATCCCGCCGAACACCCCCGGCCTGTCCCAGGGCCAGAAGTTCAAGAAGCACGGGATCCGCGCCTCGCACACCGCCGAGGTCATCCTCGACAACGTGCGCGTCCCCGGCTCCTGCCTGCTCGGCGGCAAGGAGAAGCTGGACGAGCGGCTCGCCCGGGCCCGTGAGAAGGCCAAGGGGGGCGGCGAGCGCCTGAAGAACGCGGCCATGGCCACCTTCGAGGCGTCCCGCCCGGCCGTCGGCGCCATGGCCGTCGGCACCGCCCGCGCCGCGTACGAGGTCGCCCTCGACTACGCGAAGACCCGCGAGCAGTTCGGCCGCCCGATCATCGACAACCAGGGCGTCGCCTTCCAGCTCGCCGACATGCGCACCCAGATCGACGCCGCCCGCCTGCTGGTGTGGCGGGCCTCCTGGATGGCGATCAACGGCAAGCCGTTCACCGCCGCGGAGGGCTCGATGTCGAAGCTGTTCGCGAGCGAGACCGCCAAGAAGGTCACCGCCCAGGCGATCCAGATCCTCGGCGGCAACGGCTACACCCGGGAGTACCCGGTGGAGCGCATGCACCGGGACGCCGCCATCTACACCATCTTCGAGGGCACCAGCGAGATCCAGCGCCTGGTCATCGCCCGCACCCTGTCGGGCATGCCGATCCGCTAGCGAACGGCACACCGCCGGCGCCGGCCGGGAAGGGCGTCTGTCATGCTGACCGCATGATCGTTCTTCCCGGCCTGCTCGGCCTCCTGGTGCTGCTCGCCGTCGCCACCGCGGGCTGCTTCATCCTCCGCGAGTTCTGCAAGGAGTACCGGGCCAGGCGGCGCGCCTGACGCGCGTTCTACGGCGCTCCGCTGCTGTGCGCGATGCACGCCACGTCGATCCGGTCGGCCAGCTTCGCCAGCTCGATCGTCAACGCGGCCACGGTGTCCTCGTCGAGCCCCTCCTCACCGGCCTCGACGAGATGCAGCCACCGCCCGCCCACCATGCGGAGCAGCTTGCTCACATCGGCCGCGGCCACCTGGAGGTTCCCGCGGTCATCGACGATCAGAGGCAGAGTCACTTCGCGGTTCACAACCGGGATCGTATCCGTGCGGCCCTCACGCACCGTGCCAAACCGTGGTGATGTTGCAGAACTCGCGGATTCCGTGCCCGGACAGCTCACGCCCGTAACCGGACCGCTTCACTCCGCCGAACGGGAACGCCGGATGGGACGCGGTCATCCCGTTGACGTACACCCCGCCCGCCTCCAGGTCCCGTACGAACCGGTCGACCTCGCTCTCGTCGCGGGTCCACACGTTCGAACTCAGTCCGAAGGGCGAGTCGTTGGCGATCAGCACGGCCTCGTCGAGATCGCCCGCCCGGTACAGCGTGGCGACTGGTCCGAACGCCTCCTCGCGGTGGATGCGCATCTCGCGGGTGATCCCGGTGAGCACGGTCGGCGGGTAGTACCAGCCGGGCCCGTCGGGCCGTTCGCCACCGCACAGCACGCTCGCGCCGCCGCGCACCGCGTCGTCCACCAGCTCCTCCAGATCGGCCCGCCCGCGCTCGCTGGACAGCGGCCCGACCTCGGTCTCCTCGTCCGTGGGGTCGCCCACCTTCAGTGCCTTCATCCCGGCCGTGAACCGCTCGGCGAAGGCGTCGTGGACGTCCGCGTGCACGATGAACCGCTTGGCGGCGATGCAGGACTGACCGGCGTTCTGGCAGCGGGCGTTCACGGCCACCTCGGCGGCCCGGTCCAGGTCCGCCGACGGCATCACGATGAAGGGGTCGCTGCCGCCCAGCTCCAGCACCGTCTTCTTGATCATCTCTCCGGCGGTGGAGGCGACCGCGCGGCCCGCGGGCTCGCTGCCGGTGAGGGTGGCCGCCTTGATCCGCTCGTCGCGCAGGATGTCGTCGACCGCCGCGGAGCCGATCAGCAGGGTCTGGAACGCGCCCTCGGTGAAGCCGGCGCGGTGGAACAGGTCCTCCAGGTAGAGCGCGGTCTGGGGGACGTTCGAGGCGTGCTTGAGCAGGCCGACGTTGCCCGCCATCAGCGCGGGCGCGGCGAACCGGATCACCTGCCACAGCGGGAAGTTCCACGGCATCACCGCGAGGACCGGGCCGAGCGGACGGTAGCGGACCAGCACGCGGGAGGCGCCCGAGTCCTTCACGTCCGCCTCGGCGGGCTCCTCGTCGGCCAGCAGCTCCTCGGCGTGGTCGGCGTACCAGCGCATCGCCTTGGCGCACTTGGCCGCCTCCGCGCGCGCCTGCCGGACCGGCTTGCCCATCTCGGTGGTGATCACCCGGGCGATGTCCTGCTGGTCCTCGTCGAGGAGGTCGGCGGCCCGGTGCATGAGCCGGGCCCGCTCGGCGAAGGAGGTCGTCCGGTAGGTGCGGAAGGTGGCCTCGGCGAGCTGGAGACGGCGTGCGATCTCCTCCTCGCCCATGGCCTCGTACGTCTTGACCGTCTCGCCGTTCGCCGGGTTCACCGTCGCGATGGGCATGGCTGACCTCCTGGCAAGGGACTGTGCTTCGACCTTCGCGCGCGGCGGCGGGGGCCGCAACGCGGGGCGTCCGTGTTGGTTTGTCCGCCTCCGGGGCGCCCCATCCGGCACCGGGCGCCCCTGGCGGCTCACGCTCAGGGCGAGTGCTCCGCCAGCCGGTCGAGAAACGCGGTCTGCGCGGTGACGATCACGGTCCTCGCCGCGTCCAGGCCGAACCACCGGACCCGGTCCAGCTCCGGGAACTCCTGCGTCCGCCCGCTCTTCGGCGGCCACTCCATCGAGAACGTGCCGGGGGCGATGGTCTCCGGGTCCAGGTCCCCCTCCACCGCCCACACTGTGACGATCTTGCCGCCGGTCTGCCGGACCTCACCGAGCGGTACGGCCTCCCCGTCCGGCGGCGCCACCCCCAGCTCCTCGCGGAACTCCCGGCGGGCCGCCTCCCAGGCGGGCTCGTCCGGGTCGTACTCACCCTTCGGGACGGTCCACGCGCCGGCCTGCCGCCGGGTGAAGAACGGGCCGCCCATGTGCCCGAGCAGCACCTCCAGGCCCTGCTCGGAGCGCCGGAACAGCAGCAGGCCCGCGCTGCGCCGCGCCGTCACCGCCGTACCTCCGGATGGGCGGCCAGCAGGGTCTCGACGGTGTCGGCGTCCTCCGGGCGCTTGTCCTCGCGGTAGCGGATCACGCGGGCGAAGCGGAGGGTGACGCCGGCCGGGTAGCGGGTGGAGCGCTGCAGGCCGTCGTAGGCGATCTCCACCACCAGCTCCGGCCGTACGGTCACCACATGGCCGTCGTCGGACAATGCCAGTCCTCGCAGGCGTTCCGTCTGCCAGGCCAGCATCGCGTCGGTCATGCCCTTGAAGGTCTTGCCGAGCATGGCGTACGAGCCGTCCGCGCGGCGGGCGCCCAGGTGCAGGTTGGACAGCTTGCCGGTGCGCCGGCCGTGGCCCCACTCGGCGGCCAGGACCACCAGGTCGAGGGTGTGCACCGGTTTGACCTTCAGCCAGGACGCGCCGCGCCGGCCCGCGCTGTAGGGCGCGGCGAGGTCCTTGACCACCACGCCCTCGTGGCCGCGGGCCAGCGTCCGCGCCAGGAACTCCTCCGCCGCGGGCAGGTCGTCGGGGCCGGACACCACCGTGCGCCGCACCCGCATCGGCTCGGGCACCAGCCGGGCCAGCTCCGCGTGCCGCTCGGCGAACGGCAGGTCGAGCAGGTCGCGGCCGTCGACGGCGAGGGCGTCGAAGAAGACGGGGGAGACCGGGACCGCCTCGGCGGCGGTCGCCACGTCCACCCGGGAGCCGACCCGGCCCGCTGTCTCCTGGAACGAGCGCGGCCGGCCGTCCTCGTCGAAGGCGATGACCTCGCCGTCGAGCACGAAGCGCTCACCGCGCAGCTCCAGCGCCGCCGACGTCACCTCGGGGAGGCGGTCCGTGATGTCGTCGAGGGTGCGGGTGTACAGCCGTACGGTGCCGCCGTCCCGGTGGACCTGTACGCGGATGCCGTCCAGCTTCTCCTCCACCGCGCACGCGCCCAGCTTGCAGACCGCCTCCGCCACCGAGGACGCGCTGTGCGCGAGCATCGGCAGCACCGGGCGGCCGACGGTGAGCCGGAACCGCTCCAGCGCGGCCGGGCCCTCGGTGAGCAGCGCCTCCGCCACGGTCTGGAGCGAGCCCGCCAGCATCACCGCGCGGCGGACCTCGGCGGGCGGCGCGCCCGTCGCCTCCGCCAGGCCCTCCACGGCCGCCGCGTCGAGCGCGCCCTGCCGGACCTCTCCGGTGAGCAGGCCGAGCAGGAACCGCTGCTCCTCCTCGGTGGCCGCGCCCATCAGCTCCCCGACCAGCCGGGCCCGCTCGGCCTGCGAGCCGGGCCCGGCGACCTTGCCCAGTTCGGTGAGCCGGGCGTCCACCTCGCGCACGGTCAGGGTCGGTTCGGCGGCCGGGGCGACCGGGCGGCCGAGCACCTTCCAGCCGACACCGAGCCGCCCCTGCGGCAGCCGGCCCGCCAGATACGGGATGACGACGGGGGCGTCCGCCGCCTCGGCCTCCCGGAACAGCTGTGCGAGCAGCGCGGTCTTCCGGGACCGCGCCGAGGTGGCGGCGACCTCCCGGGACACCTGGGCGAGCCGGGCCAGCAGCATGGGTTTCATGGTGCACCGGTCGGGGCGGTTCCACACCTGCGGGCGGGGGCGGGTAGAGGGCGGACCGGCCTCAGCCCCGCGAGGCCGGTGCCAGAACGTCCAGGTCCGTCATCAGCAGTTCGCCGTTGAGGGCCGCGGCGGCCCGGTAGCCGCCGCTCGCCGCGTGGACGACCTGCTCGGCGAACCCGATCGCGTTGCCCGCCGCCCAGACGCCGGGGACGCTGGTCAGGCCGTTCGCGTCGACCACCGGGTAGCTGCCGAACGGGGTGTCGTGGAAGTCGGCGCCCAGCCGCTCCAGCAGCGCGGTCTGCGGCACCGGGCGCGGGGAGACGAACAGCGCCTCGCGCGCGTGGACCGTCCCGTCCGCGAGCCGCACCCCGGTCAGCCGGTCGTCCTCGACCACCAGGCCCGCCACCTCGCCGGGCACCACGGAGACCCCCGCGGCGGCCAGCCGGCGCAGATCGTCGTCCGACAGATCCTCCTCGGCGACCGTGTGCAGGAAGAACGTCACGTCCTTGGACCACTGGGAGACCATCAGCGCCTGGTGCACGCTCAGCGGGGTCGCGCCGAGCACGCCGAAGGCCTGGTCGCGGACCTCCCAGCCGTGGCAGTACGGGCAGTGCAGCACGTCCCGGCCGAACCGCTCGGCGACGCCCGGCACGGCGGGCAGCTCGTCCTTGAGGCCGGTGGTGACGACGAGCCGCCGGGCGCGCACGGTCCGCCCGCTCGCCAGGCGCACGGCGAAGTCCCCGTCGGCGCCGTCGCGGGTGACGTCCACCGCCCGGTCCCGGACGAGGCCGACGCCGTAGCGGGCGATCTCCTCGCGGCCGAGGGCCAGGAACTCGGCGGGCGGCATGCCGTCCCGCGACAGATAGCCCTGCATATGGGCGGAGGGCGCGTTGCGGGGCTCGCCCGCGTCGACGACCAGGGTGCGGCGCCGGGCCCGGCCCAGCACCAGCGCGGCGGACAGGCCGGCGGCGCCCCCGCCGACGACGATCACTTCGTACGCGGTGTCGTCCGCGTTCCCGGTGCCGTTCCCGTTCGGGTTGTCGTTCGCGTTCGGGTTCTCGGTCATGGTGACCACCTCCACGTCCGACGGTCGCCGAAGCGGTGCGGCATTGACAAACATGTTTGCCGAAACTGCAATACGACCATGACGACGGAAGAGGTACTCGCGGGCGTCGGCCCCAGACTGCGGCGGATCCGGAAGGAGCGGGAGGTGACGCTCGCGGCCCTCTCCGAGACCACGGGCATCTCGGTGAGCACCCTCTCGCGGCTGGAGTCGGGGCAGCGCAAACCCTCCCTGGAGCTGCTGCTGCCGATCGCCCAGGCCCACCATGTGCCCCTGGACGAGCTGGTGGGGGCCCCGGCGGTCGGCGATCCGCGGGTGCGGGCGAAGCCGCTCACGCGGGACGGCCGGACCCTGTGGCCGCTCACCCGCCAGCCGGGCGGGCTCCACGCGTACAAGATCATCGAGCCGCGGCGCAACCGGGAGCCGGAGCCGCGCACCCACGAGGGGTACGAGTGGCTGTACGTGCTGTCCGGGCGGCTGCGCCTGGTCCTGGGCGATCACGACGTGGTGCTCACGGCGGGGGAGGCCGCCGAGTTCGACACCCGGGTGCCGCACTGGTTCGGGTCGGCGGGGGAGGGGCCGGTGGAGTTCCTGAGTCTGTTCGGCCCGCAGGGGGAGCGGATGCATGTGCGGGCGCGGCCGAAGGCGGCCTCGAACGGGTGAGGACGGTGAAGGTGCCGGACGGGTGACCCACGCGACTGTTCCCTGATCGGCAAGCGACCGCTTAGTATGCGGTTCGACCCCGGTCAGACGAAGCAGTCCCGTGGAGGCCCCGCATGCAGGCATGGCACGTGCACGAGAACGGCGAGCCGAGTGAGGTGATGCGCCTGGCGGAGGCCGAGCGGCCCACGCCCGGCGACGGCCAGGTCCTGGTGAGGGTCCGCGCCGCGAACATCAACTTCCCGGACGCGCTGCTGTGCCGGGGCCAGTACCAGATCCGCCCGCCGCTGCCGTTCACCCCCGGCGTGGAGATCTGCGGCGAGACCGAGGACGGCCGCCGTGTCATCGGCAACCCGGCGCTGCCGTACGGCGGTTTCGCCGAGTACGCCGTCGCGGACGCCGCCGCGCTGCTGCCCGCCCCCGAGTCGCTGGACGACGCGGAGGCCGCCGCCCTGCACATCGGCTACCAGACCGGCTGGTTCGGCCTGCACCGCCGGGCCGGGCTGGAAGCCGGCGAGACGCTGCTCGTCCACGCTGCCGCAGGAGGGGTCGGCAGCGCGGCCGTGCAGCTCGGCAAGGCGGCCGGCGCCACCGTCATCGGTGTCGTCGGCGGCGCCGAGAAGGCCGCCGTCGCCCGCGAGCTGGGCTGCGACGTGGTGATCGACCGGCGGGCCGAGGACGTCGTCGCCGCCGTCAAGGAGGCCACCGCAGGCCGCGGCGCCGACGTGATCTACGACCCGGTCGGCGGCGAGGCCTACACCCAGTCCGCCAAGACGGTCGCCTTCGAGGGGCGGATCGTGGTCGTCGGCTTCGCCAGCGGCACCATCCCGAGCCCCGCCCTCAACCACGCCCTGGTGAAGAACTACTCGGTCCTCGGACTGCACTGGGGCCTGTACAACACCAAGAACCCGAAGCTGGTGCGGCACTGCCACGACCAGCTCACCGAGCTGGCCGCCCGCGGCGCGATCAAGCCGCTGGTCAGCGAGCGCGTCCCGCTCGCCGAGGCCGCGGCCGCCGTGCAGAAAGTCGCGGACGGCCGCAGCACCGGCCGGATCGCCGTCGTGATGGAGGAGTCCGCATGACCGACGCCGCCGAACTGCGCCGCCGCACCCGGGAGTTCCTGGCCGCGCACCCACCCGCCGAAACCGACCGGCTGGAGTTCCTGCGGGCCCGCTTCGACGCGGGGCTCGCCTGGGTGCACTTCCCCGAAGGCCTCGGCGGACTCGGCGCCCCGCGCTCCCTCCAGGCCGTCGTCGACGCCGAACTCGAGGCCGCGGGCGCCCCGGACAACGACCCCCGCCGCATCGGCATCGGCCTCGGCATGGCCGCCCCGACGATCCTCCAGTACGGCACCGAGGAGCAGAAGAAGCGCTTCCTGAAGCCGCTGTGGACCGGCGAGGAGGTGTGGTGCCAGCTCTTCAGCGAGCCCGGCGCCGGATCCGACCTCGCCGCGCTCGGCACCCGCGCGGTGCGTGAGAGTGGGGGAGGCTGGGTGGTCAACGGGCAGAAGGTGTGGACGTCCAGCGCCCACCTCGCCCGCTGGGCCATCCTCATCGCCCGCACCGACCCGGACGTGCCCAAGCACCGGGGCATCACCTACTTCCTGTGCGACATGACCGACCCCGGCGTCGAGGTCCGCCCGCTGCGGCAGATCACCGGCGAGGCCGAGTTCAACGAGGTCTTCCTCACCGACGTCCGCATCCCCGACTCCCGCCGCCTCGGCGAGGTCGGCGACGGCTGGCGGGTCGCGCAGACCACCCTGAACAACGAGCGCGTCGCCATCGGCGGCATGCGCGTCCCGCGCGAGGGCGGCATGATCGGCCCGGTCGTGAAGACCTGGCGGGAACGCCCCGAGCTGCGCACCCCCGACCTGCACCAGCGGCTGCTCACCCTCTGGGTGGAGGCCGAGGTCGCCCGCCTCACCGGCGAACGCCTGCGCCAGCAGCTCGTCGCCGGACAGCCCGGTCCCGAGGGCGCCGGCATGAAGCTCGCCTTCGCCCGCCTCAACCAGGCCATCAGCGGCCTGGAGGTCGAACTCCTCGGCGAGGAGGGCCTGCTGTACGACGACTGGACCATGCGCCGCCCCGAGCACGTGGACTTCACCGGCCGCGAGGCCGGGTACCGCTATCTGCGCTCCAAGGGCAACAGCATCGAGGGCGGGACCAGCGAGGTCCTGCTGAACATCGTCGCCGAGCGCGTCCTCGGCCTGCCCGCCGAACCGCGCACCGACAAGGACGTCGCCTGGAAGGACCTCGCCCGATGACCGACCCCGACCTGCTGTACTCGGAGGAGGAAGAGGCGCTGCGCGCCGCCGTCCGGGACCTGCTCGCCGACCACTGCGACCCGGCCGCCGTCATCGCGCGCGTCGAGACGGACGCCCCGCACGACCTCAAGTTGTGGAAGGCGCTCACCGACGGCATGGGCCTCGCCGGGCTGCTGGTGCCCGAGGACCGTGGCGGCCAGGGCGCCACCCACCGCGAAGCGGCCGTCGTCCTGGAGGAGCTGGGGCGCGCCGTCGCCCCGGTGCCCTATCTGACGAGTGCGGTCGTCGCCACCGAGGCGCTGCTGGCCTGTGACGACGCCGACGACCTGCTCGCGGAGCTGGCGTCCGGCCGGAGCGTCGGCGCCCTCGCCGTCGCGCTGAACGTCGCGGCGGGCGGCGCGGTGAAGACCGTACGCGTCGAGAACGGGCTCCTGCACGGGGAGCTGACCGGCATCGCGGACGCCGCCGTCGCCGACGTCCTGCTCGTGCCCGGCGACGACGGCGAGCTGTACGCGGTCGACGCCGCCGCCGCGACCGTCACCCCCCGGACGTCGCTGGACCTCACCCGGCCGCCGGCGACGGTCACCCTCGACGGCGCCCCGGCCCGCCGGATCGGCACCGCCGAACCCGCCGTACGCCGCGCCCTGCGCACCGCTGCCGGACTGCTCGCCTCCGAGCAACTGGGCGTCGCCGACTGGGCGTTGACGGAGACGGTCCGCTATCTCAAGGACCGCAAGCAGTTCAACCGGCCCGTCGGCGGCTTCCAGGCGCTCAAGCACCGGCTCGCCCAGCTGTGGCTGGAGGTCGTCAGCCTGCGCGCCGCCGCCCGGGGCGCGGCCGACGCACTGGCCACCGGCGAGGACGCCGACGTCGCGGTCGCCGTCGCCCAGGCCTACGCCGCGCCGGTCGCCGTCCGCGCCGCCGAGGAGGCACTGCAACTGCACGGCGGGATCGGCATGACCTGGGAGCACCCCGTCCACCTGTACCTGAAGCGGGCCAAGGCCGACTCGATCGCCTACGGCACCGCGGGCGCCCACCGCGCGGCGCTGGCCGAACTCGTGGACATCCAGGCCCCCTGACGAGCCGGCATACCTTCAGGAAGGCCCGCCCCACCAGGGGCGGGCCTTTCCGTGTGCGCTCCCGCACCGAAGTGAACAACCGGCGGCCCTCCGGCCAACTCACCGCACACACCGGACACTTGAGCCCCGGTCGATCGCATACTCGCTGCGTCCCGTCCCGCACCCCAAGGGAGGCAGTGCATGGCCCTCACCACCCGCCGCAGAGCCCTCACCACCCTCGGCGCCGCCCTCGCGGGCGCCGTCGCCCTGCCCGCGAGCGGCGCGTTCGCCGCCGGGAAGCCCCGCGGACCCCGCCCGTTGTGGCGCGCCCACGCCCACAACGACTACGAGCACCCCCGCCCCCTCCTCGACGCCCTCGACCACCGCTTCGGCAGCGTCGAGGCCGACATCTTCCTCGTCGGCGACCGACTCCTCGTCGCCCACGACCCGGAGAACCTCGACCCGGCCCGCACCCTGGAAGCCCTCTACCTCGACCCCCTCGCCGCCCGCGTCCGCGCCCACCACGGCTCCGTCTACCGCGGCCACCGCGGCTCCCTCCAGCTCCTGATCGACCTCAAGACCGAGGGCTCGACGACATACGCGGAACTGGACCGGCATCTGCGCCGCTACCGCCACCTGTTCACCACCTACGCCCACGGCCAGGTGTTCCCCGGCCCGGTCACCGCCGTGATCTCCGGCGACCGGGCGGCCCGCGCGCCCATGGAGGCCCAGACCGTCCGCCGGGCCTTCTACGACGGCCGGCTCACCGACCTCGGCGGCCCCGCGCCCGCCTCCTTCGCGCCGCTGATCAGCGACAACTGGACGCGGCACTTCACCTGGCAGGGCACCGGCCCCTTCCACGCGGCCGAGCGGCAGAAGCTGCACGCCATCGTGGCCGCCGCGCACGAGCGCGGGCAGCGGGTCCGCTTCTGGGCCACCCCCGACCAGCCCGGCCCGGAGCGGCACGCCGTGTGGAGCGAACTCCTCGCCGCCGGCGTCGACCACCTCAACACCGACGACCTCGCGGGCCTCGAAGCCTTCCTCGACGCCCACCACCCGGCGTAGACACCACACGTTCGGAGGACAGGTCAGCCGCCCGGACGAACCCTCCGCTACGCCACACTTGCGGCCGAACGCCGTGAACCGGACGCGTGACGGCGTGGCGGAGGAGGTTGACGATGGCCGTGTCCATCTCTGTGGTGCTGCTGCTCCTGATCCTGGCGGTGATCTTCCTGCGCAACGGAGGCCTGAAGATCTCCCATGCGCTGGTCTGCCTGCTGCTGGGCTTCTACCTGGCGAGCACGAGCGTGGCCCCCACGATCCACAGCGGCCTGACGGCGACCGCGGACATCGTCAGCAGCCTCAGGCCGTAGGGGGCACGGCCTGCCCCGTAGGGTCACAGCCGGCCTCGGGCGTGGTCGTCACGGGCCCGAGAACACCCCGATCCCGTTCGGCACCGGCCGTTCGGTGCCGCCCGCCGGGTGGTTGCGGACGGTGACGGTGGTCGTGCCCGGGGCGCGGGCGACCAGGGTGGAGGAGCCGCCGCCGTCGAGGCTGAAGGCGTCGTCCGCGCCCAGGCGGCGCAGGACGTCGGCCAGTTCGGCGATGGTGAGACCGGTGCGGTACTCGGGGGAGCCGTCGAGGGAGAGCAGCAGGACCCGCCGGCCGCCGTCCGCGAGGCCCACCGCGGAGCGCACGGCCGCGGTCCGGTTGTCGAGGCCGGGCAGGGGCTGTCCGTCGGAGAGCACCGGATAGCCGCCGACGACGAAGCGGTAGGGGATGCGGGACCGGGCGGCCACCAGGCGGTGGCTCACCCGTACGGCGTCGCCGACGGAGAGCTTGCGCAGCCACTGGGCACCCGCCTCGCGCCCGACGAGGACGGTGGTGCCGGGGGCGATCGGGCCGCCGCCCGGGTTCGGATCGGTCGTCACCACGCGGCCGTCGCGGACCGTCACCTCGTGGGTGTCGGTGCTGCACGGCGCGGCGCGCTCGGTGTCGGTGCCGCAGGTGGCGCGCACCCGGGAGGCGTTGCCCCAGTCCGCGGTGAAGGCGCCGACGGAGCCGACCGGGAGGGCGTACTGGTTGAGACCGCCGAGCGGTACGCGCTCCGCGGCGGTGGTGACCGAGCCGTCCAGGGCCAGGCTGTCCAGACGGGCCCTGCGGTCCACGCCCACGCCGAACACGTCCCGGGTGGAGGTGCCGGGCGGCAGGGCCGGGCCGAAGCGCTGCCCGTCCGGCACCGCCGCCTTCAGCGTCCGGCCGCCGGCGATGGCCGGTCCGACGCTCGCGCCGGTCGCCTCGACGCCGGGGTGCTGGGTCTCGGTGATGTTGAAGAAGTCCCCGTTGACGCCCGCGACGGCACCCTGGCCGTCGGCGAGCCGCGACACGGTCGCCCGCGCGGCCACCGCTCCCGGATACAGCAGGTCCAGGCGGACCTTGGGGTGGCGCAGATCGATGGCCAGCACATGCGCGCGGGCCGGTCCCTGGGCCGCCTGGAGGTCGAACACCTCGTAGCCCACGCCCGGGGCGATGCGGACGGCCGACGCCGCGCCGGCCGGTGCCGCCCCCATCAGGGCCGCACCGGCCAGTGAGCCGAGCGCCGTGAGGAGTGCCAGGACCGTTCTGCCCGCGGGGAACCGCTTCTGACGTCTCGTCACCTGTCGTGTCACACATCCCCCCTGAGGTCGCGTCAACTTTCCCAGGTACCGGGGGAAGTGCACCAGACGGCGCCGTCCGGCCGGGTGGCCGGACGGCGACGGCCGGGGGACGGACGGGGGAACGGGACCGCCGGACGGGTGACGCCCGCGGGACGTCCGTCACCTGCGCCTCATGTGGCACAGCCGCACCGGACGTCGGAGTATGAAAGCGGCCCCGCGGGGCACTCGGGCGCCGCTCGCCGTCCATCCTCCTCGACGGGGGAACAGGGCCCTCATCGGCGGAAGGAGGCCGTGTACATGACGCCGATGGCGTTCTCCGCGATACCGCTGCCGATGTCCCGGCCCGCCTGGAAACGGGCCCTGGTCACCGGCGGCGCCGGTTTTCTGGGCTCCCATATATGCGAACGTCTGATCGATGCCGGGGTGGAGGTCGACTGCCTGGACGACCTGTCGTCCGGCTCCCTCGACAACATCCGCCATCTGGCCGGACGCCCCGGATTCCGGTTCCTGGAGCGGGACGTGAGCGCCCCCGGCTGCCCCGGCGCCCTGCCCGGCCCCTACGACCTGGTGCTGCACTTCGCGGGCCCTGCCTCGCCCGCCGACTGCCTCGGCTGCCGCCTCGCCGCACTGGACGCCGCCGGGCCCGGCACCCGCAACGCGCTGGCCGTCGCCGAGCGCGACGGCGCCCGCTTCCTGCTGGCCTCCGCCTGCCAGGTCTACGGCGACCCCGCCGCGCATCCGCAGCGCGAGGACTGCTGGGGGCAGGTCGACCCGGTCGCACCGCGCAGCGCCCACGACGAGGGCAAGCGGTTCGCCGAGGCTCTGACCACCGCCTGCGCCACCGCCCGCGGCACCGACGCCGGGATCGTCCGTCTGTTCGACACCTATGGCCCGCGGATGCGGGCGGACGGCCGCCAGGCACTGCCCACCTTCATCCGGCAGGCGCTCGCCGGAGCCCCGCTCACCGTCGACGGCGACGGCAGCCAGACCCGCTCGCTCGCCTACGTCGACGACATCGTCGAGGGCGTGCTGCGGGTGGCCGCCAGCCGGGCCGTACGGCCCGTGAACATCGGCGGCGACGACGAGGTGACCGTCGAGGAGATCGCCCGCCGGGTCATCCACCTGACCGGCTCCTCCTCCCGCCTGGAGTACCGGCCCGGCCGCGCGCACGGCCCCGCCCGGCGCCGGCCCGACATCACCTTCGCCCGGGAGCTCTACGGCTGGGCGCCCAGAGTCCCCTGGGAGGAAGGGTTCAAGCGGACCATCGCCTGCTTCGCCGAGCACTCCGCGCCCGGCGACCCGGGGGTGGACGAGCGGTGAAGGCGCTGGTCGTACCACTCGACGGGTTCACCGGAGCGCTCCTGGCCGGCCCCGCCGTCCGCGCGGTCGCCACCCGGGCGCACCCCGTGACGGTGCTGTGCGGACCCGGCGGCGCGCCCGCCGCCCGGCTGCTGCCCCACGTCGACGACGTCGTCGTATGGGAGCCCCCCGAGGGCGGCCGGGCGGACGACGACGATCCGCTGGTGCGTCGGCTGCGGGCCGAGGCCTACGACGTCGCCCTCGTCTTCGCCCCCGACGGACACAGCCCCCGCCCCACCGAGCAGCTGCTGCTCAGGGCGCGCGTGAACCGCGTCGCCGCCTGCGGCGAGGCAGGCGCCCGGGCCGTCCTCGGCACCGCCGCCGCGCTGGGCTTCCGCCCCCGCCCCGGGGACGACGGACGGCTGCGGGTGGTGCCCCCGCCCGACACCGCCCAGCTCACCGGCGCCGGGCCCTACGTCGTCGTCCACCCCGGCGGCGGGCCGCCCGGCCACGCCTGGGACCCGGACCGGTGCGCCGAGGCGGTCGCCGCGCTGGCCGACGCCGGACACCGCGTCGTCGTCACCGGGGGAGAGGACGAGACCGCGCTGACCCGGCACGTCAGCGGGGACATCGCCGTCGACCTGGGCGGCCGGACCGACCCCAGGCGGTTCGCCGGGGTGCTGCGCGCCGCCGACGCCGTCGTGACCGGCGCGCCCGGCCCGGCCCATCTGGCCGCCGCCACCGGCACCCCGGTCGTCTCCCTCGTCCCGCCGGGCGCACCGCGCCGCCCGGACGGCGTGCCCAGCGTGCTGCTCGCCCCGGACGACTGCACGGCCCGGGACGTGGTCGGTGCCGTGCACAGGCTCCTCGACGAAAGGACGTGAGGCGTGCACCAGCAGGCCCTGCCCGACGCCGTCCGGTCCCGCGCGCCCGCGGCCGGGCGGATCACCGTCGCCGTGATCACCCGCAACCGCCGCGCGAGCGTGCTGCGCACCCTGGACCGGCTGGCCGAACTGCCCGAGCGGCCCCCCGTCATCGTCGTGGACAACGACTCCGCCGACGCCACCGCCGCCGCCGTCCGGGACCACCCCGTGGGCGCCCGCGTCCTCACCCCCGGCCGCAACACCGGCGCCCTCGGCCGCAACCTCGCCGTACGCCACGCCACCACGCCGTACGTCGCGTTCAGCGACGACGACTCCTGGTGGGCGCCCGGCGCGCTGGCCACCGCCGCCGACGTCCTCGACGCGCACCCGCGCCTCGGACTGCTCGCCGCGCGCACCCTCGTCGGCCCCGACGCCGCCGAGGACCCGCTGAACTCCGTCCTCGCCGCCTCACCGCTGCCGCCCGACCCCGGGCTCCCCGGCACGCCGGTGCTCGGCTTCCTCGCCTGCGCGTCCGTGGTGCGGCGCCGCGCCTTCCTCGACGCCGGCGGCTACCACCCGGTGCTGTTCTTCGGCGGCGAGGAGACCCTGCTCGCCTACGACCTCGCCGCCCGCGGCTGGGGCGTGTGCTACGTGCCCTCCGTGACCGCCCTGCACCACCCCGACCCCGGCGAACGGCCCGGCCGCTCCGCCGTCCAGCGCCGCAACGAACTCCTCACCGCCTGGCTGCGCCGCCCCGCCCCCGTCGCCCTGCGTGACACCGCCCGGCTCGCCGCCGCGGCCGTACGGGGCGAGCCCGCGGCGGGGGCCGCGCTGCGCGGAGCGCTCGCCCGGCTGCCCGCCGCCCTCAGGCACCGCGCCCCGCTGCCCGACCGAGTCGAACAAGCCGCCCGACTGCTGGAGGGGAGCCGGCCGTGACCCACGAAGCAGCCCGCCCGGACGGCCGCACCACGGTCGTCGTGATCACCCGCGACCGCCGCCCCGAACTGCTGCGCACCCTGCGCACCCTGCGCGACCTGCCGGAGCGGCCCCGGGTGATCGTCACCGACAACGGGTCGACCGACGGCACCGCCGACGCCGTCGCCCGCGACCACCCCGAGGTCCTGCTGCTGCGCCCCGGACGCAACCTTGGAGCCGTCGGCCGCAACCTCGCCGTGCGCTACGTCCGCACGCCCTACGTCGCCTTCTGCGACGACGACACCTGGTGGGAACCCGGCTCCCTGCGCCGCGCGGCGGACGTGCTGGACGCCCACCCGAAGGTCGCCGCCGTGACCGCGCGGATCGTCGTCGAGCCCTCGGGGGAGGAGGACCCCGTCGTCGCCGAGCTGCGCGACTCGCCGCTCACCGGGCCCGGCTGGCTGCCCGGCCCCGCCCTCGGCTCGTTCCTCGCCGCCGCCACCGTGATGCGCGCCGACGCCTTCCGCGCGGCGGGCGGCTTCCACCCCGGACTGTGGCTCGGCGGCGAGGAGGAACTGCTCGCCACCGACCTGCTGCGCCGCGGGCACTGGCTCTGCTACGTCCCCGAGATCACCATCCACCACGCCGCCTCCCCGGTCCGTGACAGCACCCACCGGCGTGTCCTCGGTCTGCGCAACACCCTTTGGTTCACCTGGCTGCGCCGCCCCTGGCAGTCGGCGCTGCGCCGGACCTGGTACCTGCTGCGCACGGTGCCGCACGACCGGGCCTCCGCGCGGGCCTTCGCCCACGCCGCGGCCGGGCTGCCGTGGGTGCTGCGGCAGCGCGACCCGGTGCCGCCCGACCTGGAGGAGCGGCTGGTGGCGCTGGAGGAGGCGCGGCGGGACTCGCCCGCGCGGAGGTATGTGGGCTGAGGCCCGGTCGGGTAGCCGAGGCCCGGTCCCGGATCGCTTAGGCCCCCGATCGCTGAGGCCCGGTCCCGGATCCCCGGTCCCGGATCCCCCGGATCACTGAGGCCCCGATCCCGGTGGGCACACACGACGGCGGCCGTGGCTGTGGGCCACGGCCGCCGTGCTGTGCGCACAGCTGTGGTGTGCTGTGCGGGCCGGAGTCACTCGTCGTCACTCGTTGCGGAACACGGCCTTGCTCACCTCGGCCGGGTTCTGGAACTCCTGCTTGCCCAGGTTCTTGATCCGCTCGGTGACCTCCTTGGGCGCGTGGTTGTCCCGGGCGACCTTCGCCAGCTTCTTGGCGTCCGTCGGGTACTCCGCGCCGGACAGGGCCTTCTGCAGGTCGGGGGGTGTGATGCCGGCCATGACACCTCCATGGCGGTCGTTTCGGGTGGGGGGTTGTGGGTTCACCGAAGGACGTACCGCCCCGGATGGGGGGTGCGGCTCAGTCCTTCTTGCCGCGGCCCGTCAGCATGTCGCGCATCCGGTCGACCATTCCGACGCCGGGCGCGAGCAGCTTGTTGGCCGGGGGCTTGTCCGGGGCGGACGGGTGCGGGCGGGTCGGCGCCATCTTCTTCGCCTGCCGCACCTTGTCGCCCAGTTCGTCGAGGGTCTCCGCCGGACACGACTGGCGCAGCATGGGGAAGAGATTCTCCTCCTCGTCGGCCACGTGCGAGCGGATCTCCATCATGAGCATGCCGATGAGCCGGTCGAACTCGGGGTCGTCCGCGTCGCAGCGCTCCAGATCCTTCATGATCTGCTCCGCCTTGGCGTGGTCCTCGAGCTCCCTGTCGGCCATCGCGTCTCCGTTGGGCACATGCGCGCGCACGGCCGGGTAGAGGTGGGCCTCCTCGGCCACGGAGTGGCGCACCAATTCCATGGTGACCTGGTCCGCGTACACCTTGCGGTCCTTGTCGCCCGACGGCAGCGCCTCGATGCGGCCGAAGAGCGTCTCGACCTCGCGGTGGTCCGTCACCAGCTCCTCGATGACGTTTCCTCCGTGTCCCATGTCGCTCCCTCCATCGTGATGTCGGCGGCTCCCGGGCGGGCCCGCCCAGACTCCCGGGTGCCCGTGCGGGGGGTGGGCGTAACGCGGGCGGTGAGGAGTGCACCCGAGTGCGGCAGAAGGTGTCCCGGCGGGGCTTGTGAGCAAGTGCACAGGGTGGGCCAAGTGGCGTGACGCGGGCGGGAGTCGCCCGTTCCGGGCGTTCCGCGGCGAGGGCGGCCGGTCAGCACTCGGGGGTCCCGTCTGCCACGATGGGCGGCGCTCGTTCGAAGCATCCCGTGGAGTGACCGCGCAGCGCAGCCGGTGTTCCGACTCCCGTGGATTTCCCGATCCCTCCGGAGTCCTCCGGACACCCCTGCCGAGTATCGCCGTGTCTGATTCCTCCCCTGTTCCCGATACCACCGTCCACGTGCTCCCGACGGCCCCCGCCGACACCCCGGCGTCCGGCGCCGCGGTGCCCGCGCCCGCCGCCTCCCCCTCACCGTGGCGGTCCCTGCGCTACCGCAGCATGCGCTGGTGGTCGCTGGCGAACTTCGTGTCCAACGCCGGCACGTGGATGCAGCTCACCGTGCAGAACCTGCTGGTCCTGCAGATCACCGGGTCCGCCGCCGCGACCGGTCTGTCCATCTCCGTGCAGGCCGCGCCCGCGCTGCTGATCAGCCTGATCGGCGGCGCCGCCGTCGACCGCTGGCCGCGGAAGCTGACCGCCATGGTCAGCCAGGCCCTGCTCGGCCTGGTCGCCCTGGTCACGGCCGTGCTGGTGGCGACCGACCGGCTCGACCTGACCGTCCTGCTGGCGCTGGCCGCCGTGACCGGCACCATCGCCACCGTCGACGGCCCCGCCTGCGCGCTCCTGGGCAACGACCTGGTCCGGCCGGAGGACGTACCCTCCGCCATCGGCGTCGGCTCCCTGGTGCACAGCGCCGGGCGGCTCGCCGGTACCGCGTTCGCCGGGGTGGCCGTCGGCTTCCTCGGCACGGGCGCCGCCTACGCCGCGAACGGCCTGTCCTTCCTCTTCGTGGCCTCCGTGATCCCGTTCCTGCGGCCGATCGCCGGAGCGGCCACCACGGTCGTGAAGATCCCCGCCCAGCGGGGCTTTGCCGGTGCGAAGCACAAGGGGCGGCAGAGCGGCGACATGACCGTCCGCGAGGGCCTGGCGTTCTTCGCGAAGCGCCCCCGGCTGGTCGCGCTCGCCGGGATCACCGGTGTCAGCGCGGTCTTCGGCCGCAACTACGGCCTCACCCTCGCCGTCCTCGTCACCGGTCCGCTCGCGGGCGGCGCCGGGTCCTTCGGCACCGTGTCCAGCGTGCTCGCCGTCGGCGGCATCCTCGGCGCGGTGCTCGGCGCGAGGCTGCGCAAGCCGTCCGTACGGCTCGTCGGCACGCTCGCCGCGTCCGGCGCGCTGCTCCAGGTGCTGGCCGGGCTGTCCCCGTCGCTCGCCGTGCTGCTGGTCCTGGTGCTGCCCATGGCCGTCGTGGAGTCCGTCTCCGACACCGCCGGTACGACCGTCCTGCAGACCGACCCGCCCGCCCACCTGCGCGGCCGTGTCCTCGGCGTGTGGGGCAGCATCAGCACCGGCTGGGGCCTCGCCGGCCCGCCCGCCCTCGGCCTCCTCATGGAACTCGCCGGCGCCCGCGGCGCCCTGGTCGCCGGCGGCATCGTCATCGCCGCCACCATCACCACGGGCCACCTCCTCCACCGCCGCCGCACCCAGCCCTCGGTCACCCCACTCCGCACACTGGAGCGCACGCCGGAGGTGGAAACGGCGGCCTGAGCGCGCCGCACGACTGGGGCACGGGGGCGTTCGCCCGGCCCCGGGGCGCCGTCCGGGCGGACCGCCGCAGGCGGTTCCGGGCACTGCGCCGCCCCGGCCCCAGACACCGCCCCGGTCCACGCACGGCCCCCGGCCGCCGTGTCCTCGCCCACCCCCCCGGGCAGCTCAACGACGGGCCGGGACCTCCATCGGCGTTGGAGCGGCGGCTGAGCCGTGCCGTGCCGCGGTGCGGGTGGGGTTCGGTTCCGGGAGGCTTCGTACCGCCGTCAGGACCTCCTCGACCGTGATCCGCAGCAGCCGTCCGTCCGGGACTCGGCCGTGGGCGTCGCCGGGGCGGGGGGACTGGTCGTCGTCGGGGTGCCAGAGGACGTGGTGGCGGGGGTCGGGCGGGGGGCCCCACAGGCGGGGGGAGACCGGGCCGAAGAGGACGACGGACGGGGTGCCCAGGGCGGTGGCCAGATGGGCGAGGCCCGTGTCGCCGACGATCACGCAGCGGGCGCCCGCGACCAGCGCGGCGAGCCGGTCGAAGGGCACGTCGGCGGCGCCTCCCAGGACGCGGTCCGGGGGCAGTCCGGCGCGCGCGGCGACACAGCCGGCCAGGGCGGTCTCGCCGGCGCCCGCCGTCACCACGACGTCGTGACCCTGCGCGCGCAGCGCCCGCGCCACCGCCGCGAAGCGCTCCGCGGGCCAGCAGCGGGCGGCGGCGTCCGCGCCGGGATGGATCACGACCGCCCCGGGCGCGGGGGAGGGCGTCGCGGGCGCCGGGATCCACAGGTCGGCGGGGTCGGCGGGGATGCCGTACCAGGTGAGCAGCCGGCACCAGCGGTCCCGCTCGTGCTCGTCCTCCCGCCACACCGGGCCCGGGAGGCCGGGCGTGCCGGGGTGGGCGTAGCCCAGCAGCTGGCCGGGGCGCAGCCGCTGGAGCAGGAGGTGGCTGGGCGGGCCGTTGCCGTGCAGGTCGACGGCCACGTCGGGGCCGGGGCCCGGCCACGCCAGCGTGGTGGGCACGGCCCGGTCCGGGGCCTCGGCGGGCAGCAGCCGGTCGACCACCCCGGTCGCGGCGGCCGGCTCGGCCAGCCGCCCGGGCGCGGCCAGCACCAGTTCGTGGCCGGGCAGATGACGGCGCAGCGCCCGCAGGGCGGGTACGGCGGTCAGCAGGTCGCCCAGCCCGAGCGCGCGCAGCACCAGCACGCTCGGCCGGGCGGTGCGCCCGGGCCGCGGATTCCCGTTCACGCCGCCGGCCCTCCCGGCTTCAGCCGGACGGCGGCCCGCGCCGCCCGGCGGGCCAGCACGGTGGTGGACCGGCCGTCGAGGTACGGCAGCACCACGGCCTGCCCGCCCCACGCGGCCAGCGTCTCCGCCTCGGGCAGCTCCTGCACGGAGTAGTCGCCGCCCTTCACCCACACGTCCGGCCGCAGCCGGCTCAGCAGCCGCTGCGGGGTCGCCTCGTCGAACACCGCGACGGCGTCGACGCTGCCCAGCGCCTGGAGCACGCGCGCCCGGTCCGCCACGGGGTTGATGGGCCGGCCCGGCCCCTTGAGGCGGGCGACGGACGCGTCCGAGTTGAGGCACACGATGAGACAGTCGCCGATCCGCCGCGCGCTCTCCAGCAGCCCGACGTGCCCGGCGTGCAGCAGGTCGAAGCAGCCGCCGGTGGCCACGACGGTGCCGCCGCGCGCCCGTACCTGCTCGGCGAGGGCGAACGGGTCCGTGGCGGGCGCCTGCCGCACCGAGGTGTCCGGTTCGGTCCGCCACAGTGCCGGGTTCCCGGCGCCGCCCGCCGCCACGAACGCGGCGGCCTCGGCGACCGCCCGCTGCACCGCCTCCTCCGGCAGCGCGCCGTCGGCGAGCGCGGCGGCGGCCGTCGCGGCGAAGCAGTCGCCCGCCCCGCACGGATCACCGCTCGCCTTGTACGGTGCCGGCACCAGCATCGGCGTACCCCCGGCGGGCCGGGTCAGCAGCACCCCGCGCTCGCCGAGCGTCACGGCGACGCCCGCCGCCTGCCAGCGGTCCGCGAGCCGTGAGCCGCGCTCGGCGTACGCGCGCAGCGACTCGCCGTCGCCGGGGCACAGGCTGCGCGCCTCGCCCGCGTTCGGGGTGACGAGCCGGGCGCCGGGCACCGGAGGATCGCCCTTGGGGTGCGGGTCCCAGACCAGCGGGGTGCGCGGGACGACCGCCTCCAGGTGGCGGCGTACGGCGCGCGCCGTGTGCCGCCCGTAGTCGGCGACGAGCACGGCGTGGGCCTCGGCCAGCGCCTTGCGGACCGCCTCGTCGGGCTCGCCGGGCTCGGGCTGTCCGGGCTCGCCGCCGCCCCGGTCGATACGGACCAGCGGCCGGCCGCCCGCCAGCACCCGGGTCTTCACCGGCAGGCTGCCGTGCAGCGGGATCTCCACCAGCCGCACCCGGCCGCGCAGCTGCCGGCGCACCGCGTGACTGGCCGCGTCGTCGCCGAGCGCGGTCACCAGGACCACCTCACGCCCGCCGCGGGCCGCCAGCGCCGCGGCGAGGCCCGCCCCGCCGGGATGGCGCCGGTCGTCGGTGACGTCCACGACGGGCGCGGGCGCGTCCGGGGCCAGCCGGGTGGCGACGCCCTCGACGTCCTCGTCGAGCAGCACGTCCCCGACGACCACCAGCGGCCGCGGCGCCATCACGACACCCTCCCGGCGACGGTGGCCCGCTCTCGGACGGCGAACTCGGTGCCGAGGGCCGCGTCGAAGGCCTCGCAGAGCAGGTGTACGGCGACCAGGTGGGCCTCCTGCACGGTGGCCGTGGTGTCGGCGTCGACGCACAGCGCCTCGTGCGCGGCCTCGGCGAGCGGGTTCGGGCCGGGCCCGGTCAGCGCCCAGACCCGCAGCCCCGCCCGGCGGCCCGCGACGGCAGCGCTGATCAGGTTGGCGCTGCGCCCGGACGTGGACAGCAGCATCAGCACGTCACCGGGCCGGCCGTGGGCGGCGACCTGACGGGCGTAGACCTGGTCGAAGCCGTAGTCGTTGCCGATGGCGGTGAGGCTGGAGGTCTCCGCGTGCAGGGAGATCGCCGAGAACGCGGGCCGCTCCTGCCGGTAGCGGCCGACGAGCTCGGCGGTCAGGTGCTGGGCCTGGGCGGCGCTGCCGCCGTTGCCCGCGGCGAGCAGCCGCCCGCCGGGCGGGAGGACGGCGGCCAGCCGGCCGCCCCAGTCCGCGATCCGGCCGAGGCCGTCGGTGCGCAGTCGGACGAGTGCCTGCTCCAGGGACCGGCAGTGCAGTCGGGCGGCGGCGAGTGCAGGGGATTCGCTCATACTGGTCGGGCGTTGCCGCGTCGCGGCGACGGCGGCGGGACCCGCACCTCCTTCGAACGTCGGGCTCGCGGCGGGGACGGGGGGACGGTCGGTGCTCCCTCGGACGCTGCCTCACACCACCCCCGTCGCGGCCGCCGGAGCGGCGTCGAGGACGGCGCAGTACGCCGCCTCGGTCTCGGCGGCGACCCGGTCCCAGGTGTAGCGGCGCAGCACCCGGCGGCGTCCGGCGGCGCCGCAGGCCCGGCGGGCCTCGGGGCGGGCGAGGAGATCGGCGACCGCCCGGGCCAGCGCCCGCGGGTCGCGCGGCGGGACCAAGCGTCCGGTGCCGGGGTCGGCGACGGTGTCGAGCTGGCCGCCGACCGCGCTGGCCACGACCGGGACACCGCAGGCCATCGCCTCCAGCGGCACGATGCCGAACGGCTCGTAGTCCGCCGGGCACAGCACCACGTCGGAGCCGCGGAGCAGCGGCGGGACCTGCCGGCTGGGCACCCCGCCGGTGAACCGGACCCGGTCGGCGACCCCGGCGCGGCGCGCGATCTCGCGCAGTCGGCGCACCTCGGGGTCCTCGTCCAGCCGGTCCGCCGGGGGCCCGCCGACCACCACCAGTTCGGTGTCGGGCAGCAGGCTCAGCGCGGCGATGGACACCGCGGCGCCCTTGCGCGGGACCAGGCGGCCGAGCTGGAGCAGCCGGTAGGGGTGGGGGCCGCGCGGGGCGGCCGGGCCCTGGGGGGTGAACAGCTCGGTGTCGACGCCGCACGGCACCACGCTCACCTTGTCGGCGCGTACGCCCATCCGGGTCAGCTCTGCGACCTCGTCCCGGCAGGTGGCGATGACCCGGTCGCAGCCGAGGCCGACCTCGGTCTCCAGCGCGATGCGCTGCGGCGGGCTGGTGTCAGCGAGCTGCTGGTGGCGGCGCTTGACCGTGCCGAGCGCGTGATACGTGTGCAGCAGCGGCAGGTCCAGGGCGCGCACCGCGTGCAGCGAGGCCAGGCCCGACATCCAGAAGTGCGAGTGCACCACGTCGGGCGGGCGGGTCCGCCACACCCGGGTCAGATAGTGCCCGAACTCGACCATGTGCGGCAGGAGTTCGTCCTTGGGCAGCGGCTCGGGCGGCCCGGCGGGCACGTGGTGCACCTCGACGCCGTCGCGCAGCGGCACCCGGTCGGGCAGCTCCCGGCTGTCCCGGCGGGTGAAGACGGTCACCCGGTGCCCGCGGTCGGCGAGGGCGCTCGCGAGCGCGGCGACATGCACGTTCTGGCCGCCCGCGTCCACCCCGCCGAGCGCGGCGAGCGGACTGGCGTGCTCGGAGACCAGCGCGATGTCGAGGGAGCCGGGGGCACCGGCGTCCAGGGCGGCGGTCAGGGAACCGACCGATGCGGTCATGAGCGCACCTCCGTGATCACGCGCTCCCAGTCGTTCAGGAAGCGCTTGAGCCCGTACCGTGCGAGGGCCGCCTGGCGGGCCCGCGCCCCGTCCTCGTACGCCGCGTCCGGGTCCGCCAGATAGCGGCGGGCGGCCTCGGCCAGCACCTCGGGGCGGGTGGACAGCACGCCCGCGCCGGGCGGTACGGCCTCCACGGCCTCCGTGGTGGCCAGCGCCACCACCGGCATGCCCAGGTGCATGGCCTCCAGCAGGGACAGGCCCAGCGAGGTCCAGCGCACCGGGTGCAGATACAGCCGCCGTTCGGCCATCGCCCCGTGCAGCTCGCTCTGCCGCAGGTCGGCGGACCGGCACCGCTCCTCGGGCAGCCCCAGGTGGGCGGCCAGGCCCTCGGTGCGCATGCCGAACACGTCCAGCGGCGCGGCCTCGGCCAGGGCGGGCAGCAGGTCCGTACCCGTGTACCGGCCGCGCCGTACGGGCTCGTTGACGACGACGGCCGCGCGGGGGAGCCGGCCGGTGTATTGGTGCCCCGGGTCGACGATGCCGTGCTCGACGACCTCGGTGCGGGTGCCGCCGTTGTCCCAGAACAGACGGTTGAAATGGGTGACGTGGACGAGCGTCAGGTCGTCGCGGTCGGCGAACGGGTGCCGGGTGTCCGGCACGTTCCCGTCCGGGGCGTTGTGCTCCAGGTAGACCGCGGGCACGTCCCGGCCGGGGCGCCGGCCGCCCAGCCAGCGTGCGGCCAGTTCCGGCTCGTGCGGGCGCTGGAGGACGACCAGGTCGACCTCCGCCTCACGCAGCTCGTCCGGGGACAGCTCGCGTACGGAGGCCGGCCAGGAGAACGTGCGGGCGCGACCGAGGCCGTCCGGGCCGCGGTCGGGGAGCACGGGGACGAGGTAGGTGTGCGGGCCCTGCACGAACGCGGTCGTCCAGGAGCCGTGCACATGCCACAGCAGAATGTTCACCAGGCCACTCCTCGCTCATCTGCCCCTTTTGTCACAGTTGTCTTGTTCGCCGTCTTTCTTGTCTCCGTCAAGTTATTCATCCCGACTGGTCGGTCGGTCACTCGGTCGTCTCCTCCGTCGCCGCTCAGCGCGGCCACCGCGGCCAGCACCTCCGCGTCGCCGACCCCGTCCAGGCAGGGATGCCCCGGCGTGGGACAGCGGCGGGCCCGCGTCCCGGCGCAGGCGGCCCGCTGGTCGCCCAGCAGCACCGACGGCACGCCGTACGGCCGCCACCGCTCGGCCGGCACCACCGGCGCGAACAGCGACACCACCGGAGTGCCGACCGCGGCGGCCAGATGCGCCGGACCGGTGTTCCCCGTCACCGCCACCCGGGCCCGGGCCAGCACCCCGGCCAGCTCCCGCAGATCGGTGGCCCCGCCGAGGTCCAGGGCGTGCCGCCCGGCCACCCGCGCGGTCAGCTCGCGCTCCCCGCGCCCACCGGTGACCACCACCCGGTAGCCCTCCGCGGCCAGCGCCGCCGCGGCCCGCGCCGCCCGGCCGGGACTCCAGGCGCGGGCCGGCACGGCGGCACCCGGATGCAGCACCACGTACGGTTCCGGGCCCGTCAGATGGGTGGTGTCCGGCGGAGTCCGCACCCGCAGCGCCCCGTCGTCGCCCGGCGGCAGCGCGAAACCGGCGTCCTCGGCGAGATCCAGCGCGGCCAGCGCCTCGTGCCGGTGCGGACGCCGCTGGTGGCGCAGATCGAGCAGCGCGCCCGGATAGTCCTCGCAGTCGGCCGCCGTCCAGCCGACCCCCGCCACCTTCAGCAGCAGGGCCGCGGGCAGCGGGCTCTGGTGGTACGACACCAGGATCAGCGCGCGGTCGAAGCGCCGCTCCGCCAGCGTCCCCAGCAGCCGCCGCGTCTCCTCCCGGGACACCGGTGCGGGCTCCAGACCCACCCACGGGGCGTCGTGCACCAGCACCTCGTCCACCCCCGGCAGCATCCGACCCGCCTGCTCGCCCTGCGGCCCGCACAGCAACGCCGTGTACGCCGACCCGGCGGCCACCGCCCGCACGGCCGGCCCCGCGAGCAGCACGTCTCCGGCACTGTCGAGACGGACGACGAGGGTCCGGGGGGCCGCGGTCATGAGGGGGCCGCCGTTCGGACGGTGCCGGGGGAGGCGGGGGGTGCGTCGGTGGGGTGGGTGGCGCCGCCGGTCGAGCGCGGCGTGTCGGTGGCGTGCGGGGCGCCGATGGGGCGCGGGGCGTCGGTGCCGGACGCCGTGCCGGGGGTGTGGTGCGGCGCGTCGCCGGGAGCGGGCACGGGCCCGCGCCCGACGCGCCCGACGCACGCGACGTACGGCGGCCTCGCGGATCCGTCGGAGCCCGGCCGCCTGCCGCCCAGGGCAAGCCGTACCGCCGACAGCAGATCCGGCGCGGTCTCCGGGGCGGCGGCCGTCTCCTCCGGGCGGGTCGCGGGCGTCGGGACGAGGATGCCGCGCGCGCCCGCCGCGCGGGCCGCGCCCAGGTCGGCGGCGATGTCACCGATCACCACGGCGCGCGCCGGGTCCACGCCGAGGCGCGCGCAGGCCGCCAGGACCAGCCCCGGGGCGGGCTTTCGGCAGCCGCAGCCGTCGTCCGGCCCGTGCGGGCACACCGCCCACACCCCGAACGGGCCCAGCACCTCCTCCACCCGCCGCTGCACGGACTCCACCTGCTCCCGCGTCAGCAGCCCGCGCGCCACACCCGACTGATTGCTCACCACCCCCACCGCGACACCCCGCGCCCGCACGGCGTCCACCGCCGCACGCGCCGTCGGCATCGGCACGACCCGCGCGGGGTCGCCGTTGTACGGCACGTCGACGACCAGCGTCCCGTCCCGGTCGAAGAGAACGGCGGAGGGGAGGTCGTCGGCGGGGTGGTGGGTGTGGGCGGGGCCGTGACGCACGGTCGCCGACCGCTCCTCGCAGCCGCAGGCGTACGCACGCGACAGAAGGCCTTCCTCCGGGTCACCGGCGGGCTTCCCGGGGCCTGTGTAGATCCAGGGACGTGTGCTCATGAGCCCACCTGTTCCGGCTCGGCATCCCGCAGGGGCCGGGGCGGTCCGGCGGTGGCCGACGGGGTGAACGGGACGGTTCCCCGGTGGATGATCTGCCCCCGCAGCCAGTGCCAGACGGCGGTCGGCGGGATGGCGACGCCGGTCAGCGCCATGGTGACGACCTCGTCGCGGGTCCGTGGGCCCGGGCGGATGCGGGCCAGCGCGAATTCCGCCGTCCCGGCGAGCCACAGCGCGCCGCACACCGCGGCGGCCCGCGGCCGGCGCAGCGCCGCGCAGGAGAGGGCGGTCACCGCGGCCCCGGTGACCGCGAAGTGCCCCGGGAGGCGCCCCCGCGGCGCGTCCGCCCGGTGCCACCAGCCGCGGCCGTGCAGCCGGGTCATCAGGACGTCGTCCGCGTTGCCCGCCTGGAGCCGCACCGACACCCAGCGGTCGGCGGGCCGCACCGGGTGGGTCGTGATCCGGGAACCCTCGGCCACCGACCACCCGGCGGCGGTCACCCGCAGCGCCAGGTCCGCGTCCTCCCGGAACGCCCGCCGGAACCGCTCGTCGAAACCTCCCGCGGCCTCCAGCGCCGTACGCCGGTACGCCATGTCCGCGGTGATCCAGCGGGCGGTGGCGAGCCCGGCGGTGTTCCGCTCCCAGTCGGTGGGGCGCCGGTCCTCCGGCAGCGGCACCTCGATGCGCGCGGTCACCGCGGCGGTCCGTTCCGTCGCCGCGGCGAGGTCCCGGGCGAGGTCGGCGGCCCAGGTGCGGCCGGGCACCACGTCGTCGTCCAGGAAGACGATCCACGGCACGGGACCGGCCGCCCGCCACCCGGTGTTGCGGGCCGCGGCGGGTCCCCGGGCGCCGCCCGGGACGACCGTCGTGCGGGGCCGCAGCGACTCGGGCACCTCGGCCATGAGCGAGGCGCCCGCCGCCCCTGCCCGGTCGTCGACGAGGACGATCCGCCGAGGCGGGGGCCCCTCGGCGGCGGCCAGGGCCCGCAGACAGACGCCCAGGCTCGGCCGGCCCAGGGTGGGGATCACCACGGCGTACGCGGGCTCGCCCATCAGGCCCTCCCGTCGCCGGAGGCGCGGAAGAAGTCGCCGCGCCGGATCGCGTACGGGCCGATGGCGAGCAGGTCGACGGGCGAGGAGCCGAAGCACTCCAGCGCGTCGCGCGGGTCGTCCACCATGGGCCGGCCGGCCGTGTTGAGGCTCGTGTTGACCACCACGGGCAGCCCGGTCAGCTTCTCGAACTCGCTCAGCATCCGCGCCACCAGCGGCTCCCGCGCCGGGTCGACGGTCTGGATGCGGGCCGTGCCGTCCACGTGGACGACCGCGGGGATACGGTCCTTCCAGTCCTCCGCCACGTCGTGCACGAACAGCATGTACGGGCTGGGCAGCGGCCCGTCGAAGATCTCGGCGGCGCGGTCGGCCGGCACCATCGGCGCGACCGGCCGGAACTGCTCGCGCCCCTTGACGTCGTTGAGGCGTTCGAGGTTGCCCGCGTGCCCGGGGTGGGCCAGCAGCGAGCGGTGGCCGAGCGCCCGGGGACCGTACTCGGAACGCCCCTGGAACCAGGCGACGATCCCGTTGTCCGCGAGCGTGCGCGCCACCGTCGCCGCGATGTCCGGTGGCCGCTCGAACGGTACGGCGGCCGTCTTCAGCCACGCCCCCAGCTCGGCGTCCGTCCAGTCCCGGCCCAGGTCGGCGCCGGTCATCGGCTCCGGCGTCTCGCCCTCCCCGGCGGCCAGCAGCAGCGCGCCGCCCAGCGCGGTGCCCGCGTCACCGGCCGCGGGCTGCACCCACACCCGGGAGAAGGGGCCCTCGCGGGCGATGCGCGAGTTGGCGACACAGTTCAGGGCGACGCCGCCGGCGAGCGTGAGCACACTGTCGTGCGTACGGCCGTGCAGCCAGCGCACCAGGTCCAGCAGGGTCTCCTCCAGCACCGCCTGGGCGCTGGCGGCCACGTCCGCGTGCGCTTGCGTCCAGGGCTCCTCGGCGCCGCGCGGCGGGCAGAACTCCTCCCACGGCACCCCGGTCGCCCGGAACCCGCCGTCGCCGGTCGGGTGGACGTAGCGGCGCAGCTCGGACAGCATCCGCGGGGTGCCGTGCGAGGCGAGGGCCATCACCTTGAACTCGTCGGAGGAGCGCAGGAAGCCCAGATGGGCGGTCAGCTCCTCGTAGACCAGGCCGAGCGAGTGCGGCAGGTCCTGGGCGTACAGCGGCTCCAGCTTGTCGCCGACCCGGCGCGCCGCCAGGTGCGAGGCGCGCTCGCCGCGGCCGTCCAGGACCAGCACGGAGGAGTCCTCGGCGCCGTCCGCGCAGAACGCGCCGGACGCGGCGTGCGCCATGTGGTGGGGCACGAAGCGGACGATGTCCGGGTCGAGGCCCGGCAGCACCTCCTTGAGGAAGTTCGGGGCCTCCCGGGCGTATGTCTGCCGCAGGTGGTCCCAGGGGTCGTCCAGGCCCATCGCGTCGGCGGGGCGGGCGAGCGCGGGGTCGTAGGAGTAGGCGACGGCGTCCAGGTCCTGCGGGCGCAGACCGGCCCGCCGCAGACACCACGCGGCGGCCTTCTCCGGCAGCTCCCAGGCGGAGAACGGCACCGGCCGCTTGCCGTGCTTGCGGCGGGAGAACCGCTCCTCCTCGGCGGCGGCGACGGTACGGCCGTCGATCACCAGAGCGGCGGCGGGGTCGTGAAAAAGAGCGTTGATTCCGAGGATGCGCATGGAGGGCCAGGCCTTTCGGCGAAGGGGCGGTCGGCTTCGCGGGGTCGCGGCGGGCGGGCGGGGCGACGGAGGACGGCGGGCTCAGTGCTCCGCGCCGGAGCGGAACCAGTCGATCGTGCGGCGCAGCCCCTCCTCGGCGTCCACCTCCGGCTCCCAGCCGAGCTTGTCGCGGGCCAGGGTGATGTCCGGGCAGCGCACGGCCGGATCGTCGGTCGGCCGCTCGATGAAGCGGATCTCGGAGCCGGAGCCGGTCAGCCCGATCACCAGCCGGGCCAGGTCGAGCATGGTGATCTCGGCGGGGTTGCCGATGTTCACCGGGCCGCGCATACCGTGCGCCGCCGCGGCGAGGATGCCGCGCACGGTGTCGTCGACGTAGCACAGGGAGCGGGTCTGGCGGCCGTCGCCGGTCACCGTGAGGGGCTCGCCGTCCAGCGCCTGGCGGATGAACGTCGGCACCGCCCGGCCGTCGTGGCCGCGCATCCGGGGGCCGTAGGTGTTGAACAGCCGCACGATGCAGGTGTCGGTGCCCTCGCTGTCCGCGTGCGCGGTGGTCAGCGCCTCGGCGTAGCGCTTGGCCTCGTCGTAGACGCTGCGCGGGCCGACCGGGTTGACATGGCCCCAGTACCGCTCGTCCTGCGGGTGCTGCTGCGGGTCGCCGTACACCTCGGACGTCGAGGCGAGCACGAACCGGGCGCGGGAGCGGTGGGCCAGCTCCAGGGCGTGACGGGTGCCGAGGCTGCCGGTCTCCATCGTGTGCAGGGGCAGGCGCAGGTAGTCCGCCGGGGAGGCGGGGGAGGCGAAGTGGAGCACCAGGTCCGGTGGCCGGTCGACGGGGATGCCCGCGGCGACGTCCGCCTGCACCAGGGTGAACCCGGGGCGGTCGAGCAGCGGCGTCACGTTCTCCGGCCGGCCGGTGCTGAAGTCGTCCACGCAGGTGACGGCGGCGCCCGACTCCAGCAGGGCGGCGCACAGGTGCGAGCCGACGAACCCGGCGCCGCCGGTGACGACGGCGTGCTGCCAGGTCCGGGAAGAAAGGGTGCTCATTCAGCCTCCTCCGTTGGGGCGACGGCGGACCGGTGCTCCGGTGCGGGACGCGGAGGGCCCGCATGGCCGCCGGGCGACCGTGCGACCCGTCCGCCGGAGTGTCGGCGGACCGCCGGGGCGCCCGAACAGCCTCCGTCCTCAGGGCGGCGCGGGCTCGGTGATGTACTGCAACCGGGTGATGTACGAAGCGTGACCGCTCCCTCGCCCCACCGGCCGACGCGACTCGGCACCCCCGGTCTCCCTTTGGTCCCACGCCATGCCGGGAATCTCTTACGGCACCCGAAGGGGCGCGGGGCGCGGGGCCGGGAGGGGGACGGCAGGGGTGAGAGAGGGAGGGCAACGGCCAGCGGGGGCGGGGCACGAAGGGCGCCCCGGGGGGTGAGGGCCGGGGGCGCGCGGGACGGCCCCGGCTGAGGGCTGGGGCGCGAGGGATCAGCCCCTACGGCGGGAGCCTCGACGGGAAGTGGCGGCCCACGCCCCTCGGCCCGAGCCGGCCGGAGCTGCCCGGAGTCGGCCGGATCACCCAGGCCGCCCGTGAAACCGAGTCGACCAGACCGGCCCGGGAACCCGACTGCACCAGACCGGCCCGGGAACCCGGAAGTCACCCCCGGCGAACCCGGCCTCGGGACGGCACCGGACCCCGAAGGCCCGGCCGCGGTCCCGATGGTGGCCCACGAGGAGCCGTGGAAGGATGGGCGCGGGAGTCGACCGCCGCGCCGACGTCCGGGCCGGTCCAGGACAGCACGGGCCGCGGCCCCGGCCTCGGGCCCCGGCGGTGACGGGCTCCGCCGCGACACACCTCGCGGCTGCCGTGCGTATGACACGGCGGCGTACCCGGCGTACCGGCCGTCCGCCGCCCGACCTGCCCGGACACCGTCCGCCGAAAAGTGCCTCGGCAGGGTGTTTCTCCCGACTTGTGACGGCAACTCGGGCCCGAACCCGCGGCAGCGACCCGCCACGGAACAGGAGTGCCGGATGACCACCACCGCTCAGCCCCCCCGGTTCACCGAAGCGAGCCCGCGCATCGGACTGCTCGGTTCCTACGGAGGCTTCAACCTCGGCGACGAGGCCATCCTCAGCTGCATCCTGAGTTGTCTGCGTACCCACCGCCCAGGGGCGCGACTCGTCGCCCTGAGCCGCAACGCCGAGCACACCCGCGCCCACCACCCCACCCTCGACGAGGTGGTCGACTGGGAGGGCGTCCCGCAGCGGCAGGTGCTCGACGTCGTCTCCCGCCTCGACCTGCTGGTCGTCGGCGGCGGCGGCATCCTCTACGACGGCGAGGCCCGCCGTTACCTCCGGGTGGTCGGCGCGGCCCAGGCCCGCGGCGTACGCACCTTCGCCTACGCCATCGGCGCCGGTCCGCTGCGCGAGGCGGAGGACCGGGAGGCGGTGCGCGCGGTGCTGTCCGCCATGGACGAGGTCGTCGTCCGCGACGAGGAGTCCCACCTCGTCCTGGAGGAGGCCGGCGTCGACCGCGACATCATCGTCACCGCCGACCCCGCGCTGCTGCTGCCGCCCGAGCCCTTCACCGACCAGATGATGCGCCAGGAGGGCATCCCCGCCGACGTCCACCGGCTGGTCGGGATGTCGGTCCGGGAACCCGGCCGGGCCGCCGAGAAGCTCGACGAGGGCGACTACCACGCGCTCCTCGCCGACGTCGCGGACTTCCTCGTCCGCCGCCTCGACGCCCATGTCGTCTTCGTCCCGATGGAACGCCAGGACGTGCACCACGCCCACGGCGTGCTCTCCCGGATGACCGCCCCGGACCGCGGCCGCATCCTGCACAGCGTCTACAGCCCCGGCCAGGTCCTCGGCTTCATGAGCCATCTCGACCTCGTCGTCGGGATGCGCCTGCACTTCCTGATCTTCGCCGCGCTGTCCGGGCTGCCCGTGCTGCCGCTGCCGTACTCCGGCAAGGTCTTCGACTTCGCCCGCCGCCTCGGCGCCCCCGCCCTCGTCGGCGTCGCCCGCGAGCAGGCCGGGCTGCTGCTGGCCGAGGTGGACCGGCTCTGGGACGAGTTCCCGCAGCGGCGCGGCGACTTCGAGGATGCCGTGCGGCGGCTGCGGGGCCGCGCCCGGGAGACCTGTACGCGTCTCGGCTCGGTGCTCGACTCACTCGACGCAGCCGCCCCGGCCGTCCCCGAAGTCGCCGAGCCGGGCCTGCACCTCCTCAGGCCGGGTACCGGGACCGCGACCTGACATCCGCCGCCGGGCCCGCCGCCCCCGCCGCGCCGGACGCCGGGCCTGCCGCAGCGGATCCACCTGCCGACGGGAAGAAGCGATGCCGATCCTGGAACCACCCGCACAGTCCCGGACCATCACCCTGCCGCCGCGCCCCGCCCGCGACGGCGGTCGCACGGACGTCCTGGTCGTCGGCGGGGGACCGGCCGGCACCGCGGCGGCCTGCGCGGCGGCCGAGGCCGGCGCGGAGGTCGTCCTCGTGGAGCGCTACGGCTTCCTCGGCGGCAACGCCACCGCGGCCCTCGTCATGCCGCTGATGTCGTTCCACAACGAGCGCAAACAGGCGGTGTTCGCCGAACCCGGCGAGGACGGCGTGCCGTTGCTGCCGCCCGACCACGGCGAGGGCGAGGCGGTGGTCGCCGGGTTCCTGTGGCAGCTCCTGGACCGGCTGAACTCGCGCGGCGGCTGCGTCCCGCCGTCCCTGAAGACCGGCTACACCGTGCCGTTCGACCCGGAGGTCTACAAGCTCACCCTCCTCGACCTGCTGGACGACGCCGGAGTACGCCTGCTGCTGCACTCCTTCGCCTCCACCGCGCTGCCGCTCGACAACGGCTGGCGGGTGGTCTTCGAGACCAAGTCCGGGCCGGTGGTGATCGACGCGGACGTCGTCGTCGACGGCACCGGAGACGGCGACGTGGCCACCGCCTGCGGGGCGTCCTTCGAGATCGGCCGCCCCAAGGACGGGCTGGTGCAGCCGATGACGCTGATGTTCCGGGTCGTCGACTTCCTGCGCCCGCGGTTCGCCGAGTACGTCCGCGAACACCCCGACCAGTGGAAGGGCGTGCACGGACTGTGGAACCTCGTCGAGGAGGCCACCAAGGCGGGCGAACTCACCCTGCCCCGCGAGGACATCCTCTTCTTCGGCACCCCGCACGCCGGCGAGGTGAGCGTCAACAGCACCCGCGTCACGGGGGCGCTGGGCATCGACGTGTGGGACCTGACCCGCGCCGAGTACACCGCCCGCCGCCAACTGGAGCAGATCGAACGGTTCCTGCGGCTGCACGTGCCCGGCTTCGAGAAGTCGTACGTCGTGCAGAGCGGCACCCAGATCGGCGTCCGCGAGACCCGCCGCATCCTCGGCGACTACCACCTGACCGGCCACGACATCATGGAGGCCCGGTCCTTCCCTGACGTCATCGCGCACGGCGCGTACCCCGTCGACATCCACAACCCGAAGGGCTCCGGCACCATCCTCATGCGCGTCCCGCAGGGCCGCTTCTACGACATCCCGCTGCGCTGCCTGCTGCCCCGCGACACTGAACGGATCCTCGTCGCCGGCCGCTGTATCTCCGGCTCCCACGTGGCGCACTCCTCGTACCGCGTCATGCCCATCTCCATGGCGACCGGTCAGGCCGCCGGTGTCTGCGCCGCGCTGGCCGTCCGCTCCGGGCGCACCCCCCGCGAGGTGCCCGCCGAACTCGTCCAGGAGGAACTCCTCCGCCAGGGCGCGCGGCTGCGCCTGGGCAGCGACACGGGGAGCAGGAAGGCTCCCCAGCCGCGCTGAGCAGCGCCGACCGAAACCGCGCGCGCCGAGCGACCGACAGCCGGCCGGGGCCTGACCCACAGCCGGCTGTGGTCTGACGGGGCGTCACTCATGACGGGGCGTCACTCGGCTGTGGTCTGAGGGGGCGTCACTCGTCGTTGTCCCGCCACCGCACCTCCACCGGCGCGGTGTCGAACCGCGTCGCCCCATCGGTGTTGCCGGTGAAGTCGTTGTCACGGACGCGCCCGCCGGTCATCCGGCCGTCGGCCGTGATCCACAGGCCGTACGTCTGCGACGGGGGCGGCCGGTCGTCCCAGACGCGGTTGCCGTCCATCTGGACGTCGGTCACCGGCGCGTCGACGGTGACCCCCGCGCGGGTCCCGGGACCGCCCGGGAGCCGGTACGCCGCGCCGGGCGCCGGTGTGCCGTCGCGCCACGCGGTCGGCGCGCCCGGCCGCCAGGGGGCCAGACCGAGCCGGGTCGCGGTGTTGTACGTCACCAGCGCGCTCTGCCCGTCCACCGTCACCCGCTTGCCCCGGTGACCGTCCGGCGGCCACTGCGCGCCCTCGTCGACCAGCGCCAGCGGCTCGCAGCGCACGCCGTCGCCGCCCCCGGAAGCCTCCGGCGCCACGCGCCGTCCGTTGTCGCGGATCCGGTTACCGAGCAGCGCCGGAGCGCGCAGCCCGGCGTCGACCCGGACGCCGTCGAGGGCGTTGTCGCGGATGTCGTTGGACTCCAGGACGACGTCCGAGGCGGGCCCCTGGTCGCCGCCCTCCAGGTTGTGGTCCCAGAAGCCGTAGCGGCCGTTGCTGCTGATCCGGTTGCCGCGGAAGGCGTAGGGGCCGGGGCTGTTGCCGAAGCCGATGCCGTCGCGCACGTTGCCGTCGATGACGCAGCCGGTGACGATGCCGCCGCGCCCGCCGACGCTGGTGGTGCCCTGGGAGGACACGTCGAACCCGGCCTCGTGGTTCGCGATCATCGTCGAGGCGGTGACGATCAGCCCGTCGGCGCCCCAGTCGGAGATGCCGAACCGGTTGTCCTCGCAGTGGCAGGACGTGATCCGGATACCGCGCGGCGGCTCCCAGTGCTCCTGCTGGAGTTCCAGGAAGATGCCGTTCGTGCCGTTGCCGACCGCGGTGCAGTCGCTGACGGTCAGCCGCTCCACCGCACCCCAGCCGCCGATGCCGATCCCGATGCCCGCGCCGCCCATCTCCTCGCCCGGGTCCTGCCGCCCGCACCGCTGCGCCAGCACTCCCTCCACCACCGTGTCCTGGAGGAAGTCGCAGCCGAAACCGGTCGCCGCGGTGTCATGGATGTACAGGTCGCTGAACCGGCCCCGCAGCACGTACTGCAGCCCCAGCCCCTTGGCCAGGACGTCGTACCCCTCCGTCGACACCGCCGACCCGTCGATCTCGAAGTGCGCGAAGGTGACGTCCGCGATGTACCGGTCCGGGCCGGCGCCGTGCTGCGCGGTGGTGAACCACGCCAGCGGCACCGGAGTGCGCGGCGCGCCCGGATTCGCCAGGACGAAGCAGGTGGCACCGCGGCCGGCCCCGATCAGCGAGACCCCGCTGCGCCACAGCGTCGGCCGGTCGCGCATCACGTACCGCCCCGCGGGGACCCGGATGGTCCGGGGGCGGCCGTCCGCGGCGCAGGCGGCGCCCAACGTGTCCACCAGCTGCTGGAACGCGGGCTGGTCGTTGGTGACCCCGTCACCGGTCAGCCCGTGCTCACGGGCGTCGACCGTCAAGGGCACCGAAAGGGACATGGACATACGCACACTCCTCGCCCTGCTCCTGTTTTGCGGCCTGTCCCCCTGACGTCAGCCCTCGACGGCCTGCTGGGTCCCGGTCCAGGCGTACTGCAGCCAGTCCGCCATCGTGACCGCGCTGAGCCCCGCGCACACCAGCCGGGCGGGCCGTGGCGACCAGGCGTAGTAACCGGTCAGTCCGGCGGCGACCCAGGCGCCCACGCAGAACGGGCAGGACAGGAGATCGCCGACCGCCCGCCGGGCCGGGCCACCACGCGACTGGTCCATCACCTCGCTGGCCTCGCCCTCCGCCACGCGGCGGGTGAACGGCGCCCGCAGAAAGCCGGTGACCTTGTCCTTGGACAGCAGCCGCGCCACCTTGAACGTCGCCGTCCCCAGCAGCAGCACATCCCACGGCGGCACCTGGTCCGGCACCCGCCGCCCCAGCCGCCGGAACACCGTCGCGTACGCCGCCACCCCCAGCGCGAACCCTCCCGCGATCCCGGCGTAGCCCGCCAGGGGCGCACCGCCCTCGTCGTCGTAGCCCCGATCCTCCACGTGACCGCACCTTCCCTCGGACTCACGGACCCGCCCCGAGTGCCCGGTCCCGGCCACGGCCACACGCGTGCCGCGACGGAGTGACGAGAGCGTTCGGGTCAGCCCCAGGCCGTGGTGAGCCCGTCCAGCCAGGCGGGCGGCAGCTCGGCGGCGTCCCACTCCCGGCGCAGCTCCGCGGGGGCCGTGGCGAGGCGTTCGAGGACGGCGACCCCGGCGGGGGAGTGGACGAGGGAGTAGCGGCCGTGCACGGGGACGGGACTGCCCGGTCCGAACCGCGCGTACAGCCGCTCCAGCCGCTCGCGGTGGTCCGCGACGAACGCGGCCAGCCGTCCCGGGTAAGCGGCGCGTCGCCCCGGGTCCATGGTGGCGAGGACCGCGCCGAGCACCTGGTCGGAGACTTCGGGATCGAGGTCGGAGTCCGCGGCGAACGACCGGTACAGCGGGACGACCGCCACCTTCGCCCGTTCGACCTGCATTCGGGTGACGCGGGGGCGGGCGCCTGCGGAGTGCTCCGGGCTATGCGAGGCGACGGCGTCCCGCAGGGCCCGTCGGGCCAGCTCGCCGAGCGTGTCGGCCGCCGCCTGGGCGCCGTCGAGCCACCCGGTGTCGTAGGCCTCGCCCTTGGGCGCCGACGGCCCGCGCCGCCCGGTTTCGTCGACTCTCTCGTGCGCGAGGGCGAGCGCGCCGGCCTCCACCAGGCCGATCAGTTCCGCCGCGTCGTCCGCGCCGACCCCCGCCCGGCCGAGGAACCGCAGAAGCGTCTGCTTCGCGTTGTGGACGCTCACCGCGTCCAGCTGCTGCCGTCCGTCTTCTCGTTCGGTTGTGTCCACGCCACTCATGATCGCGCACGGAATGCGCGCGGAGGGGGCGGAATGCCCGGTTACTGCTCGGAGCCCTCCTCGGGCGCCTGGTAGGTCCTGGTCCAGGTCGCCCCGCAGCGGCAGGCGGAGTGTTCCACCAGCTCGCCGTTCTCGCTGACTGCCATGCCCTGGTTGACACGGACGTGCACGTGCTCGGCCATGTGCGGAACTCCTTCCCGTGGGCTCGCCCACTCGACGGCGGGCCGACCCGGCCCATGCTCCGCGCCGGAGCGGTTCCCGCGTAGGAGCCGCGTCACATTCCGCGGTGCGAACAGGCGAGAGTTCCCTGAAATGCGGCAGGACGGATCGTGAGAGATGGCCTACCGCAAACCGGGCATACTGGCAATGGGTAGGTGAGGTGATGACCATGCCCGGGAAGCGACAGCCGCGCGACCACTACGCGGTTCTCGGCGTGCCACGTTCCGCCTCCACCCGCGAGATCACCTCCGCGTACCGCAGGCTGGTGCGCGCGCTGCACCCGGACGCCGGGCCCCGGGATCCCACGGCGCCGGACGACCTCGCCGACGTCTTCGCCGCCTACGACACACTCCGCGATCCCGGGCGCCGCGCGGCCTACGACGCCGCCCGCAACGCCGCAGCGTCGCGCCGTGCGGCCACGGGCCGGCCCGCACCCGTCCGCGTCGGACGGGCCCCCACGGAGCGGTCCGCGCCCCTCGTCCTCGACGACCCCGATCTCCTCTGGCGCCTCATGCTGCGGCTGCTGCGCCGGGCTGACTGGTGGCGGGTGTGACCGCGCGCTCCGCACGCTCCCCGGCGCGTGCGGAACGCCGGTCCCGAAAGCCCCCAATGAGTGTCGAACCGGGACTCATTGACAATTCGCAGAACGAAATTTATCCAGTTTCTCAGTGAGGAGAATCCGCTTCGGGCCGGGGACGCGGAGGGAGGAGAGGACCCATGGCACGCGCAGTGGGAATCGACCTCGGCACCACCAACTCGGTCGTCTGCGTGCTGGAGGGCGGCGAGCCGACGGTCATCACCAACACGGAAGGGGCCCGGACCACCCCGTCGGTGGTCGCCTTCGCCAAGAACGGCGAGGTGCTGGTCGGTGAGGTCGCCAAGCGCCAGGCCGTCACGAACATTGAGCGCACCATGCGTTCCGTCAAGCGCCACATGGGCGAGGCGCAGTGGCGCTTCCCCGACACCGGGAGCATCGACGGCAAGCGGTACACGGCCCAGGAGATCTCCGCACGCGTGCTCCAGAAGCTCAAGCGGGACGCGGAGGCCTACCTCGGCGAGGACGTCACGGACGCCGTGATCACCGTCCCGGCGTACTTCAACGACTCCCAGCGCACCGCCACCAAGGAGGCCGGGGAGATCGCCGGGCTCAAGGTGCTGCGGATCATCAACGAGCCCACGTCCGCGGCCCTGGCGTACGGCCTGGACAAGGAGAACGACCAGACGGTCCTCGTCTTCGACCTCGGCGGCGGCACCTTCGACGTGTCGCTGCTGGAGATCGGCGAGGGCGTGGTCGAGGTCAAGGCCACCAACGGCGACACCCACCTGGGCGGCGACGACTGGGACCAGCGCGTCGTCGACCACCTGGTCAAACAGTTCAAGAACGGCTACGGCGTCGACCTGTCCAAGGACAAGATGGCCGTACAGCGGCTCCGGGAGGCCGCGGAACGGGCGAAGATCGAGCTGTCCTCGTCCTCCGAGACGACGATCAACCTGCCGTACATCACGGCCTCCGCCGAGGGTCCGCTGCACCTGGAGGAGAAGCTGACCCGCGCCCAGTTCCAGCAGCTGACGGCGGACCTGCTGGAGCGGTGCAAGGGCCCGTTCCACAACGCGATCAAGGACGCCGGGATCAAGGTGTCCGACATCGACCACGTCATCCTGGTCGGCGGCTCGACCCGGATGCCGGCGGTCACCGAGCTGGTGCGGGAACTGACCGGCAAGGACCCGCACAAGGGCGTCAACCCGGACGAGGTCGTCGCCATCGGCGCGGCCCTGCAGGCCGGTGTCCTCAAGGGTGAGGTCAAGGACGTCCTGCTGCTCGACGTCACCCCGCTGTCCCTCGGTATCGAGACCAAGGGCGGCATCATGACCAAGCTCATCGAGCGGAACACGACCATCCCGACCCGGCGGTCGGAGATCTTCACCACCGCCGAGGACAACCAGCCGTCGGTGCAGATCCAGGTCTACCAGGGCGAGCGCGAGATCGCGGCGTACAACAAGAAGCTCGGCATGTTCGAGCTGACCGGTCTGCCCCCGGCACCGCGCGGTATCCCGCAGATCGAGGTCGCCTTCGACATCGACGCCAACGGCATCATGCACGTCTCCGCCAAGGATCTCGGCACCGGCCGGGAGCAGCGGATGACGGTCACCGGCGGCTCCTCCCTGCCGAAGGACGACATCGACCGCATGATGCGCGAGGCCGAGCAGCACGCCGAGGAGGACCGGCGTCGGCGCGAGGCCGCCGAGACCCGCAACCAGGCCGAACAGGTCGCCTACCAGACCGAACGGCTGCTCGCCGACAACGCCGACAAGATCCCCGGCGACGTCCGCGGCGAGGTCGAGGGCGCGCTGGCGGAGCTGAAGGAGGCGCTGAAGGCGAAGCCGGAGGACGGCGAGCAGACCGCGACCCTGCGGCAGGCCGCCGAGAAGGTCACCGCCGCGGCCCAGAAGGTGGGCACCGCCATGTACGCGCAGGCCCAGCAGGCCCAGCAGGCCCAGGGCGGTCAGGGCGGTCAGGGCGGTCAGGGGGCAGCCGGTGCGGAGGCCGGCACCGCCGGGCAGGACGAGGACGTCGTGGACGCGGAGATCGTCGACGACGACAAGCGGCAGGAGGGTGCTGGATGACCCGTGCACACAGCACCGGCCGCCCTGGCGACCGTCCGCTGTCGATCGTCCGGGAGAACGGGCGGCGGGGTCCGGGCGACGGCTTGGAGCGGGGTCGGGGCAACGGTCCGCAGCGGGGACCGGGCAGCAGCCTGGAGCCCCGCCGTCCGGGCCCCGTCGAACCGGCTCCCCGCACGGACGCCGCCGCCCCCGGCGAGGCCGACGTCCTGCGGGCGCGCCTGCGCGAGCGCACGGCGGACCTGCAACGCCTGAGGTCGGAGTTCGACAACTACCGCGCGCGGGTGCGGCGCGACCGCCGCGCGGTCGGCGAGGTGGCCGTCGCCAACGTGCTCGCCGGCCTCCTGCCCGTCCTGGACGCCATCGACGAGGCCCGCGCGCAGGGCGAGGTCACCGGCGGGTTCCGGCGCGTCGCCGAGGTGCTGGAGAGGGAACTCGCCGCGCTGGGGCTGCGGTCCTTCGGCACGCCGGGCGAGCCCTTCGACCCGGCCGTGCACGAGGCGGTCTCCTGCACGCGCTCCGACCGGGTCGAACGGCCCGTCTGCGCGGTGATCCTGCGCCCCGGCTACCGGGTCGGCGACCAGCTGCTGCGGCCGGCCCAGGCGGAGGTCGCGGAACCGGCGGCCGAGCGGTAGTCACCCAGGAGCCGGTGGACACGACCCCGTGGTGTGCCGTGACTCGGAAAGGGCGGCTCCGCGCCGTGCGGAGCCGCCCTTTCCGTCTCGGACCGGCCGGAAGGAACTCTCAGCTGCCGAGTTCCTTGCGGTCGCCGCCCATGACGGCGATCTTGCGGGGCTTGGCCTGTTCGGCGACCGGGATCCGCAGCGTCAGCACGCCCGCTTCGTACGAGGCGTCGATCCGCTCGGTGTCCAGCGACTCGCCCAGGAACAGCTGCCTGCTGAACGATCCGGTGGGCCGCTCGGAGATCACCCGCTCCGCGTCGTCGCCGTACGTCGGCCTGCGTTCGGCCTGGACCGTCAGCACGTCCCGCTCGACGTTCACATCGATCGACTCGGCCGCCACACCGGGCAGGTCGAGCTGGACGACGAAGGTGTCGCCCTCACGCCACGCGTCCATGGGCATCGCCACCGGACGGGCGGCCGTACCCCACAGCCGTTCGGTGAGCCGGTCGAGCTCCTGGAACGGATCAGTGCGCATCAGCACAGGGATCACCCCCTCGCCACTTCCTTCCAGTGTCCACTTCGTCCACTCGGTTGCTACCCGCGGTCCTCGTCCTTTACACACTCTGACTCAACTTTTTTGCCGACTTCTTCAGTAGACTGATGACCTCCGCGGGGTGTTCCACGGTCAGCGCCAACCGGGCGTACGGGCTGCGCCAGTGCTCCAGATCGATGAGCAGCGCCGGTCCGCCCTGCGCGAGCGCGACGAAGTCCCGGCCCTTTCCGTGCGTTCGCTCACCCGCGGCCCACCGTGCCGCGCGGAAGCGGTAGCGCCGGCCGGGTGAACCGCGCAGCGCCCGCCACCAGGAGTTTTCCACCCGTACGTCCGTCACCGCGGCCACCGGTACGCGCACCGTCCGCCTCCCGGCGGCCAGGGCCAGGCGCCACGGCAGGCGGGCCACCAGCTGATCCCCGACGACCTGAACCCGCACCATCCCTCCGGACCACCTTCCGACTCCGTGTGTCGGCTACTTGAGTCACCTGCTGTCAAGAACCCTGGAACCAGCTTGTCAGTTTCCTTGCTTGCCTGTGAAGGTGACCCTCGGCCCCAAGGGCCGCAACGCCCTGGACAAGAAGTGGGGCGCCCCCACGAACACCAACGACAGTGTCTCCATCGCCAAGGAGATCGAGCTCGAGGACCCGTACGAGAAGATCGGCGCCGAGCTGGTCAACGGCGGGATCTGCCCGAAGGTGTGAAACCCACGCGATCCTCACCCCTCCCGGTGACCGGGCCAGCACACTCCTGTGCTGGTGGGCGGGCGTCGCAGGGGTAGCGGGGAGACGCCGTGCCGGCCCGCACCGGCAGATCGGCGACAGGGGGACAGGGTGGCGCCGCGGCGTACTCCGCTCGGAGACAGGGTCCGTTACTGGTTCGACAGCACCCTCACACGCGGCGCCCCGGCGCTCGTGGGCTGGCTGGCCCTGCTGTGCCTGGCCGTGGTGGTGCCGGCCAGCGCGGTGCTGGTGTGGACCGACCCGGACGCCCCCGCATCTCTCGGGTCGCGCCTGACACAGGTGTGGCGGCTCACCGGAGAGACCCTGCGGCTGGGCGGCGCCACCGGGGCACCGCTGCGGGTGGCGCTGTCCGTGTTGCTCGCCCTCGTCGCCCTGCTGTACGTCTCCACCCTCGTCGGCCTGATCACCACCGCCCTGACCGAGCGGCTCATCGCCCTGCGCCGGGGCCGTTCCACCGTCCTGGAACGCGGCCACGCCGTGGTGCTCGGCTGGTCGGAGCAGGTCTTCACGGTGGTGGGCGAACTGGTCGCCGCCCACGCCAACCAGCGGGGCGCGACGGTCGCCGTGCTGGCCGACCGGGACAAGACCGCGATGGAGGAGGAACTGAGCACCAAGGTGGGGCCCTACGGCCGTACCCGGGTGATCTGCCGCAGCGGTCCTCCCACCGATCCGGCCGTCCTCGCCCTGACCAATCCGGCCGAGGCCGGTGTCGTTCTCGTCCTGCCGCACGACGCGCCCGACGCCGACGCCCAGGTGGTCAAGACGCTGCTGGCGATCCGGGCCGCGCTGCCCGACCCCGACACGGGCCCGCCCGTGGTCGCCGCCGTACGCGACGACCACTACCGGTCCGCGGCGGCCCTCGCCGCGGGACCGCGCGGCGTCGTGCTGGAGAGCGACACCATCACGGCGGCGCTGATCGTGCAGGCCGCCCGCCGCCCCGGAATCTCCCTCGTCCACCGCGAACTCCTGGACTTCGCCGGCGACGAGTTCTACCTGACCTCCGAACCGGCCCTGACCGGACGCCCGTTCGGCGACGCGCTGCTGGCGTACACGACATCGAGCGTCGTCGGACTGATGCGGGGAGCCGTTCCCCTCCTCAGCCCGCCACCGCAGACCCCGATCGGCCCCGACGACCTGCTCGTCCTCATCTCCCACGACGACGACACCGTCCGCCTGGACGACTGCGCGCACCTGGTGGACGAGGCCGCGTGGGCGCCTGCCCAGTCGCCGCCCGCGCGGCCCGAACGGGTGCTCCTGCTCGGCTGGAACCGCCGCGCACCCCTCATCGTCGACCAGTTGCGCCGCTGCGCCCGGCCCGGCTCGGCCATCGACGTGGTCGCGGAGGACGGAGAGGTCACCGGCCGGCAGGTCGACGACGCGGACACGCAGGCCGGCGCCGGGCTGACCCTGACCCTGCGGCGGGGTGACGTCACCCGCCCCGGCACGCTGGGTGGCCTGGAGATCGCCTCCTACGACAGTGTGATCGTGCTCGGCCGGGACCCCGACCCCGGCTCCGACCCCCTCCGTCCGGGGGACGAGCCCGACCTGCGCACCCTCGTGACCCTGCTGCTCCTGCGCCGCCTCGAACGGACCACCGGACGCGAACTGCCCGTCGTTACCGAGCTGATCGACGACCGCAACCGGCCGCTGGCACCCCTCGGCCCCGGAGCCGACGTGATCATCAGCGGCAAGCTCATCGGTCTGCTGATGGCGCAGATCTCCCAGAACCGGCACCTGGCGGCGGTGTTCGAAGAACTCTTCTCCGCGGACGGCAGCGGAGTCCGGCTCAGGCCCGCGTCCGACTACGTCCGGCCGGACCAGGAGACGGCCTACGCCACGGTCGTGGCCGCGGCGCGCCAGCGGGGCGAGTGCGCCATCGGCTACCGCGACCACGCCGACGCGTCCACGGCGCCGTCCCACGGAATCCGCCTCAACCCGCCCAAGACCGAGCGGCGCCGCTGGAGCGCACGGGACGAAGTAGTGGTCGTGAGAAGGGACTGACGACCGACACGGGCCTCCGTACGCTGCCGCCGCGCGATGCTCGTCAAGCAGGGCGGACGGCTCAGTCACCGGTCGAGTGGTTTGCGGTTCCCGTCCGCGTGAAGGCACTTCGCCGGTGCCGCCGCGATGCCAAGAGTGGTGCGCGATGAGCACACATGACATCACCGCCCAGGACGTGACCGCTTCCACCGACTCCGCCGTTACCACCAACTCCGCCGCTTCCACCGGCTCCGCCGTCTCGACCACTACGACCGCTTCGGCGGCTTCGACCCCCTCCACGGCTGTCGCCACGCTCCCCGCGGACGCGCCGAGCGCGGATTCCGCCGCCCCCGACCCGCGCCCCTCGCGGCGCACCGTCGTCACGACCGCCGGTGCCACGGCACTCGCCGCCGGGCTCACCGCCGCCTCCGCCGCCCCCGCGACCGCGCTGAGTCCCGCCCCGGCGCCCGCGACGGCTCGGGACGCCGCGCCGCCCGGCATCGGCGAGGACGCGTACACCACGGTGGCCCGCGCCATCGTCGTCCACGACGAGCGCGACCAGCCGCTCGTCCCCGCCTATCTGAGGGCCGTGAGGAACGGCCTGCCGCCCAGGCGGGGGAGAGGGACGAAACGGGTCCTGATCGTCGGGGCCGGCCCCGCCGGACTGCTCGCCGCCGACCTGCTGAACCGGGCCGGCCACGACGTCGTGGTGATCGAGGCCAACGGCAACCGGGTCGGCGGCCGTATCAAGACGTTCCGCAAGGGCGGCCACGAGGACGGGGCCCAGCCCTTCGCCGACCCCTTGCAGTACGCCGAGGGCGGGGCCATGCGGCTGCCCGAGAGCCACCCGCTCCTGATGGCCCTGCTCGAGAAGTTCGACCTGCCGCGTCAGGAATTCCTCCTGGTGGACGTGGAGGTGGACAACCCGACGCGACGCGCCAACCGCACCTGGATCCACGTCAACGGCGTCCATGTGCGCCGTGCCGACTACGAGAAGAACCCCGAGAAGGTCAACGACACCTTCGGCATCACGGGCCCGAACCGCACGAAGACCGCCGCCGCCATCCTCGCGGAGGCCCTCGAACCCGCGCACCGGCTCATCCGGGGCAAGGAGGGAACCGCCCTCGTCGACGGGTGGGCCGAGGTCCTCAAGAGGTACGGCCACTGGTCCATGTACCGCTACCTCACCGAGGTCGCCGGGCTGGACACCAGGACCATCGACCTCGTAGGCACCATCCAGAACCTCACCTCCCGGCTCCACCTCTCCTTCCTGCACAGCTTCCTGTCCAGCGCGCTGATCGACCCCAGGACCCGCTTCTGGGAGATCAAGGGCGGCACCGCGAAGCTCGTCGACGCCCTGTACGCGCCGGTGAAGGGGAAGGTCCGCCTCGACCGGCGCGCCGTACGCATCGAACGCGACGGTGGCAAGGTCCGGGTGCACACCGTCTCGGAGGACTGCCAGACCGGCCACGGGGGAGTCACGGAGGTCTTCGAGGGCGACGAGGCGATCATCACCGTCCCCTTCTCCGGACTGCGCCACGTGGCCTTCGACCCGCCGCTGAGCTACGGCAAGCGCAGGGCCATCACGGAACTGCACTACGACGCCGCGACCAAGGTGCTCCTGGAGTTCTCCCGGCGCTGGTGGGAGTTCACCGAGGAGCAGTGGAAACAGGAGCTCGACTCCATCGAGGACGGCCTGTACGAGAAGTACCGCGCGGGCCGGGTCACCGACGGCGCCTACCTCGGCGCGCACCGGTCCGTGAAGGCCCTCGGCGTCACCGTCCCCGACGAGTACAGGAAGTGCTTCTCCGCCTTCCGGCCCGCCGCGCACGACGACCCGGAAGCCGCCCATGTGCGCGGTGGCGGCTCGGTCAGCGACAACGCCAACCGCTTCATGTACTTCGAGCACGCCCACCCCATGGAAGGCAGCGACGGCGGCGTCATGCTCGCCTCCTACAGCTGGGCCGACGACGCCCTCAAGTGGGACGCCTACGCCGACGAGGAGCGCTATCTGCGCGCCCTCGCCGGGGTCCAGGCCGTCTTCGGCCGCCGCTGCGAGGTCTTCTTCACCACCAAGTGCAAGACCCAGTCGTGGATGCGGGACCACTACGCCTACGGTGAGGCGTCCGTGCTCTTTCCCGGCCAGCACGCGGAGCTGTTCCCGGACATCCCGACCTCCGAGGGCCCGCTGCACTTCGCCGGCGACCATACCTCCGTCAAACCCGCGTGGATCGAGGGCGCCCTCGAATCCGCGGTCCGCACCGCCCTGAAGGTCCACGCGGGCTGACCGCCGACCCGATCAACGCCCGTGCGGCGTCCCGCTGTTCGCGACGCCGCACGGGGCCACCTTCGGGGGCCGGGGGCATGGGGCAGGGGTGGGCGTGACGGCCGGCATCGGAGTCCGCCGCGGCGAACCCGGGTAGAGAGGCAACGCCCGGTCCACCGACGAGGAGCAGCCCCATGCCGATCACCCTGGACGACATCACCCGCACGTGGCTCACCGAGGCCAGGTTCTGGCAGATGGCGACGCTCAACCCGGACGGTTCCCCGCAACTGACCCCCATGTGGGCCGACCTGGAGGGCGACCTCATCGTCGTCAACACGTCGGTCGGCCGCGTGAAGGAGGAGAACTTGCGACGCGACCCCCGGCTCTCCCTGTCCTGCATGGACACGCAGAACCCCTACCACCGCGTGGAGATCCGGGGCCGCGCCGTCCGCTTCGTCGAGGGCCCACCCGCCCTGCGCGTCATGGACCGCATCGCGCGGAAGTACCTCGGCACGGAGACGTTCCCGTGGCTGATCCCCGGCGAGACCCGCGTGGCGGTCTACATCGAGCCCCACCACGTCCGCCGCGTGGACGGCGTCGAGACCTTCCGCCGGGGAGTACTGCCGCAGCCGTAGCCCGCCACCGCCCGGCGCCGGTCAATCCTGAGGGCTTGCCGAAGCCCGAGGTCTACCGGCAGATGTCGGTCGCCCCGGATCGAAGCTGGTGTTCCTGGCGGGGCAGGTTTGAGGGCCACGGCCTGTTCCTACGCCCCGGGAGGCGGGGCTGCCGATTCACGCGGTCCGACCGTGTTCGGCCGACGACTGGGGCGTGCCGTCCGGGCGCGAAGACGCTTCGCCGCCAGGCTGGACGCTGACCACAGAAGGCAAGTGAAGGCCCCCGGCGCCCTCAAGCGGTTCCCCGCGCAGGCGCGAGGCGCGGCCCGGCGGCTCTTCCTCCGTCAGGTAGATGAGCCGTGCGGAGGTCGAGGTCGTGCTCCCGGTCGTTTCGGAAAACCACTTTCGAACGCACGTGTCATAGAACTCCTTGACTCGGCCAAGAAGAAAATCTGTCACGGCGACGGTAGACATTGGCTCACCGCGGGATTACTGTTTTCCTGTACTCAGGAAGTCGGAGTGGTGCGGCAGACACGAACTGCCGCGCAAGCAGGTGAAGCAGGACACGGCCCCCCTGCCGGGGGCCGTGAGCAGTACCCGTGGTATCCAGCAGTACAACTCTGTAACCGAAAGTAAGGAGCCGAACGCCATCAGGATCGCCCGGGAGGGGACACAGCCCACCCGGGTACCGCAGGCCCCGGATTGGAAGGTGGTCCACGGTCACGCATCCGCGATCCCCGCAGCCCCGCCCTCCCGGGCAGAGCCTGCGGACACAGAAGGCCGGCGCAGTCTGCCGGTAGATGGTGTTGAAAGCTCGGGGCCCGGGTGCCGGTACGGCACCCGGGCCCCCCGACGCGTCCCCGGAAGAAGAGGTCTATGCCCCCTGGCACACCCCGTCCCGTCGACAACCTCGACGACGACGACTACCCCGCCTACACCATGGGCCGGGCAGCCGAGATGCTCGGCACCACCCCCGCCTTCCTCCGCGCCCTGGGCGAACACCGCCTGATCACCCCGCTGCGCTCGCAAGGCGGCCATCGCCGCTACTCCCGCTACCAACTGCGCATCGCCGCCCGCGCCCGCGAACTCGTCGACCAAGGCACCCCCATCGAGGCCGCCTGCCGCATCATCATCCTTGAAGACCAGCTCGAAGAAGCCCAGCGCATCAACGAGCGACTGCGCGCCGAAAGCCGCCAAACGCAGTCGAAGTCCTCGGCCTGATGACGAGGCCACCCGAGGTGGCACCGACCGCCGGCGCGGACGAGGCCCGCCGGCACAGGCCCACGCAGTGGCCCGTACCGGGCGTCAGCCCGCGACATGCCACGGCGCCCCGGCACCGATGACCTGACCCGGCACGACACCGAGGACCCCGGCAGCCGGCGGGGTCCTCCGCTGCTCAAGAGCCGCCGGTGGTGCCTTGTCCACCAGGACTGGCTGCCGCCGATACCGGCGGGCACGCACGCCTCAGGATGCGACCGATGGACTGGACAACCCCGTCGGGGCAACGAGGGAACCGGCTGCGCCCGTCGTCTTGCCCGGTGGTGAGACCGCCCGAGCAGCCCGGGCCGGCCGGTGCATAGAATCCGATCTCATGCCGAAGCCTGACGAGCTGATCATTGACATCGCCGCCCGTGTGGAGTCCGGGCAGAGCAATCAGATGTCCCTGACCGTGGTGACCAGTGGCGCTGTCATCACCGGTCGCCTGGCTCCCGAAGCGGTGTGGAGGAAGAGGGTGTCGGAGGTGCTGACGGACTCCGCCCACCTGAGCGAGTTCGCTGCTGTCTTCGACACCCCCGCGAAGAAGGACGGGCCGCCCACGCATCTGCACTTCCATGTCGCCCGGATCCTGCAGGGCACGGTGGGGATCCCGGAGACGGGTGGGATGTACCGCGTCGCGATCGAGGACGTCAGCGCGTGGACCGTGGGCGACTTCAGCTATTCCGACCACTGATCCACCGCTGGGGGGTGCGGAACGGCGCGACAGGTGAAACCGAGCCGGGACATGGCCCGGAGGACTTCGCCGGTACTGAAATCGCGGCGGTCCTGGCGGGTGATGACCTGGCCGACCTGCTTGGCGGGGTAGTGGCGTCGTCCGACGATCACGGACGCGCCGGTGACCGGTTCGGGCTTGACCCCCTTCATCGATTCCAGCACTCCGCTCTTGGTCAAGTCGAACGGGAAGCGGGCGATGACACAGCGCATGATGCCTCACAAGGAGAAGGAGAGACGGGTCCGACCGCCGTGACGCGGTTCAGCGGGAGAGGGCGAGGACACCCAGAGCGTTGCCCTGTTCGTCGACCACGGGCAGAGCCACGAGCCGGCGGCAGCGCATCGCACGCTCCGCTTCGGCCCTCGTGGTCAGCGGCGAGGCGAAGGGCCTGATGATGGGATGGTCGGTTTCCTGATCAAGAAGGCTTTACGCCGCGGTACCGGTGGTGGACTGCCGTACGGCCGCGCGGCGGGCCGCCGAGGCGGGGCGGCGTCGGCCGCGTGAGGTGGCGCCACGCTTCTTGGGGCGTTCGACCACCGGTGCGGTGATGACGACCGGGATGCCGGAGGGGGCCTGGGCTCCGGTGATGCGGTGCAGGGCCGCTTCGCCGGCGCGGACCTGAGTGGTCTGCGGGACGATGCCGGCCGTTGCCATGAGGCGGGTCATGGCACGGCGCTGGTTCGGGGTGACCAGGGTGACGACGCTGCCGGACTCGCCGGCGCGGGCGGTCCTGCCGCCGCGGTGGAGGTAGTCCTTGTGGTCGGTCGGCGGGTCGACGTTGACGACGAGGTCGAGGTTGTCGACGTGGATGCCGCGCGCCGCGACGTTGGTCGCCACCAGCACGTTGACGTGCCCGGACTTGAACTGCGTCAGCGTGCGGGTGCGCTGTGGCTGCGACTTCCCGCCGTGCAGGGCGGCGGCCCGTACCCCGCTGTTCAGGAGGTGTTCGGTGAGGCGGTCGACGGCGTGCTTGGTGTCGAGGAACATGATGACGCGGCCGTCGCGTGCGGCGATCTCGGTCGTGGCCGTGTGCTTGTCGGCGCCGTGGACGTGCAGCACGTGGTGCTCCATCGTCGTGACGGCGCCGGCCGAAGGGTCGACGGAGTGCACGACGGGATCGCTGAGGTAGCGGCGTACGAGCAGGTCGACGTTGCGGTCGAGGGTGGCGGAGAACAGCATGCGCTGGCCTTCGGGGCGGACCTGGTCGAGCAGGGCGGTGACCTGCGGCATGAAGCCCATGTCGGCCATCTGGTCGGCCTCGTCGAGGACGGTGATGGAAACCTGGTCCAGCCGGCAGGCGCCGCGGTCGATGAGGTCCTTGAGGCGTCCCGGTGTGGCGACGACGACCTCGGCGCCACCGCGCAGCGCGCTCACCTGCCTGCCGATCGACATTCCGCCCACGACCGTGGCCAGCCGCAGTTTCACGGAGCGGGCGTACGGGGTGAGCGCGTCGGTGACCTGCTGCGCCAGCTCACGCGTCGGGACGAGGACCAGTCCCAGCGGCTGCCTGGCCTCGGCGCGCTGACCGGCCGTACGGGTCAGCAGCGCCAGCCCGAAGGCGAGGGTCTTGCCGGAGCCGGTGCGGCCACGGCCGAGGACGTCCCGGCCGGCGAGGGAGTTCGGCAGGGTCGCGGCCTGGATCGGGAACGGTACGGTCACGCCCTCCGAGCCGAGCGCGGCCAGCAGTTCCCCGGGCATGTCGAGATCGGCGAAGCCCTCCACGGCGGGAAGCGCGGGAGTGATCGTCCGGGGGAGGGCGAACTCCCCCTGGACCGCCGCGGGCCGGCGGCCGTAACCGCCGGAACGGCTCGGTCCACCGGAACGGCGCGGGACCGACGAGCTGAATCGGCTGCCACCCCTCCCGGAGTCGGCACTGCTCTTACGGGTGGGGGCGAAGCGGTTGTTCGTGCGTGTGCGGTTCATGCGGAACCTTCCTCGATACGGCACATATCAAGGAATTCCCGCAGCGATGAGCGGCACGGAGAATTGCAAGATTGGGCCGGTGGAACGCGAAAGCGACTCCGGCCGACAGAAGTCCGTGCGGCGCAGGTGCTTACATGGGTGATGAAATATGGATGCGATAGCCGAGGCGTCGCCTTTGGGACGGTCACGAAGGAATGCATCCACATTTCAGACGGCGGATCCGTGTGCGGTGCGCCCGCGGATTCCTCGTCGTCCTCCACGGCTGAAGCCATGGCGGGAAACGCGAGCAGCTGGGGCCCGCACCCCGAAGGATGCGGGCCCCAGCTACACAGTGCGCGTCAGTGTCAGGCGGGAACGATGTTCTCGGCCGTCGGGCCCTTCTGGCCCTGCGCGATGTCGAAGCTCACCTTCTGGCCTTCGAGCAGCTCACGGAAGCCGGAGGCGGCGATGTTCGAGTAGTGGGCGAACACGTCGGCGCCGCCACCGTCCTGCTCGATGAAGCCGAAGCCCTTTTCCGCGTTGAACCACTTCACGGTGCCAGTAGCCATGTCATATCTCCTTTGGGGCAGTGCATCGGGATCCGCGCTGCGCGGACACCGTGTCGCCGCGATGATCACCCCGTCCGGAAAAAGACCGGAGATACAAAAGCGCTCCCAGTGGCGCAGAAGCCGCCTGGACAGCACATGAAGTTTCGGGAACCACAACTGCAACTGAGATCGACAGTAGCACGCCGCGGCGGTCCGTGTGCGGTGAGGAATCCCACTCCGTTGAAATCTCGGTTCGCGGGCACAGATTTCAATTATCCGGAGCGCAACGTTTTCGGACGGGGAAGGAAGTGCCTGTCTGCTGTGAAGTGGTACGAGAGGGCGCCTGCCGGGCACCGTCCAGGTCAGGCGCCCTCTTTCTGCTCCTAGAAGAAGCCCAGCTTGCGCGGCGAGTACGACACCAGCAGGTTCTTCGTCTGCTGGTAGTGCTCCAGCATCATCTTGTGCCCCTCGCGGCCGATGCCCGACTGCTTGTAGCCGCCGAAGGCGGCGTGTGCCGGGTAGGCGTGGTAGCAGTTGGTCCAGACGCGGCCCGCCTGGATGGCACGGCCGGCCCGGTAGGCGGTGTTGATGTCGCGGGTCCACACGCCGGCGCCCAGGCCGTACAGCGTGTCGTTGGCGATCTTCATGGCGTCGTCGAAGTCGTCGAACGAGGTCACCGACACCACCGGACCGAAGATCTCCTCCTGGAAGATCCGCATCCGGTTGTCGCCCTCGAAGATCGTCGGCTGGACGTAGTAGCCCCCCTTCAACTCGCCGTCGAGTTCGAGGCGTTCGCCACCTGTGAGGACCTTGGCGCCCTCCTTCCGGCCGATGTCGAGGTAGGAGAGGATCTTCGCGAGCTGGTCGCCGGAGGCCTGCGCGCCGATCATCGTGTCCGTGTCGAGCGGGTGCCCGGCCTTGATCTGCTCGGTGCGGGCGATCGCCGCCTCCAGGAAGTCGGGATAGGCGCCGCGCTGGATCAGCCCCCGGGACGGGCAGGTGCACACCTCGCCCTGGTTCAGGGCGAACATGGTGAACCCCTCCAGCGCCTTGTCCCGCAGATCGTCGTCCTTCTCCCAGACGTCATCGAAGAAGATGTTGGGCGACTTGCCGCCCAGCTCCAGCGTGACCGGCTTCAGATGCTCCGCCGCGTACTGCATGATCAGCCGCCCCGTCGACGTCTCCCCGGTGAAGGCGACCTTCGCCACCCGCGGGCTGGACGCCAGCGGCTTGCCCGCCTCCTCGCCGAAACCGTTGACGATGTTCACCACGCCGGGCGGCAGCAGATCCGCGACCAGGCTCATCCAGTAGTGGACGGACGCCGGGGTCTGCTCGGCGGGCTTGAGGACGACCGCGTTGCCCGCCGCGAGCGCCGGCGCCAGCTTCCAGGCCGCCATCAGGATCGGGAAGTTCCACGGGATGATCTGCGCCACCACACCGAGCGGTTCGTGGAAGTGGTACGCCACCGTGTCGTCGTCCAGCTCCGCGATCGAGCCCTCCTGCGCGCGGACCGCGCCCGCGAAGTAGCGGAAGTGGTCGATGGCGAGTGGGATGTCCGCGGCCAGCGTCTCGCGGACCGGCTTGCCGTTCTCCCAGCTCTCGGCGACCGCCAGTTGCTCCAGGTGCGATTCCATCCGGTCGGCGATCTTCAGCAGGATGTCCGAGCGCTCGGTCGCCGAGCGGCGGCCCCACGCCGGCGCCACGGCGTGCGCCGCGTCCAGCGCCCGCTCCACGTCCTCCGCGGTGCCCCGCGCCACCTCGGTGAACGGCAGACCGTTGACCGGACTCGGGTTCTCGAAGTACCGACCGCGGGCCGGCGGTACGTACTCGCCGCCGATGAAGTGGTCGTAGCGCGACTGGTAGGAGACGATCGCGCCCGGTGTGCCGGGTGCCGCGTAACGGGTCATGCTGGTCCAGCCTCCTGGTGCGGTGCCGCCCGCCGTCGGACGGCTCTCGGTGCGGGAGGGTAGGGAGGCGGACGTTGCGGCTACGTTGCGCTCGGCCGTGGCCTCCCCGCCCGGCTCCCGGCCACTCGTCCCGGGCCGGGTGCCGGGCGGATGCCTCTGCCGGGCGGCATCTGTTGCCCCGGCAGGCCCGGCAGGCCCGGCAGGCCCGGCAGGCCCGGCAGGCCCGGCAGGCCCGGCAGGCCCGGCAGGCCCGGCCGCCGGACCGGCTCCGGCGGCGCCGCCGCCAGCTCCGCGTCAAGCGCGGCCAGCCGCGCCCGCACCGGTGCCGTCGGCCGCACAGCGGCCAGCGCCCGCCATACGTCGAGGTCGTCCTCACCCCACGGCGCGTGCGCCCAGTCGGCGAGCAGATCCGGGTCCCCGCGGGCGATGAGCGCCGCCCGCAGCCCGTCCGCCAGCCGCTGCCTGAGCCGGACCACCGCCGGAGCCCGGGACCCGGGCAGCAACGGCCCGGCGTAGGCCGCGGCGGCCGCGGTGACGGCGCCCGACTCCAGCCGCCGCTCGACGACGGCGACGTCCGACTCGACCCGGACGGTCAGCCGATAGGGCCGGGAGGCCAGCAACCCGGGGCCCAGCACCCCGCGCAGCCGGGTCAGTTCGGCGCGCAGCGTCACCGGCGTCACCGACTCGTCGTCGTACAGCGCCGACAGCAACTCGTCGCCGGTCAGTCCTTCCGGGTGCCGGGCGAGCAGCACCATGATCTCGCTGTGCCGACGGCTCAGCCGGATCCGGCGGCCCGCGGTGAGCAGCGTCGCCTCGTCCCGGCCCAGCGCGGACAGCTCCACGGCGTCCTCCGCGGGCCTGCCCGGGTCGAGCAGGGCCAGCTGGGACTCCGCGGCCCGGGCGACGGCCTGCACGAACGCCAGGCTGTGCGGGTGCGCCAGCCCGTCCCCGCCGGTGATGTCCACGGCGCCGAGCACCCGCCCGGTGCGCGGATCGTGCACCGGTGCCGCCGCGCACGTCCAGGACTGGACCCGGCGGACGAAGTGCTCCGCCGCGAAGACCTGCACCGGCCGGTCGAGGGCGACCGCCGTGCCGGGGGCGTTCGTGCCCACCGCGCTCTCCGCCCACCGGGCACCGGGCACGAAGTTCATCCGCCCCGCCTGCCGGCGGGTCGCCGGATGGCCCTCGACCCACAGCAGCCGGCCGTGCGCGTCGCACACCGCGAGGAGGTGTTCCCCGTCCAGGGCGAACGAGCCCATCAGCTCCCGGCACAGCGGCATCACCCGGGCCAGCGGATGTTCCGCCCGGTAGGCGCCGAGGTCGCCGTCGGTCAGCTCCACGCTCGCCCCGCCGTCCGGTCCGACGCCGGCCCGCGCCGACCGTCGCCATGAGTCGGCGACCACCGCCCGCACCGGCCGGGGCACGGTGCCCGCCTCGGTGAACGTCTCGTGCGCGCGGCGCAGGATCCGCGCGCGCTCGACGGGGTCGGCTCCCGGCTCCAGAGCCACCCAGGGATCGGTCACCTCGGCCTCCCGGAAGGCGATGTGGCTGGCGTCGTGCTCACGTGCGGTGCGGGCGTGCCATGGTGCGGGTGGCACGGTCGTGCCGTGGTCGGGCGGCACGGGTCGTGCCGTAGTGGGACCGGCACGGTCGTGCCCTGACGGGCCGGCACGGCACGGCTCGCAACATCGTCACTCCGGCCGAACGGTCCGACAACCGTTTCGACCGCGCTCACCCGATCGGCTGTAGACGGCGCCGGCCCGCATCAAGCGCGGTTGACCAGCCGGATGTACCGTCTCCAGTCCCAGTGCGGCCCGGGATCGGTGTGGTCGGAGCCCGGCACCTCGTAGTGCGCGATGATGTGCGCGCGGTCCTTCGGGATGCCGTACCTGTCGCAGATCGACGCGGTGAGCCGGGCCGACTGCTCGTAGAGGGCGTCGGTGAAGTAGCCGGGCTGGTCCACCCAGCCCTCGTGTTCGATGCCGATGCTGCGGGTGTTGTAGTCCCAGTTGCCCGCGTGCCAGGCGATGTCCGCCTCGCGGACGCACTGCGCGAGACCGCCGTCGGCCGAGCGCACCACGTAGTGCGCGGACACCTCCTTCCTGCGGTTCTGGAAGACGCCGAGGGTGGTCGAGTAGGAGGCCTGGGTGACATGGATGACCACGAAGTCCACGGGGTGGCTCGTGGGCCGGTTCGCCGGCGTGTAGTTGGCGGTGTGCGCCGGATGCCAGACGGCGAGCGGGTGGTCGGGGGCCCGGGTCCGCGCGTCGGCCCGCGTCTCGGGCAGCAGCGCGTATGGGACGGCGGCGAGGGCGGCGCCTTTGAGGAGCCGTCGCCGGGTGGGGAGCGGTCGTGCCCGTTCCATGGGGGAGTGCCTTTCGAGTGCTCTGCGCGGGGCCGGTGCGGCGCGCGCGGGATCAGCCCCGCAGCGTCGCCGCCGTCTCGCGCAGTCGGGCGTGCAGTCCGCGGTGAGTCTCGCGGTCCGGGAGCCATGCCTTGCGGAGCTTGGCCACGCAGGTGTAGTTCGTGTCACACACGTTGGCCAGTGGCGACTCCACGGCCTGGGTCGTGAACTGGTACGCGTCCAGCTCGCTGAACCCGTAGTCGCGGACCAGCCACCGCACCAGGTCCAGCTGGGATATCCGGAACGCGTCCTCCAGCGGACGGGCGGAGCCCGTGGAGATGATGTGGGTGTCCGACTCGATGCGCGGCCACGGCGTGTGCAGCCCCTTGAGGAGTTCGACGATCACCACGGTGTTCATCGCGCACTCCACGGCCACCCCGCAGGTCTCGCCCTCGCCCTGCCGCGCGTGCCCGTCGCCCAGGCTGAGCAGCGCTCCCTCGACGTTCACCCCGAGATAGCAGGTGACGCCGGCCCGCATCTCGGGCGTGTCCATGTTGCCGCCGTGCGCGTCGGGCACGAGGGCCGAGCGGACCTCCAGGTTGGCCGGAGCGACACCGACGGTGCCGTGCATCGGATCGAGGGGCAGCTCGATCTCGATGTCACTGTCGTGCGCCCGGAACAACGCCGTCCGGCGGGTCCGGTCCAGCTGCCAGATCCAGACGGTCTCCGGCAGCGGCGGCTGCAAGGTGGCCGTGGTGGGCGTCGAGGTGAGCGCGCCGAACAGCGGCACGGTCGTCGACGCGGCCCAGTCCCGGGCCGGTTCGATCGACACGAAGTGCACCGCCACCGTGTCACCCGGCTCGGCGCCCTCGATGTGGAACGGCCCCGTCTGCGGATTGAGGAACGGGAACTCGCACACCTCGGACACCAGGTCCTTCTCCGAGCGCACCCGCCCGGCGAAGCAGTCCTCGGTGTACAGGTCGAGCACCGTGCCCGGCGCGATCCGGGCGATGGGCGGCGCGCCGCCGAACGTCCAGGCATACTCGCCCGGTTCGGGCCGTACCGTCAGAATGCGTGTCTGCTCGCCGGACATGAGCCGTTCCCCCCCGCTCGACAGATGGATCCCCTGAGTCCTCACGCCCCGCACACCGCCGTCGTCGCTGGACGGGTGCGGCTCGCGTGATTCACGGTACGGCGCCTCGGGGACGGGCAGAAGGGCCCGGCGATCTTCCGTGGACAAGCGCGCCGCTGTGGACAACTCGCTCACCCACACGGGTGGTTGGCGTTGGGGCGCATGCCGCGGCGGCCCTGGATCAGGCCCGTCCCGGTTCGGATTTGTCCCGGTTCAGGCCTGTCCCGGCTCGGACCAGCCCCACATCAGACCAGCCCCGGATCAGACCGACCCGGATCAGACCGACCCGGATCAGACCCACCCGTTCACGCCCGTCCCGCCACCGCCGCCGGATCGTCCAGCACCCCCCGGACCACCGAGTGCGCCGCCCCCAGCAACGGGCCCTGCGGGCCGAGCCGGGAGACGGACACCGGGCAGGGCGGCCCCGCCGTACGCCGGGCCAGTTCCGAGCGCAGCGACGGCAGCAGCCAGGGCGCCAGACCGGCCAGCGCGCCGCCCAGCACCACGCTCTCCGGGTCCAGCAGGTTGACCGCCCCGGTGAGCGCGATGCCCAGCGCCTCGCCCGCGTCGCGCAGGGCCCGTCGTACGTCCTCGTCGCCCTCCTCGGCGCGGTCGGCGAGCAGCCCCACCCGGTCCTCGCCGGGCTCCAGACCGGCCGCCCGCAGCACCGCCTCCTCACCGGCGTACTGCTCCAGGCAGCCGCGCCCGCCGCAGGCGCATTCCGGCCCGTCGGGGCGGACCGGCACATGGCCCAGCTCGCCCGCGAAGCCGCGCGTGCCGCGCAGCAGGCCACCGCCGACGACGACCGCCGCGCCGATGCCGATCTCGGCCGAGACGTGCAGGAAGTCGGGCGGCGTGCCCTCGCCGAGCCAGAGTTCGGCCAGCGCGCCGAAGTTGGCCTCGTTGTCCACGGTCAGCCCGGCCTCGAAGGGCAGCAGGGTGCCCAGATCGAGGTCGTGCCAGTCGAGGTTGGGGGCGCGGACGACCGTACGGCCGTCCCTGGCGACCAGACCGGGCACGGCCACGGCGAGACCGGCCGGCCACAGTCCCTCGCGGTCCGCCTCGGCGACGACCTGCCGTACCAGCCCTGTCAGCTCCTCGATCACCGGCTCGGGCGCGCGTCCCCGGTTCGTGCCGTGCCGCACCGCGCGGGCCCGCACCTCGCCGCGCAGGTCGACCGCGCACACCGCGAGATGGTCGACGCCGATCTCCGCGCCGATCCCGGCGGGCCCCCGCGCGCTGACCGCGAGCGCGGAGCCGGGCCGGCCGACCCGGCCCGGCCGCTCGGGGCCCAGCTCCTCCAGCAGGCCCGTGCGGATCAGCTCGTCGACCAGCGTCGACACCGCCGCCCGGGTCAGCCCGATGCGCGAGGCGACCGCCGCGCGGGACAGCGGTCCCTCGGCGCTGACCGTGTGCATCACCCGGGCGAGATTGCGGCGGCGCATGCCCTGCTGGGTGTCGGGCAGCGCGCGCCCGGGAACCGCCGCGCGGGCCTCGTGCGGCGCGCGCCCGGGTCCGGCGGCCGTCTGTGCCTCGTGCGGCGCGCGTCCCGGACCGCCCGGGTGGCCGTCGTGCAGCGGTGCGGTCATGCCTCCGTCCGTTCTCAGCTGGTCCGTGGGCTCCGCTCCAGCAGCGGGGCCGCGTCGGAGAGTACCCCGGTGATCCTGGCCAGCGTCTCCTCGTCCCGCTCCACGGCCTCAAGCACAGGTCCCCGCGCGGTGTCCCACCGCCGGGCGACCGCCGCCGGATCCTCCCCGGTCAGCAGCCCGGCGGCCTGCGCGGCGGCGCCCAGCGCGACCAGTTCCCTCGCCTCGGGCACCTGCACCGGGCGCCCGGAGAGCCGTCGTACAGTCTGCTGCCAGGCCGTGCCACGGGCGCCGCCGCCGATCAGCAGCAGCGGAGCCGAGGGGTCCGCGTCCGCGTCGAGGACCTGGTCGAGCGCGCCGAGCAGCGCGTGCACGGCCCCGTCGTAGGCGGCCTGGAGCAGCTGCCCGGCGGTGGTGTCGTGCCGCAGGCCGTGCAGGATCCCGGAGGCGTGCGGCAGGTTCGGGGTGCGCTCGCCGTCCAGGAACGGCAGCAGCGTGGCGGTCGTGCCGGGCTCGACGGCCTCCCGGTCCAGGCCCAGCAGCTGCGCGACACGGTCCACGGCGAGTGTGCAGTTCAGGGTGCAGGCCAGCGGAAGCCAGTCGCCGCGCGCGTCGGCGAAACCCGCGACGATTCCGGTCGGATCGGCGGGCCGGTGCCGGGACACCGCGTAGACCGTGCCCGACGTGCCGAGGCTCATCACCGGCGTACCCGGACGCAGTCCGAGGCCCAGCGCGGCGGCGGCGTTGTCGCCGGTGCCCGCCGCGACCAGGGTGCCCTTGGAGAACGGCAGGTCGTGGCTGTCGCGCACGGTGCCGGCCACCTCGCCGGGCCGCACCACGCGGGGCAGCAGCGCCGGGTCGAGCCCCACGTGGGCGAGGATCTCGGCGTCGTACGACTCGCTGCCCGACGCCCACCACCCTGTCCCGGAGGCGTCACCGCGGTCGGTGGTGCCCTGCCCGGTGAGCCGTGCGGTCAGGTAGTCGTGGGGCAGGCGCACCGCCTTGGTGGCGCGGACCGCGTCCGGCTCGTGCTCCGCGAGCCAGGCCCACTTGGTGACCGTGAACGACGCGGTCGGGACGGACCCGGTGCGCTCCGCCCAGAACTTGGCGCCGCCCAGCTCCTCGGCCAGCCGGCGGGCCTGCGGTGCCGAGCGCACGTCGTTCCACAGCAGCGCGGGGCGCACCGGCTCACCCCGCTCGTCCAGCGTGACCAGGCCGTGCTGCTGTCCGCCGATGGACACCGCGGCGGCCTCGTGGGCGGCGTCACCGCACTGGCGCAGCGCCTCGCACAGCGCGTCCCACCACTGCCGCGGGTCGCTCTCGCGGCCCGCGCCGGACGAGACGGTGTGCGGCACCTGGCCGCTCGCCACGACCTGCCCGGTCGCCGCGTCGACGACCAGCGCCTTCGTGGACTGCGTGGACGTGTCCACACCGACGACGAGCGGACCCTCGGCTGCTGACATCGGGGCTCTCCCTCTTCCGCGGCTCAGCGGGGATATGTGGTGGATGGTGAGGTTCGGGACGGTGTGGTCCGGTGGTGAGGTTCGGAGGCGACTGGAACCACCTTGTCTCTTCCCAGAGACGCGACCGCATACTAATTTGTAAACCGCCATGACGAAATAGTCGGCAGCAACACAAGCGAGCAAGGAGCCGCGGCATGAGCTACCAGCCCACCCCCGAGGACAGGTTCACCTTCGGCCTGTGGACCGTCGGCTGGCAGGGAAGGGACCCGTTCGGCGACGCCACGCGGCGCGCCCTCGACCCGGTCGAGACGGTCCAGCGTCTGGCCGAGCTGGGCGCCTACGGCGTGACCTTCCACGACGACGACCTGATTCCGTTCGGGTCCTCCGACACCGAGCGCGAGTCCCACATCAAGCGCTTCCGCCAGGCTCTGGACGCCACCGGGCTGACCGTCCCGATGGCCACCACCAACCTCTTCACTCACCCCGTCTTCAAGGACGGCGCGTTCACCGCCAACGACCGCGACGTGCGCCGCTACGCACTGCGCAAGACCATCCGCAACATCGACCTCGCCGTCGAGCTGGGCGCCAAGACGTACGTCGCCTGGGGCGGCCGCGAGGGCGCCGAGTCCGGTGCCGCCAAGGACGTACGCGTCGCCCTCGACCGGATGAAGGAGGCCTTCGACCTCCTCGGCGAGTACGTCACCTCCCAGGGCTACGACATCCGCTTCGCCATCGAGCCCAAGCCGAACGAGCCGCGCGGTGACATCCTGCTGCCGACCGTCGGCCACGCGCTCGCGTTCATCGAGCGCCTGGAACGGCCCGAGCTGTACGGCGTCAACCCCGAGGTCGGGCACGAGCAGATGGCCGGGCTGAACTTCCCGCACGGCATCGCGCAGGCGCTGTGGGCGGGCAAGCTCTTCCACATCGACCTCAATGGCCAGTCCGGCATCAAGTACGACCAGGACCTGCGCTTCGGCGCCGGCGACCTGCGCTCCGCCTTCTGGCTGGTCGACCTCCTGGAGAGCGCCGGTTACACCGGCCCGCGCCACTTCGACTTCAAGCCGCCGCGGACCGAGGACCTGGACGGCGTGTGGACCTCCGCCGCCGGCTGCATGCGCAACTACCTGATCCTCAAGGAGCGTGCGACGGCCTTCCGCGCGGACCCCAAGGTCCAGGAGGCCCTGCGCGCCGCCCGCCTGGACGAACTGGCCCAGCCCACGGCGGCCGACGGCCTCCAGTCGCTGCTCGCCGACCGGTCCGCGTTCGAGGAGTTCGACGTCGACGCTGCCGCCGCGCGGGGCATGGCCTTCGAGCAGCTGGACCAGCTGGCCATGGACCATCTGCTGGGGGTTCGCGGCTGAGCGATTGAGGGTTCGTGGATGACCGATGCCCGGGGGCTCGGGGGTCCTTGCGTGAAGTGAGGGTTCCCGCGTGGCGGTGGTCCGGGCGGGGTCGGCGTTCTGCGCGTGGGGTGTCGGCTTTCGCCTGAAGTCGCTTTCCCCGCCTGGATATCGGTCTCCGCGCGGAGTCACGTCCTCCGCGCGGGGTTAGGCACCCCGCGCGGAATGCCACGGAATCATGCGGTCCAGGGAATGAGTCCGTGCCCAACTCCGCGCGGGGGTCGCGTCATGACCGGTGGGGCGGGACGCTGGCGGTATGGCCACGCCGCCCCCGCCGCCCGGATCGCCGCCGCCCGGACATCCACCACCGCCTGGACCGCCCCCACCGCCTCAGCCGCCAGTACCACCGAGCGGCACACCGCCGCCGTACGGCTTCGGACCGGCTCGCGGGGACCCGGGGCCCCCGCCGAGGCGGCGTACGCCGCTCCTCGTCGCCCTGGCCGCCCTGGTGGCCGTCGTCATCGTCGTCGTGGTGGTGCTGGTGGCATCCGGCGACGACGGCGCGCCGGACGAGCGGCCGTCCAACGGGCCGGGAACGAGCCGTGCGCCGGAACCGTCGTTCGGGATCCCGAGCGGACTGCCCAGCGGGGTGCCGTCGTTGCCCTCCGGGTTCCCGAGCGAGCTGCCGAGCGGTTTCCCGAGTGGCTTCCAGCGGGTTCCCCACCGAGCTGCCCAGCGGTTTTCCCAGCCACCTTCCCAGCGGCCTCGAACCGCCGGTCCCGTCCTTCGCCGAAGGCCGACTGCCGTGAAGGCGCGGGAAGCCGCGGCCGGAATCGGCCGCGGCTTCCCGTGAAACGTCCCGCCTACCGAAGGTGTCCCGTGTCGTTGAGCAGCCGTAGCGACGCATTTCCGTCCGCGGAGTAGGCCACCGCCGACAGGGACGCCGCCGCCAGCTCCATCCGGAACAGCGCCTCCGCCGGCGCACGCAGCGCCAGCCGGACCAGTGTCCTCAGCGGGCCGACGTGGGAGACGACCAGCACCATCTCTCCGGCGTGCCGCGCCAGCAAGGCGTCCCGCGCCGCCGCCACCCGCCGCGCCACCGCCTCGAACGGCTCGCCGCCGCCCGAGGGTGCCGCAGCCGGGGAGGACAGCCACGCCGTCAGATCCCGTGCGTAGCGCTCGTGCACCTCCGCGAAGGTCAGCCCTTCCCAGGCGCCGAAGTCCGCCTCGCGCAGATCCTCCTCGACCCGGACGTCCAGGCCCAGCCGCGTGGCGACCGTCTCCGCTGTCTGCCGGCAGCGCCGCAGCGGTGAGGAGACGATCGCCTGCACACCGCGTCGGGCGGCCAGCACCGCCGCGGTCGCCTCGGCCTGGCGCCGGCCGGCCTCGGACAGCGACGGATCCGAGCCGCCGCTGCCGGAGAACCGCTTCTCCGGCGTCAGCGGCGTCTCACCATGCCGCAGCAGCACGAGCGTCGTCGGTGTATGCCCGCCGATCAGCAGGCCGGAGTCGGCCGGAGCAGCCTCCGCGACCTCCGTTTTCCGCACCCGCCGCGCCTCTCGCGTACGCCCCGGGTGCCGCGTACGCCCCGGAAGTCCCGAACGTTCCGCGGGCCTCTGGTCCACCGCCTCGCTCACCGGCCATCACCGGCTGGTTCTTGGACGGCGCGAAACAGTCCCGCACGGAGATCGTCTGCTTCTCGACAGGAGAGCACGCGTTCGGGCGCACCATCCCTGGCCCAGCCCACGTCCTTCGTCGCCGGGCCGATCGTCGAGTGGTGCATCGTGTGCTCGCGTTCGATCTCCACGCGGCCTCCCCGTCAGTAGTCGATGCGGTCGGCCTTCGCCAGCCACGCGTCGAACGGCGCCGTGCGGTTCGGCAGGTCCAGCCGCTCGATGGACATGGGCCACATCGACGCGGGCTGCTTCTCGAACAGGTCGTAGAACTTGCGGTCGTCGAAGCCGGCCACCGCGGCGTCGTGCCGGTCGGCGGCGAAGACGATCCGGTCGACGCGCGCCCACAGCGCGGAGGACAGACACATCGGGCACGGCTCGCACGAGGTGATCAGGACACAGCCCTCGAGCGAGAAGCTGTCGAGCTGCTTGCAGGCGGCACGCATCGCGCTCACCTCGGCGTGCGCCGTCGGGTCCAGCGTCGCGGTGACCTGGTTGTTCCCCAACGCCACGACCTCGCGGCCTCTGGCGACCAGGGCGCCGAACGGGCCACCGCCGTTCGCGACGCTGGTGGTGGCCAGTCCGATCGCCTCTTCGAGCCAGGTGCGCTCGAGCTCCTGGATGCCTGCTTCCTGGGTGTGCGCGGTCATGATCGGTCCTCTTTCGGAGACGGTCGGGAAACCCCGGACGCGTTGTCTGTGCGGGACAGCGCATGCGAGAGCTTGGGGGGCTCGCGGTTGTGTGAGGAGTACACAGCCAATCAAGGGGAGTCAGCTAGGAGTGGAAGGCATGAAAGCCTCCGCAGGCAGGGACCCCGTCGTCGTAGGTTCGCACAACGAGCGTTCGGACCGGCGACGGTAGTCAACTCCTAGTGCTCCAGCCATCTACCGGGGCGAGGGGCGGCGCGATACCGACTCCCGCGTGCGGATCATGGGAGTGGCCGGAAAACGGCGGCCCGCGCGGGGAGTGCCGTGCGAGGGCCGGGCGGGGGCGCAGCCGCCGGGCTGTACCCCCTCGCAGGTGAGAGCTACGGCCAGGGCGCTGTCGGCAGTCTCTCGTCAGCAGCCCCCGTCAGCAGTCCCCGTCCTCGGGTCCCTGGACCTGTGCCGTGGCCAGCGCGGTCGCCGGGTCCTGGGCCGGGCCGCCGGCGGGGGCCCAGCGGCCTCGCTCCTTGCGGTACGGCCACCAGCGGCCGTCCCGGTCCAGGCGCAGCTGGCTCGGCGCGCCGACGACCGTCCACCGGTTGGCCCGCGCCCGCAGCGTCGGCCGCTCGTCCTCCTCCCAGGCCGATTCCAGCGCCGCACGCGCGCGTACCAGCGCGTCGCCCTCGACCGCCCACTCCTCGTCGAGCACCGACAGGGCCGCCGCGCCACCCTGCTCCCAGGCCCGCACGGCCGCCGACAGGCCCTCCCGGCCGCGCCCCGAGCCCTCGGCCAGCCGCTCCGACAGCGTCCGCCCGGGCGCGCCCGCTGCGAGCCGGACCGCGTCCTGCGCGACGGACAACTCGGTCGCGAGGCCGTCTTCCGCGTCGCCCTTCAGCGCGTCCGCCAGCATCCGATGCGCCTCGACGGCGGTCCGGGCGGCCAGGAACTCCAGGGCGGCGGGGTCGACGCCCGGCGCGGGCGCGGCCTCGGCGTCCAGGGACGGCGGCAGCCCGGGCCGGTCGGGCAGCTCTGGCGGGGCGGGCAGCGACGGCAGGATGTCACCGGCCGCGTACGCCTCCGCGGCGTCCACACCGGCCGGCGCCGAGGGTGTCTCCGCGCGTACGGTGCCGCGCGCCTGGAGGTCGCCGACGAGGGCCCGCTCGCCGCGGCCGCGCATCAGCAGCAGGACGAAGGGGTCCTCGTCGAGCAGCCGCGCCACCTGGTAGCAGAGCGCGGCCGTGTGCCCGCAGTGATCCCAGGCACCGCAGTCGCACTCCGGCTCCAGATCGCCAAGCCCCGGCAGCAGTTCGATCCCCGCCGCCGCGGCGTCCTCGACGAGGTGGGGCGGCATCTCACGGTCGACCAGCGCCGCGACATGCCCGGCCCGTTCGACGGCCAGCTCCAGAAAGCGGTCCCACTGCTCGTCGGACAGCTCCTCCAGCAGGACGTCGGCCCGGTGGGCGGTACGGTCGCGGTCCTGCACGACCGCCGTGATACGGCCCGGCCGCACCGACACCGCGCCCACGGCACCCGCGCGCGCGAGCCGGCGGCCCGTCTTGACCTGCTTGGCGTCCAGCGCCGCGTCCTCCAGCGCCTTCAGCCAGGCCTGACCCCACCACGTTCGGGCGAAACCCCGCCCCGGCGCGGGCGGCAGCGCGGCGAAGGTGCGCTCGGTGTCGTCGTCGTTCCGGCTCATCGCGTGCTCCCTCGCAGTTCCACCAGTTCGGCCAGCTCGGCGTCCGACAGTTCCGTCAGCGCGGCCTCGCCGGAGCCGAGCACCGCGTCGGCCAGCTCCCGCTTGCGGCTCAGCATCTCGGCGATACGATCCTCGATCGTGCCCTCCGCGATCAGCCGGTGCACCTGCACGGGCCGGGTCTGGCCGATGCGGTACGCGCGGTCGGTGGCCTGCGCCTCGACGGCGGGGTTCCACCAGCGGTCGTAGTGGACGACGTGTTCCGCGCGGGTGAGGTTGAGCCCGGTGCCCGCCGCCTTCAACGACAGCAGGAAGACGGGGACCTCGCCGTCCTGGAAGCGCCGCACCATCGCCTCCCGCTGCGGCACGGGCGTCCCGCCGTGCAGGAACTGCGAGGACACCCCCCGCGCGGACAGATGCCGCTCCAGGAGCCGCGCCATCGCCACGTACTGCGTGAAGACCAGGACGCCCGCCCCCTCGGAGAGGATGGTGTCGAGCAGTTCGTCCAGCAGCTCCAGCTTCCCGGAGCGCCCGGCGATCCTCGGGTGCTCCTCCTTGAGGTACTGCGCCGGGTGGTTGCAGATCTGCTTCAGACCGGTCAGCAGCTTCACGACGAGTCCGCGCCGCGCCATGTCGTCGGCGTCCGCGATCTCCGCGAGCGTCTCGCGCACCACGGCCTCGTACAGCCCCGTCTGCTCCGGGGTGAGCGACACCGCGTGGTCCGTCTCCGTCTTCGGCGGCAGCTCCGGCGCGATCCCGGGATCGGACTTGCGGCGGCGCAGCAGGAACGGGCGCACCAGCCGCGCCAGCCGGTCCGCGGCGGCGGCGTCCCGGCCGCTCTCGACCGCCTGCGCGTACCGCGCGCGGAAGGTGCCCAGCCGGCCCAGCAGCCCCGGGGTCGTCCAGTCGAGGATCGCCCACAGCTCCGAGAGGTTGTTCTCCACCGGGGTGCCGGTGAGCGCCACGCGCGCGCGTGCGCCGATGGAACGCAGGGCCCGCGCGGTCGCCGCGTACGGGTTCTTCACGTGCTGGGCCTCGTCGGCCACCACGAGACCCCACGGCACCTCGGCCAGCCGCCGCGCGTCCAGGCGCATGGTGCCGTAGGTGGTGAGCACGAACTCCCCGTCGGCCAGGCCCTCCAGGTCCCGCCGGGCACCGTGGAAGCGGCGCACCGGTGTGCCGGGCGCGAACTTCTCGATCTCGCGCTGCCAGTTGCCCATCAGGGACGTCGGACAGACCACCAGTGTCGGGCCGGCGGCCGAGGGGTCGGTCTGCCGGTGCAGATGCAGCGCGATCAGCGTGACGGTCTTGCCGAGGCCCATGTCGTCGGCGAGGCAGCAGCCCAGCCCCAGCGACGTCATCCGGGCCAGCCAGCTCAGGCCGCGCCGCTGGTAGTCGCGCAGTTCCGCGGCGAGGGCGGCGGGCTGGGGGACCGGCTCCTGGCTCTCGGGGTCGGAGAGCCGTTCCCGCAGCCCGGCCAGCCAGCCCGTGGCCCGCACCTCGACCCGGGCGCCGTCGACCTCGGTGGAGCCCGTCAGTGCGGCACCGAGCGCGTCGATCGGGGTGACCTTGCGGTCCTGCCGGTCGCGGGCCCGGCGCGCCTCCCTCGGGTCGACCAGCACCCACTGGTCGCGCAGCCGGACGAGGGGGCGGTTGGCCTCGGCGAGCCGGTCCAGCTCCTCCCGGGTCAGCCGCTGGTCGCCGAGCGCGAACGACCAGCTGAAGGCGAGCAGCGCGTCGGCGGACAGGAACGACGGGGTGTCCGCGGAGACCCTGCCGCCGCGCGGCTCGTCGTCCGCCGGGCCGACGACCGCGCGGGTGGTCAGATTCCGGGCCAGCTCCCTCGGCCAGTGCACATCGACTCCGGCGGCAGCGAGCGCCGCGGCGCCGTCGCCCAGCAGCTCGGTGACCTCGTCGTCGGCGAGTTCCACGGCGTCCGGCACAGCGGCCGAGAGCAGCGGACCCAGGGCAGGCCACGCCCGCGCCGCGCGGCGCAGCGCCACCAGGGCGTCCATCCGGGCCCGCGGACCGAAGGCGCCCGCGGCGTCCGTCGCCGCCCACACGTCGGCCGCGTCCGCGACCAGCGACGGGTCGCTGACCAGGTGCACCTGCGGAACGGCCCGGAAGGCGGGAGCCGCCTCCTCCGCCTCCACCTGCGCGTCCGAAAGACCGGTCACCTCGATCCGCAGGGAGATCCGTACGCCCGCGTCGTGACCCGCGGCGACGTCGGCGGCCCAGGCCCGCTGGCCGGGCAGGTGCTGCGGCTCCGGCGCGGCGTAGGCCGGTCCGCCGGTGACGAGCGGCGCGGCGGGGGAGCGCGGCAGGGTGTCGGCGACGGCGTCCAGGAAGCACCGCAGCAGCCCCTCCTGGTCCGGCAGCCGCAGCGGCTCGGCGTCCGCCAGGGGGACGGCGTGCGCCTCGGGCGGCATCGCGGCGGCGAGCCGGCGCACCTGCTCGGTCTCGTCCGCGCGCAGCGGTCCCGCGCGCCACGCGTCGTGGTCGTCCGGGGACAGGCCGGGCAGCAGCAGACCGCGCGCCGTGAAGCGCAGGGCCAGCAGCGCGGCCGCGCCCCAGAACACGGTCGCCCGGTGTCCCTGGCCGGTGACACGCGCGCGCGTGAGGACGGGAAGGGCCGCCCGCACCGGCAGGACGACGGCGGGCACGGTGACCGGCTCCACGCCCTGGTCACCGGGCAGCGCGACGGTCAGGTCCGTGACCGTCGCGGCGGCGACGCCCGGCGGGGCCTCACCGTCGGGCCGCCAGAAGGCGACGCCTCCGGTGCGGGCCGGGTCGCCGGGGATGAACACCGCGGGGCAGCGGGCCAGTTCGGGGATCTCGGAGGAGGTTGCCGGGGAAGTCCACTGCACAGCGCGTCGCATTCCTCAAATTTGACTACCTGCGGTCGGAGTCGCCGAGGGTACAGCACGCGATCGGCAGACCCGGCATGCTGAGGTTGTGAACTGGGTCACTGGCGGGGAAGGCTTAGGGCAGCCCCACTATCCCTAAGGGGCGAGCATCAGGGATGTCTCAGGGGCGCGGCTCGGAACCGCCCGCGACGCGGGGCCGTTCTTCCCAGCAGAGAGCGGCACCGGCCGCGAAGGAGGCGACGCACATGTCGAAGAACGCGAAGATCGCCGCAGGAGGTGTGGCGGTCGGACTCATCCTCTGGATCTGGCTGCCCTGGTGGGCCGCGCTGCTGATCGTGCTGGGCGTCCCGGCCGCCGCGTATCTCGCCCTGGACCCCTCACAGCGGCGCAGGCTGCGCCGCGTGACCCGCAAGGAGCTCGGCCGCTAGGGGGTGTCTCGCCGATCATGCCGGGCTCCCGGCGTCTGGCACCGCGCCTCGCCGCGTTGTCGTCGGTCGTCAACTCCCCCACGCTCGGCTGCGCTCGCGCGGGGGTACCCCCATCGCATCGACTCCCTCCTCCGCCTTGCGATGCACGGCACCAGACGCCGCTCGCTGATCCGGCCTGATCGACGAGACACCCCCTAGCCCCGTCGCGGCGGGGCGCGGGTGAGAACGGTCGAGCGGGCTCCGGTCGCGCCGCCCGCCCACCGGTGGGACGGCGCGACCCGCACCGCTCAGCTCGGCCGTACGGCCATCTTGTCCAGCGCCTCCAGCAATCCGGGCAGCTCCGGCCCGCGCCCCACCGGCAGCACCTCGCCGGGCACCTCGTCGAGCAGCACGAACGCGATGTCGTCGGTCCTGGCCACCAGAGACCAGCCCGGACCGTCGGCGCGCAGCGTCCGCGCGTCGCCCGGGGCGAACGACGACCGGACCCGCCCCAGCGGCGGCGGGCTGTCCACGTACGCGCGCGCCTCCGCGAGAACCCGCCGCACACCGCTGTGCCCGGGCCCCTTTCCGCCCTCCCCGCCACCGCCGGGGGCGGTGAACTCCGCGTCGTCGATCTGCTCCCGCCACTGCGCCCACTGGAGGGCGATCTCGTCAGCCCCGAGCCGCCGCTGGGCGGCGCCCCAGGTGCCGGTGTCGGGTGGCGTCAGCGGCGGCCGTCCGGCCACCTCGGGTCCCGGGTCGTGCGGCGCGGGCACTCCGGGCGCCGCCACGGCCACCGCGAGCGGCCAGCCGGGCAGCGCGGCGACCACGCTGCGCTCGTCCGGCGACAGGTCGTACTCCATCCCGCAGTCCCAGGAGGCGATGGCCACGGCCACCAGCGACACGTCGTCGGTGACAACGGTCCACCGCGCGCCGTCGCCGTCCTGCCCCAGCACCAGGCCGTACCCGTCGGCGAGCGGCGCCAGGCCGAGTGCCGCGCAGGCCTCCGGATAGTCGTCGCCCAGCACGCTCGGGAACTTCGCCGGTGTCAGCAGCACCGCCGTCAGCACATACAGCGCATCGTCCTCGGCGGCGACGGCGTCCTCGTCCGTACCGGCCATCACAGCCTCCCCAGGGGTTCGTCCAACGGCGCGCACCCTAGTGCGCCCGGGAGCCGCTTGTCACGACTCCTACAGCCGCGCGGAGCTGCGGTGATTCGGTGAAGACCGGGCGAAACCACCTCCGACGAGCCCCGGGCGTCAGGCCGCCGGTAGCCCCAGGAGATCCCGGGCCACGGTCTGCGGCGCCTCTCCGCGCTCCCGCGCGAGCGCGATGACGGCCCGGCACGCCAGCTCGTTCACCCCGAACGACAGCGCCTCCGGCGACACCCAGCCCGCCGCCTCGTCGCTCCGCTCCTGGTCGTTCTCCGCGCACGCCGACACGTAGACGGCGGCAGCCTCGAAAAGGTTGTGCGTCCGTGTGTCACGGCCCGCGGCCCGCTCCTCCCGCGCGGCACGCCGGAACTTCCCCCACGCATCCCGCACCCTGCCGAACATGCCGACCACCTTCCCCTGTGAGGTTCACGGCGCCGATCGCCGCTGATCGTTCAACCGCTGTCTCCCAACCTAGAGTTGGAGCTTCCGCCGCAGAAGGGGGCGGCACCTGGCGATCAGCCTTCGAGTGCTGCCAGGGTGGCCCGCAGCCAGCCCAGTTCGGCCCGGGACGTGGCGCGCGCGATGGTGAGGACGCCCTGCCGGAACGGATCGTCCAGCTCCTCCGCGGCGAGCGGACGGTCACCGTCGTAGAAGAAGCTCGCGGGCTCCTCCAGGAAGGCCAGCCTGCGGCGCAGTACGGCCGCCTGGGCGCCGGCGCCGTCCAGGTGGCGGAGGAAGGCGAGCACCGTGAACCAGCGGTTCTCGTCGGTGATGTCGCGCTCTGCGGGCTCCGCGAGCCGACGACGCAGCTCCCGCCTGCCCTCGTCGGTCAAGGACAGCACATGCCGCGGGGCGGCGACCGCCCCGGGCTCCGTCGCGCGTTCCAAGAGGCCCGCCCGCTCCAGGCGCTTGATCGCGGGGTACAGCGTGCTCTCCGCGACCGGCCGCACGTGCCCCGTCAGCGCCGTGATGCGTTTGCGCAGTTCATAGCCGTGCAGCGGGGCTTCGTAGAGGAATCCGAGGATGGCGAGCTCCAGCATGCCCGCATTCTCCCGCACGCCAGACTGTACCTCGTTGCCGCCATACATCGTCACCGATGTATTGTCTCCGGTGGGTCGGCAACCGGCCACGGCGAAGGAGGGCGCACGATGCGGCAGGCGGAGTTCGACGGCGCGGGCGGTCACATCCGGTGGACGGAGACACCGGGCGCGGAACCCGCGCGGGTCTACGTCCACGGGCTCGGGTCGGCGTCGGCCACCTATCACGCCCATATCGCCGCCCGCGCGGAACTCGCGGGCAGACGAAGCCTGTTCGTGGACCTGCCGGGGCACGGCATCAGCGACCGGCCCGCGGACTTCGGATACAGCCTTCAGGAGCACGCCGACGCGCTCGCGACCGCACTCGACGCCGCGGCCGTACGCGGCGCCGAGCTGATCGCGCACAGCATGGGCGGCGCCGTGGCCCTCGTGCTCGCCCACCGGCGGCCGGACCTGGTTTCGCGCCTGGTCCTGACGGAGGCCAACCTCGACGCGTCCCCGCCGCCCACCGCGGGGAGCAGCGGAATCGCCTCCTACGAGGAGGACGATTTCGTCAACGGCGGCTACGCGCGCGTGCTGGAAAACGTGGGTCCTGTGTGGGCGGCGACCATGCGGCTGGCCGACCCGCGTGCCCTGCACCGCAGCGCCGTCGCGCTGCGCCGCGGATCGCGGCCGATGATGCGTGCCATCCTCGCGGGACTGCCCGTCGAACGAGTCTTTCTGCAAGGCGAGCTGAGCGGGGAACTCGACGGCCGGCCGGGCCTGGAGGCCGCCGGGGTGCGAGTGGTGACCGTGCCCGGCGCCGGACACAACGTCATGTTCGACCGGCCCGACGTCTTCGCGGCGGCGGTGGCAGGGCGGGTGTGACGGCTGTGACGGCGCACCAGGCCGTGTGACGGCTCAGCCGTCGCGCGCGGCGGTGATGGCGGCTCGCCTCACGTACAGCGGAGGCGGCGGCTCGCCTTTCACGTACAGCGGAGGCGGCGGCTCGCCTTTCGCGTACGGCGGAGGCGGCGGCCTCGGCTTCCGCGCTCGGCGAGTGCGGTGGCTCAGCCCTCACACACGGCAAGTGTCATGGCTCGGCCCTCGCGCACTGCACGTGATGGCTCAGCCCTCGCGCACGGCGAGCACCAGGAAGCGGGCGTCCTCGTCGGCGTACGAGGTCATGCGCCAGCCCGACGCGGCGAGCAGCGGACGCAGACGGGGCTCCGCGCGGAGGTCGTCCGGAGTGATCTGCCGCCCGTGGCGGGCGGCCAGCGCGGCGCGGCCGATCGGATGGAACAGGGCGAGCCGGCCGCCGGGGCGCACGACCCGCGCCAGCTCCCGCAGATTCGCGGCCGGCTGGGGCAGATGGGCGATGAGGCCGGCCGCGAAGACCGCGTCCAGTGACCCCGTCCGCAGCGGGAGTGCGGCCACGTCGGTGAGGAGCAGCCGCCCGTCCCGGTCCCTCCCGGCCCGTACGGCGGCCTCCAGCATCGCCGGCGTCAGGTCCGCCCCGAGCACCACGCCCGACGGCCCCACGGCCGCGCGCAGCGGCGGCAGGGCACGTCCGGTGCCGCAGCCCGCGTCGAGCACTCGGTCGCCCGCGCGCACCCCGAGTTCGGCGACCGCGGCGGCGTAGGCGGGGCCGTCGTCGGGGAACCGGCTGTCCCAGTCGGCCGCGCGGGCGGTGAAGAACTCCTGGACGTGCGTGCGGTCGTCGCTCATGTTCCGCATGATCTCTCACCGACACGGATGACGTCTCGGCGCACACGTTCGAGCGTGACGCGATCGTTCAGGTACATCTGTGCGTCATATTCCACCAGCTTTCGAAATGCGCCCCCTTTGTGCGCCCCTGCCCCCCTAGCGTCCCGGGGCCATGGGACACCTGGACCACGCCGCCTTCGGCTGGCTGACCCCCGTGCTGTCGTACGCGATGGCCTGCACCGGCGCCGCACTCGGGCTGCGCTGCACCGTGCGCGCTCTCGGCGCCACCGGGCGCTCGCGCCGCAACTGGCTGATCACCGCGGCCTCCGCCATCGGCACCGGCATCTGGACCATGCACTTCGTGGCCATGCTCGGCTTCAGCGTCGGCGGCACCGAGATCCGCTACGACGTACCGCTGACCGTGCTCAGCCTGCTCGTCGCCATGGTCGTCGTCTGCGCCGGCGTCTTCGCCGTCGGCTACGGGCCCGGCCGCACCCGCTCGCTCCTGCTCGGCGGACTCACCACCGGCCTGGGCGTCGCCAGCATGCACTACCTGGGCATGGCCGCCGTACACCTGCACGGCGAGGTGACCTACGACCCGGCGCTGGTCGCGCTCTCCGTCGTCATCGCGGTCGTCGCCGCGACGGCGGCCCTGTGGGCGGCGCTCAACATCGAGGCGCCCGTCGCCGTCACGGTCGCCTCCCTGGTCATGGGCGCGGCGGTGAGCAGCATGCACTACACCGGCATGCTCGCCGTGCGGGTCAGTGTCACGCCGTCCGGTGAGCCGCTGCCCGGGGCCTCGGCGATGCAGTTCGTCTTCCCCCTCGCCGTCGGCCTCGGGTCCTATCTCTTCCTGACCTCGGCCTTCGTCGCCCTGTCGCCGACGGCGGGCGAGCGCGAGGCGACCGCCTCCGCCCAGCGACCCGTCGAGACCGCCGCCCGCTGACCCCGACTCCTCTCCCGAGCGAGGAGGCCATGCGTACACCCCGTACGACCCCGACCGCAGGCGACGAGACGCCGCCCCCGCCCGCCGTGCGCGGCCGCCGCGCCCACGCCGGACCACCCGCCGACGAGGGCCCCGCCGACGGCGCGGACACGCCCGCGGAACCCGCCGCCGCGCCCCGGAACCCCTGGCACATACGGCCGCGCACCGTCCGCGCCAAGATCATCTGTCTGCTGATGGTGCCCGTCGTCTCCCTGCTGGCCCTGTGGGGGTACGCCACCGTGACCACCGCCCAGGACGTCACGCGACTGCGCCAGGTGCAGCGCGTGGACGCCGAGGTCCGCGCCCCCGTCGCGGACGCCGTCGCCGCCCTCCAGGCCGAACGCGCCGCCGCCGTGCGGTACGCGACCGATCCGTCGGCCGGCGGAAGCGGTGAGCTGAAACGGCTCGCGGCGCAGACCGACCGCGCGGTGGCACGGCTCCGCCTCGGCGAGCGGGGCACCGTCGCCGACGGCCGGGAACTGCCCGCCGGAGTCGCCCAGCGCCTCGCCGCGTTCGTCACCGGCGCCGGGGAACTGCGCTCGCTGCGCACCGCCGTACTCGACCGCCGCGCGGGCTGGAACGAGACGTACGAGCGGTACACCGGCACCATCACGACCGCCTTCCGCATGGGCGGCGCGCTCACCGGCGTCCAGGACGCCGCACTCGGCTCCGACGCGCGCGTGCTGCTGGAGTTCTCCCGCGCGGGCGAGGCACTGGCCCAGGAGGACGCGCTGCTGGGCAGCGCGCGCCTCGCCGACGGCCTCACCGGCGAGCGGCTGCGGCTGTTCACCGGCGCCGTCGACACCCGTCGCACCCTCACCGAGTCCGCCGTCGCCGACCTGCGCGGCGCCGAACACGCCGCCTGGCGGGAACTCGCCGAAGGCCCCGACTACGCCACCGTCGGCGACCTGGAGGACCGGGTCCTGGACAGCAGCGCGGGCGCCCGCGCGGTGGCGGCGGCACCCGAGGCCACCTGGCAGCGGGCACACGCGCGCGTACAGGACGGCATGCGGAGCATCGAGCAGGATGCGGCACGCGGCGTCGCCGACCGCGCGGACCCGTTCACCCGGGGACTGCTCACCCCGGCCGGCGCCGCCGTCCTGCTCGGCCTGGCAGCCGTCGCCGCCTCCCTCGTCATCTCCGTGCGCATCGGCCGGGGCCTCGTCGTCGAGCTGGTGAGCCTGCGCAACAGCGCTCTGGAGATCGCCCGCCGCAAACTCCCCGAGGCGATGCGGAAACTGCGCGCCGGCGAGGAGATCGACGTCCGCGCGGAGGCCCCGCCCGGACCGCCCGCCGAGGACGAGACCGGACAAGTCGCCGAGGCCCTCGGCACCGTGCACCGCGCGGCGCTGCGGGCCGCCGTGGAACGCGCCGAACTGGCCAGCGGCATCTCCGGCGTCTTCGTCAACCTCGCCCGCCGCAGCCAGGTCCTCGTGCATCGCCAGCTCACCCTGCTGGACAGCATGGAACGCCGCTCCGAGGACCCCGACGAACTCGGCGACCTGTTCCGCCTGGACCACCTCACCACGCGGATGCGACGCCACGCCGAGAGCCTGATCATCCTCTCCGGCGCGGCACCCGGCCGGGCCTGGAGCAGGCCGGTCTCCCTGACCGACGTGGTCCGCGCCGCCGTGTCCGAGATCGAGGACTACGCGCGCGTGGAGGTACGCCAACTCCCCGAGGCCTCTGTCGTGGGCGCCGCCGTCGCCGACCTCACCCACCTGCTCGCCGAGATCATCGAGAACGCCGCCCAGTTCTCGCCGCCCCACACCCGCGTACGCGTGACAGGCGAGCCGGTCGGCAACGGATACGCCGTCGAGGTCGAGGACCGCGGTCTCGGCATGGGCCCGGAGACCCTCGCCGAGGCCAACCGGCGCATCGCCCGGTCCGAGGCGCTCGACCTGTTCGACAGCGACCGGCTCGGCCTGTTCGTGGTCAGCAGACTCGCGGCACGGCACGGCATCAAGGTGCACCTGCGGACCTCACCCTATGGCGGCACTACTGCCGTCGTCCTGCTGCCCAGAACCCTGCTGCACAGCGGCGCGGCGGAACGTTCCCCCAGCGAGCCGGCCGTGGCCCAGCAGGCCGAGGAACGCGTCCACGCGCGCGTGCCCGGCGGCCCCCGCCACCAGGAGACGCCCGTCCAGGCCGTCCCCTCCCCGGCCGACCGGCCCGCGCTGGTGGCCCCCGTGCCCCCGCCCGCCCCGGCCGTCGCGGAGCACAGCCCCGAACCTCCGCCCCCGGGAGTCACCGCCTTGCGCCTGCACCGTCCCCCCGACCCTCCAGAAAGCTCCGACACCCCCGGAGGCCCCGACACCCCCGGAGACCCCGACTACCTGCCCCGCCGGGTACGGCAGAGCCATCTCGCCCCCCAACTGCGCGACCACCGCCCCGAGGAGCCCGCCCGGCCGCCCGCGCCGCGGGACGACGACCGGCGCACCCCCGAACTCGTACGGGACCGGATGACGGCCTACCGCGACGGATGGGTCCGCGGCGGCGGGCGCCGCCCCGGCCGCGGCACCGTTCCGTACCCCGCGCCCGGCCCCGACAGCAGCGAAGGAGACCCCGCATGATCCAGGACCCGAGGGCCGCCCAGCGGTCCGGCGAACTCGACTGGCTGCTGGACGACCTGGTGGTGCGGGTCCGCGAGGTCCGCCACGCCGTGGTGCTCTCCAACGACGGACTCGCCGTAGGCGCCTCCAGCGGCCTGGGCCGCGAGGACGCCGAACACCTCGCCGCGGTCGCCTCCGGCTTCCACAGCCTCGCCAAGGGCGCCGGCCGGCACTTCGGCGCCGGAGGCGTACGCCAGACCATGGTGGAGATGGACGACGCCTTCCTGTTCGTCGCCGCCGCCGGCGAGGGCTCCTGCCTCGCCGTCCTCACCGCCGTGACCGCCGACATCGGCCTCGTGGCGTACGAGATGGCCCGGCTGGTCAAGCGGGTCGGCGAGCATCTGTACACGCCCCCGCGCGCGGCCACGCCGCCCCACGTGGCCCCGCACCCGTCCGCGACCGCGCGTCCGCCCGCCGCCGGATGAGACGGAAGAGCGGACCACGGCCATGACGACCGAGGAGACGACCGGCGCCCTACGCGAGGCGGGCAGCCAGTGGTACGACCACGAGGCCGGGCCCCTGGTGCGTCCGTACGCCATGACAGGCGGACGCACCAAACCCGGTCCTGCCGGAGTGCGTTTCGACCTCATCGCCCTCGTCACGCTCGACCCGGGCGCGGCCGGACGCGACGACGACGGCCCGCTGGGCCCCGAACACCGCGCCCTGATCGACCTGTGTCGCGTGGAGACCCAGTCGGTGGCCGAACTCGCCGCGGGCGCCGACCTTCCCGTCGGCGTCGTCCGGGTCCTCGTCGGCGACCTGCTGGAGCTGGGCCGCGTCACCGTCAGCCGCCCGGTGCCGCCCGCCCAACTGCCCGACGAACGGATCCTGCGCGAGGTGATCGAAGGATTGCGGGCTCTGTAGACGGACGGCCGCCATCCAGTCCCGTAGGGGCCAAGAGCGGTCGAAGACTCCGGAAAGGCACCGAAGTTGCCATGATGCACTCCCCACCCGCCGTCGACCGTTGCCGGCACTCCCGAGAGAAGTGATCGATGGTCTCCGAGAACTCCGACGCCCTGGACGACGACACCACGGCCCTGGCGTTGAAGATACTGGTCGCCGGCGGATTCGGCGTGGGCAAGACCACCCTGGTGGGCGCGGTCAGCGAGATCCGCCCGCTGCGCACCGAGGAACTGCTCAGTGAAGCCGGGCAGTTGGTCGACGACACCGACGGCGTGGATCAGAAGGTCACCACGACCGTCGCCATGGACTTCGGCCGGATCACCATCCGCTCGGGGCTGTCCCTCTACCTGTTCGGCACCCCCGGCCAGGACCGCTTCTGGTTCCTGTGGGACGAACTCGCGCAGGGCGCCCTCGGTGCCGTCGTCCTCGCCGACACCCGCCGCCTTGAGGACTGCTTTCCCGCGGTGGACTACTTCGAGCACCGGCGCATCCCGTTCGTGGTCGCCGTCAACTGCTTCGCCGGTGCCCGCACCTACGGCGCCCACGACGTCTCCCGCGCCCTCGACCTGGACCAGGGCACCCCGGTCGTCCTCTGCGACGCACGCGACCGTGACTCCGGCAAGGAGGTGCTGATCCGGCTCGTCGAGTACGCCGGGCGGATGCACACCGCCCGGCTGCTCGACTCCGTGGTCTGAACGGGGGCAGCGCGGGTCACGGCGGCCCAACGGCGCCGGCCACCGCGGCCCACGCCCGGCGAACCGGACCTCCTCAGTGGGCCACGCCTCAGTGGGCCACGGCTCAGTCGCCCACGCCTCAGCCGGCGACGTCTCAGTCGGCGACGCCCTTCTCCGCCAGGACCTTGCCGATGGTGACCCGCACCAGGACTTCGCCGGGCACGCCGTTGCGCGCCCCGAACTCCTCGGCGCGGTCCTCACCCATGTACCGGGCACCGATCCGGGCGGCCCAGTGCCGCAGCTCGTCCGGGTCCTCCGAGAGCCGGGCGCGCCCCCGCAGCACCACGTAGTCGTAGGGCGGCCGGTCGTCGTCCACGCAGAGCGCGATCCGGCCGTCGCGGGCCAGGTTGCGCCCCTTGACGGTGTCCTTACCGGTGGTGAACACCACCTCGTCCCCGTCCAGCAGGAACCAGACGGGTGCCACATGAGGGCTCCCGTCCTTCCGGACGGTCGACAGCTTTCCGGTGCGAGTGCCGTACGAGACGAACTCCCGCCATTCCGCGTCGGTCATCTTCTGTGCCATGCCGTCCATCCTCCTTGCCCGCACGCCGGTCCTGGGGAAGGCTGACGGAGAGATCCCGTCCGGACCGGGCGGCGACATCACACGGGGAGACCGGAACATGGCGCACAACCAGGGACTTGGCTGGCTGCTGGACGACCTGACGGAACGCGTCGAACATGTGCGGCACGCACTGGTCCTGTCCAACGACGGGCTGGTGACGGGCGCGAGCACGGGACTGCGACGCGAGGACGCCGAGCATCTGGCCGCCGTCGCCTCCGGGTTGCACAGCCTGGCCAAGGGGTCGGGGCGGCACTTCGGCGCGGGCAGCGTGCGCCAGACGATGGTCGAGTTCGACGACGCCGTCCTGTTCGTCACCGCGGCGGGCAGCGGCAGCTGTCTGTGCGTGCTCAGCGGCGCCGAGGCCGACATCGGCCAGATCGGCTACGAGATGACCCTGCTCGTCAACCGGGTGGGCGAACACCTGGGCGTGGACGCCCGCCACCCCGAGCGGACCTCCTCCGCCGACCTCTGACCTGCACGTTCGTCGTCCCCCGCGGAGTTATCCACAGGCTCGCCGCGCTGTCGGCCGGACCGGTTACGTTGGTGTCACCGCTAACGCACGGAGCGTGAGCGCACGACTCCACGGGGGAGACCGACATGTCAGGCAGCACCATCACGTCACCGGACCACCTCACCTGGACGCCGGGCCGGGCCGCCCGCGAACTCGGGCTGAAGCGCACGGAGTTCGATCTCGCGGTGAATCTCGGCCGCGTCCGCACCGTGCCCGACGAGGGAGGCGGAGGCCGCAGGATTCCCCGGGCGGAAGTCGACCGGCTGCGCTCGGCGGAGGGCTTCCCGGAAGCGCTCATCGACAGCCTGCGCACGGTAGGGACCCGAGAGGCCGCTGCCCTCATGGGTGTGACGGAGACCCGGTTCACCCGCTCCGCCCGCCTGGGGCTGGTCACGCCGGTCCGCTTCTTCGTCAACCGTTATCGCGTCGTCGTCTGGCTGTATCTCGCCGACGAGCTACGGCAGATCGCCGCCGACGAGAAGAACGCGCCGCTGATGAAGGGCCGCATGCCCGCTGGACTGCGCGAGCAGTTGGACGCCGGGCTCGATCTGCGGCCCCGGAACTGGCGAGGCCGTCACCTGGGTTTCCTGCTGCGGCGGGCCGAGGACCCCTGGGAGCGGGCCGGTGCGGTGGCCGCGCTCCTCGACCCGGTCCAGATCGCGGAACTGGTCAAGGACCCCTACGAACGGGCCCACCTGAACCGATTCCGGCCCGGTCCCCCCGCCCAGAGCGTCCCGGGGTCGCCGGCGGCCCAGCTCACCGCGAGGATCGCGACGGCGGACGATCCGGACGAGATCGCCTGGCTGCGAGCCGACCTGACCCGGTCCCTGGAGGAGGCCCGCGAGCACCGTCCGGCCCCACGCCCGGCGCAGCGGCGGCCGTCGTCGGCGCCAGGAGTCGCGTCCCCGCCGGCTCCGCGTCGAGAGCCCCGGCACACAGTGCGCGCATGCGGGCAGGAACCGCACGGGGCCCGTCCGCATCCGACCCATGCCGAGGGGCTGCCGATGGGGCGGGCTTGGCAGCGGCAACTTGACGCGGAAGTGCAGCCCCGTCGGGCACGTCCACCCCGCCCGGAACTGCAACCCCACCGGGAACTGCAACCCCGCCCGGAGCGGCAGCCCGACCCGGGCCGGCGGCGAGGGCCGGGGCGGCAGAGGGAGGCCGTGCGGCAGAGGGAGGCCGTGCGGCAGCGGCAGCAGCCGGAACGGCAGTCGCGCGGCCTGCTCGGGTGGCTGCGCGGCAGAAGCTCCTGAGCTACAGCGCCCGGAAGAGCCCTTCCTGGACGACGGACACCAGCAGGCGCCCTTCCAGGTCGTAGATCCGCCCACGCGCCAGACCCCGGCCGCCCGTCGCGATCGGCGACTCCTGGTCGTACAGGAACCACTCGTCCGCGCGGAACGGCCGGTGGAACCACATCGCGTGGTCCAGCGACGCCATGTCGAAGCCTCGCGGGCCCCACAGGGGTTCGACCGGGATGCGCACGGCGTCCAGCAGGGTCATGTCGCTGGCGTACGTGAGGGCGCAGGTGTGGACCAGCGGGTCGTCGCCGAGCGGGCCGACCGCCCGCATCCACACCGCGCTGCGCGGGTCGGCGTCCTTGATCTCCTCGGGCGTCCAGCGCAGCCGGTCCACGTAGCGGATGTCGAAGGGCTGGCGGCGCGCCATCCGCTCCAACTGCTCGGGCAGCGCGCCGAGATGCTCGCGGATCTCGTCGGTGACCGTCGGCAGCGACTCCGGGTCCGGAACCTTCCGGGCGGGCGGCAGCTGGTGTTCGAAGCTCCCTTGCTCAGGCTTGTGAAAGGAGGCGGTGAGATTGAAGATCGTGCGGCCCTGCTGCACGGCCGTGACCCGGCGGGTCGTGAACGACCGACCGTCGCGGACCCGTTCGACCTGGTACACGATCGGCACGCCCGGACGGCCCGGGCGCAGGAAGTACGCGTGCAGCGAATGCACCGGGCGGTCGCCCTCCGTGGTGCGGCCGGCGGCGACCAGCGCCTGGCCGGCCACCTGGCCGCCGAAGACCCGCTGCAGGGACTCGTCGGGGCTGCGGCCACGGAAGATGTTGACCTCGATCTGCTCCAGGTCGAGCAGGTCGACCAGTCTCTCGGCCGGGTTCGTCATGGGTGCCTTTCTCCTGTACTCACAGCTGGCCGACGTCGGTCACGCGGATCACGGCGCGGCCCTCCGCGTCGGAGGCGGCGAGATCGACCTCCGCGCTGATGCCCCAGTCGTGATCGCCGTTCGGGTCGTCGAAGATCTGCCGGACGCGCCACAGGCCGTTCTGCGGCTCCTCCTCGATGATCAGCAGCTTGGGACCACGGGCGTCGGGGCCGGTGCCCAGCTCCTCGTACTCGTCCCAGTACTTGTCCATCGCCTCGCCCCAGGCCTCGGCGTCCCAGCCGGACTCGGCGTCCAGCTCGCCCAGTTCCTCGATCTGGTCGAGGGCGGCCAGCTCGACCCGGCGGAACATGGCGTTGCGCACCAGGACGCGGAAGGCCCGCGCGTTGGTGGTGACCGGCTTGACCTGGTCGGCCTTCTCCTGGGCCTCCTCGGCGGTCATCTCCTCTGGGTTGGCCAGCTGCTCCCACTCGTCGAGCAGGCTGGAGTCGACTTGGCGCACCATCTCGCCGAGCCACTCGATCAGGTCCTGCAGGTCCTCGGACTTCAGGTCGTCGGGGACGGTGTGGTCGAGCGCCTTGTACGCGCTGGCCAGGTACCGCAGCACGATGCCCTCGGTGCGGGCCAGCTCGTAGTGGGACACCAGCTCCGTGAAGGACATCGCCCGCTCGTACATGTCGCGGACGACCGACTTCGGCGACAGCGGATGGTCACCGACCCAGGGGTGGCTCTTGCGGTACGTGTTGTACGCGTGGGAGAGCAGCTCCTCCAGCGGCTTCGGGTAGGTGACGTCCTGGAGGCGCTCCATGCGCTCCTCGTACTCGACGCCGTCCGCCTTCATCGCGGCGACGGCCTCACCGCGCGCCTTGTTCTGCTGCGCGACGAGGATCTGCCGCGGGTCGTCGAGCGTGGACTCCACGACGGACACCATGTCCAGCGCGTAGGACGGCGACTCCGGGTCCAGCAGCTCGAACGCGGCGAGCGCGAAGGTGGACAGCGGCTGGTTCAGCGCGAAGTCCTGCTGGAGGTCGACGGTGAGCCGGACGATCCGGCCCTCCGCGTCCGGCTTGTCCAGCTTCTCGACGATGCCGCCGTCCAGCAGCGAGCGGTAGATCGCGATCGCGCGCCGGATGTGCCGCAGCTGCTGCTTGCGCGGCTCGTGGTTGTCCTCCAGGAGCCGGCGCATGGCCTCGAAGGCGTTGCCGGGGCGCGCGATCACCGACAGCAACATGGTGTGTGTCACCCGGAAGCGGGACGTCAGTGGCTCCGGCTCGGAGGCGATCAGCTTCTCGAAGGTGTCCTCCGACCACGCCACAAAGCCCTCGGGTGCCTTCTTGCGGACCACCTTGCGGCGCTTCTTCGGGTCGTCGCCCGCCTTCGCGAGCGCCTTCTCGTTCTCGATGACGTGCTCGGGCGCCTGGGCGACGACGAAACCGGCCGTGTCGTAACCGGCGCGTCCGGCGCGGCCCGCGATCTGGTGGAACTCGCGCGCCCGCAGGGTACGTACCCGGCTGCCGTCGTACTTGGTGAGCGCCGTGAACAGCACGGTGCGGATGGGGACGTTGACGCCCACGCCGAGCGTGTCGGTGCCGCAGATCACCTTCAGCAGACCGGCCTGGGCCAGCTTCTCCACCAGACGCCGGTACTTGGGCAGCATGCCGGCGTGGTGCACACCGATGCCGTGCCGCACGTAACGGGAGAGGTTGCGGCCGAACTTGGTGGTGAAGCGGAAGTTGCCGATCAGCTCGGCGATCCGCTCCTTCTCCTCCTTCGAGCACATGTTGATGCTCATCAGCGCCTGCGCCCGCTCCACCGCCTGCGCCTGCGTGAAGTGCACGATGTAGACCGGCGCCTGCTGGGTCTGGAGCAGTTCCGTCAGCGTCTCGGTGAGCGGGGTGCGCCGGTACTCGTAGGAGAGCGGGACGGGACGGGTCGCCGAGCGGACCACCGAGGTCGGCCGGCCGGTGCGCCGGGTCAGGTCCTTCTCGAACATCGAGACGTCACCGAGCGTGGCCGACATCAGGATGAACTGCGCCTGCGGCAGTTCCAGGATCGGGATCTGCCAGGCCCAGCCGCGGTCGGGCTCGGCGTAGAAGTGGAACTCGTCCATGACGACCTGGCCGACGTCCGCGTTCTTGCCGTCGCGCAGCGCGATCGAGGCCAGCACCTCGGCGGTGCAGCAGATGACCGGGGCGTCGGCGTTGACCGACGCGTCACCGGTCAGCATGCCGACGTTCTCGGTGCCGAAGAGCTTGCACAGCTCGAAGAACTTCTCCGAGACCAGCGCCTTGATGGGAGCGGTGTAGAAGGTGACCTCGTCACGGGCGAGCGCGGCGAAGTGCGCACCCGCGGCGATCATGCTCTTGCCGGAGCCGGTCGGCGTCGAGACGATCACGTTCGCCCCGGAGACCACCTCGATCAGCGCCTCCTCCTGGTGGGGATAGAGGGTGAGCCCCCGCTCCTGAGCCCACGACTCGAAGGCTTCGTACAGGGCGTCGGGGTCGGCGGTCGGCGGCAACTGATCGATGAGGGTCACGCCCCCATCTTGCCTGGCCTCCCACCCGATGCGGGAATCGGATGCCCGTACGAAGATCACGAACGCTACGCTGTGTCGCCGACGTGGCGTCAGCGCACGCGGTCAACTGGACAGCGGCACACGAGGAACGGGGCGGGCAGCGGCGATGATGGGACCAGCACACTCACTCTCCGGTGCCGCAGCCTGGCTCGGGGTCGGAGCGGCAGCCGCGGCGGCCGGGCACCCGATGCCGTGGCCGGTGCTGCTGGCCGGCGCGCTGATCTGCGCCGGTGCCGCGCTCGCCCCCGACCTCGACCACAAGGCCGCGACCATCTCCCGGGCCTTCGGTCCCCTCTCGCGCGGCCTGTGCGAGATCGTCGACAAGCTCTCGTACGCCGTCTACAAGGCCACCAAGAAGCAGGGCGACCCGCGGCGCTCCGGCGGGCACCGCACGCTGACGCACACCTGGCTGTGGGCGGTGCTGATCGGCGGCGGCACCTCCGTGCTGGCGATCACCGGGGGACGCTGGGCGGTGCTGGCGATCCTCTTCGTGCACATGGTCCTGGCGATCGAGGGCCTGCTGTGGCGGGCGACCCGCGGCTCCGGCAGCGATGTCCTGGTGTGGCTGCTCGCCGCGACCAGCGCGTGGATCATCGCGGGAGTGCTGGACAAACCGAACAACGGTGCGGACTGGCTGTTCGCGGCGCCGGGCCAGGAGTACCTGTGGCTGGGGCTGCCGGTGGTGCTGGGTGCACTGGTGCACGACATCGGGGACGCGCTGACGGTGTCCGGCTGCCCGATCCTGTGGCCGATCCCGGTGGGACGCAAGCGCTGGTATCCGGTCGGTCCGCCGAAGGGCATGCGGTTCCGGGCGGGCGGCTGGGTGGAGCTGAAGGTGCTGATGCCCGCGTTCATGCTGCTCGGGGGAGTGGGCGGGGCGGCAGCGCTCAATGTGATCTGAGTGCCGGGCCTCGGGCGGGCCGCTGCCGCCCGGCCGGCCGGGCGGCAGGGTCAGCCCTGCGGGCGGGTGCCCTCGCCGTAGCGCCGCTCGAAGCGGGCGACGCGGCCCTCCGTGTCCACCGTGCGGGCCTTGCCCGTGTAGAAGGGGTGGCTCTCGGAGGAGATCTCCACGTCCACCACCGGGTAGGTCTCGCCGTCGTCCCATTCGATGGTCTGGTCGCTGGTCGCGGTGGACCTGGTCAGGAAGGCGTAACCGGCGGCCCGGTCGCGGAAGACGACGGGGTGGTAGTCGGGGTGCTTGTCCTGCTGCATGGCTGCTCCAGGTGGGGCGGGGACAGGAGACAGGGGTCGGGACCGGCGCGCTCAGCCGGACAGGGATTCCTCGTCGACGATGTGCATCGCGGCCTCCTCGGCGGAGGCGGCGGCGCCGTCGATGCCGACGTCCGTGGCGACCAGCGCGGCTTCCTCGTCCTCGTGCGCGCCTTCGTCGGGGGCGACGAGGCGGCCCGAGCGGGCGGCGCCGACCTCGTTGTCCAAGAGCTCGCCGTCCGTGTCCGCGGAGTCGCCGAGGCCGTCGCCGTCCGGTACGGCCAGGTCGGGCTGCTCTTCGGCCAGCCGCTGCTCCAGGGTCTCCCCGGCGTGGCGCTCGGCCGCCGTCACACCGGTGTGCTCCACCGCCCACGGTCGCTCCGGAGGGGACCAGCCCCGGTCGAGGGGGTCGTCGACACCGTCGTACTCCAGGGTGTCTTCCGCGTCGAGCACGCCCGTGTCCTCGCGTTGGTCGGACGCGTCGGGCTGATAGACGTCGTCTCCCCATCCGTCGGCGCTGTTCACGGGTACCTCCAGGGGGTGGGGACGGTGCCGTTCTCACCGCGGCGGGCGGCGGACCGCGACCGTCCATGCCGGGGGCACAGCCTCCGCCCGCCACGGACCGCGGGCGCGCCCCCGAGCCGGCGCCGCCGCTATCCAGCCTTCCACCCCTGTTCGGAACCGCGCAACGGCAAGGGCCCGGGGGCGGGGCACCCGCCACCGTACGCGGGGGCGCCCTGGCTCGGGTGGCGGGCGCGAGGCCGATGGCAGAGCCTCTGCCATGGCGAGGGCCGCAGGCAGGAACTGTCCCGTGGCGACGGGCTCCGGCGGCGGCTCGCCCTAGTCTCTGGCCGCACGCGGAGGCTCGCCCTCGGCTACGGCCGTACGCGGGGATGCCCTCGGCCACGGCCCTGCCCGGAGGCTCGCCCTCGGCTGTCGCCCCGCACGGAGGCTCGCCCCCGGCTACGGCCGTACGCGGGGATGCCCTAGGCCACGGCCCCGCCCGGAGGCTCGCCCTCGGCTGTCGCCCCGCGCGGAGGCTCGCCCTCGGCTACGGACGGCCTTCCCGGCCGGCACCCGGCCGCATCCCGCGCATCCCGCCCGGCCCGCCGCTCGGCTCACCCGTGCCAGGACCTCCACAGCGCCGCGTACGCCCCGTCGGCGGCGACCAGCTCCGCGTGGCTGCCCAGTTCGCTGATGCGGCCGTCCTCGACGACGGCGATGACGTCGGCGTCGTGGGCGGTGTGCAGGCGGTGGGCGATGGCCACGACGGTGCGGCCGTCGAGGACGCGGGCGAGGGAGCGTTCCAGGTGGCGGGCGGCGCGCGGGTCGAGCAGGGACGTGGCCTCGTCCAGCACCAGGGTGTGCGGGTCGGCCAGGACCAGGCGGGCCAGGGCGATCTGCTGGGCCTGAGCCGGCGTCAGCGTGAGCCCGCCCGAGCCGACCTCGGTGTCCAGGCCGTCGTCCAGGGCCCGCGCCCACCCGTCCGCGTCGACCGCGCCGAGCGCCGCCCACAGCTCGGCGTCCACGGCGTCGGTCCGGGCGAGCAGGAGGTTGTCGCGCAGCGAGCCCACGAAGACGTGGTGCTCCTGGTTGACGAGGGCCACGTGGGAGCGGACGCGCTCGGCCGGCATCCGGGACAGTTCGGCGCCGCCGAGGGTGATCCGGCCGTCCCGGGGCGCGTAGATCCCGGCGAGCAGCCGGCCCAGCGTGGACTTGCCCGCCCCGGAGGGGCCGACGAGCGCCAGCCGGGTGCCGGGGGCCACCTTCAGGGACACCTCGCGCAGCACGTCCACGCCCTGGAGGTACCCGAAGCGCACCCGGTCGGCGTGCACGTCACGGCCGTCCGGCAGCACCGAGGCGTCCCCGGCGTCCGGCTCGATGTCGCGGACGCCGACGAGCCGCGCCAGCGACACCTGGGCGATCTGGAGCTCGTCGTACCAGCGCAGGATCAGCCCCACCGGGTCGACCAGCATCTGGGCGATCAGCGCGCCCGTGGTGAGCTGCCCCACGTCGAGCCACCCGTGCAGCACGAACACCCCGCCGACCATCAGCACCGAACCGAGGACCGTCACATGGGTGAGGTTGATGACCGGGAACAGCACCGACCGCAGCCAGAGGGTGTACCGCTCCCAGCGGGTCCATTCACGGATCCGCTGCTCCGACAGCTCCACCCGGCGTCGGCCCAGCCGGTGGGCCTCGATGGTGTGCCCGGCGTCCACCGTCTCGGCGAGCGCGGCGGCCACGGCGGCGTACCCCGCGGCCTCGGACCGGTACGCGGACGGCGCCCGGCGGAAGTACCAGCGGCAGCCGGCCACGAGCAGCGGCAGGGCGAGCAGCGCCGCGGCGGCCAGCGGCGGCGCCGTGACGACCAGTCCGCCCAGCAGCAGCCCGGCCCATACGACGCCGATCGCCAGCTGGGGCACGGCCTCGCGCATCGCGTTGGCGAGCCGGTCGATGTCGGTGGTGATCCGGGAGAGCAGATCACCGGTGCCCGCCCGCTCCAGGACGCCCGGGGGCAGACCGACCGACCGGACGAGGAAGTCCTCGCGCAGATCGGCCAGCATCCGCTCGCCGAGCATCGCCCCACGCAGCCGCACCTCGCGCACGAACCCGGCATGGACGACCAGTGCCACGACGAACAGCGTCGCCGTGAGGCCCAGGTGCAGCTCCCGGTCCCCGTCGGTCACCCGCTGGACGAGCCCGCCCAGCAGGTAGGGGCCCGCCATGGAGGCGACCACGGCGACCGTGTTCACACCGATGAGGAGCAGGAAGGCACGGCGGTGCCGGCGGAACAGCTCGGCCACGTAGGCGCGTACGGTCGCGGGGGCGCCGACCGGCAGGGTGCTCGCCGTGGTCGGGGCCGCCGGGTCGTAGTCCGGTGGCGCCACGCCGATCATGCGGTCTCCTCGATCTCTTCCAGTTCGTTCAGTTCGGCGAGTTCACCGAGTTCGTCGAGTCCGCCGGCGGACTCGACGGCCGCGACACCAGCGGCCCCAGCCGCCTCGTCCTCGGTCTCGCGAGTCACCACCGCGCGGTACCGCGGCTCGTCGCGCACCAGCTCCCGGTGCGGCCCGACCGCCGCGACCTGGCCCTCGTGGACCAGCACTACCCGGTCCGCGCGGTCGAGCAGCAGCGGCGAGGAGGTGAAGACGACCGTGGTGCGGCCGTCGCGCAGGTTCCGCAGGCCCTCGGCGATGCGGGCCTCGGTGTGGGAGTCGACGGCGGAGGTCGGCTCGTCCAGGACCAGCACCTGCGGGTTGGTCAGCAGCGACCGGGCCAGCGCGAGCCGCTGGCGCTGACCGCCCGAGAGGGACCGGCCGCGCTCGGTGATCCGCGCGTCCAGCGGGTCGTCGATGTCCAGCGAGCTCTGCGCGAGCGCCGCCAGCACGTCCCCGCACTGCGCCGCGGCCAGCGCCTGCTCGGCGCCCACGGCACCCGAGGACGGGACGTCCAGCAGTTCCCGCAGGGTGCCGGAGAGCAGGACGGGGTCCTTGTCCTGGACGAGGACGGCCGTACGCGCGGTGTCGAGCGGCAGCTCGTCCAGCGGCACGCCGCCGAGGAGCACCGGCGTGCCCGCCTCGGCGGCGTGGCCGCCCAGCCGTTCCGCGAGCCGCCCCGCCGCGTCCGGGTCGCCGCACACCACGGCGGTCAGGAGACCCGAGGGCGCGAGCAGCCTGGTGGCCGGGTCGTACAGATCGCCGGAGGGCAGGTCGGCGGCGCGTGTCCCGTCGGTGTCGGTGGCCCGCTCCAGCGACAGCACGCGCGCGGCCCGCCGGGCCGAGGGGCGCGAGAAGGAGTACGCCATGGCGATCTCCTCGAAGTGGCGGAGCGGGTAGGTCATGATCATGACGGAGCTGTAGACGGTGACCAGCTCGCCGACGGTGATCCGGCCGTCGCGGGCCAGGTGGACGCCGTACCAGACGACCGAGATGAGCAGCAGTCCGGGCAGCAGGACCTGGATGGCGGAGATCAGCGCCCACATCCGGGCGCTGCGCACGGCCGCGTGGCGGACCTCCTGGGAGGCGCGGCGGTAGCGGTCGAGGAACAGTTCCTCGCCGCCGATGCCGCGCAGCACCCGCAGGCCGGCGACCGTGTCGGAGGCCAGCTCGGTGGCCCGTCCCGCCTTCTCGCGCTGGATGTCGGCGCGCCGGGTCGCACGGGGGAGCAGCGGCAGCACCGCGACCGCCAGCACGGGCACGCCGATGGCGACGACCACCCCGAGCGCGGGCTGGTACACGACCAGTCCGGCGGCGACCAGGACGACGGTGAGGGCGGCGGCGGTGAACCGGGAGACGGCCTCGACGAACCAGCCGATCTTCTCGACGTCGCCGGTGGAGACGGCCACCACTTCGCCGGCTGCGACCCGCCGGGTCAGCGCGGAGCCCAGCTGCGCGGCCTTGCGGGCGAGCAACTGCTGGACGCGGGCGGCGGCGCCGATCCAGTTGGTGACGGCGGCGCGGTGCAGGAAGGTGTCGCCGACCGCGACGCCGATCCCGCACAGCGCGAGCAGCCCGCCCGCCAGGGCGAGCCGGGAGCCGGAGCGGTCGACGACGGCCTGGACGGCGAACCCGACGCAGAACGGCAGCGCGGACACGGACACGAAGTGCAGCAGGCCCCAGGCCAGCGACTTCAGCTGGCCGCCCAGCTGGTTCCGGAAGAGCCACCACAGGAATCGGGGCCCCGAGCGCGCGTCGGGCACACCCGGGTCGGGATACGGAAGGTCTTGGATCTGCATGACGTCCCAGGGGCTCGGTCAGGGAATGAACGGCGGCACCAAACCGTGAAAGGTTCGCCGCGGGACATGGTCAATAGCAAACGGTTTTCCACGGGACCGCACAGACTGGCAAGCGGTGGCCGGACGGTGGCCCGCACGCGGCCGGGGATGCCTCATTGCGGCCGCCGCCGAACCCCCGTAGAACACCCGCCATGAGAAACCGGCTCATCATGTCCATGCTCAGAAGGGGCGCGGTGCTGGCGGGAGCGACCCTCCTGGTCAGCATCCTGCCCTCGGTGGCCCCCGCCCAAGCAGCCGATGTCCCCGCCGAGTTCGGTACCGACTGGCACGACCCGCTCACCGCCGCCCCGCCCGTCCCGAAGCCCGACGCCGAGTCCTGCGAAGTCACCCTCGCCGAAGCCCGGTTCCGCGACTTCACCCCCTACCGCGGCACCTACACCCCACCCGACGGCTGCGGCGACCGCTGGAGCAAGGTCGTGCTGCGCCTCGACGGCAAGGTGAAGGGCCGTCAGTACGACCGTCTCGGCCACCTCCAGGTCGGCGGCGTCGAGATCTTCCGCACCTCCACCCCGCAGCCGTCACCGGACGGCATCACCTGGTCCGTGGAGAAGGACGTCACGCGCTACAGCGACACCCTCCGCCGCGCCCAGGACGTCGAGATGCTGATCGGCAACGTCGTCGACGACACCTACACGGGCGTCATCGACGTCAAGGTCACCCTGACCTTCTACCGGGCCACGCCCACCACACCCGCCCCGCCGGACACCCCCGACCGCGTCCTCACCCTCACCGAGGAACCGCCCACCGCCGACGGATCGACTCCCACCAAGGGACCGACCCTCACCACCCCGCGCAACACCGAACGTGTCGTCGCCGAGGTGTACGCCACCGGCTCCGGCGGCGGCTGCGAGGAGTACTGGTACCTCACGGTGCCGTCCTCCGCCCCGTACTCCTGCCAGGCCGACGACGGCCCGTACCGCGAGGTACAGCTCCGGGTCGACGGACGACTGGCCGGAATCGCCACGCCGTTCCCGACGGTGTGGACCGGCGGCTGGTCCAACCCCTTCCTCTGGTACGTCGTCCCGGGTCCGCGCGCCTTCGACATCAAGCCGATCGCCTACGACCTCACCCCCTTCGCCGGACTCCTCAACGACGGCCGCCCGCACCGGATCGAGGTCTCCGTCGCCGGCCTGCCCGAGGGCCGCCCCGGCTGGAGCACCCCCGTGAACGTCCTCGTCTGGCAGGACGAGAAGCGCACCCACGTCCCCGGCGGGCTCACCGTCCACCGGGAGGGCGCGCCGGCGAACTCCTCCGTCTACACACCGGGTCCGGAGAACGACGGCCACCGCGCGGACACCGAGGCCGCCCACCGGCTCACCGTCTCGGGCTACGTCGACACCTCCCACGGCCGCGTCGCCACCACCGTCAGCCGCTCCCTCGCCCACACCTCCGCGCACCGCTGGACCGACGGCGAGACCACGGACGCGCTCGACGCGCAGTGGACCGACCACGAGACGGTCACCGTCGACGGGCGCGGACCTGCCCGGACCACGCGCGCCCACCGGACGTACACGATGGCCGGCACGACCACCCTCGGCGCGGCGGACCGGCTGCGCACGGTGCTGACCCTCGGCGACCGGGCCACATCCGTCACCACACAGCACGGCCCCACACACGACGGCAGCCCACAGGACGACCGCCGCATCGCGTGGTCACGGCTCGACGACACCTACACGGGCGACGCCACCTACACCGTCAACGTCCCGCGCGACCAACGGCACGCGGTCGCCACGACGAGCGAGCGCTACCGCCTGTACGGATCCCCGGCGGGCCCGGCCGGCCCGGCCGGCCCGGCCGACCCGTCGACCTGCTACGACCGCACGCTGACGACCGTCCAGGGAGTCCTCACCGAGGACCGCCGGCGCTGCTGAACCGCCATCACCCCACCGCGAACGACAAGGCCGCGGCCACCCTCCCCCGGTGGCCGCGGCCTCCCGACGCCGCTCCCACCTCGCGAAAGGTTTCAGCGACCCCGCTCGCCGGACCCGTCCACCAGCGCGTCCAACAACCCCTCCAGCACCGTCCGCTGATCCTCCGTCAGCGGCGCCAGGATCTCCTGCGCCGCCGACCGCCGCGCCCCGTGCAGCTCGCGCAGCGCCTCGCGGCCGTCGTCCGTGAGCTCTATGCGGATCACCCGGCGGTTCGCCGGATCCGGCACCCGGCGCACCTTCCCGCTCGCCTCCAGTCCGTCCACCAGCGTGGTCACGGCCCGCGGCACGACCTCCAGACGCTCGGCGAGATCGGCCATACGGGGCGGCGAGCCGTAGTGCGCGAGGGTGCGCAGCAGGCGGGACTGGGCGGGCGTGATGCCCAGGCCGCGCTGCTCCAGATGGCGCTTCTGGATGCGGTGCACCCGGCGGGTCAGCCGCAGCAGCTGCTCGGCGAGCAGGGCCTCGGGATCAGGGGTGGTCATACGGGAACAATATCAGGACACCGTTCATTGTGAGTATAGGTAACAATGAGCTACCATCCTCAATCGTTCGCCCCAGGCGGGTCGGACCCCACCGCACCGCCACCCGCCGCCCCACCTCCGTAGGAGCCATGCACCCCGACAACGAACCCCACTGGAGCCCGCCCGCCGACGCCGGGGAACAGCCCCGGCAGGTGCGCCGCATCCTCGCGCTCTTCCGTCCCTACCGCGGCCGGCTGGCCGTCGTCGGCCTCCTGGTCGCCGCCTCGTCGGTCGTCTCGGTCGCCACGCCCTTCCTGCTGAAGGCGATCCTCGACGTCGCGATCCCCGAGCGTCGCACCGGCCTGCTCACCCTGCTCGCCCTCGGCATGATCCTCAGCGCCGTGCTCACCAGCGTCTTCGGCGTGCTCCAGACGCTGATCTCCACCACCGTCGGCCAGCGCGTCATGCACGATCTGCGCACCGCGGTCTACGGCCGCCTCCAGCGCATGTCGCTGGCGTTCTTCACCCGCACCCGCACCGGCGAGGTCCAGTCCCGCATCGCCAACGACATCGGCGGGATGCAGGCCACCGTCACCTCCACCGCGACCTCTCTGGTCTCCAACCTCACCGGCGTCACGGCGACGATCGTCGCCATGCTCGCCCTCGACTGGCGGCTGACGGTCGTCTCGCTGCTCCTGCTCCCGGTCTTCGTCTGGATCAGCCGCCGGGTGGGCAACGAACGCCGCAGGATCACCACCCAGCGCCAGAAGCAGATGGCGACCATGGCCGCCACGGTCACCGAGTCGCTCTCGGTCAGCGGCATCCTGCTCGGCCGCACCATGGGCCGCGCCGAGTCGCTGACGAAGACGTTCGCCGACGAGTCCGAGCGCCTGGTCGAGCTGGAGGTGCGCTCCAACATGGCGGGCCGCTGGCGGATGGCGGTCATCACGATCGTCATGGCCGCGCTGCCCGCCGTCATCTACTGGACGGCCGGCCTCGCCCTGGCCCTCGGCGGCCCGGACGTCTCGCTCGGCACGATCGTCGCCTTCGTCTCCCTCCAGCAGGGCCTGTTCCGCCCGACCGTGAGCCTGCTCGGCACCGGCGTCCAGATCCAGACCTCGCTCGCGCTCTTCCAGCGCATCTTCGAATATCTCGACCTGCCGATAGACATCACCGAACGGGACCGCCCGGTCCGCCTCGAGAAGGTCAAGGGCGAGGTCCGGTTCGAGAACGTCGAGTTCCGCTACGACGACGAGGGCGCCCCCGTCCTCGACGGCATCGACCTCACCGTCCCCGCGGGCGGCAGTCTCGCCGTCGTCGGGCCGACCGGCGCCGGCAAGTCCACACTGGGCTATCTCGTGCCGCGGCTGTACGACGTCACGGGCGGCCGGGTCACCCTCGACGGCGTCGACGTGCGCGACCTGGACTTCGACACCCTCGCCCGCGCGGTCGGCGTGGTCTCCCAGGAGACGTACCTCTTCCACGCGACCGTCGCCGACAACCTGCGCTTCGCCAAGCCCGACGCCACCGACGAGGAACTGCACGCGGCGGCCCGCGCGGCCCAGATCCACGACCACATCGCCGCCCTGCCCGACGGCTACGACACCGTGGTCGGCGAGCGGGGCCACCGCTTCTCCGGCGGCGAGAAGCAGCGCCTGGCCATCGCCCGCACCATCCTGCGCGACCCGCCGGTGCTGATCCTCGACGAGGCGACCAGCGCCCTGGACACCGGCACCGAGCAGGCGGTACAGCAGGCCATCGACGCGCTCTCCGCGGGCCGCACCACGCTCACCATCGCCCACCGGCTGTCGACCATCCGGGGCGCCGACCAGATCGTGGTCCTCGACTCCGGCCGCGCGGTCGAACGGGGTACGCACGAGGAGCTGCTGGCGCTCCAGGGCCGCTATGCCGCGCTGGTCCGCCGTGACGCGCAACTGGAGCCGACAAGATGAAGATATGCCAGGTTTGTGAGGTTATGCGGGTTACCGTGCCCGCATGCAGATGAACACTCCGTCACGGAGCACGATCCGACTGACGCGCCGAGGCCGCATGGCCCTCATCGCGACCGGAGCCGTCGTGGCCGGCACCGCCGTGGCGGTGCCGCTGCTGACCCTCCAGGACGAGGAGGAGAAGAAGCCCACGTCCCTGGTCATCCCGGAGGGCTGGCGCGCCGCCCAGGTCTACGAGGCCGTCGACAAGGCCCTCGAACTGCCCGCGGGCACCACCAGGAAGTCCCTGGCCAAGGCCAATCTCAAACTGCCGCTCGACGCCGAGGGCAACCCGGAGGGCTATCTCTTCCCGGCGACGTATCCACTGGCGGAGAACAGCACGCCCGAGGCGCTGCTGTCGGCGATGGTCGAGAACGCGAACAAGAAGTTCAACGGCGCCCCGATCGCGGCCGGCGCCCAGCGCAACGCCATGAACGTCTACCAGGCCGTCACCATCGCCAGCATCGTCCAGGCCGAGGCCGCCACCAAGGAGGACATGGGCAAGGTGGCCCGGGTGATCTTCAACCGCCTGGAGCGCGGCATGCCGCTTCAGATGGACTCCACCATCAACTACGCGCTGAACCGGTCCACGCTCAAGACCACGCTGGACGACACCCGCATCGACAGCCCGTACAACTCGTACCAGCGCATGGGCCTGCCGCCCACGCCGATCGACAACCCGGGCGAGGAGGCGGTCCGTGCCGCGATCAGCCCCACGCCGGGCGACTGGCTGTACTTCGTCACGGTCAAGCCGGGCGACACCCGCTTCACCGCCGACTACGCCGAACACCAGCGCAACGTCGCCGAGTTCAACGCCCAGCAGAAGAGCCAGAGCCCGAAGCGCTGACGCGACGGGACATCACGCCGCGACCGGCTCCCCGGCCAGCAGCCGCCTGATGTCCCGTACGGCCGCGCGGCCGGCCCGGTTGGCACCGATGGTGCTCGCCGACGGCCCGTAGCCCACCAGATGAACGCGCGGATCGACGGCAGCGCGCGTCCCCTCGACCCGGATCCCGCCGCCCGGCTCGCGCAGCCGCAGCGGCGCCAGATGATCGATGGCGGCCCGGAACCCGGTCGCCCACAGAATGACGTCCGCCTCCACCTGCCGCCCGTCCGCCCACGCCACCCCCTCCGGGGTGATCCGCTCGAACATCGGCTGCCGGTCCAGGACCCCGTCCGCCAGCCCCTGCCGGATCGCGTCGGTCAGCGGCAGCCCGGTGACGGACACCACGCTCTGCGGCGGCAGCCCCCGCCGCACCCGCTCCTCGACCAGCGCGACCGCGGCGCGGCCCGCGTTCTCGTCGAACGGCCCCTCCCGGTAGACCGGCGGCCGGCGCGTCACCCAGATGGTGGACGCCGCGTACGGCGCGATCTCCAGCAGATGCTGCGTACCGGAGGCACCGCCACCCACCACGATCACCCGCTGCCCGGCGAACTCCTCCGGTCCCGGATACTGCGCCGTGTGCAACTGCCGCCCCCGGAAGGTCTCCTGGCCCGGGTAGCGCGGCCAGAAGGGCCGGTCCCAGGTGCCCGTCGCGTTGATCAGCGCCCGCGTCGCCCAGGTCCCCTCCGACGACTCCACCAGCAGCCGCCCGCCCGGGCCCTCCCGCACGGCCCGCACGTCGACGGGCCGCCGGACCCGCAGGTCGAAGGTCCGCTCGTACGTCGCGAAGTACTCGCTGATCACCTCCGACGACGGCCGTCCGGCGTCCGCCCCCGTCAGCTCCATGCCCGGCAGCGCGTGCATCCCGTGCACCTTGCCGTACGTCAGTGAGGGCCACCGGAACTGCCACGCCCCGCCCGGACCGGGGGAGTGGTCCAGCACCACGAAGTCGCGCTCCGGTTGGAACCCGGACCGGTGCAGATGGAAGGCACCGGCCAGACCGGCCTGACCGGCGCCTATGACGACTACCTCGACCTCGCGCGCGCTGTTCACGCCGCTCTCAACAGCGTGGGGGCCGGGGATCTTCCCGGCGCGGACGGCCGGTCCGCCCGGGCGCGGGTCCGATGGGACAGGATGGGGGACATGTCAGATGCGTTCACCACCCGAGTGCTGCACGTCACCTCCGGCTCCGAGGAGACCGTCGTCGACCTCACCCGCGACTGCGAGGCCTTCCTCAGGGAGGCGGCCGCCGGACGCGACGGCCTCCTCAACGTCTTCGTCCCGCACGCCACGGCCGGCATCGCCATCATCGAGACGGGCGCGGGCAGCGACGACGACCTGCTCACCGCCCTGCACACCCTCCTGCCCGCCGACGACCGCTGGCAGCACCGCCATGGCAGCCCCGGCCACGGCCGCGACCACGTCCTGCCCGCCATCGTCCCGCCGCACGCCACCCTGCCCGTGCTGAACGGACGGCTGGAGCTGGGCACCTGGCAGTCGGTGTGCCTGGTCGACACCAACCGGGACAACCCCCAGCGCCAGGTACGCCTCAGCTTCCTCGCGGGCTCGTGAGACGGTTCGTGAGATGAGAGCGGGTCTGCAAGAGCCGTACGACCGGGTTCGTGAGAGCCGTACGTCCGCACCCGCGGCCCGGGCTCACCCCCGTGGCCGCGGCAACGCCTCCAGCGCCTCGGACAGGCCCGCCGGATCGGTACCGAGCTTGCGGTAGACCGCGGAGAGAAGCTGACGCACCCCCTGCTCGGTGAGGTGCAGCTCCTTGGCGACCACCGCGACCGGATGCCCCTGGGCGGTCAGCTCCGCCGCCCGGCGCTCGTGCCCGGTGAGAGTGTCCGTCTGCGCGTACCGCAGGGGCAACGGGCGCAGTCCGGCGGTCGACAACTCCTCCCTCGCCCGCGCGGCCAGCGCCTCCGCACCGCAGTGCACGGCGACCTCCAGGCCCTGGTACAGCCGGTCGGCGGCGTCGTGCAGCCGGCCGTCACGCGACAGCGCGGCGCCGTGCCCCACCAGCGCCCGGGCCAGCTCGTACGCCGACGGCGACTGCTCCAGGTGCTCCACGGCCTCCGCGTACAGCTCCAGCGCCGCCCGCCCGCCGGTCACCTCGGCCTCGGCGCGCAACGCCTGCCCGATCACCGAGGCGGCGCCGAAGTCCCGCGCATACGTCACGGCCTCCCGGGCGACCCGCACCGCCCGCTCCGGCGCGGTCCGCGCGAGCGCGGCGGCCAGATCCAGCCGCCACGGGCACCAGGAGGGGTTCCGCCAGCCGCGGCCGTCCAGCCAGTCACCGACCTCGGTCAGGAGCTGGGCGGCCTCGGTGTAACGCCCCTCGGCCAGCAGCAGTTCGGCGTACACGGTCCGCGGGTCCGGGTAGATCACGGCGTTCGGCACCACCTCGCCGTACCGGTGCTCGTCGGCGACCCGGCGGGCGGCGGCGATCCTGCCACGGGCCAGCAGCGTCTGGATGAGGATGCCGATGGCGAACCACTGGGCGGGGACGGCGCCTTCGACGCGTTCGGCGGTCTGCAGGCCCTGGCGTACCCAGTGCTCGGCCTCGGGCAGGTTGCCCCGGCGGTAGCGGATGTAGCCGAACAGGGTCTGGCCGACGGCGAGATGAGAGCCGCGCCATCCCTTGGTCTCGCACTCGGCCATGCCGTCGTTGAACAACTCCTCGGCCCGGCGCGGCTGGTCGCCGTACATGAACACCAGGGCGACGGAGACGGGGATCTCGAAGCCCCGGTTCTCGTCGGTCCAGCGCATGCCACCGCGCAGAGCGTCCTCGGCGTAACGGAGAACGGACTGCCGGGGCTCGCCGCGCAGCAGGGCGTCCCATGCCCGCAGCCCCAGGATCCAGCGTTCCTCCGGACCTCGGCCGGTCAGCTTGTCGGCCAGCTTGTTCAGTCGGCGGGAGCGGTTGGCCGAGTCCGGCTCGTCGGTGCGGAACATGCTCCACACGAAGTGGTCGGCCAGCATCCGGAGCCGGACGCGGGGGTGGTGGGTCTGCCGTGCCTCCTCGGAGGCGAGGGTGGCCGCCTCCTCCATGCGATCGGTGTGGGCGAGGGCCTGGCTGAGCTTGAAGACGATGGAGGCCCGCAGCTCGGGTTCGATCCCTGGTTCCGCCAGCGCCTCACGGAGGTGGATGACGGTGGCCCTGGGGTCGATGAGGAAGGTGGTGCAGGCGAGTTCGTGCAGCAGCGGGGCGCGGTCCTCCGGGAGGGGCGGTTCCTGCAGGGCTCGGGTGAGCAGTCGGCGGGCGGCCTCCGGGGCGCCGGACCGCAGGTACTCCCGGGCAGCCTCCCGGAGCCACTCGACTGCTTCGGGCCTGCCCTCGCAGGGCACCTCCAGGAGGTGGCGGGCGGCCGCGGTGATGCCGTACCCCGCCGTCCGGATGGCGACCGCGGCGGCGTTGTGCATGCCGCCCCGCAGGGCGTCGGGAACGTCCCGGTAGATCGCCGTGGCGATGATCGGGTGCACGAAATCCAGGGTGCCGTCGGGGTTCGCGCCCTCGGCCACGATGCGGGCCGCGCGCAGCTTCTCGATCGAATGGGCGGCCTGTGTCTCGCCGACCGCGGCGAGGTCGGCGGCCAGCCTCGGGGAGAACGGCGCGCCCAGGACGGCGGCCGCGTGCGCGAAACGGCGGGTGGCCGTGCCGAGCGCCCGCAGGTGCTCGACGATGCCGGGGCCCTTGACGGCGGCGGCGAGGTTCCGCATGACGGGCAGGTCGTCCTCGGTGCCGTTCAGGTTCCGCTCGCCCAGCCTGATGGCGAGTTCCACCGTCTCGAAGGGGTTGCCGCCGGTGACCGTCCAGCACTCCTCGCAGAACGTGTCCTCGGCGCTCTCGCCCACTTCCTCCCGCACGATCCGTGCCACGCCGGCGGCGCTGAGCGGAGCCAGCGTGTAGGGGCGGCTCGCGTGCCGTTCGACCAGGGTGCGGAATGGGGCCGCCTCCGCCGGCAGGTCGTCGGGCCGGTAGGCGGCCACGATCAGGAGCGGAAGGTCCGCGGCCCGCGGGGCGAACGAGGTCAGCCAGCTCAGTGACTCGAGATCGGCCCAGTGCAGATCGTCGAGGAGCAGTACGACGGGCTTCCTCAGCACGGTGAGCCGTGTCATCACCCAGTCGAGGCCGTCGCGCACTCCGGTCGGGTCCGGCACGGACGAGGTGTTCGTCGCCTCCAGGCCGAGCGCGGCGGCGACGATGTCGTACCAACTCCCCAGAAACGTGCGGAGCTCCGCCTCCTCCATCGTCGCCAGGACGGGTTGCACGAACTGCCGGATGAGCCGGAACGCCACCTCCTGCTCCGTCTCGCTGCCCCCGCCCGACAGGACGGTGAAGCCGTGCCCGGCCGCGCGGATCCGCGCCTCGGACAGGAGCGCGGACTTCCCCATTCCGGCCGGGGCCGTGAACGTGAGCAGTCCGGTGTGCCGGGAGCGTGCCCCACGAGCGGCGGAGCGCAGCTGCGACAACGCGTCGTCGAGCGCGTCGAGTTCTCGATGGCGCTCGAACAACGGCCGGGAGGGGGTGATCGGTTGCCGTGACACAGACGCCATGTGCCCCACTGCTTCCTGTCGCTGGTCGTGGCGGGCAGCGCCGAGCGTACGCCCTCAATGCCAGGTGGTACGCCCTTGTGGGGCAGGAAGACGACAGGGACGGGTGAATCAGAGGCTTGGGAGGTTTGACGCCGCCTACGCCTGGTAATGAGATATGACTGGCCCTCGCGTGGAGGGCCAGTCGGTCGAGCGTCAGCCCAGCGCGGGTGTCGCCGCAGTGTCCGCGTACCGCGGGACCGTGCGCGACCAGTGGTAGCAACCGCTGATCCAGCCGATCATGCCGTCCACGTAGCCGAGGCCCGCGGGGCTCAGCTCCGCCCGGATCCCGGTCCAGAGCCTTTCGAACTCGCTGATGGCGCCGTTGATCTGCCGGATAGCCAGGGTGACGGCGGTGGGCAGGGAACAGCGGTGCTCGAATTGGTGGGCGAGCGCCAGATTGATCATTCCGCCCGTCCGCTGTTCCTTCACCGCCGAGAACAGGTCGGCCGTCCACACCGCCGCGTCCACCGACAGCCGCGCCATGCGCCGCATGACCGGATGGTGAAGCTCCTCCGGTGCGAGCTCGCACGGCTGCGCCGCCTCGTACAGCGGGTAGAACGGTTCGATGCCCGCGGTGAGCGAGCGTATCGACGTGCACAGGTCGATCCGCACGGGCGAGGTGCTGGTCTGGCTGACCGCCTCGTACAGCAGACCGTGGACGTACTCACGGCTCTTCCACGCCCACCGGGCGGCCTGCTCGGGGGTGCACCGCTCCTGGACCTGGCGGTACAGGTCGGCCAGCGCCGCTCCGAGACGGGTGGTCGGCGCCGCGCCGTCCCTGAGGATCGCGATGCTCTCGCAGAGCATGGGCAGCAGGTTGTCCGGCCAGCGGTGACCGACCTCCTCCGCCTTGTCGTCGAAGACGAATTGGTAGGCGATTTGATTGGCGATGATCTGGAGGATGCCGGAATCCACGGCCGGGCTGTTGTACGAGGCGAGTTCGGCGGGGCGAGTGGCCGCGATCATCGCCGCCACACCGGGTTCCTCCAGCAGCCCGAACTCCCGCAGCCATTTCTCCACCCCCGCCGCCGCCTCCGCCTCATGCCGGTTCCGTTGAAACGGAAAGGGCATGTACAGCTGCGCGTCGATCAGCTCCTTCAGGCTGGAATTGCGCATTCCACCCTGCCGGGAGGCCGTGATTTCCTCATGCGTCGTCGACACCGTTGTCACCTGCCGTTCGGGAGTGCGGTACGCGGATCGTCGTGCGGTGCGTGGTGCCGACCCGCTCGCGGGTTCGCGGTACGCAGGTCATGCGCAGGGTCCTCGGGCCCAGGGTGACCGCGGGACGGGAGTCCCGGGAGGGGCAGGGGCGGTGGGCCAGTCGCCAGCGGGCGGCGATGGTCGCCAGGGCGAGCGTCGCCTCCGTCATGGCGAAACCGTCGCCCAGACACTTGCGGCTGCCCGCCGCGAACGGCACCAGGGCGTGGTCCCGCGCGGCGGCGGTCCCTCCCGGCAGCCAGCGGTCGGGGAGGAAACGCTCGGGGTCCGGGAAGGACGCGGGGTCGTGATGGAGCAGGTACGGGCTGTACAGCACCGTCGTCCCCCGGGGGATGCGCCGGCCCGCCAGCTCCGTGTCGCGGGTGGTGACCCGGGTGAAGAGCCAGCCGGGCGGGGAGTGGCGCAGCGTCTCGGTGACGACGGCGCGGGTGTAGTCGAGCCGGGGCAGATCGCCGGGGCCGGGCCGCCGCCCGTCGGCGAGCACCGTGTCGAGCTCGGCGTGCAGCCGCCGTTCCGCCTCCGGGTCACGGCCCAGCAGGGCGAACGCGGAGGCCAGACACAGCGCGGTGGTCTCGACGCCGGTGAGCAGCAGGGTGATCAGCTGGTCGTGGACCTCTTGGTCGGTGACGGCCCCGTCCTCGTCACTCGCGGCGGCGGCCAGCAGGGTCCCCAGCAGGTCGTCGCGGTGGGCTCCCCGGCGCCGCTCGGCGACCGCCGCGGCCACGATCGCGTGCAGCCGGTCGACGGAGCGCCGGTAGCGGCGGTTCGCGGGTATGGGGATCGCGAAGACCGCGTCGACCGGCACGATCGTACGGAGGAACAGGCCGCGCACGACATCGGCGAGGCAGCGCCGCACCTCCGCGTGGGTCGCCGCGTCCAGGGAGTCGGAGAACAGCACCCGGCTCATCACCCGGGCCGTCACGGTCATCATGGCCGCGCTGACGTCGACCTCCTGTCCGGCCTGCCAGCTCGCGGCCACCGACTCGGCCTCCTTGCCCATCAGGTCCGCGTGGTCGGCTACGCGGGAGGGGCGGAAGGCGGGCTGGAGCAGCCGTCGCTGCCGACGGTGCCGGTCGTGCGGGCAGGTCACGACACCGTCGCCCATCAGTGAGCGGAGTCTGTCGTAGAGCGTGCCTCCCTTGTCGAACGTCTGCGCGTCCAGCAGCATCCGGCGCACCAGCTCCGGATGGCACACGACCCAGGCGCGCTGCGGGCCCAACCGCACCTCCACCAGATCCCCGTGCGCCGGCAAAGAATTCAGAAACGCCAGCGGCCGGCGGAACAAGGCGATACCGTGGCCGAGCAGAGGGAATGCGCCAGGGGCACATTCCACTGTCCATGCCTGTTCTGGTTCCTTGACGGAACCGCTCATCGGTTACCCCCGCCTCAGTCGAAACGTGGAATTCGGTGATCACTTCACCGAACGGGCACTTGAATCATGTACTGCCCAGTTCAACCTGATGGCGGATTGCGGATTCCTTTTTCCATGGGGGCGCACGGGAGCACGGCGAAGCACGGCAGGCATATGCGCGGAAGGATGCGGAAGCCCGCGGCTGGTCGGGCAACGCGCGAACCCGCGTACGGGTCGGCGGGCAGGCGGCGGTCAGGCCCCCTGAGCCCCGGTCCCGAGCCGCTCCCGGAACCAGTCGCCGGCGGCCGTCGCCACCTCCTCCAGCGCGCCCGGCTCCGGGAACAGATGCGTGGCCCCCGGCACGACATGGATCCGGTGCGGCGCCGCCAAGCGCGCCGCCGCCTCCTCGTTGAGCCCCAGCACGAGCTCGTCCGCACCGCCCACGATCAGCAGCACCGGCGCCTCCACCCGCGGCAGCCACTCACCGGCAAGATCCGGGCGCCCGCCCCTGGAGACCACCGCGTACACCCGCCTCGGTCGCTCCGCCGCGGCCACCAGCGCGGCGGCGGCACCCGTGCTGGCTCCGAACAGACCCACCGGCAGGTCCTCGCCCCAGCCCCTCTTCCCGCCCTGCCGCTCCAGCCAGTCGATCGTGTCCACCAGCCGCCCGGCCAGCAGACCGATGTCGAAGCGGTGCCGGCCCGACCGCGCGTCCTCGTGCTCCTCGCGCTCGCTCAGCAGGTCCAGCAGCAGCGTGCCCAGCCCCACGCGGTTCAGCTCCGCCGCCACCGCCTGGTTGCGCGGACTGTGCCGGGAACTGCCGCTGCCGTGCGCGAACAGCACCACCGCCGGGACGTCGGCCCCGGGCACGGTCAGATCACCGGCCAGCGCCACCTCATGGGCGGGCACCGTCACCGTCTCGGAGGTCATGCGCCTCACCTCCGGCTCTCCGCGGGCCGCCGCCGGGGACCGAGGAGGCAGCCGACGGGTTCCGTCAGCGGTTCCGCTCGTCCGCCGGCTCCTCGACACCGGTCAGCGGCTCCCCGCTCGCCGTTCCGCCGGACGCGCCGTAGCCCTCGGCCGCGCTCGCCGTGCCCGGCACCACCCGCTCGCGGGCCTGGCTCTCCTGGCCGGAGTGGGCCCCCGGCTCCTCGTCGTCCCGGGCGCGCGCGTAACCCGCCTGCCGGTCCGCGCCCTCGCCCGGCGGCGCCTGCGTCACGTCCTCGACATCGTCCGTGCGCTCGCCCTCCGCCTGGGAGGGGGTGGTGCGCGGCGGATCGTAGGTACCGGTGACGTCGTCGTCGCGTTCACCCTCGGCCTGGGACGGTGTCTGCTCGCTCATGCTCATCACGTGCCTCCCGACGTCCGGTCGGTCCCCCCGTGTACCCGGTCCGGCGCGGCCCCATGCGAGGTCCCCGGCACGCACCGGCCCACCGCGAGCGGCACCGTATCCGGCCCGGCACGACAGCCGAGCGGTCTACGCCGGGTCGCCGTCCCGGGACAGCAGGGGTTCGACCCGTTCGTACGCCGCCCAGTCACGGAAGTGCCGGGTGTACAGGTCGGCGTCCTTGGCGAGGTCGGCGTCCTCGGCCTGCTTGACGTCGACGACCGCCTTGAGCCGCCAGGTGACCGTCTGCCCCCGGTCGTTCAGGTAGCCGGTCTCCGCGTCCCGGGCCCGCCGCACGACCCGCGCGCGGGCGGATGCCTCGTCCGGAGCGTGCACCAGGACGAAGTTCTCCTGGTAGAGGGGTTCCGCCCCGGCCGTGGCCGCCTCCATCACCACCAGGGCGACGAAGGGCAGGTGGCCGGCGGGCTGGTCGATGCCGTGTCGGTCGGTCACACCGGCTCCCGGGTGTCGCTGTGTGCTGTGTGTCGACGAGTCCGTTTGTCGCCTTGCCTACCAGCAGTCGCCAGTCGGCCAGTCGGCCAGTCGCCAGTCAGTCCCGGTCGCCGGTCGCCGGCACCGGTCCTCGGCCGCCGCTCGCGTGTCAGGCGCGCCCGTCACCCTGCTGCGCGCGCTCCGCGGCGCGCTGCTTCAGCCGGGCCGCCTCCTTGCGGACCTCGGCCTGCGTGGCGCGCTCCTTCTCCAGCCACTCGGGGCTCTCCTGCTTCAGCGCCTCGATCTGCTCGGTGGTCAGCGCCTCCGTGACCCCGCCGCGGGCGAGGCCGGCGATGGAGACGCCCAGCTTCGCCGCGACCACCGGCCGGGGGTGCGGACCGTTGCGTCGCAGTTCCCGCAGCCACTCCGGCGGGTTCGCCTGGAGCTCGTTCAGCTCGGCGCGCGAGACGACACCCTCCTGGAACTCGGCGGGGGTGGCGGGGAGGTACACACCCAGCTTCTTCGCCGCGGTCGCGGGCTTCATCGTCTGGGTGCTCTGGTGCGACTTCATGCAGTCCAGACTATCGGCCGCCGACGGGGCCTCCGACCACAGCCGGTAACCTGGCGGAATGACCGACTCGGCGGATTCCCCCTCGTTCCGGCTCGCGTACGTCCCCGGAGTGACGCCCGCCAAGTGGGTGCGGGTCTGGGAGCAGCGCTCGCCCGACGTGCCCCTCACGCTCGTCCAGGTGGAGCCCGCCGAGGCCTCCGACGTCCTGCGGGAGGGCCGCGCGGACGCGGGCCTGGTCCGCCTCCCCGTCGACCGTACGGTCCTCAGCGCGATCCCCCTCTACACCGAGACCACCGTCGTCGTGGTCCCCAAGGACCACGTGATCACCGCGGCGGACGAGATCACCCTCGACGACCTCGCCGACGAAGTGGTCCTGCACCCCCTCGACGACGTCCTCGGCTGGGACCGGCCGCCGGGCGAACCCGCCTTCGAGCGCCCCGCCACCACCGCCGACGCGATCGAGCTGGTCGCGGCGAACATCGGCGTCCTGGTCGTCCCGCAGTCACTGGCCCGTCTGCACCACCGCCGCGACCTCACCTACCGGCCGGTCACGGACGCCCCCCAGTCGAGCGTCGCCCTGTCCTGGCCCGAGGAGGCCACCACCGACCTCGTCGAGGACTTCATCGGCATCGTCCGTGGCCGCACGGTCAACAGCACCCGCGGCCGCACCCGCCCCCAGCAGGAGAGCGGCGAGAAGGCCGGGAAGACCGAGAAGGCCGGGAAGAGCGGGAAGGCCGGGAAGAGCGGGAAGGCCGGGAAGAGCGGGAAGGCAGGGAATGCCGGGAAGGACCAGGCGCGCAAGCCCGCGGCCGGCGCCCGCACGGCGGGCAAGAATCCGCGCGCCCGCTCCGGCGGGGCGACCAGGAGCGGCGGAGCCAGCACCGCCAAGCGCGGCAAGCCGCGCCGCCGGTCGTGACCGCCGACGGGGCCCGCCCACCGGTCGTAGCCGCCGGCGGGGCCCGCCCACCGGTCGTGACCGCCGACGCGGTCCGCCCACCGGTCAGGCCCTGAGAACCATCGGCGCCTAAGAGACCCCTGAGAGACACCAGCCCCTAAGAGAACCTAAGAGACATACGTCGCCCTCCTCGCCGTAGCCACCACCCGCTCGCCGTCCGCCCCGCCCATCAGCCCCGCCGCGACCCACGCGTCCACGGTGGCCCGCACCCGGGACACCAGCGCGCCCTTGTCGGCGAACGGCGCGCCCGCCCAGATCTCGTCGAGGAGGGTCGTGCCGTCCGCCTTGGCCGGGTTGGCCACGCCGGAGTCGGTGCCGCCGAGGATCACGCGCGGTTCGGAGCGGCGGACGTAGGCGTGGGTGGGGTCCTCGGTGCCTTCGAAGAACGGGGCGAACTCCGTGCCGTCGAGGGTGTAGTGGAGGGGTTTCCCGGTCACGGCCGTGAAGGTGGGCAGCAGGTCGCCGGAGAGGGCGGCGTTGCGGTACAGCCCGAACGTCAGGTAGTCCGTGGAGGCGCTGCGGGCGACCAGGTTGACGGGGCCGTGGAACAGGGTCTGGAGCGTCGGGTCGTCCAGGGCCTTTTCCACCCGCAGCCGGAAGGGGACGCTGACCCGCACGGTGTCGCCGCTGCGCCAGGTGCGGCGCACGGTGAAGTAGGTGCCGGGGCGCGGAGTTCCGTCGACGGCGCGGCCGTTCACGGTCACCCGGAAGCCGGCGGTCGCCCAGGACGGCACCCGCAGCCGCAGCGCGAACGTGGTGGTGCGCCCACGCACGGTGAGAGTGGTTCCCTGTTCCCGCGGGTAGTCGGTGGTCTGCGTGACGGTGACGCCCCGCTCGGCCCAGGTGAGGGTGGAGGGGCTGTAGAGGCTGACGTAGAGGGCGCTGCCATCGGCCTGGGTGAAGTACACCGACTCCTGGTACTTGGTGGCGCTCTCCATGCCGGTGCCCTCACAGCAGGTCGTGCCCTGCTTGGGGGTGTAGTCGCGGACGTGGCCGGGCGTGAGCCCGATGAAGTACGTGACGAGCGGCTTCTCCGCGTCCGGCTTGTCCTGCTTGGAGCCGAGGATCTGGTTGTAGAGGGCGCGTTCGTAGTAGTCCATGTACGCCGGGTCCTGGTCGTGGAAGAACAGGGTCCGGCCGAGCTTCAGCAGGTTGTAGGCGCAGCAGGTCTCCGCGGTGGTGGCGCTGAGGGTCCCCGCGATGACGTCCCGCGCCTTCCAGAACTCGCCGGTGCTGGTGCCGCCGATGCCGTACATGCGATGGGGTACGACCATGTCCCAGAAGTTCCTCGCCGCGGCGAGGTAGCGCTCCTCGCCCGTCGCGTCGTACAGCCGGACGTACCCGGTGAAGATCGGGATGTGCTGGTTGGCGTGCAGGCCGTCGAGGATGTCGGTGTTCGCGGCGCAGGCGTCGATGAGCCGGTCGAGGTCGAACAGCCGGGCCAGCGCGAGGTGTTCCGCCTTGCCGGTGAGGGCGTGCAGGTCGACGATCGCCTCGACGATGCCGCCGAACTCGCCGCTGGAGAAGATCCCCCACATACGTTGCAGGGTGGCGTCGGGCAGCTTGGACAGCCGGGAGTACATCCAGTCGCACAGACCGGAGGCGAGGTCGAGGGCCCGGTCGTCGCCGGTGGCGAGGTGGGCGTCCAGCAGCCCGCGCAGGATCTTGTGCGCGGTGTAGTACGGCGCCCAGACGCGCGTGTAGTCACCGCGGGTCATCGACTCCAGCTCGATGAACTGGGTCTCGGGGTACGCGGCGAGGAAGCCGGGGTGGCTCGGTCCGCCCCAGGTGCGGCGCAGGGTGGCGGTCAGGCCGCGGCCGGAGGCGTCGGCGAAGGTGGATCCCCCGGTCTCGTCGAAGGCGTACGACGCGAGGTCGCCGCGTCCGGCCGGGGCGTCGGCGGGGCGGCTGTTCTGCAGGCCGGTGATCTCGGCGGCGGTCAGGGCGCGCGACCAGACGTCGAAGCCGTCGAAGGCGCCCGCGAAGACGGGGTCGGCGGGGAAGTGGGAGCGGCCCAGCCAGGCGTGGGCCGGGGTGGCGAGGCTCGCCGGGGTGAGGGTCATGGCGGTGTTGCGGGCCACGGCGGTGCCGTTGACGTAGAGCGTGCCGGTGCCGTCCGCGAGGGTCACGGCGAGGTGGCTCCACTGGTTCAGGGGGAGGGGAGCGGTGCCGTCGATGCCCTGTTCGGCGCCGGGGCCGCCGGTGGTGAGGGCGAAGCGTGGGACGCCGCCGCCGTTGCGGGCGGCCAGGTACATGTAGCGGGTGGTGTCGTCGCCGAAGTCGAAGACCCGGGCCCAGGTGCTCGCGTGGGTGGGCTTGACCCAGGCGGCGAGGGTGATCGCCGGGCTCCCGGCGAGGACTTCGGAGGGCAGGTCGACGTACTGGTAGGAGCCCCGCGGGTTCTCCGCCGCCCCGCCGAATCTGCCCTCCGCCGGCAGCACGACCGGGTCGCGGCGCAGTGCTTCGCGGACCTCGGCGAGGGCGCCCACCATGGTGCGGATCCTCTCCGCGTACGCCTGGTCGCCGGTGCTCGCGTAGGCCTGGGCGAGCATGGTGAGGAAGTGGCCGGTGTAATGGCCGCGGAGATTGCCGTTGGCCTCCCCGTCCAGGCCCTCCCAGCCGCCGGGGGCGACCGCGCCGCCGGTCGGGAGGCCGGCGTTGGCGCGGAAGACCTGGAGCAGCCGGTTCACGTCGTAGCCGCGGGCGTGGTCGAGCATCAGCCGGCGCTTGTCGGCGAAGAGGCCGTTGTCGAGGGTCACGTCCTTGAGGGCGAAGGGGCGCACTGTCCAGGCGGCCGGTGGCGGGAGTGCTGCGGCCGAGCCCGAGCCGGAGGGTCCCGCGGCGGCGGAGCCCGCGGCGGTCGCGGTGGCCGTCGTCGGGGTGGCGGCGAGGCCGGAGGTGGTCGCGGCGACGATCGCCGACTGGAGAAGGGTCCGGCGGGAGAGGGGCGGTGCCATGGATGCTGCTCCTCTGATCGACTCAGCGTGTTCGAGATTTCGGATGGCGTACGAGTAATCGACCAGAAGGTAGAGGTGGGCCTGGAGCGAGTCAACGGTCCCGACCGAATCGGCCGGGACCGTGGGGCCGTGGGACCGAGGGGCTCTTGCTGGTGCGTCGCCGTGGGCCCGGTGGCTCAGGACCCCGCAGCCGCGCGGACGAGCCAGTCGTAGGCCGCCCGTGCCGTGAACTCCTCCTGCCCCCCGCGGAAGAGCAGACCCGCCGTGGCGAAGGGGGCGTCGTCGGCCTGCTCGGCGACATACGGAACGGCGATGCAGCGCATGCCGGCGGCGTGCGCGGCGGCGGCGCCCGGGGCGGCATCCTCCACGACCGCGCAGTCGGCCGGGGCCGCGCCGAGGCGGCGGGCCGCCTCCAGGAACACATCGGGGGCGGGCTTGCCGTGCCGAACCTCGTCGGCGGAGACGACCGTGCGCAGGAAGGCGTCCAGGCCGGTGGCGGTCAGGATCGCCGCGATGGCCTCGGGCGAGGAGCCGGACGCCACGGCCATCGGCACCTTCTCCGAGGCGAGCAGTTCCACGAACTTCCGCATCTCCGGGTAGACCGGCGTCGCGGCGCGGGCCAGCTCCAGATAGCGGCGGTTCTTGGCGGCGAACAGCTCCTCGGTGGGCGCGCTCAGGTCGTACCGCCGCTTCCAGTCGGCGATGGTGTCCAGCGTGCTGATGCCGACGTACCGCTCGTGATCCGCCCACGTGTAGTCCGGTACGCCGTGCTCGGCGAGGATCTGCCGGCCCGCTTCGTAGTAGTTCGGCTCGCTGTCCACGAGCGTTCCGTCGAGATCGAAGATGACCGAGATTCCACCGAGAGTGTTCATGAAGCCAGGATGCCAAAGTGCGGATCTTGCGCCGCTCAGGCCTTCGTCGACCGCCCGATCGACTCCACCAGCGGCAGCAGCCGGTGCGGTACGCGCTCGCGCAGGGCCACCTCCGTGCGGGTGCGGACGACGCCGGGGAGGCTGATCAGCTTCTGGATCACGTCCTCCAGGTGGGCGTTGTCGCGGGCCACGACCCGGGTGAGCAGATCGCCGCCGCCCGTGATGGAGAACGCTTCGACGATCTCCGGTACGCCGGCCAGCGCGTCGCCCACGTCGTCGAGGTGGCCCTGGGTCACCTCGATGTGGACGAACGCGAGCACCGGGTGGCCGAGGGCGGCGGGGGAGAGGGTCGGGCCCGTGCCGGTGATCACCCCCTCCCGCTCCAGCCGGTCGAGCCGGGCCTGAAGGGTGCCGCGGGCGACCCCGAGGATGCGGGCGTACTCCCGCACGCTCGTGCGCGGCTGCTCCAGCAGCAGCCGCAGGATGCGGGTGTCCAGTTCGTCCACGGCCATGGTGCGCGGCCTCCTCCTCGATGATCTTGAACGACTGTACCAATGGCCCAGCACGCCGACCGTCGGCTGAACCACTCGCCATGGTCCGATGGCCCGGTGCCGGACGCATCCCACCCCTTCCCCATGGGCCAATGGACCAGTCGCGACCGGGCCACTTGAGCCAGTGGCGTCAGTGATGCTGTCATGGTGAGGTCGATGGCGCTGCGGATCCCGCGGCGCCTTTTTCGTGCCGATCAGCTCGAGGGGGCGGTAAGCAGTGCTGAAGAGGGTGTTCGTGGCTCCGGATCCGGGGCGGACGCGGCTGCGTTTCGCGACGCGCGCGGTCCTCGGTGTCGGTCTCGCGGTCGTCGTCTGCGGGCTGGCCGGCCACTCCCTCGTCGGTGCCGTCATCGGCGGCCTCGCCGCGCTGCTCGCCCTGTTCACCGTCACCGACGCCACCGTGCGCGGCCAGGCCGTCACCACCGCCCTGCTGCCGGTCGTCGGCCTGCCCGTGCTCGCCGTCGCCGCCGAGGTGCACGACCAGCCCGTCCTGCGAGACCTGTTCTTCCTGGCCGTGGTCGGCGCGGGCGTCTACGCCCGCCGCTGGGGCCCGCGCGGACACAGCCTCGGCGTGTTCGCCTTCATGACCTACTTCATCGCGCAGTTCCTCCAGGCGACCCCGCGCCACCTGCCCGAGCTGTACGCCGCCGTCCTGCTGTCCGTGCCGGCCGCGGCGGCCGTGCGGTTCGGCCTGTGGTGCTACGAGCGCCGGACGCCCCCCGCGCCCGCCGTCGCCCCGCCGGACGGCACCGGGCTCGGCCGGATCACCACCCGCCAGGCGGTCCAGGCGACCGTCGGCGCGGGCTTCGCGCTGGTCGTGGGCCAGATGGTGTCCGGGGAGCGGTGGTACTGGGCCGTTGGCGCCACCTGGTGGATCTTCGTGAACACCACCTCGCGCGGCGAGACCCTCGTCCGCGGTTTCCGGCGCGTCCTCGGCACGGTGCTCGGCATCGGCCTCGGCCTGCTGGTCGCCGTCCCGCTGCACGGCGCCGCCGTACCCTCCGCCGCCCTGATCGCCGTCTGCGTCTTCGGCATCTTCTACACGGCCGCCGTCTCCTACACCTGGATGATGCTCTGCGTCACCCTGCTCGCCGAGCTGCTCTACGGCCTCCTCGGCATGCTCGAACCCGCCCTGCTCGCGCTGCGCGTCGCCGAGACCGGCATCGGCGCGCTGGGCGCCGTCCTGGCGGTCCTCTTCGTGCTGCCCGTGACCACCCACCGGGTCACCGACGCCTGGATCCAGCGCGCCCTGCGCTCGGTGCACGCCTGCACCGCCGAGGCCGCCGCCCGGCTCGCCGGCGACCCGGCCGCCGACCCCGCCCCGCGCGTGGCCGAGCTGGAGCAGCAGCTCGCCCGGGTCCGGCTCGCGGTCGCCCCGCTGGTGCACCCGCTCAACCCGATGCTCGGCCGCAAGCGGCGCGCCCGCCGGGTGCTCGCCCTGCTGGACGACTGCGCCCGCGAGGTCCGCGGCCTGGTCGCCGTCGCCGCCGACCCGGAGGCCTCCCACGACGCCCGGCTGGCAGCCGCGTGCTGGCGGGTGCAGGCCGCGGTCGAGGCGCTGACCGGTGGCCCGGCCGAGCGCGAGATCGCCGGCCTCACGCCGCAGCCGTCGGCCACGGAACCGGCGCTCGCCCACCTGCACGGCCTCGAGCGCGCGCTGGCCGAACTGGCGACTCCGCTGCGGACGCCGCCGGGGTCGCCGCTGGTGGGGGCGTAGCCCGGGGCCGACAGGGGAGTCGGACGGCCGTCGCCCGGAAGGGTGTGGGCGGCGACTGGCTGGGCGTGGGCGGCGACTGGCCGGGCGTGGGGCGGTGGCCCACCGCGTGGGCTGGTGGCACATCGTGTGAGGTGACCACTGGCGAGGGTGGGGGCGACTGTCCACCGGCTGAGGTGCCGCGGCGGTTGGCGAGCGCGCAAGGCGGCAGCCGGGGGTCGGGTGCCGGGCGCGTGCCCGCCGCTGCGCACCGCCTCGCGCGGCGCCTGGACGCGTGCGGCCCGCCGCCCGCGGAGGGGGCGACTCCCACGGCGTGTGGCGCCGGCCGGCCGCAGCCCGAAGCGACGCCTGCCCACCGCGTGAGCCGCGACCGGCGAGTCCCTGAGGCGGCAGTTCCGAGACATTCACCCGCTTGGTCTAGACCTTCCGTGATCCGCTGCTACCGTCACCGCAGAAGCCCAGGACCGAGAGGGGACAGCGGTGGCAGACGGCGGACAACGGCGGCGGGCGTTCATCGGGTCGTTCACGGCGGCCGGCGGCCCCGGGGTGGTGACGGCGGCCGTCGACCCGGACAGCGGCGCGCTCACGCTCCTCAGCGGCGTCGACGGCCTGCCCGACCCCTCCTACCTGGCCCTGGCGCCCGACGGGCGCACGCTCTACGCGGTCAGCGAGACGGCCGAGGGCGCGGTGGTCGCGTACCGCGTGGACGGCGCGGTCCCGGAACCCGCCGGGGCGCCGGTGCGCGTCGGCGGCGGACCCACCCACCTCAGCGTGTACGCCGGACACGTCCTCACCGCCGACTACGGCTCCGGCAGCGTCACCGTCGTACCGCTGCGCGCCGACGGCACACTCGCCGCCGCCGCGTCCGGAACGCTCCGGCACACCGGGTCGGGACCCTTCGCACCCCGCCAGCAGGGCCCGCACGCCCACCAGGTACGGCCCGACCCGAGCGGACGATGGGTCCTCAGCGTCGACCTCGGGACCGACTCCGTCCGCGTGTGCGCCCTGAAGGAGGGCGGTCTCGTCCCGCACCGGGAGACCGCCCTGCGGCCCGGTTCCGGACCGCGTCACCTGGCCTTCCACCCCGACGGCACGCGCGCCTACGTCGTCAACGAACTCAGCCCCACCGTCACCGTCTGCCGCTGGGAGGCCGAGGACGGGACCCTGCGACCGCTGGCCGAGACGCCGGTGCTGCCCGGGGCTCCGGCCGGTGACGCGTACCCGTCGGGCATCGAGGTCTCGTCCGACGGCCGGTTCGTGTGGACGGCCACCCGCGGCGAGGACGTGCTCTCCGTGTTCGCCGTCGAGGGGGAGAGCCTGCGGCTGACCGGCACGGTGCCCTGCGGCGGCCACTGGCCCCGCGCACTCACCGCGTCGGAGAGCTTCCTGTACGTCGCGAACGAGCGCTCCGGCGACGTGACCTGGTTCGCCGTCGACCCGGCGACGGGGTGGCCGCGGCGCGCGGGAGCCGTGGAGGTGACGGCGGCGTCGTGCGTCGTCCTCGGCTGAAAGGCCCATGAGCCAAAGGCCCGCTCCGGGTGCGGAGCGGGCCCTTGGCTCGTTCTTCTGTCGTACGGCGGTGCCTGCCGGGTCAGCGGACCGGCGCGCCCTGGGGCTGCTGCGGGGCGATGCCCAGGGCCGTCGTGTACTTGGCCATGGCGAGCTTGCCGATCGCCGGGTACGGGCCCAGCGCCTCGGCGGCGGGGCAGTCGGCCTCGGCGGCGGCCGCCTCGACCAGCGCGGTGTCGATCTCCGGGCCGATCAGGTACGGCGCCAGCGCCAGCTGCTGCGAGCCGGAGGAGCGCAACTGCTCGGCCACGGAGGCGATCGAGCCCTCCTGGTCGAGCGCGGCGGCCATCACCGGCACGGCGAGGCGCGCGGCGAGCAGCATGCCGGTGATCCCGGCCGCCTGCACGGCCTCCTCGCCGCCGACGGCGGCCAGGATGATGCCGTCCGCCGCGGTCGCCACGGTGAACAGCCGGGCGCGGTCGGCGCGGGCCAGGCCGGCCTCCGACAGCCGCACGTGCAGCGCCTCGGCGAGCAGCGGGTGCGGGCCCAGCACATCGGTCAGCTCCGCCGCGACCCGGCTGTCCATGACGGCCTGGCGGACCTGGCGCAGCAGCGCGGCGTCCGGGCCGGCCAGCAGGGGAACGACGACGGCGACGGGACCCTCGGGCTCCTTGGCGTCCACACCCGCGGCGAGTGCCTGCTCGAAGCGGGCGGTGCGCTCGTCGGCGGCGTGCGCGAGCACGGCCTGGAGCGTGGGGAACTCGGTGTCGTCCCCGTCGACGTACCCGATACGGGCGTCGAGGCCGGGCAGCTCGGAGCGGGCGATGCTCACGATCTCCTCGGCGAGACCGCGCGTGGCGGCGCTGGGCGCGCCGGGCACCGCGAGGACGAGCGCGGGCGCGCCCTCGGGAGCCGCCAGGGGCTCGGGTCGGCGGTGCCGCCCGGGCTGGCGGGGGCGCGGCATTCGTACTGGCAGGCCGGACGCGGGCCCAGTGGAGGAGCTCATGGTGCCGCATGTTAGTGGCTTCCGTGGCTCCCCTGTTCGGGGAGGGGGCAGGTGAGCGGTATCCGTCCGGTTTTGTCTGATGAGTTACGTGGAGATCAGAACTGATCAGCGGGTTTTCGTCGCGGCGGGCCGTGCGGCACCGTCCGGTGTGGCCGAAACCTTATGGCCGGATCATTACTCCGGAGAGGTGAGGCAGAGCAGCTTCTCGTCCCCCGGGAGGGTGAGGGTGTCCGTCGCGAGAGCGGTGGCGATACGTACCGCTCCGCGCAGGGGGTCGCCTTCGGCGGGTACGCAACGGGCGTGCGGCAGGCGCTTCGCCAGTTCCTCGCGCACGGGCCCGAGCAGCGGCTCGCCCATCTTGAACAGACCTCCGGACAGGCCCACTTCCGGTGCGCCGTCGGCGGGGCAGACGGCGGCGGCCGAGTCGGCCATGTGCCGGGCCGCCGCGCGGAGGATGTCCGCGGCGACCGGGTCGTCCGCGGCGCAGGCCGCCACCTGCGGCGCGAAGGAGGCGAGCACGGCGGGGCGGTCGCTGCGGGGGTACAGCGCGTGGGGCAGGCCCGGCAGCGGGCCGAACTGCTGCTCGGCGTGGGCCAGCAGGCGGGTGGAGCCGCCGGCCCGTCCGTCGTGCGCCCGCAGCGCGGCCTCCAGTCCGGCGCGGCCGATCCACGCTCCGCTGCCGCAGTCGCCGAGCAGATGGCCCCAGCCGTCCGCCCGCCGCCACCGGGTCAGGTCCGTGCCGATCGCGATCAGACCGGTGCCCGCGGCGATCACGGCGCCGGGCCGCGGACCGAGCGCCCCGACGTACGCCGTGACCGCGTCCGCGGCGAGCGCCACTCGGCGGACCCCGAACTCCCGCCCCAGGGCACCCGGCAGTTCGGCGCGCAGCGCGTCACCCAGCGTGCCGAACCCGGCGGCGCCGACCACGGCGCACTCCGGTTCCGCCACCCCGGACTCGGCGGCCAACGCCCGCACCAACGGCACCAGTTGCTCCATCAGATGCCCGGCGTCGATCCCGCGCGCCCCCGTCCGCACCGGGACGCGTGACTCCCGCCGGCCGAGCGGACCGCCCTCCACCGTGCCCATGACGACTCGCAGACCGGACCCACCGGAGTCGACGGCGAGGAACCCGACGGGTGTCACGGCAGGCGCCAGTCCACCGGTTGGCCGCCCTGGCGGATCAGCAGGTCGTTGGCGCGGCTGAAGGGGCGGGAGCCGAAGAAGCCGCGGTCCGCCGACATGGGGGAGGGGTGGGCGGACTCGATGGAGGGCAGGTCGCCGAGGAGCGGGCGGAGGTTGCGGGCGTCACGGCCCCACAGGATGGACACCAGCGGCTTGCCGCGGGCGGCCAGCGCGCGAATGGCCTGCTCGGTGACCTCCTCCCAGCCCTTGCCGCGGTGCGCTCCCGGCTTGCGCGGGGCGGTGGTGAGCGCCCTGTTGAGCAGCAGCACCCCCTGCTGCGTCCACGGCGTCAGATCGCCGTTCGACGGCTGCGGCAGCCCCAGGTCCGCCTGCAGCTCCCGGAAGATGTTGATCAGACTGCCGGGCAGTGGCCGCACCTCGGGGGCCACGGAGAACGACAGGCCCACCGCGTGCCCCGGGGTCGGATAAGGGTCCTGTCCGACGATCAGGACCCTCACCTCGTCGAAGGGCTGCTGGAAGGCCCGCAGGACGTTCTGCCCGGCCGGGAGATAGGTGCGCCCCGCGGCGATCTCCGCGCGCAGGAAGTCGCCCATCTCGGCGATCTTTCCGGCCACGGGTTCGAGGGCCTTCGCCCAGCCCGGTTCGACGATTTCATGCAACGGTCGTGGTGCCACGGGCGTCACCCTACTGCCGTACGCCACACGGCGATCAACCGGTGGCCAACGCCCGGCGCCCGGAACGGCCGGTCGCGGCACCCCCGACACCGTCCCGACGGCCCCGTCCGACCGCCTCATCCGACCACCGCGGCCCGCACACACAGCACGTCCGGCAGATGCGACGCCAACTGCCGCCAGCTGTCGCCGTCGTCGGCCGACGCGTACACCTCGCCGTTGCGGTTGCCGAAGTAGACGCCCGCCGGGTCGGCGTCGTCCGTGCACATCGCGTCGCGCAGCACCGTGCCGTAGTGGTCCTCCCGCGGAAGGCCCGCCGTCAGCGGCTCCCACGTCCTGCCCGCGTCCGCCGTGCGGAACACCCGGCAGCGCCGGCCGGCGGGCACGCGGTCGGAGTCCGCGGTGATCGGGAAGACGTACGCCGTGTCCCCGCGGCGCGGATGGGTCGCCACGGCGAAGCCGAACGTGGAGGGCAGGCCCTCGCCGATGTCGGTCCAGTGCGCGCCCGCGTCGTCGCTTCGGTACACCCCCCAGTGGTTCTGGAGATACAGCCGGTCCGGGGTGACCGCGTCCCGGGCGATCTTGTGCACGCACTGGCCGAACTCCGGGTTCGGATCCGGCAGGAACACCGCGGAGACACCGGAGTTGGACGGCGCCCAGCTCGCGCCGCCGTCGCCGGTGCGGAACACCCCGGCCGTCGACACGGCCACCGTCACGGCGCGTGGGTCACGGTGGTCGGTGAGGATGGTGTGCAGGCCCTCTCCGCCGCCGCCCGGCATCCACCGCGAGCGGGTCGGGTGGTCCCACAGGGGACGGACGAGCGTGAAGCTCTCCCCCCGGTCCTCCGAGCGGTACAGCGCGGCCGGTTCCGTGCCCGCGTACACCACGTCCGGCTCGGCCGCCGCGGGGTGCAGCTGCCACACCCGCTCCAGCGAAGCACCCGTGTCCTGCGGGAACTTGACGGCAGGCCGGGCGGGCTCGGTCCAGGTGCGCCCGAGGTCGTCCGAGTGGAAGACGGACGGGCCCCAGTGCGCGCTGTCCCCGCCGGCCAGCAGGCGCGGCGCGGAGCCGCGGGTGTCGATGGCGACCGAGTACACGGCCTGCGCGTTGAAGTACGGACTCTCGTCGAACTCCCACGCGCCACCACCTCGCCGGCGCCCGATGAAAAGGCCTTTGCGCGTGCCCACGGCGAGCAGTACCTCGGTCATGCCGATCACCTCCGCGACGTCTTTGTCCCAGACACCGGCCAGTCTGCACCCCACCACTGACAGTCACCCCTCAGGACGCCGTCGCCGCAGGTCACAGTGGTGTCGGCCGGGTGGCTACCGCGTCGCGACCGCACGGCACACCCGCAGCGGCTCCTCGTCGCCCAGCACGTCGTGGCTGCCGTGGACGTCCGTCCGCGCCGTGTACCGGCGGCGCGTGGCCGGTTCCGCCTCGGCCAGGTCCCGCAGCGGCGCGGCGGCGGCGCCGTCCAGCGCGGCGAGACACCCGGCGATCGGCGGGCGGGTGTGGGAGTTCTCCTCCCAGGCGGCGCGCAGCACGGGCGCGACGGGGGAGACGTCCCCGGTGATCCGGGCGAGCGCGCACGCGGCGTCCGTCGGTCCCACACGCGCGCGGACCCGGTCAGACGCCGCTCGCTGATCCGGCCTGATCGACGAGACACCCCCTAGCCGCGCCGGCGCCTGCGCCGCCGCACGGCCGTCGCGCTCCAGGTCCCGCAGCAGTACAAGCAGCACCGCACCCGCGTCCCGCTCCACCGCCCAGCACGCCTCGGCGGCGGCCACCGCGTGCCCGGAGTCCAGCAGCCGCCGCACCAGCTTCGCCGTCCCCACCGATGCTCACCAGCAGGTCCAGCACGCTCCCGCGCTCCGCCACCTCCTCCTCGGCGAGCAGCGCGAAAAGGAACGGGACACAGGCCGGCGTCGAGTCGTAGACGTCCCCCTGGTGGTGCACGGCCCCGTACATCCCGTCGAGCGCGGTCTCCCGCTCGGCGGGGTCCGGGGAGGCGAGGCCCCGGAGCAGCCGTGGCACGTCCTCCGCGCTGCCGTACGCATGCCGCAGCGAAGCCCAGTCGGCCTCGTCGACCCCGTGAACACGTCGCCCCCCAGCCGTGGTGCCGAATGATCGCGAGTCTGCACCACGGCGGTGACAACGCGGCGGGACCGGCGGACACCGCGCTCCGCGCGGGCGGTCAGTCGCCCCCGGGCAGCGCCCGGTCGAGGATCGCGTCGAGGTCGGCCGACCCCGGCAGCGTGCCGAACGCGTACCCCCAGTCGCCGCCCAGCCGCGTCGCGCAGAAGGCGTCGGCGACGGCCGGCGGGGCGAACCGGACGAGCAGGGACGCCTGAAGGGCGAGCGCCATCCGCTCCACGAGCCTGCGGGCACCCGCGGGAGACGCCTCGGCGAGACCGTCCTTCAGCCCGGCGACCGCCGCGTCCAGCCGGGCGTCCGCACCGCGCGCCAGGGCCAGTTCGGCGAACAGGGCCTCCGCCACGGCCGGTTCCCGGCCCAGCGCGCGCAGCACGTCGAGGGCGTTGACGTTCCCGGAGCCCTCCCAGATCGACAGCAGCGGCGCCTCGCGGTAGTGCCGCGGCATCCCGGACTCCTCCACATAGCCGTTGCCGCCCAGGCACTCCAGCGCCTCGGCGGTGAAGGCCGGGCCGCGCTTGGTGACCCAGTACTTGCCGACGGCGGTCGCGATCCGGCGCAGCGCCCGCTCCCCGGCGTCCCCGCGCACCGCGCGGTCGGCGGCGCCCGCCAGCCGCAGCGTCAGGGTGGTCGCGGCCTCCGACTCCAGGGCGAGGTCGGCCAGGACATTGCGCATCAGCGGCTGGTCGAGCAGCCGCGCGCCGAACGCGGTGCGGTGCCGCACATGGTGGCCCGCCTCCACCAGCGTCTTGCGCATCAGCGTCGCGGAGGCCATCACACAGTCCAGGCGGGTGCAGTTGACCATCTCGATGATGGTCTTGACGCCCTGCCCCTCCGGGCCGACCAGCCAGGCGACCGTCCCGTCGAACTCCGGCTCGGAGGAGGCGTTGGAGCGGTTGCCCAGCTTCTCCTTCAGCCGCTGGACGCGGAAGGGGTTGCGGGTCCCGTCCGGCAGCACGCGCGGGACGAGGAAACAGGACAGACCGCCCGGGGCCTGCGCCAGCACCAGGAACACATCGCACATCGGCGCCGACGTGAACCACTTGTGTCCGCGCAGCGTGTAGACGCCGGGCTCGGCGGTGGGCGTGGCGGTCGTGGTGTTCGTCCGTACGTCGGAGCCGCCCTGCTTCTCGGTCATCCCCATCCCTGCCAGCAGGCCCCGCTTCCGCGTCGGGATCCGCAGGCCGGGCTCGTACTCCCGGCTGGTCAGCAGGGGTTCGTAGACCGCGGCCAGCGCGGGCTCGCGGCGCAGCGCGGGGATCGCCGCGTACGTCATCGAGGTCGGGCAGCCGTGACCGGCCTCCGCGTGCCCCCACACCAGCCCGCCCGCCGTGCGCGCGACATGGGCGCCGGGCCGCTCGTCCGCCCACGGCGCTCCGGCCAGTCCCTCGCTGACGGCCACCTCCATCAGGTGGTGCCAGCTGGGATGGAACTCGACCTCGTCGATCCGGTGGCCGTAGCGGTCGTGGGTGCGCAGCACCGGCTCGTGCCGGTTGGCCAGGTCGCCCCACTCCTGCGCCTGCGCGCTCCCGGCCCGCCGGCCCAGCCGCCGGACGTCCTCCTCGGCCCATCCGGCGCCCTCCCGGCGCAGGCCCTCCAGGAGGGCGGTGTCGTCCGACGCGTCGTACGGCGCGAGGGGCGGCGGCTGGTTGGTGACGGCGTGAGTGGCTCTCTCTGCGGCGGCGCGGGCGTTGGTGTGAGCCGGGGCGTGGGTGGCGGCGTCCTGCTGCGGGTGCGCGACTGTCGAGGCCATGAACGGAGTGTTGCACTCACGCCGCGGTCGCAGCAATAGTGCAACGACCGGCTGTGCGCCGTAGAGTACGAGGCCATGCCGACGAACGAACCCGACCTGCGCCCGTTGTCCGCGCGGTCGGTCGTGCTGAGCCTGCTGCTGGGCGCGAACCCGCCGGAGCTGCCGGCGAAGGACCTCGCGCGCGTGGTGGCGCCGTTCGGCGTCGGCGGTTCCACGCTGCGGGCCGCGCTCAGCCGGATGACGGCCGCCGGGGATCTGCGCCGCACCGGTACCGGCTACCGCATCGGTGACCGGCTGCTGGAACGCCGGCGCCGCCAGGACGAGGCCGTACGGCCGCACACGCGCGCGTGGGACGGCGACTGGGAGATGGTGGTCGTCACCGCGACCGGCCGCGGACCCGCCGAACGCGCCGAGCTGCGCACCCGGCTCGCCGGGCTGCGCCTGGCCGAGCTGCGTGAGGGGGTCTGGCTGCGCCCCGCGAACCTGCTCCGCCCGCTGCCGGACGACCTGGACCCCGTGGTCCAGCACTACACGGCCCGGCCGGGCCGGCCCGCCGCCGAGCTGGCCGCGGAGCTGTGGCCGCTGAACGCCTGGGCGGCCACCGCGCGGGCCCTGCTCGACCGGGTGGCCCATGCCCCAGGGCCCGCCGACCGGCTCACCGTGTTCGCGGCCGTCGTACGGCATCTGCTGGCCGACCCGGTGCTGCCCTGGCCGCTGCTCCCCGACGGCTGGCCGGGCACCGCGCTGCGGGCCGCGTACGCGGACTACCGCCGCGAGCTGGCGGAGCAGGTCCACGCGCGCGTGGAACCCTGACAACCACGTGAGCCCGGTGACCGCGCGGGGCGCCCGCAGTGGGGCGCGGACAGCCTGACGGCCGTACGAGGCGTCGTGCGGGGACGCTTCGTACGGCCGGGTCTCCGTGGGGACGTCGCGCCTAGGGGGTGTCTCGCCGATCATGCCGGGCTCCCGACGCCTGGCACCGCGCCTCGCCGCGTTGTCGTCGGTCGCCGATTCCCCCACGCTCGGCTG
>NZ_JBITZX010000017.1:0-183700 GCF_044547145.1 Streptomyces sp. NPDC052773 | reverse complement strand
GTCGGCGGTAGATGTCGCAATCCACACCGAACCCAGAAGGCCCTCACCCGTTCAAGCACCCAGCACGCGTGTCACCAACGTCCCGGGACAGCACATCTAGGTCCTCCTTGATCCCCTCCGGGGTCCAGCCGCCCTTGCGCAGGATCTCGTGCGCCTCGGCCATGGTGATGCGGGGGAAGGGCGTCGTGGGGACCGTGATCTCCACACAGAACCGCTCGCGGACGGCCTCGCCGTGGGTGTCGGCGACTTTGGCGATGGCGTGGGTGAGCATCCGCTCCTCGAACGCCATGACGTCATCGACGCCGTCGATCCAGGCGAGCTCGACGTCGACGCCGGTGAACTCGGTGGCGTGCCGGGAGGTGAACGACGGCTCGGCACGGAAGACGGGGCCGATCTCGAAGACCTTCTCGATGCCGGCCGAGATCGCCATCTGCTTGTAGAACTGGGGCGACTGGGCCAGGTAGGCGCTGCGGCCGAAGTAGCCGAGCTCGAAGACCTCCGCTCCGGATTCCGAGGCGGTGCCCATGAGCTTGGGGGTGTGCATCTCCGTGGCGCCCTGCGCGTAGGCGTACTCGCGCAGCCCCTGTTCCAGGGTGGTCTGCACGGCGAACATCAGCTGGGCGGCGGGACGGCGGCGCACGTCCAGGAAGCGCCAGTCCAGCCGGTGCTCGATGCCCGTCTGCTCGTCGATCGGCAGCGGGGTGGCGGCCGGGTTCAGGACCTCGACGTTCTCCGGGACGATCTCCAGGCCGCCGAGCTTGACCTGGGCGGCGTCCACGACCCGTCCGGTGATCTTGACGGCGGATTCGGGAGTGAGGGCTTGGAGCCGGGCCTCCAGCGGCCCGTTGTCACGCTTGTGGGTCACCTGCACCATGCCGGTTCCGTCGCGTACGACGACGAATTGCATCTTGCTCTGCAGGCGTAGGGTGTTCACCCAGCCGAAGACGGTGATGGTACGGCCGACGTGTTCTCGCAGGTCGGAGACGTGTACGCGGCTCTGGATCATTGCGGTCCTCCGAAGGACATCGTCATGATCCCTTGGGAGTGCGGGCGAGAAGGGCAACTCGCGGTGCCACCGCACTTTCACCGCCACCAGGTGGCGGCCTCGTTCTGGCCTGGTGACGGGGGCCGGCCGGCGGGGCATTGGGCCATAAGAGGGGGCCGTTCCTCCCCGCGCTCGGGAGGGTCTTCGCCTCGGGGCGCGAGACCGCCTTCCCAGCCGCCGGCGGCTCTCTCTGCTCGCGTGGTCCCTGGCTACTCGTCTCCGTCAACGCGTTGCCGGGAAGGATACGAACGCCGCGATCGCGTCCGCAATCGAGAATGCGAGGGCAGCGTCCCGGGGCTTTGTATCCGGCACGGCGTTGCATATCCGTGCGAGCGTGGAGCGTGTCCGGGTGGCTGCCGTGGAGGTCGGCTGGAGCTGTGGCGAGCGGTCAGCCGAGGTAGGGGCACGCACGTGCAGTGGAAGGGGACGGGCGAGGGGGAGTACCGGGTCGGCCGAAAAACGTCGGTGCGGAGGTAGGGCGAGTGGTCCGGGGTGTAGGTCCGGCGTCGGTACCCTGGAGCGCATGTCTACTGCCCCGGTTCGCGTTCGTTTCGCCCCGTCCCCGACCGGCATGTTCCATGTCGGTGGTGCACGGTCCGCTCTCTACAACTGGGCGGTGGCGCGACAGTCCGGCGGCAGGTTCGTGCTGCGGATCGAGGACACCGACGCGGCCCGGAACAAGCCGGAGTGGACCGAGGGCATCATCAGCGCGCTCGCGGCGATCGGTATCCATGGCGAGGATGCCGCTTTCGAGGGGCCGTACTTCCAGTCGCACAACGCCGACCGGCACCGGGAAGCGGCTCAGCAGCTCTTCGCGGCCGGCCGGGCGTACTACTGCGACTGCACCCGGGAGCAGTTGAAGGAGCGCACGGGGTCGGAGCACCTCGGGTACGACGGGTTCTGCCGGGACCGGGGGCTGGCCTTCCAGGAGGGGCGGGCGCTGCGGTTCCGGACGCCGGACGAGGGTGAGACCGTCGTGGTCGACCTGGTCCGCGGGGAGCCGGCGTTCCCGAACAGCGCGATCGAGGACTTCGTGATCGCCCGTGGCGACGGGTCCCCGGTCTTTCTGATCGCCAACGTCGTGGACGACCTGGACGAGGGAATCACGCAGGTCATCCGGGGCGAGGAGCACCTGTCGAACACCCCGAAGCAGCAGCTGCTGTGGGAGGCGCTCGGTGCCAAGCCGCCCGTGTGGGCGCACCTGCCGGTGATCGTGAACGAGAAGCGGCAGAAGCTGTCCAAGCGCCGGGACAAGGTGGCGCTGGAGGACTACCTCGCCGAGGGTTTCCTGCCCGAGGCGATGGTGAATTACCTCATGCTTCTCGGCTGGGGCCCGGGTGACGACCGGGAGATCAGGCCGTACGAGGAGCTGGAGCAGCTCTTCCGGATCGAGGACGTCAACACCGCGCCGGCCTTCTTCGACGTGAAGAAGCTGACGGCGTTCAACGGCGAGTACATCCGCGCCCTGTCACCGGAGCAGTTCGCCGCCGCCTGCGCGCCGTGGCTCGTCGCCCCCTACGCGCCGTGGCGGCCGGAGGCGTTCGCCAAGGACGTCTTCGAGGCGGCGGCTTCCCTGGCCCAGACCCGGCTGGCGCTGCTTTCCGAGATCACCAGCTATGTGGACTTCCTGTTCCTCGACGAGCCGGTCGAGGACGAGGCGTCGTGGAACAAGGCGATGAAGGCAGACGCCGACGCCATCCTGTCGGACGCCCGCGCCGAGCTGGCCGACGTCGCGGACTGGAAGGCGGGCGACCTGAAGGCCGTCCTACTCGCCGTCGGGGAGAAGCACGGGCTGAAGCTGGGCAAGGCCCAGGCGCCCATCCGGGTCGCGGTCACCGGCCGGACGATCGGACTCCCGCTGTTCGAGTCCATGGAGCTGCTCGGCCGGGACCGCGTGCTGGCCCGTCTGGACGCCGCCAGCAAGAAGCTGGCCGCGCAGGCTTAGCCGGTGCTCAGGCGACCTGCGCCAGGAGGTTGCCCCAGGCGTCGCCGAAGTAGTTCAGGTCGAACCGGGCCAGGGCCTCGTACCCCGCCTTGGCCTCGGTGTGGCGTGCCGCCGCACGCTCCCGGACCTGTGCCGGGAGATGGCGGAGGTCCGGGGCCGGCTGGCCAGCCAGTGCGGCGAGGTCGCCCAGGCCGGCCACCGGACGGATGAGGCAGGGCAGGCCGAGGAGTAAAGCCTCGGCGGCGCAACGGCTCCAGCCCTCCCGCATCCGTGGGAGGAAGACACCGACGTCACAGGCGCGCAGCAGACGCAGGTACCGCTCGCGTTCGACGTCGTAGTGCGCGCTGTCGAGGCCGATGGTGTTGCTGCCGCTGGTGATCACCCGCAGTCCGGGAACGCCGGCCAGTGCTGCGGAGACCTCTTCGGTCCCCTTCCAGTGCACGGCCTTGCCCGCGTAGACGCCGATCACGTCGGGTTGTAGGCCGAACTCGGCGCGGCACTCGGCCCGGTCGTAACCGCGTGCCTGCTCTACTTCGGCCATGTCGAAGGCGTTGTAGATCACCCATACGTTGCGGACGCCTCGGGCGCGAAGCTGGTCGGCCCAGTACGGGGCGACGCACACGACGGCGGCGCACTGCGGCAGAACGCGGAACAGCCGCTCCCAGAGCATGGCCTCGATGGGGGCGGAGTCATGTTGGAGCGGCTCGTAGTGGTGCAGGAGGAACACCGTGCGGGCGCGCATCTCGGGCGTGAACAGCAGCAGGCTCAGGTCGTCCCACACGAAGGTGCCGGGGGTGCCGTGCAGCGCCCGTATGGAAGGGGCCAGGCGGGCGAGGTGGCGGAGCTTGCGCCAGCGGCGGACCCGGTAGGTCCGCTTGTGGTCCGGGACCGTGCGCCATTCCACGTCGTCGGCCGTCACCTCGTGGAGCATCCGTAGGTAGACCCGGCCGCCGGTCCGGCCGACCGGCTCCATCGAGTAGACGACCCGTTTCACGGACGTACCTCCTGTATGTGGTGGACGTACTCGGCGTGCAGGCGCGCGTGCATGGTCTCCAGATGCGGGCCGAGGTCGCGGGCGGCGTCGGCGAGGAAGAGGTGGAAATCGCCCAAGGTCTGGAGGAACCGTCGGCGTCGGTCGAGGTTCGGGGACTCGGCGAGGTCGCGCAGGTTGTGCAGGCGGTCGGCGAGCCGGACGAGGAGGTCCTCGGGCGGGAGCGCGGCTTGCTTGGCGCGCCAGCGGGTCTCGTCGCCGACGGACTTCGTGCGCTGTCCGAGGCGGTGGTCGGCCGTCATGGCACGCAGGCGGGCGGTGAACGGGCCGCCGAGGTGATGGACGAGCAGTGCCTCCGACTCAGGGGACACCTCCAAGGCGTCATGGAGGAGAGCGAGGAGGAGGGTCTCGGGGCGCCGGACGCCGATCTCCGTTCGCAAGAGCCTGACGACGGCCAGCGGGTGCTCCAGGTAAGGCGTGCCCTGGTCGCGGGTGTGGCCGTCGTAGACCGTGAGAGCGAGGCCGGCGGCCACGCGGGCGCGGGACTGCTCGTTCAGGCTCCACGCCGCGGCACCGAGCACGGTCAGGACGTGGTCGAGATCGATGGGATCCATCCGCCTCACCTCGTACGAAGGGACGCGGCACGGGGATCGGGGACGTGGTCGGCGAGCAGCAGGGTGTCCCCGACGGCGAGGGCATCGAGGCGCAGCTCCACCGTCGCCGCCATGGCTTGCTCAGCGGTCCGCAGGATCGGGGCGCCTTTGCGGTTGAAGGATGTGTTCAGCAGCAGCGGCAGTCCGGTGAGGTCGCGGAACTGCTCAAGGAGATCGCGCAGGCCCTGGTGGTCGGCGGCGACGGACTGGACGCGGGCGGTGCCGTCGTGGTGGGTGACCGCCGCGACTCGGCCGGCTCGGCACCGTCGGACGGTGGCGACACGGTTCATGAACGGGTCGCCCGCCGACATGAACCACTCCGTGGCGTGCTCGGCGAGGACGGCCGGCGCGAACGGGCGGTACGCGGCTCGCTTCTTGATCGCGTTGAGTCGGTCCCGCGTGGCGGCGTGACCGGGGTGGGCGAGGATCGAGCGATGGCCGAGGGCACGCGGCCCGAATTCGAGCTGCCCCTGCACCCAGCCGACGATGTGGTGCTCGGCGAGCAGTGCCGCCACTGCGGCCGGCAGCCCGAGCCCGAGGTGGGGCAAGGCGTGATAGCCGGGCGGCACCGTTGTCGTTGGCAGCGCGCCCGGGTTCGGGCCCCAGGCCGCGTCGGTCGGCACCGGCAGGCGCTCCTGCCCGAGCTGGTAGTGCCAGCCGTAGAGCGCGGCGCCCACGGCTGTGCCGGCGTCGTGCGGGGCGGGTGCGACGAAGAGGGTGTCGAAGCCGCTGTCGGCGGCCAGCTGGCCGTTGAGGTGGGAGTTCAGGGCGCATCCGCCGGAGAACACCAACGTTGAGGCCCGGGTGAGTCGTTGCAGGTGGCGGGCGATGTGGACGACCGCATCGGTGAAGATCTCCTGGACGGCGGCGGCTAGGTCGGCACGCTTGTGTTCCGGCTGTTCCGCGACGTTGTCGGCGGTCCAGGCCCGGCCATCGAGCAGCAGCGGTGTGCTGCTGTCCGCGGAACCCCACGGGTGGTCGATGCGGACCTCGCCCTCGTCGCCGAGCCGGACCAGTTCGCGGATGTGTGTTCCGTAGCGCTGGGGATCGCCGAAGGCCGCGAGCGCCATCATGCTGCCCTCAGGCTCGTCGCCGGGTGGGATCACCCTCTGGGCGAGGTTCCGGTAGAAGTGCCCGAGGGAGGAGTGGACGCGCCGGGGCCCGACCGGGCCCGGCACGACGGCCGGCATGCCCTGGTGGAGGCGGTCGATGCGATCGGGCCACAGGTCGTACCCCGTGATGCGCTCCCGGCCCGGGCCGAAGTCGGAGCCCAGTGAGGAGCCGCCGGCGTCGATGACGAGGCCCGCGGCGTGCTCGTGCCCGGAGAGCAGGTAGCCGGAGAGCACGTGGGCCGTGTGGTGTGAGAGGAGGCGGAGGTGTTCGCCGAGCGGCGCGGGCAGGAGGGCGGCGAGTTCCTCCCGCTCCTCGGCCAGCCACCAGCCGGCCGCAGGGTTGGGACGCATGGAGGCGGCCCAGACGGCGTCCACGTCCTCCGGTTCGAGGCCGGCGGCCTCCAGGCACCACTGGAGCGCGCGGGTCGGGGCGGTGAGCGTGCCCTTGCGGGTGGGGTGGTTGTGCTTGACGCCGCTCCAGCGCTCCTCTTCGGCTGCGTAGAGGCGGCCGTCTACGACTAACGCGGCGGCCGTGTCGTGGTGGAAGTTCAGTCCGAGGACTGCGGGCATGGTGGTGTACCTCCCGGTCAGACGGTGAGGGCGGGGACGAGTGCGGCGCCGGAGTCGGTGTACTCGTGGCAGCGCAGGCAGAACCGGAAGTGGTGCGCGCGCGGCGCGAACACCTTGGCCGCGAAGTCCTCGTCCCAGATGCTGAACTCGCTGTCGTCCTTCGCCATGGCGTTGAAGCAGCGGTAGCAGGACCCGTCCATCTCGATCATCAGGTGCTGGTCGAGGTAGCGGTCGCAGAGGCCGCGCAGCTCGTTCGCCGGCTGGCCCACGTCGACGTGGTGCACGTGGTTGGTGACATGAATGGCGCCGTACTTCTCACACAGCGCCCCGAGCTGCGTGAGCCGGGTGGAACTGATGCCTTCCAGGACGCTGTTGACGACCACGGTCTTGCCGGCTTCGCGGAGGCGGGGCACGACGGCGTGCACCTCGTCGTAGTTCCCGTGTTCGTCGTCGCAGCCGATGAGTATCTGGTCGTAGGAGCGGAGGGTCGCGTCCATGATCGGCTGGTTGCGGGCCAGGGTGATGGCGTTCGTGCCCAGGACCATGACCTTGTCCGGCAGCCGCGTGCGGGCGGCGTCGCTGAGCGCCGGGAAGTCCCGGTGCACGGTGGGTTCGCCGCCGTTGATGTGCAGCTGCTGGAAAGGGATGGTCTCCAGCCGGGTCAGGATGGTGGAGAACAGTTCCAGGGGCATGTTCTCGCCCTGGGCGCCGTCGGCGAAGATGCAGAAGTCGCAGTGCCGGTTGCACTTCGTGGTGATCTTGACCTTGGCCGTTTTGAGGGTGCGGGGCACCGGCGCACGCGCGGTCATTGGCGAGACTCCTTGGGTCAGAGGTGGACGTCGTCGGGCGTGAGGCTGAGGAAGTCCTGGAGGGTGGTCTTCTGCTGGTGCCAGCGCGCGAGCGTTGTGCGCAGGGTGTCGGCGGTGGTCGGTCCGGTGGGGATCAACGCCGCCATCCGGGCGGCCAGCCGCTGGGCGGCAGTCGCCTCGTCTGCCGCGAGCGCGGTCAGCGTTTGTGCGGCGGAGCGGAGTTCTTTCGCCTCCCGCCGGATCAGGTACTCGGTCGCCACGCCGGGCGGCGGATCGAGGTAGTACAGCCAGCGGGCGACGCGTACACGGAGCATGCCCGCCGTCATCACCCAGCCGGTACGAGCGTGCTCATGCCTCTGGCCGTCTGGGCGGTCCCCGACAGGAACGCGGCGCATGGCCGCCTCCAGGGCGACATGGGCCGCGCGGAGCAGGTGGCGTGGACTCCGTGGGCGGGCATCGGCATGGTGCTCCGAGTGCCGGAGGAACAGCTCGGCGTATCGATCCAGCCCCTCCGGCCGCCACTGTGTGAGGGCCGCCGTCTTTCCGGGGCACCGGGTCCGGGTCGCCAGTGCCGCGGCGGCGAACCAGCACGGGGCGAGGTAGTGCCACGCCACGCAGTGGCGCCGGTACGCGGCGACGTCCTCAACCACGTTGTCCGTGCTGTCCGCAGCCAGCTGGTATCGACCGCCCATCCGGGCCTGGAGGATTCCCCGGTAGAACCGCTCATCGACCTCGCACCAGGGCGCCATCTGGGCCCGGGACTTCCAGCGCTGGAAGTCCCGCGCGCTGCCGCTGATCAGTGACCAGGTCGCGAGTTCGGGCGCGGAGACGAGTCGCCCGTGCGCCTCGGTCACGGTGAAGGCGAAGCCGGGCGGGTGCTCCAGGAGACGTCGATGGGAGACCTCCCGGTCGACTGCGGCGGCGTGTGCAGCGACCAGGCGGTGGTTCCACTCTTCCCAGTCGGTGGGGGCCTGGGGAAGGAGGATGCGTACGTCGATGTCGGAGTGCGGTGCAAGGAGGTCGGCCGGCTGCCACTTGTGGGTGAGCATCACGGCCCCGACGTCGTGAGCGTCCAGCTCGCGTTCGTACAGAGCGCCGAGCTCCTGGTAGAGAGGCGGCGCGTCGACCACGACCATCACCGCTCCCCGGTGGAGGCGCGGGCGCAGGAGGAGCCGGCCGCTTCCGTGGGGAGGACGGGGAGCAGGGGCAGGACCGGAGTGCCTTCGGGGCGCTCCATCCGGTCCCAGCGCAGGTCGTAGTCGACATAGTGGAAGCCCTGCCAGGCGTCGTTGGTGTTGCGGTCGAGCATGGCCTGGAAGAGGTGGGCGAAGGCGTCACCGAGTGTGCCGTCGGCGAGGTGGGGTTTCAGGGGGATGTCGCGGTTGTGCAGGATGCAGGGTCGCGCCACTCCGGTGGGCGTGATCTTGATTCGGTTGGCGTCGGAACACGTGGCGCAGCTGGAGTTGGAGATGAAGCCGATCGATCCTGCCCAGCCGTCGGGACGGAGGTACTGCCCGGGGCTGCGGACGCCCAGCTGGTCCCGGGGGACTTCGCCGGCGTTGGCGAACCACTCGTGGAGGCGGTCGCGGACCTCTGCCTCGGTGATGAACTCGGTGGCGAACAGCGCCTGGGCGGGACCGATGTTCTGGAGTTCGATCAGGCGGACGGCGACGGGCAGGTCGCGGGCGAGTTTGGCCACGGCGAAGGCGTCGTCCAGGTAGGTGCGCTGAAGAACGCAGTTGATCTTCACTCGCAGGCCGAGGGAGAGGGCGGCGTCGAGGGTGCTCCGGGTGGTGTGCGGGTCGCCGCCGCCCATGATCGCGGCGGACCGCGCCGGGTCGAGGCTGTGGAGGCTGAGGTTGAGGTAGGTCAGGCCGGCGTGGTGGAGCTGTTCGACGCTCAGCCCACGGCGCAGGTTGCCGTGGCTGGTCATGCCGATCGCGGCGTCGGGACCGAGGCCGTCGGCGAGGCCCGTGATGACGTCGAGGATGTCGGCTCGGAGGGTCGGTTCACCGCCGGAGCAGTGTGCCTTCCTGATCTTCCAGGTCCCGGCCTCGGTGGCGATGGCCGCGTAGTCGGAGGCGGTCAGGGGCCGGTCCTTGTGCCCGTAGTCCGGCATGCACCGGGGCTTGCAGAACACGCAGTCCAGGTTGCACAGCGAGTTCAGGGTGAAGGCCAGGTAGGGGTGGTTGCGGCCTGCGGCGGCGAAGGCGGCGGCCAGGGCGTCGTGGTCTGCGGTGGGCATTGGTCAGCCTCCTACGAGCGGAGAGCGGGTGGCGGGCGCCTCGGCCAGGCCGTTGAGGGGCTGGCCCGAGAGGTAGCGGTGCAGGTTGTCGGCGAAGAACGCCACCGCCTCGTCCATGTACGTGCGGCAGAACACCGAGCTTTTCGGGGTGAGTACGACCCGGGGGTGAATCCGTAGCGGATGGCGTGCAGGCAGCGGTTTGGGATCGAACACGTCCAGGGCCGCACCGCGCAGGTGGCCGGTGTCGAGGGAGGACAGAAGGGCCGACTGGTCGACGGTTGCCGCGCGGCCGAGGTTGAGGAAGAGAGAGCGGGGCTTGCACGCCGAGAAGAGGTCGTGGTCGAAGTAGCGGTGGGTGGCAGGGGTCGCGGGCAGCAGATTGACCACGACGTCGGCGACGGACACCGCCTGGTGCACCGCCGTCGTGTGCACCCACGTGATCCCGCCCTCGGAAGCCGCAGGTGGTGTTCGGCGCACTCCGATGACGTTCATGCCGAAGGCCCGGGCGGCCCGGGCGAGGTGGCGCCCGACGCTGCCGCAGCCGACGATGGTCATCGTCGCCCCCGCCAGGTCGAAGAACTCCTCGGCCAGGTCGTCCTTCCACCAGGCGCGGTTCCGCTGGACGCGCTGACTGATGAAAAGCCCGCGGGAGAAGCCCAGGACCAGGCCCATCGCGTGCTCGGCCATGGGCCTGCCGTGGAAGCCGTACGAGCGGGTCAGGGCCACCCCGACGGAGTGCGCCTCGGCGACGGGCAGATGGTCGGTGCCGGCGGCCGGGGAAGCGATCCACTTCAGATGTGGCGCGGCGAACAGCCACGAGGGCGCGAATCGCCACCCGAAGTAGACGTGTGCGTCGGCCAGCTGGTGCGGCACGGCCTCCTCGGTCGCCCTGCGGAACCCTATGCCGGGGAAGGCGGCGGACAGCGCACGCTCGTGCTCGGAGGACAGCCGCCAGAAGGAGTGAGGGGACTCCAGGCTGATCAGCACCACCGGCTGGTTCATCGCGCACGGCCCTCCACGGTGGCTGACCGCGCCAGCGCCCAAGGGGCGATGCGGTCCATGACGGAACCGACGCTGGCCTCGTAGTCGTGGCGGGAGCGGACCAGGGCCGCCCCGGCGCTCCGGAGCCGATCGCGTTCTCGGGGCAGGACGGTCAGGGCCCGGTGCAGGGCGGATGCCAGGGACCTGGGGTCCTGCGGTGCGGCCGTGAAGCCGGTCTCGCCGTCGATGACGGTCTGAGCCAGGCCGCCGGCCGTGGTCGCGACCACCGGGCCCGCACCGGCTGCGAACGCCTCCAGGGGTATCCGGCCAAAGGGCTCCTCACGCGAGGGAACGATGACCGCGCGCAGGGCCGGGCTGTGCAGCCAGGCACGGATCGCGGGGGTGAAGCGAGTGATCAGAGTCGCGTCCAGATCGTGCGCGCGGATGTCTGCCGCCAGGTTCTGCTGGTACGAGGAGGGGTGCTTGTGTTCCTCCGAGGTCACGGCAGCCAGCAGCAGGTGAGGAACGGGGACACCGCGTTCCTTCAGCAGACGCAGCGCCTCCAGGAGGTCTTCGAAGCCTTTCGTCGGGACTGCGCGGCCCATGGCGAGAAGGAATCCGGCGCGGGCCTTGAAAGGCAGCGGCAGAGCCGTGGCCGGCCTGACCATTTCTTCACGGATCAGCCCGTTCGGGATGCTCACGATGCTCGATCGAGGGACGGCGTAGTTGACGACGAGGTGGCCTCGCATGTGGGAGGAGATGGCCCCCACGCGCGCACCTCGGAGTGTCGCCGCTCGCAGGGCGTCCCGTTCCCAGCGGACGCGGGATACATCCTTGGGCCGCGTCAGCGCGGTCGTGGAGCGGGGCACGAGCAGCAGGTCCGTGGTCGGCGACGTGTAGGGCGCGAGCCCGAGGAACGGAATGTCGAGGCCGACGAGGAGGCACCGGCTCGCCCGCGCGGCGATGCGCATGGCCGCCTCGCCCGCCAGGTCGCACAGCTGAACCGAGCCGCAGACCGAGTTCGGCGGCGCGTTGACCTTGGGGATCGTGATGACCTCGGCTGCGGCCTGTCGCAGCATCTTCCGTACCTCGTCGACCCACCGCTGATCGTGCGCTCCCGCGGTCTCGGGCACGTGCGGGGTGATCACTGAGAGGCGGCCTGTCGGCAGGAGCCGAGCCAGTGCCGTGAGGAAGGCGCGGTTGCTGAAGCCGGTGCCCGACTCCGCGCCGTAGAAGCCCTCGTGGAGAGCGACGACGACCCTGGGCTGACGAGCGGCCTCCGGCACAGCCGTGAGTGAGGGTGGGGAAGTCGCATGGTCGATGCGCACTGTGTGGTGCCTCCTAGGAGGACGGGTTTCTGCAGGCGTGGACGTCAGGCGCCGGCGGACCAGGAGCACGGCCTGTGGGTGAGTCGGCACCAGGCACGAGAGCCGCTGGTGCCAGTCGTCAGCGACCAGGCATCGGCCAAGGCATCGACGATGGCCAGTCCACGTCCTGATTCGGCCTGCTCGTCGGGAGCGGTAGGAGAGGCGGGTGCGGGGCGGGAGCAACCGCCGTCGGTGACGGTGATCTCGATTTCCAGGCCGCCGCTGGCCAGACTCCTGCGGTCGACGCACAGCACCAACGGCGGATTGCCCGAGACGAAGGCGTTCGTCGCGAGCTCCGACCCGATCAGGCGGGCATCAGCAAGCACTTCCGTATCAGTGCCACGCAGCGCCAGCGTCACGGCGCCCCGGGCGAACTCGGCCGCTTCCGGTCCGTACGGCAGATCCGTGATCAGGGTGGTCGTGCCGTCGCCAGCGACGAGTCCGCGTCCGGGGGCGGAAGTTGGTCGTCCGGCGTCACGGTCCAGCACGCCGCCCGGTCGGCCTGGGGAGGTGCTCGTGTGCTGTCTCAAGGCCCACCTCTTTCTCCGTCGGCCCGTGAAGACGGGCGCCTCCGCCGGGATCCAAGAACACAGGAGAGGGAAGGTCAGACAGGACCCGATCAGTGGGTCAACTCGGTCAACTTCCATGCGACGGTGGTGAATCGTCCGGCCAGGGGCATCACCATGGGGCCCGCGAAGTGATGGACGAACCACTGGAGCGAAGGGTGGTCGCAACGTGGCACCGCAGACAGGCGAGCCCAACGTCGTACTGGCGGGGTGCCTCGACGAACTCGGGTGGAGCCCGAAGGCGCTCGCTCGCAAGCTCAACCGAGTGTTCGGCGCGGGGACGGTGGCCGAGTCGGCGCCGTACCACTGGCGGGACGCCGGCGCCCTGCCGCGCTCGCCGTTGCCGATGATGGCCGCCTACGTGCTGTCCCAGGAGCTGGGTAGGAATGTCTCGGTGGCCGAACTGTGGCAGGGCCGTGTGGGCGACTCGTCAGCGCTGGTCCCCGCGGACACGGATCTCGCGCGGCCTTGGACCGTGCAGGGCATGGAGGCGATCGTGGAGGACTGGGTGATGGGAGGGCTTGTCGACCGTCGCCGGTTCCTCGCGATCTCGGGCGCGGGACTCCTCGCGATCGTCGCCCAGTACCTCGACGGCACCGCGGGACGTGGTCAGTACACGCCTCGGATGACGTCGTCGCTCGGCACCGATCCGCTCGTGGACCAGGTCGAGCAGCACCTTCCCATGCTCCAGTTGCTCGATGACGAGCACGGCGGGGCACGACATCTGCCCTATGTCGGAGCCCAGTTCCGTGCTGTCGGGCTGCTGATTCGCGAAGGCGGCCACTCTCCGGCTGTCGCGAGCCGTCTGATCCGCGCGCTCGCGGAGATCGGCCAGCTGGCCGGCTGGATGGCCTTCGACGCGGCCGATCACGGACTGGCGCAGCGCTATTTCGTCACGGCGCTACGTGCCGCGCATCAGGTCAATGATCTTCCCCTGTGTGCCCACATCCTGGGCGACCTCTCCTTCCAGGCGGCGAGTCGAGGACACCCATCGGACGCCATCGCCCTCGGAGAGGCCGCCCGCCGCGCGAGTGACGCCGCCCCGCTGGCCGTCCGGGCGTCCGTCCTGTCCCGGCTCGCCTACGCGTACGCCGCCGCCGGCCGTGACAACGACTTCGCCCACACTCGTGGCGCTGCCCGTGAACTGATCGCAAGCCGGGACGGCCGCCAAGAAGAGCCCCGCTGGATGTACTTCCTCACCAACAACCACCTGGACTGCCAAGCCGGTTACGGCCTTATCCAGATGGGTCGTGCACAGCAGAAGGCGGAGAGCGGAAAGAAGAGCCGCCGCTTCCTCGCTCAGGGAACCGAGATGCTCAAATCCGGAGCGTACGACGTCTCGCGCGGCGACCCAAGCCAACGCCGAGCCATGTTCGAGGGAGCCTGGCTGGCCCTGGGGCACAGCGCGCACGGAGACCTGGAGGCAGCCTGCGAGATCGGCCAGATCGCCGCCGACCGCCTTGATGTCGTCCGCTCGCCTCGCAGCGCGGCGCTGCTCCACCAGCTTGCCGCCGACCTCCGCCGCCGACAGCGCAACCCTCACGTGCGCGGCTTCCTGCCAGCCCTGGAGGAGGCCCTCGTCCGACACGCCCCATCGACGCAACCCGGCCGTTAGGGTCGGGTTCATGACCGCAGGGGAGCGCGTTGTCGTTGTCGGGGCTGGGGTGGCTGGGCTCACCACGGCCGTCGTTCTTGCAGAGGCCGGAGCTTCGGTGCACGTGCTCGCCGAGCAGGTGCCGGGGGTCACGTCGCTGGCGGCCGGAGCGATGTGGGGGCCTTACCTGGTCGAGCCGAAGGACAAGGTCGACCAGTGGGGACGACGGTCCCTGGAGATTTTCCGGGAGCTGGCCCAGAACCCGGCGACGGGCGTCCGGCTCACCAGTGGCATCGAGGCGTCCCGCACGGCCGAAGCCGCGCCGGACTGGGCCACCACTTTGCCGGGTTTCCGACCGTGCGAGCGGGCCGAACTTCCGGTCGGCTTCACGGCGGGCTACCGGTTCACCGTGCCACTGATCGACATGCCCACCTACCTCGACTACCTCCTGCGCCGGCTCCGCGATGCCGGGGGTGTGGTCGAGCGGCGACGGCTGACTTCGCTTTCGGACGCCGGTCCGGCTTCGGCGATCGTCAACTGCGCGGGCCTGGGTGCGCGCGACCTGGTTCCGGACCCTGACCTCCGGCCCATCCGCGGCCAGCACGTTGTCGTCACCAACCCGGGGCTGACCGAGTTCTTCTCCGAGGACACCGGCCTCTCTCCGGACCTCCTGTGCTTCTACCCTCACGGTGAAACCGTCGTCCTGGGCGGCACGGCGATCGACGGCGAGGCCGATCTGGCCCCCGACGACAAGGCGGCGGCCGGCATCCTCGCCCGCTGTGCCGAGGTCGAGCCCCGACTCGCCCAGGCCCGTGTCCTGGAGCACCGGGTCGGCGCTCGACCGACCCGCGTCACGGTCCGTGTGGAGGAAGAGGCGGGGGAGGACGGCACCGTGGTCGTGCACAACTACGGGCACGGAGGTGCTGGCGTCACGCTGTCGTGGGGGTGCGCCGAGGAGACTCGGGATTTGCTGTCGATCGCGTGAGCTGCACGGGGAGGAACAGACGTTGCGACGTCCGCAGCGCGGGATCGCTCAGGGCGCCCCGACACGCTTGTAGCCGAACCACAACCGGCCACCGGTCTGCCCGAGCACCTCGTCCACGACGGCCACGAGGGTCTCGACTCTCCCGTCCAGTACCTCCTGTAGGCCGTGGTGGAGGCGTGTGCTGAGCCCGGGCGCGGTCGTCTCAAGGCGGCGTGCCAGCCACTTCCCACCGCCGCCCCACGAACCGCCAACGGCCAGTGCCAGCTCACCGGTGCGTCGGACCAGTTCGGTCGCGATGAACAGGCGCTCGCTCTGATCGTCGCTTCCCGCGAGGTCGTCGAGGAGGTCGGTGATCGCGTAGCGGCGGTCGTCGATCTCTTCCGACGACACCGGGGGTGGTCCGGCGGCGGTCAGCTTCCGGGCCTGTGCGGCGAGGCGGGCTCCGAGTCCATCGGTGTCGAAGAGCAGCAGCCTGTCGCGTAACCCGATCGAACCTGCCGTAGACGAGGACAACCAAGAGGGGGACAGCGGAACTTGGGTTTCGCGGAGAAGCGCGGAAACTACTGGCGTGGCCGGTACAAGGTCGCGCCCGGCAAGCACAACACGGTCGTCGACGAGAACGGCAAGGTGATCAGGTTCGCCACCAAGGGCGAGGCCCAACGGGCAGCGGCCGAGGCCGAGAACAAGTACCGTCGCGGCGACTGGCGCGACCCGGCTCTCGGCCAGGTGACCTTCCGCGAGTACGCGAACCGCTGGTACGAGGCCCAGGACCTGGCCGCCTCCACCATGCAGAACTACAAGCGCCACATCGAGGAGCACCTCCTCCCCGAGTTCGAGGACAAGGCGCTCGCCGGCATCCTGCGCACGGACGTCGACCTGTGGGAGAAGAAGGAGAAGGCCCTCTACGCGGCCTCCAGCGTCAAGACCTGGCGCTCGACGCTCCACCTGATCTTCGAGGACGCGATCGACGAGGGCCTGATCACGTCCAACCCAGCCGCCCGGCGACGCGGACGCGGCAAACGCGCCGGCCGCTCCCGAGACCGGGGCCCGGAGAAAGTGGTCACCGACGCGCTCGGCATCCTGCTGACCGCCGAGCGCGCCGCCCTGCTCTCCGGCCGCGACGACGAGTTCGTCGCCGTGGTCCTCAAGGGATACACCGGCATGCGCTGGGGCGAGATCGTCGGCCTGGAGACCGCATTCGTCCGCCCTGGAGCCGTCCGTGTCGAGTGGCAGCTGTACGAGCTCGACACCGGAGATCTGGTGCGCTGCCCACCCAAGGACGACAGCTACCGCACCATCGACTCGATGGACTGGATGTCCGCGCTGGTCGCCAACCACATCGCCCGCACGAAGCCCAAGCCGTGCCCCTGCCACGGCAAGACCTACGCCTTCCGAGGTCAGGGCGCGGCCCGCACAGGCGGCCACCAGGGCGCGAAGCTCGTCGACGTCGCGCGCCGGGCTGGCGTCTCGACCGGCACGGTGTCCAACGTCCTCAACCACCCCGAACGCGTCACCGAGGCCACGCGAGAGAAGGTCGAGCAGGCCATCGCGGACCTCCGGTTCGTGCGGGGCGGCGTCGTGCCGGAGCATGCCGCCCACTGGCGCAGGAACGGTTTCGCGACCTGGCTGTTCACGCCGGCGGTCTCCGGCTGGTACCCGAAGAAGGCACCGCACGAGCCGCGGCCGGTGCCCTTGCTCGGCGAGCCGTGGCCCGGCGTCCCGGCCCGGGGACGGGGTGCCAGCGATCGGGCCGACGCCTGCTGGCTCCCGATAGCCAAGGGGCTCACGCCCCACGGCCTTCGCCACACCCACCGGACGATGATGGAGGACCTGGGAACCGAGAAGGTGCTCATGGACGAACGTATGGGCCACATCGACGGCTCGGTCTCGGCGCGCTACGCCCACGTCACCCCAGGCATGCGCAAGCGCCTCATGCTGGGGCTGACCGAGCAGTGGGAGGCAGCACTCGACGCGCGTTTGGCCATGAACGCCACGTCACCAGTGCGCGTACTGAGTGGTCTCCTGCGGGCACGCGAGGTGTCACGGGTGCCCGTCAAGTCGTAGCAAGGCAAAAGTGCTGTGCCCTTCGGCGACCACTCCCGGAGGGCACAGCCATGTCCGTGATGCCTCCGCTAGGCCGCGTCAACCCCGCGCGGCCGTTTCCAGCAGTTACGACGATTGCCCAGTAACGGGACCAACGAATGCGGCTCAATAGGTACATGGAGACTGGCGAGCACTGGGCATACCGCGCGAGGCCGAAGGAGCTGGGCAGCCCTGTCAGGCAGGTGGAGATCGTCCGGGTGGGCGGTCGTGGCAGGTCTGACTGGATCCACGTCCGGTTCCTGGAAGGCGATGACGCCGGCCTGCAGGAATGGGTCAGCCCCGGCTGCCTCGTAGCACCGTGGTCAGACGTCGACGCGTTCCGCGCGGATGACGAGACAGAGCTCAGACTGGCCGAGGCGTCACGCCACGTACGAGGCAGCACGGATTTCGAGGCCGCGCGCCTGATCCTCGGGTTCGTCCGGCCGAAGAACAGGCTGCGCCTCCGCCGAGGGGTGGCGGACGCGGGAGTTCTGGAACTGAGCCGACTCGACGAGACGGCGCCGCTCATCGGCATGGACGCCACCGCGCTCCGCAGTGACCCGATGGTGCACGAGGACCGCGCCGGCATGTGCCTGGCCGGCTGGCCGGTCACCGAACGCGTCGCCCGTCAGGTAGCGGGCCGCCTCGCCGACGAGATCCTCCCGGAGGTGGACCGCAAGCAGCAGGACATCGAGCAGGAGCGCGCACAGCCCTCCTGGTACTCCTACCGTCGCCGGGACGACCGCAAGTTGGATGCGGAGGCGGCCGTCCTACGGACCGTCCGGGTGTGGTGCGGCGAGGACAAGGCTGAGCGCTACGACGAGCTGGTCGCACTGCGCGAAGAGGTCATCCGGCTCGGCCAGCTGGTGGAGAAGGCGGTCAAGGCCCTACGCGACCGTGGGCACGGCGTCATCGCCTCCACCATTGAGCGCGACCTTGGCGTCCATATCGCCAGCCTTGATCCTGACGTGCGTCGATAGAGCCCCGCCACGGCTCCGGGGTCGGCTTCGGCGGCTCAGGCCGTGCCGCAGGCTGCTCCCTCTCCGGCCGGTGCGGGTTCCAGCCGCCGAGAAAGGGCCGTAGCTGATCTCCCGTCGGCTCCGTGTGGAAGTCGAGAACGGCCAGGCCCCTGCCGTTCATGGTGGGGTCCAGCCGGTCGGCCTCCGCCTTCCCCCAAGCCGACCACTCTCGCAGCCTCTCGGCTTCGACGGCGCTGTCCGATGTCGCGGCGGCTTCGTCCAGTGCGCCGCAGAACACGCGGATCTCTCCGGCCACCTTCCACTGCTCCAGGGCTGTGCCGAAGTCGTCCGCCCGGAGGGCGTGAACCGCCTTGATCGAGGCGGCGCTGACGGCGGACTCCCACTCCCGCCTCTCGCGCTCCTCCCGCTCCGCCTCCAGACGCCGACGCTCCGCCTCCTGCCGCTCCCGCTCCTCGCGCAGGCGCCGCTGCTCCGCCTCCCGTTCCAGCCGAGCCCGCTCCTGCTCCTCCGCACGAGCCTTGAGCGCCCGGAAGACCGAACCGACCTGCTCCTCCAACGGCTTCTTGGCGGTGTCGGCCCATTCCTTCTTCCAGCCGTAGCTGTGGCCGTAGCCGTAGCCTGAGTGCTGGCTGATCAGCAGTTCCAGCTCGCCGGAGGGCTCGAACCTGTGCGCCGGCGTCACCCGCTGCCAGTCGTACGTACGACGGCCCGGCTGCTTGGGCACGTACCGGACCTGCTTCTGCCGCTCGCGGAAGCCGACCTCGTACGTCCTGCCGTGAACGGTGAGCAGGGGCCTGGGCTGCTTGCGCTTCTTGGACACCGTGATCTCGCCGTGGCGGGCGAGTGCCTGCTCGGCGAGGAGCCGCAGAAGCGAGAGGACTCGCGGCAGGACCTCCTCCGAGATCTCGAAGGCGCTGTGGTCCGCAGTGACAGCGGCGATCACGTCCTCGACATCGCTGATCACCCGGCTGCGCGCCAGCCGGATCCGGTTCCACTCGGTGTCGTCCTCACCCGACACCCTGAGCAGACCGAGGAAGAAGTCCCCCTTCGCCCGGCCGCTGTACTTCAGGTGGTACCCCTCGGGCGCACACTGCCGGGCTGCGTCGAAGGCCCTGCGGTAGCGGGCTCGCTCCGGACCGCTGGGGTTCGGGATCCGGAGGAACCGCCCAGCCTGCTGTACCTCCGCGATCAGGGTGGCTCCGATTTCCGCCGGCGACGCCTGCGGGGGCTTGGCGGTGCGTTGCGGCGCCGGTTTCGTCGTGGACGGCCCCGTGTCTTGCTTCTGCGGAGGAGGGGCAGGCCGTGTCCGTTGCTCGGAACCCGCCGACCGCTGCTTGCGCGGCGCCGGTTCCGGCCGGTCCGGGTGATGGCCGTGTTCCAGGTAGAAGCGCCCTGCGTCAGTGATCTCCGCCTGCCACTCCCCGCCTTGCTTAGGCATGGTGATCAGCCCTCGCCCCTTGAGCGCGCGGGCCGTCACGGCGAGTTCGGAGCTGGCCGAGGTGACGGGGTCGGAACCGTCCCCGATGCGGGTGAGGAGCGCGAGTTGCCGGTCATTTAACGGAGACCAAGGGTGCATGGCGATCGTCGTACCGTCTGTGCTCACCTCACCACAACCCGTATGAGAAGAGTTCATTCCCGGTGTGTGACGAGCTGACGCTGACCAGCCTGGCAGATGTGACGCGCACGGGATGGCATTTCATGATTTTACGTGCGCAAGATCTGGAAACGGGCGAAAACTAGGTGCTCCAAGCCGAGTAGAGGAAAGGAGCAACCATGCAAAACCGAGCGCTGGGGCTCGTGCCCGAGCAAAGTCGTCACCAGGACTCGGCGCCCGGAAGGATGCGCGCACACGACGCCTGGGCGCTGGAGCTGTCCGTTCTGATGGACACGATGAACGCACGGGCCGTCGCGATCGACCTGGGGCAGCAAGGCATGCAGGCTGCACTGACCGTCGTCTCGGGGCGGCTCTGCGTGTTGTTGCGGGCCGGCCTGAGCGAGCAGGAGACGGCGGTCGCCATCAGGTCGCTGCTCGGCCGTTACATTCACCGGCCTGCCTCCCTCCTGACTCTTTGGCCGGAGACAGGTGGGCGAGGCGTGGTGGTCAAGGAACCAGATGACGCCTCGGACTGGGGGCAGGAGGACCCGCCAGAGGTACCGGCTGACGTTCTGCCTCTGTACGAGGCCGGAAACTGGGCGCCGAAGGACGGATGGCGGAGCGACGACGAGGTATGGGAGAACCTGAAGCAGTTCATCGCCGACCACCTCAAGGGCGTCGTGGAGTACATTCCCCAGGACATGTATCCCCTGCCCGACGGGCTGGGCGCAGTTGTCGCCGCCGGGTACGACAGTGAGGGGATGGCTCATCCGCTGGTGTTCCTCCGCGGCGATCTGCCCGCGGGTCTTCGCGTCGACCTCCTCGGCTTCTCCATCGCGCTGGCCGTCGGTGCCGATCGCGGCGGTCGGGAACCCGATGAGAACGGCATATTCTACGTCGGTACGGACGCGGGGCCGGTTGGCGGCCCTGGGGTCGCACTTCTCGGAGCTCTGATGGTCCAGCGCTTGGGGCGTCGTCCGGGCGACTGCGACTTCAGGCTTCTCGATCCACCGGAGGATGTCGGCCGGGGGCAGGAGTCGGCCGCTTGAACCTGAGTCGACTGCGCTCGGAGGTGTCGGGCCTCTGAGGAGCGTCACCATCGCTCCCTTGGGAGCCGGATTCTGGGGTTGGCTCCCAAACGGCTCCCAAGAGATGCCCAGGAACCACTCAGGGGCCCGACCCGCTAAGCGGATCAGGCCCCTGACCTGGTACTACGGCGTCGGGGTGGCGGGATTTGAACCCACGACCTCTTCGTCCCGAACGAAGCGCGCTGCCAAGCTGCGCTACACCCCGATGTCGCTGCTTGTCGCGGCGACGACGTTTACTTTAGCCCACCGGCGGCTGGAGACGAAATCCGGTTTTGAAGCGGTGCCGGAGGGGGTTCGGGCGGGCGTGATCGAGGGCCACCAGGAGGACGGCGAGGGCGTAGAAGGAGAGGCCGAGGAGGAGGGCGTTGCCGAGGACGCCCTTGTAGCCGTGGGCCTCGACGTCGAGGAAGGGGTAGAGGTAGCGGCCCGGGGTGCCGGGGAGGAGCAGCTCGCCGCGGAGGAAGGAGAAGATCAGGTAGGCGAGGGGGTAGAGGAGCCAGCCGGGGGCCCGGCGCAGGCGCAGGGTGCCGGGGGCGGTCAGCAGAAGCCAGTCCACCATCGCCGCGGCCGGTACCGCGGTGTGCAGGAGGTGGTTGGCGGCCGAGTGCCAGAGGGATGACGCCGCTGCCGGGGAGTCCGTCATCACGAATGGGGTCGTCGCGTTTGCCAGCAGCAGGTGGTACACCAGCGCCGTGATCAGCGTGTACAGCAGGACCGCCCCGGTCAGCGCCGCCGGCAGCGGGCGGCGGGCCGTCCAGGCCCGGCGGGCCGAGAGGAGCATGGCCAGGGCCAGCAAAATGCTGCTCTGGATGGCGAAGTAGCCGAGGACTCTCAGCGGGCTGCCGAGCAGCATGTAGATCGTCACGCCCGTGATCGCCGTCAGGGCGGTCAGCAGGCGGAATACGGCGATCAGGGGGCGGCGTACGGGCTCCACCACCGCCGTGGCCGGGACGGGGGAGGGCAGCAGCGCGGGCATGCCCGGGATCGCGGGGAGATCCGGGATGTCCCTGGGTATCGGGGCGGTCATGCCCCCCACGCTAAGGAAACGGGGTAAAACGGGCGATTCGGGTGGGCTGAGTGGGTGAGCGGACCTCCGGGCCCGCCGCTTCCGCCCAGGGCCGCTTCCGCCCGGGGCCGCCGGCGGCCGCGGCCTCTTCCGCCGACCCTCTTTCGCCCGGCCCGCCTGAACCTCTTCCCGTCCCGCCCCCTTCCGCTACTCCCGCCCCACCAGCGTCAGCAACGTCGCCTCCGGCGGGCAGGCGAACCGTACGGGCGTGTAGCGGTTCGTTCCGCAGCCCGCCGAGACGTGGAGGTACGCCGTACGGCCTTCCGCGGTGTGCGTGGAGAGGCCCTTCACACGGTCGGTGTCCAGGTCGCAGTTGGTGACGAGGGCGCCGTAGAAGGGGATGCAGACCTGGCCGCCGTGGGTGTGGCCGGCCAGGATCAGGGGGTAGTCGTCGGCGGTGAAGGCGTCCAGGGAGCGCAGGTACGGGGCGTGCACCACGCCCATCGCGAAGTCGGCGGTGCCCGACGGGCCGCCCGCGACCTCCTCGTACCGGTCGCGCTTGATGTGCGGGTCGTCCAGGCCCGTCAGCTCCACCGAGACCCCGTCGATCTTCAGCGTGCCGCGGGTGTTGGTCAGGTTCAGCCAGCCGGCCGCGTCGAAGCCGTCCCGCAGGTTCTCCCACGGGTTGTGGATCGCGCCCACGGCCGGCGGGTTGCCGTTCAGACCGTGGCGGCCCTGGACCTTCTCGACCAGGTAGCGGGCGGGGTTGCGCAGCTTGGGGCCGTAGTAGTCGTTGGAGCCGAAGACGTACGCGCCCGGGAACTCCATCAGGGGGCCGAGCGCGTCCAGGACCTCGGGGACGCCCTCCGGGTCCGACAGGTTGTCGCCCGTGTTGATCACGAAGTCGGGGCGCAGGCCCGCCAGCGAGCGCAGCCACCGCTGCTTCTTGCGCTGGCCGCTCACCATGTGGATGTCGGAGACTTGGAGCACGCGCAGAGGGCGCATCCCGGCGGGGAGGACGGGGACCGTGACCCGTCGCAGTCGGAAGGAGCGGGCTTCGAAACCCGCCGAGTAGAGCAGTCCGGCGGCGCCAACCGCCGCGATTCCCAGGGGAACTCCGTATCGCGCGCGCATACGCCCATCGTGTCAGACCTGAGGGGCTGTCCGTACGCGGGCGTCGGCCACGGGAAATGGACGGGCGTCCCGTCGGCAACACCTGCGACAATCAAGCCCATGACCACGCTCAAGTCGAAGCTGCAGGAAGACCTCAACGCCGCGATCAAGGAGCGCGACGAGCTCCGCTCCTCGACGCTCCGGCTGACGCTCGCCGCGATCACCAAGGAGGAGGTCGCGGGCAAGGAGAAGCGCGACCTGTCCGACGACGAGGTGCTGAAGGTGATCACCCGCGAGGCCAAGAAGCGGCGGGAGGCGGCCGACGCGTTCGCGCAGGGCGGTCGGGCCGAGCAGGCCGAGCGGGAGAAGGCGGAGGGCGAGATCCTGGCCGCCTACCTGCCCAAGCAGCTCAGCGACGAGGAGCTGAACCGGATCGTCGCCCAGGCCGTGGAGGAGGCGAAGGCCGCCGGAGCCGAGGGGCCCCGGGCCATGGGCGCGGTCATGAAGATCGTCAACCCGAAGGTGGCCGGCCAGGCCGAGGGCGGGCGCGTCGCCGCCGCGGTGAAGCAGGCCCTCGCGGGCTGAAACCGCTGAGGCCTACGACGACGGGGGCGCCCCCCAGCGAGGAGGGCGCCCCCGTCGTCGTACCGCACCGGCGCTCTACGGCCAGTTGCCGCCGTTCCCGTTGCCGTTGCTCCCGCCGTTGCCGTTGCCCTGGAACCAGCCCTCGGGGATGGAGAAGGACGGTTCCGGCTCGGCGCCGCCGGTCGTACCGCCGGTCGTACCGCCGGTGGTGAGGCCCGCGATCAGGCCGCCGCCGTTCCCGTCGCCCCGGCCGTCCCCGTTGCCGTTGTCGTCGTCGCGGTCCTCGCCGCGGTCGCGGTCGCGGTCCCGGTCGCGGTCGCCGCCGTCGGGGATGTCGACGAGGCTGAAGGAGGGGGCCTCCTTGTCCGCCAGCGCGCCGGTCATGGCGTCGCGCCAGATCGGACCGGGCACCTCACCGCCGTAGACCTTGGAGTGCCACCGGCCGCCGATGGTGATGTCGACCATCTTGACCTGCTGGGTGTCGCTGCCGACCCAGACCGCGCCGGCCAGGTTCGGGGTGTAGCCGACGAACCAGGCGTTGCGGCGCTCGTCCGTCGTACCCGTCTTGCCGGCGCTCTCGCGGCTGGTGAGGCCGGCCTGCTGACCCGTACCGGAGTCGACCACGCCGCGCAGCAGGGTGTTGACGGTGTCCGCGGTCTTCTCGGACATGGCCCGCGAGCAGGTCGACTTCGGAACCGCCAGCGATTTCTGCTGGTCGCCGATCTTCTGCGTGATCGACTCGATCGCGATCGGCGTGCAGTACATGCCGCGCGCGGCGAACGCGGCGTACGCGGTCGCCATCGTCAGCGGGGTGATGCCCCGGGAGCCGAGGGAGATCGCCGGCACCTCCGGCAGCTTTTCGCCGTTGCCCTGCACCACGTCCAGCGCGTCGGTCATCTTCATCACCGGGCACAGGCCGATGTCGGAGATCATCTGGACGAAGTAGGTGTTGACCGACTTCGCCATCGCCTCCTTCAGCCGGTACGGGCCGACCTCGGACTCGTCCTCGTTCTCCACGCGGGCGCGCTCGGTGTTGACCCACGGCTTGCCGTCGCAGGTCTGGACGGGGCTCGGGTACTCCATGTCGTACGGCGACGAGTACTCCTGCGTCGGCGGGCGGCCCTCCTCCAGCGCCGCCGCCGCCACGAACGGCTTGAACGTCGAACCGGTCGGGAAGCCGTAGTTCGATCCGCCCATGTCGTGGCCGACCGAGTAGTTGATCTCGGTCTCGTTGTCGCCGTAGCCGAACGGCTTCGACTGGCCCATGCCGAGGATCTTGCCGGTGCCGGGCTCGACCAGGGTGACGGCCGCGGCGACGGAGTCGGACTGGTCGACGTGGTCGGAGAGCGAGTCCTGCACCGACTCCTGCGCCTGCGGGTCGAGGGTGGTGCGGATGGTCAGGCCGCCCTGGAACCAGAGCTTGGCCCGCTCCTCCTTCGTCTCGCCGAAGACCGGGTCGTTGAGGAAGACCTTCTCGACGTACTTGCAGAAGAAGCTGGCGCCCTTGACGGCGGTGATGCAGCCGTTCTTCGGGCGGCTGACGTCCAGGCCGAGCGGCTTCTTCTTGGCCTGGTCGGCGTCCGCCTGGGAGATGTCGCCGACGTCGGCCATGCGCTGCAGGACGACGTTACGGCGCTTGGTGGCCTCCGCCTCGTCGTTCACCGGGTCGTACCGGCTCGGGGACTGGACGATGCCGGCGAGGAGGGCGGCCTCTTCCAGGTTCAGGTCCTTGGCGTGCTTGGAGAAGTACCGCTGGGAGGCGGCCTCGACGCCGTAGGCCTGCTGACCGAAGAACGTGATGTTCAGGTAGTTCTCGAGGATCTTCTTCTTGCCCAGCTCCTCCTCGACCTGGATCGCGTACTTCAGCTCCTTGATCTTGCGGCCGAGGGTCTGCTGGGTGGCCTGCGCGACCTTCGTCGGGTCGTCGCCGGCCTCCTCCACGAAGACGTTCTTCACGTACTGCTGCGTCAGCGTCGAGGCGCCCTCCGCGACCTCGCCGCTCTGCGCGTTCTTGTTGAGGGCGCGCAGGACGCCCTTCAGGTCGATCGCGCCGTGCTGGTAGAAGCGGGCGTCCTCGATCGCGATGATCGCCTTCTGCATGTACGGCGAGATGTCCTTGAGCTCGACCACCGTGCGGTCGCGGGAGTAGACCGTCGCGAGGGTGTCGCCCTGTGCGTCGAGGATCGTGGTGCGCTGGCTCAGCGGCGGCGTCTTCATGTTGGCGGGGATCTCGTCGAATCCCTCGACCGTGCCCTTCGCCGCCAGCCCCAGCGCGCCGACGGCGGGCAGCGCGATGCCGGCCATGACGGCTCCCGCGAGCACACTGACACCGAGGAACTTGGCGGCCTGCTGCGTTGGCGACAGACCCCCGCCCGAGCGCTTCTTTGCCATGAGGGCAGCCTACGTTCTCATTCGCCGGACACGCGTATATGCCTTGGCCTAAGCTGCTCTCGACTGTCACAGCAGTGGGGCCACGTATCTATACGTCCGGTGACGGCGAAACGTTCCGGTACTGGTCCGGCGACTTCTCGGAGCGTTGCCCGACAGTGTGTTGGGGGCGTGTCCGAATCCGCCCTGTGTGTCACCTGGCGTCCGTTGTGGCGCAACTGAAACGTCCTGGATTGCCGGGATTGCCGCGCATGTCGCAGGCTCACTCCCCCGGGTGATCTGCCGCTTGCGCATAGTCCGTTCGGGCCATTCAAGATTGGGCCCGAAGGGGGTGTTGCGCTGTGCCCACGTTCCGTAACGTCCTCAACTGGCGGCGGTGAATATGCCGCTGCCGCCGTGGGGGAGCCTCGATTCGGGAGAGGACGGCGCCGGTATGGGCTGGGTAACCGACTGGAGTGCGCAGGCGGCCTGCCGCACTACCGATCCGGATGAACTGTTCGTTCAAGGAGCAGCGCAGAACAGGGCCAAGGCGGTGTGCACCGGATGTCCGGTGCGGACCGAGTGCCTGGCCGACGCGCTCGACAACCGCGTCGAGTTCGGCGTGTGGGGAGGGATGACGGAGCGCGAGCGCCGCGCACTGCTGCGCAGGCGGCCCACCGTGACCTCCTGGCGCCGGCTGCTGGAGACGGCTCGTACGGAGTACGAGCGGGGCGCCGGGCTGGTGCCTCTCGACGACGACCAGGTGTACGAGAACTACGCGGCGGTGAGCTGAGCGGGCCCTGCGGGGCTTTGACCGGCGGGGTTCGGGTGCCGTCGGTCGTGGGGCCCGGTGGAGACCCCTGCTCGGTGCTGTGTCTGGCCCCGGTGTCGTGGCGTCCGGTTTGTCGTTCGCCTGCTCTGGGTGGTGAGTAGGTGAGTGGTGTGCCGTCGACGCCAGGAGCCGCAGCGAGTCCACTCGTACGGCTCCCGCCTCACGTGCTCGGTCTCACACCCCCTCCGGCGCGTCTTCCGTCGGTTCCGCCGGGCGGTACGTGGCCAGCCGGTCTCCGATGGCCCGCAGTCCCGCGAGATCGTGTACGTCGCCGGGCAGCGCGGCCACTTCGGCCACCGCCACCTCGGGGTGGAGCGCGGTGAAGCGGTCACGGGTGCGCTGCTCACGGGCGATCAGCTGCATACGCTCGGCATGCAGCCTCAGCAGACGTGCGGTGAGGCGGTCGACGGACTGCTGCTCGTCGCTGCCTTCCTGGGGGGCGCGCTCGGGGTCCTCGGGGTCCAGAGCGGCGGGGGAGCCGTCGTCGGGAGCCGAACTGCCGTATGTGTCGGGAGAGTTACGAAGTCCAGCTTTCCCTCCCCCCTGATCCACAATGCGAGACTCCTCAAGATTTTCCGCGGCGGCGAGCGCCCGCTCGGCCGACAGCCGGCCGGCGTCGCTGCCGTGGACCCGGTTGAGCACCAGCCCGGCGAGCGGCATGTCCTCCGCGGCCAGCCGCTCCACGAAGTACGCGGCCTCCCGCAGCGCGTCCCGCTCCGGCGCCGCGACCACCAGGAACGCCGTCCCGGGCGCCTGGAGCAGCCGGTAGGTGGCGTCCGCGCGGGTGCGGAAACCGCCGAAGGTGGTGTCCATGGCGGCGACGAACGTCTGGACGTCCTTCAGCAGCTGACCGCCGAGCACCTTGCCCAGCGCGCCCGTCATCATCGACATGCCGACGTTCAGGAACTTCATCCCCGCGCGGCCACCCACCTTCGCGGGCGCCAGCAGCACGCGGATCAGCTTGCCGTCCAGGAAGGAGCCGAGCCGCTTGGGCGCGTCGAGGAAGTCCAGCGCGGAGCGCGACGGTGGTGTGTCGACGACGATGAGGTCCCACTCGTCCCGCGAGCGCAGCTGCCCCAGCTTCTCCATCGCCATGTACTCCTGCGTGCCCGCGAAGCCCGCCGAGAGCGACTGGTAGAAGGGGTTGTTCAGGATCGCGGCGGCCCGCTCGGGGTCCGCGTGCGCCTCGACGATCTCGTCGAAGGTGCGCTTCATGTCGAGCATCATCGCGTGCAGCTCGCCGTCGCCCTCGACGCCCTTCACCCGGCGCGGGGTGTTGTCGAGGGAGTCGATGCCCATGGACTGGGCGAGCCGGCGGGCCGGGTCGATGGTGAGGACGACGACCTTCCGGCCGCGTTCGGCGGCGCGCAGGCCCAGCGCCGCCGCCGTGGTCGTCTTGCCGACGCCGCCGGAGCCGCAGCAGACCACGATCCGGGTCTTCGGGTCGTCGAGCAGCGGGTCGACCTCGAGCACGCGCGCGGGGGCGAGGCGGTGGTGGGGCGGGGTGGGCTCCGGGCTCATGTCATCCCCTGCTTCCGCAGCTCGGTGGCGAGTTCGTACAGGCCCGCCAGGTCCATGCCCTCGGCGAGCAGCGGCAGTTCGTGCAGTGGCAGGCCCAGCTCGCCGAGGACTGCGCGCTGCTCGCGCTCCAGGGCGTACCGCTCGCCGTACTCCTCGGCCTGCGCCAGCAGCGGGTCGACCAGCCGTTCGGCGTGCTGGCCGCGGCGGGCGCCGCCGAGCCCGGCGGCCGACAGCGCGCGGGCGAGTTCGGGGCGCGCGACGGTGCGTACGCGCTCCAGGTCGGCCGCGTCGAGCAGCTCGGGCCGGACCATGTTGACGATGACCCGGCCCACCGGGAGCCGGGCCGCGCGCAGCTCGGCGATGCCGTCGGCGGTCTCCTGGACCGGCATCTCCTCCAGCAGCGTCACCAGGTGCACCGCGGTCTCCGCGGACTTCAGCACCCGCATCACGGCCTGCGCCTGATTGTGTATCGGACCGATCCTGGCGAGGCCGGCCACCTCGTCGTTGACGTTGAGGAAGCGGGTGATGCGGCCGGTGGGCGGCGCGTCCATGACGACGTAGTCGTAGACGAACCGGCCCGACTTGTCCTTGCGCCGGACCGCCTCGCAGGCCTTGCCGGTGAGGAGGACGTCCCTCAGGCCGGGCGCGATGGTGGTGGCGAAGTCGATGGCGCCGAGTTTCCTCAGGGCCCGTCCGGCGCTCCCCAGTTTGTAGAACATCTGGAGGTAGTCCAGAAGGGCCAGTTCGGGATCGATGGCGAGGGCGAACACCTCCCCGCCCCCGGGAGCGACGGCGATCTTCCGCTCCTCGTAGGGCAGCGCCTCCGTCTCGAATAGCTGTGCGATGCCCTGCCGACCCTCGACCTCGACGAGGAGCGTGCGCTTCCCCTCCGTGGCCAGGGCCAGCGCGAGGGCGGCGGCGACCGTCGTCTTTCCGGTCCCGCCCTTGCCGCTGACGACCTGGAGCCTGCTCACGCCTTCGAGCGTAACCAGTCCGCGCCCGGCCCAAGCGGGAGGCTGTGGACAACGTCCCTCCCGGCCGCCCGCGAGACCCTCCGGGAACAACGGCTACAGTCGCCCCATGACCAAGTGGGAATACGTGACTGTGCCGCTGCTCGTCCATGCCACGAAGCAGATTCTGGACACCTGGGGCGATCAGGGCTACGAGCTCGTGCAGGTCGTGCCCGGACCGAACAACCCCGAGCAGCTGGTGGCCTACCTGAAGCGGCCGAAGCCGGAGAACCCGGCGTGAGCGCGGTCGAGGCGAAGCTCGCGGAGCTGGGGCTGTCGCTGCCGGACGTCGTGCCGCCGCTGGCCGCCTACCAGCCGGCCGTGCAGTCCGGACCGTACGTGTACACCGCCGGCCAGCTGCCGATGGTGGACGGCAAGCTGCCCGTCACCGGCAAGGTCGGCGCCGAGGTCACGCCGGAGGAGGCCAAGGAGCTGGCCCGCACCTGCGCCCTCAACGCCCTGGCCGCCGTGAAGTCCGTCGCGGGCGACCTGGACCGCATCGCGCGCGTCGTGAAGGTCGTCGGCTTCGTGGCCTCGGCCGCCGACTTCACCGGCCAGCCGGGCGTCCTCAACGGCGCCAGCGAGCTGCTGGGCGAGGTCCTGGGCGACAAGGGCGTCCACGCGCGCAGCGCGGTCGGCGTGGCGGTGCTGCCGCTGGACGCGCCGGTGGAGGTCGAGATCCAGGTGGAGCTGACGCAGCCGTAACCGCCGCCCGGCGGAGGTGATCGTTTGCCTCTCGAACATGCGCGCGTGACGGGATAGCCTCCGGCCATGGCGAACGGTCAGTGGTACCCCCCTGAATGGCCGGAGCTCATCCGCGCGCTGACGGCCGGCACCCTCACCCCGGTGCGGCCGAAGCGCGCGGCCACGGTGATGCTCCTGAAGGACACCGACGGCGGCCCCGCCGTGCACATGCTGCGCAGACGCGCCTCCATGGCCTTCGCCGGGGGCGCGTACGCCTATCCGGGCGGCGGCGTCGACCCGCGGGACGGGGACACCCCCCTGCTCGAGCGGAGCCGGGAGCCCGGGGGAGAGGGCGGGGTCCGCTGGGCGGGGCCCACGCGCGCATGGTGGGCGGACCGGCTCGGCGTCGACGAGACGGGCGCCCAGGCGATCGTCTGCGCCGCCGTCCGGGAGACCTTCGAGGAGGCGGGCGTCCTGCTGGCCGGGCCCACCCCGGACACCGTCGTCGGCGACACCACCGGCGACGACTGGGAGGCGGACCGCGCGGCGCTCGTCGCCCGTGACCTGTCGTTCGCCGAGTTCCTGGACCGGCGCGGCCTCGTGCTGCGCTCCGATCTGCTGGGCGCGTGGACCCGCTGGATCACCCCCGAGTTCGAGCCCCGCCGCTACGACACCTGGTTCTTCGTCGCCGCCCTCCCCGAGGGCCAGCGCACCCGCAACGCCTCCTCGGAGGCCGACCGCGCGGTGTGGATCCGGCCCGCGGACGCGGCGGCGGCCTACGACAAGGGCGAGCTGCTGATGATGCCGCCCACCATCGCCACCCTGCGCCAGCTGACGCCGTACGGCACGGCTGCCGAGGCGCTGGCCGCCGCACCGGCCCGGGACCTCGCTCCCGTCCTCGCACAGGCCCGTCTGGAGGGCGGGGAGATCGTGCTGTCCTGGCCGGGGCACGACGAGTTCACCAAGCACATCCCGACCGGGGGAGGCCCGGCATGACCGACGCAAGCGCGCTTCCCGGCCAGCCGCGCGGTGGGGTCCTCTCCGGCCCGGCCACCGCGCGGGCGGTCAACGTCCTCGCGCCCAACCCGTCCGCGATGACCCTGGACGGCACCAACACCTGGATCCTGTCGGAACCCGACTCCGACCTCGCCGTCGTGGTCGACCCGGGCCCGCTGGACGAGGGGCATCTCCAGCGCGTCGTCGACACCGCCGAGCAGGCGGGCAAGCGGGTCGCGCTGACCCTGCTGACCCACGGCCACCCCGACCACGCGGAGGGCGCCGCCCGCTTCGCCGAGCTGACCGGCACGCGCGTGCGTGCCCTCGATCCGGCGCTGCGGCTCGGCGACGAGGGGCTGGCCGCCGGGGACGTGATCCGCGTGGGCGGCCTGGAGCTGCGGGTCGTGCCGACGCCCGGCCACACCTCGGACTCGCTCAGCTTCCACCTCCCGGCCGACCGGGCGGTCCTGACGGGCGACACGATCCTCGGCCGCGGCACGACGTTCGTGGCCCACCCCGACGGCCGCCTCGGCGACTATCTGGACTCCCTGCGCCGCCTGAGGTCCCTCACGGTCGACGACGGCGTCCACACCGTCCTGCCGGGCCACGGCCCCGTCCTGGACGACGCCCAGGGCGCCGTCGAGTACTACCTCGCCCACCGCGCCCACCGCCTCGCCCAGGTCGAGACGGCCGTCGAGGACGGCTACCGCACGGCCGCGGAGGTCGTCGCCCACGTCTACGCCGACGTGGACCGCTCCCTGTGGCCGGCGGCGGAGCTGTCGGTGCGGGCGCAGCTCGAGTACCTGGAGGAGCACGGGCTCATCTAGGCGGTGTCTCGTCGATCAGGCGGATCGGCGAGCGGCGTCCGGCACCGCGCGGTGCGTGCGTACGGCGACGGGGTCCCGCCTCGTAAGGAAGCGGGACCCCGTCGTCGTAGAGGTCCGAAAGGCCGGTGTCAGCGCGAGCGCTTCGCCAGGCGTTCGACGTCCAGGAGGATCACCGCGCGGGCCTCCAGGCGGAGCCAGCCGCGCTGGGCGAAGTCGGCGAGCGCCTTGTTGACCGTCTCGCGGGAGGCACCGACGAGCTGGGCCAGCTCCTCCTGGGTGAGGTCGTGGACGACGTGGATGCCCTCCTCCGACTGCACGCCGAAGCGGCGGGAGAGGTCCAGCAGGGCGCGCGCGACACGGCCCGGCACGTCGGAGAAGACCAGGTCGGACATGGCGTCGTTGGTCTTGCGCAGGCGGCGGGCGACGGCGCGCAGCAGCGCGGCGGCCACCTCGGGGCGCGCGTTCAGCCAAGGCTGGAGGTCGCCGTGGCCGAGGCCGAGCAGCTTCACCTCGGTGAGCGCGGTGGCGGTCGCGGTGCGCGGGCCCGGGTCGAACAGCGACAGCTCGCCGATCAGCTCACCGGGGCCGACCACCGCGAGCATGTTCTCGCGGCCGTCGGGCGAGGTGCGGTGGAGCTTGACCTTGCCCTCGGTGACCACGTAGAGCCGGTCGCCCGGGTCGCCCTCGTGGAACAGGGAATCACCCCGCGCGAGGGTCACCTCACTCATGGAGGCACGCAGCTCCGCGGCCTGCTCGTCGTCGAGCGCCGCGAAGAGCGGATTTCGCCGCAGAACGTCGTCCACGAGTTCTCTCCTTGTCGACCTGCTCAGGGGATCTTGCTCCCCCTTGTACCAGGGGACCGTGGTGCCCATTTTGCCGGACGGTCCAAACAGTGTGATCTGTCACAAGGATGCCGCACTGGTGTCCCGGGGTAAGCGGCAGGGGTCCAATTGGGCGCCGATCTTCCGGGTCCCGGGCGGATGTCAGTGCCGGGTCGTAGGCTGGCCGAGTGTCCAAATCGCCGGTGAGAGCACAGGCCGAGGGGGCTGCGCGGGTGGTTGTACGTCGCGATTCCGCTGTGGGCGAACAGGCGTCCGGCGGTGAGAGAAAAACGACAAAAGCGACAAAGAAGGCAGCTGTGAAGAAGTCGGCCCCGGCGAGGAAGGCCGCGTCCGCGAAGCAGGCCGAGCCCGCGAAGCAGGCCGCGTCCACGGCGAAGGCCGAGCCCGCCGGGAAGCCGGCCGCGGCGAAGAGGGCCGCCCCTGCGAAGAAGACCGCGTCCGCCGAGAAGACCGCGCCTGCGAGGAAGACCGCTCCCGCCACGAGGACCGCGCCCGCCAAGAAGGCCGTGACCTCGAAGAAGTCCCCGGCCAAGCGGAGCGCGAAGGCCGCCGCGAAGACCGGTCCCATCAGGAAGGCCACGGTGAAGAAGGCCGAGATCGCCCCGAAGAAGGCCACCGCCGCCGTCGAGAAGGCCCCGCCCGCGAAGACGATCTCGCCGAAGCCGCCCCGCGCGGAGTCCCGCACCGCTCTGGTCCGCCGCGCCCGCCGGATCAACCGGGAACTCGCCGAGGTCTATCCGTACGCCCACCCGGAGCTGGACTTCGAGAACCCCTTCCAGCTGCTGGTCGCCACGGTGCTCTCCGCCCAGACCACCGACCTGCGCGTCAACCAGACCACGCCCGCGCTGTTCGCCAAGTACCCCACCCCCGAGGACCTGGCCGCCGCCAACCCGGAGGAGGTCGAGGAGATCCTGCGGCCCTGCGGGTTCTTCCGCGCCAAGACCAGGTCCGTCATAGGGCTGTCCAAGGCGCTGACGGAGGAGTTCGGCGGCGAGGTCCCCGGCAGCCTGGAGGACCTCGTCAAGCTGCCCGGCGTCGGCCGCAAGACCGCCTTCGTCGTCCTCGGCAACGCCTTCGGCCACCCCGGCATCACCGTCGACACGCACTTCCAGCGGCTCGTACGGCGCTGGCAGTGGACCGACGAGACCGACCCCGACAAGATCGAGGCCGCCGTCGGCGCGCTCTTCCCGAAGAGCGACTGGACGGACCTCTCGCACCACGTCATCTGGCACGGCCGCCGCATCTGCCACGCCCGCAAGCCCGCCTGCGGCGCCTGCCCCATCGCCCCGCTCTGCCCGGCGTACGGCGAGGGCGAGACGGACCCGGATAAGGCGAAGAAGCTGCTGAAGTACGAGAAGGGCGGCCTTCCCGGCCAGCGCCTCAACCCCCCGCAGGCCTACCTGGACGCGGGCGGCAGGCCGGCTCCGCCGCTGGGGGCGGCCGGGTGAGGAGGACTCGACGGAACGATCCCGGGCACCCCGGGCGTTGGAAACGGCAGGACGACGGGGGTGGGGATGAGCCGGGCGAGTGAGACGCGGAGCGGAGCCGTGGTGGTCAGCAAGGAGGGGCTGCCGGGCTGGCTGGATCCGGTGGTGCGCGCGGCCGAGACCGTGGAGCCGCTCCAGCTGAGCCGCTTCCTGCCGCCGGAGGACGGCGCGGGCCGCCAGTCCGCCGTCCTGGTCCTGTTCGGTGAGGGCGACCGGGGCCCGGAGCTGCTGCTGATGGAGCGCGCCGGCAACCTGCGCTCACACGCCGGGCAGCCGTCCTTCCCGGGCGGCGCCCTGGACCCGGAGGACGGCGATCCGCAGGGCGACGGACCGCTGCGGGCGGCGCTGCGCGAGGCCGAGGAGGAGACCGGGCTCGACCCGGCCGGCGTCCAGGTCTTCGGCGTGCTCCCGAAGCTGTACATCCCGGTCAGCGGCTTCGTCGTGACCCCGGTGCTGGGCTGGTGGCGCGAGCGCAGCGCGGTCGGCGTCGTGGACCCGGCGGAGACCGCGCGGGTGTTCACCGTCCCCGTGGCGGATCTCACGGACCCCGACAACCGCGCGACCGCCGTCCACCCCAGAGGACACCGGGGTCCGGCATTTCTGGTCGAATCGGCCCTGGTGTGGGGTTTCACCGCCGGAATCATCGACCGGCTGCTGCACTACGCCGGCTGGGAACGCCCCTGGGACCGGGACAGGCTGGTCCCGCTCGACTGGCGCGCATGACAGGGTGGCCCACGTGCTGTGTTTTTCCGGGGGACGGTGTGCCCGCCTGCCGTGCGGCGGCGGGCCGCGCCCCCGGCCGAGTCGGCGGGACCGGAGAGTGAAGAGGCGAGGCCTGAATCGGTGAACGTGCTGGACATCCTGTTGCTGGTCGCTGCCGTGTGGTTCGCGATCGTCGGCTATCGCCAGGGTTTCGTCGTCGGCATCCTGTCGGTGATCGGCTTCCTGGGCGGCGGCCTCGTCGCCGTCTACGCGCTACCCGTGATCTGGGACGCGCTCACCGACAACGCGGAGGTGAGCACGACCGCCGCCGTCGTCGCGGTGGTCGTCGTGATCGTCTGCGCCTCCGTGGGCCAGGCCCTGACCACCCACCTCGGCAACAAGCTGCGCCGGTACATCACCTGGTCCCCGGCCCGCGCCCTGGACGCCACCGGCGGCGCCCTGGTCAACGTGGCCGCGATGCTGCTGGTCGCCTGGCTGATCGGCTCCGCCCTCGCGGGCACCACGCTGCCCACGCTCGGCAAGGAGGTCCGCAACTCCAAGGTGCTGCTCGGCGTCTCCCGCGCGCTGCCCGCGCAGGCCGACACCTGGTTCGCGGACTTCTCCTCGGTGCTCGCGCAGAACGGCTTCCCGCAAGTGTTCAGCCCGTTCGCCAACGAGCCCATCACCGACGTACGGCCGCCCGACCCGGCGCTCGCCGGCAGTCCGGTCGCCGCCCGCGCCCAGCGCTCCATCGTCAAGGTGGTGGGCACCGCGCAGAGCTGCGGCAAGGTCCTGGAGGGCACCGGCTTCGTCTTCGCCGAGCGCCGGGTGATGACCAACGCGCACGTCGTCGGCGGCGTCGACGAACCCACCGTGCAGATAGGCGGCGAGGGCAAGCGGTACGACGCCACGGTCGTGCTCTACGACTGGGAGCGCGACATCGCCGTGCTCGACGTGCCCGACCTCGACGCGCCCGTCCTGAAGTTCACCGACGAGGACGCGTCGAGCGGCGACAACGCGATCGTCGCGGGCTTCCCGGAGAACGGCGCGTACGACGTGCGCGCGGCGCGGGTGCGGGGCCGTATCACCGCCAACGGCCCGGACATCTACCACCGCGGCACGGTCCGCCGCGACGTGTACTCGCTGTACGCGACCGTCCGCCAGGGCAACTCCGGCGGCCCGCTGCTCACCCCCGAGGGCGAGGTCTACGGCGTGGTGTTCGCGAAGTCGCTGGACGACGCCGAGACGGGCTACGCGCTGACCGTGGACGAGATCCGGGAGGACATCACCGCGGGGCGGACGGCCAATCAGCAGGTGGGTACGGACAGCTGCGCGCTGTGAGGCGCGCGGCGGGTCACCCGCGGGGGTGACGCAGCCGCACCGAGACCCAGCGGGCCCGGCGGCGCAGAATGCGCGGGATGCCCACCCGCGGGTCGCTCGCCGCGAGTTGCGGCGCACCCCGCTGGGGGGAGCTCAGGGCGCTGCCCGAGCGGCGGTTGCGTGCTGCTGCGTCACTGTAGTCGTGCGTCCAGCCCATACCCCGACGTCTGCCCCCGCCCCAAGGTCGATAACCGCCTCGGAGACGGCCAATTGGCCTATGCGCGGGGCATGTGGCCGCTTCCCGGACAGACGTTCCCCTCCGGATACCGGCCGCGTCGGCACGATCACGCACAGACGCCGCCGGACGGGCCGTCACCGACCGCGAAACGGCGTCACCGACCGCGAAACGGCGTCACCGGGCGGCGCTCGGGCGGCTTCACCGGTCCGGTTCGGGATCCTTCAGCCAGTTGATCAGCTCGTTGGAGAACGCCACGGGGTCCTCCTCGTGCGGGAAGTGGCCGAGGCCGTCGAACAGCCGCCAGCGGTACGGGGCTTCGACGTACTCGCCGGAGCCGGCCGCGCTGCGGGTGCGCATCACCGGGTCGAGGGAGCCGTGCAGATGGAGCGTCGGCACCCGCACCGGCCGCTTCATGCGCCGGTTGAACTGGAAGCCGTCGGGGCGGGCGAGGGAGCGGACCATCCAGCGGTACGGCTCGACGGAGCAGTGGGCGGTGGACGGGATGCACATCGCGCGCTGGTACGTGCGTACCGCCTCGTCGTCCGGCAGCCGCGGCCCGGACCAGTCCCGGATGAGCCGCCCGACCAGCGCCCCGCCGTCCGCGACGAGCTGCCGCTCGGGGATCCATGGCCGCTGGAAGCCCCAGATGTAGGAGCCGGCGGCGGTCTGCTTGGGGTCGGAGAGCATCGCCGAGCGCCAGCGCCGCGGATGCGGCATCGACGCCACCGCGAGGCGCCGTACCAGCTTGGGCCGCATCACGGCCGCCGTCCACGCCAGATAGCCGCCCAGGTCGTGCCCGACCAGCGCGGCGTCCGGCTCGCCCAGCGAGCGGACGACGCCGGTGATGTCGAGGGCGAGGTTGGCCGGGTCGTAGCCGCGCGGGGTGCGGTCGCTGCCGCCGACGCCGCGCAGGTCCATGGCGACGGCCCGGAAACCCGCCTCGGCGAGCGCCACCAGCTGGTGCCGCCAGGTCCACCAGAACTGCGGGAAGCCGTGCACCAGCATCACCAGCGGCCCGTCGCCCAGCTCGGCGATGTGGAAGCGGGCGCCGTTCGCGGCCACGTCCCGGTGGATCACTTCATGGCCGCCGGGCAGGTCGAGCCGTACGACCGAGGCCGGCTGGGCCGAAGGAGTGTCGGGTTCCGTCATGACGACGAGCGTGCCACAGGCTCGATGGCCTCGGGCACGCGGTCCGCGGGCAGCTCGGGCCGCGGGTGGGGCTTGGCCTTCTGCAGCACGCCCGCGGTCTCCTTCACGGACGCGGCGACCTTCTGCGGGCCGCGGCCCTTCTTCGCCTTCTTCGCGAAGACGACACCGATCAGCGCGAGGAGGCCGGCGACGAGCACGTTGGCCGCGAACGACAGCAGGAAGCAGACCGCGAGGTTCCAGTCGGTCCAGGTCCGAATGCCGTAGGCGAGCGCGAAGTTGAGCATCGGCAGCGAGAACAGCAGGAGCACCCCGGCCGCCATGAAGGCACCGCCGCTGGTCACACCCCGCTTGACGTCCCGTCGGAGCTGCGCCTTGGCCAGTGCGATCTCGTCGTGCACCAGCGCGGACAATTCGGTCGTCGCCGTGGCGAACAGCTGGCCGATGCTGCGTTCGGCGCCGACCGGGCTGCCGTCGGGTGCGCTCATCGCGGGTCTCCCTCTTCTGCCTGACGGGTGACGGTTCCCGTCGTTCGTACCGTCTCGTCAGATCATGCCGGACCGTCGTTCTCCTCGCCTGCCCCGCCCGCTACTTCCGCAACCGCGTGGCGCGCGGCGGCCTTCTCCCGGGCGAGCCTGCGGTGTTCGGCGGCCCTGCGCTCGTGGATGGCGGCCATGCGGAGGTGGTACTCCGGGTCGTCCTGCTCGTAGATGTCCGGAATGCCGTCGAGGTCGTCGTCGCGCTCCTCCGCCTCCCACATCCTGCGGTACTTGGCGTTCCGTAGCTTCAGCAGCACCGTGGCCAGCATCGCCGCGAGCAGGGAGCCGGTCAGTACGGCGGCCTTGACCTCGCCGGTGAGCGCCGCGTCCCCCTCGAACGCCAGCTCGCCGATGAGCAGCGACACGGTGAAGCCGATGCCGGCCAGGGTCGCCACCGCGAACACGTCCGGCCAGGCGAGGTCGTCGCTGAGCGAGGCTCGGGTGAAACGTGCCGTCAGCCAGGTCCCGCCGAAGATGCCGAGCGTCTTGCCGACCACCAGGCCCAGCACCACGCCCAGCGTCTCGGGCTGGGTGAAGACGTCGGCCAGTGCCCCGCCGGACACCGGCACACCGGCGCTGAACAGGGCGAACAACGGCACGGCCAGGCCGGCCGAGAGCGGCCGTACGAGGTGTTCGATGTGCCCGCCGGGGGAGTGCCGTTCACCCTCACGGGTGGTGCAGCGCAGCATGAGTCCCATCGCGACACCGGCGATGGTGGCGTGGATGCCGCTGTTGTACATCAGCGCCCAGATGACCAGCGCCAGCGGGACGTACACGTACCACCCGCGTACGCCCTTGCGCAGCAGCAGCCAGAAGACGGCGAGGCCGACGACGGCGCCGCCGAGGGCGGCGAAGTTCAGGGTGTCGGTGAAGAAGACCGCGATGATCAGGATGGCGAACAGGTCGTCGACGACGGCGAGGGTCAGCAGGAAGGCGCGCAGGGCGCTCGGCAGCGAGGTGCCGATCACTGCGAGCACGGCGAGGGCGAAGGCGATGTCGGTCGCCGTGGGGACCGCCCAGCCGGCCAGGGAGCCGCCGCCCGCGGTGTTGGTCAGGACGTAGACCAGCGCCGGCGCGGCCATGCCGCACAGCGCGGCGACGACCGGGAGGGCGGCGGCCTTGGGGTCGCGCAGATCACCGGCGACGAGTTCGCGCTTGAGCTCGATGCCCGCGACGAAGAAGAAGATCGCGAGCAGTCCGTCGGCGGCCCAGTGCGCGACGGACAGGTCCAGGCCGAGGGCGGCCGGGCCGATGTGGAAGTGGCTGACCGCCTCGTAGCTGTCGTGCAGCGCGGGGACGTTCGCCCAGACCAGGGCGGCTGTCGCGGCCACCAGCAGCAGGACGCCGCCGACCGTCTCGGTGCGCAGCGCGTCCGCGACGAAGGTCCGCTCGGGGAGGGACAGCCGGCCGAGGGCCTTGCGGGGGGTGTGGGGCGCGGACACGGGGGACCTCCGGTGGGTGGGCAGCATGGAACGCTTGCCGACCAGACTTCCCGGCGCACCTGTTTGTTTAGATTAGCTAATAATAGTGACAGTGGTCACCTGGGTCCACCCTAGACGCGGCAAGGGTGCCCGGCACACTCGGCGCCGGGCACCCCGCACGGTGACGCGGTCACTGGTGACGCGGTCAGAGATGACGCGGTCAGTGGTGACGCGGTCGTGATGACGCGGTCAGTCCTCGCTGGGCGCCGCCGGGAGCTTCGCCTGGATGAGCTGCATGACACTGCTGTCGGTAAGGGTGGTGACATCGCCCAGGGCCCTGTTCTCGGCGACGTCGCGCAGCAGGCGGCGCATGATCTTGCCGGAGCGGGTCTTCGGCAGCTCGGCCACCGGCAGGATCCGCTTCGGCTTGGCGATCGGGCCGAGCGTGGCGCCCACGTGGTTGCGCAGCTCCGCGACCAGGTCCTCGGTCTCCGCCGCCGTACCGCGCAGGATCACGAACGCGACGATCGCCTGGCCGGTGGTCTCGTCCGCCGCGCCGACCACGGCCGCCTCGGCGACCGACGGGTGCGAGACGAGCGCGGACTCGACCTCGGTGGTGGAGATGTTGTGGCCGGAGACGAGCATGACGTCGTCGACCCGGCCGAGCAGCCAGATGTCGCCGTCGTCGTCCTTCTTCGCGCCGTCGCCCGCGAAGTACTTGCCCTCGAAGCGCGACCAGTAGGTGTCGATGAACCGCTGGTCGTCGCCCCAGATGGTGCGCAGCATCGACGGCCACGGCTCGGTGAGGACCAGGTAGCCACCGCCACCGTTGGGCACCTCGCCCGCCTCGTCGTCCACGACGGTCGCGGAGATGCCGGGCAGCGGCGTCTGCGCGGACCCGGGCTTGGTCTCCGTCACACCCGGCAGCGGCGAGATCATCATCGCGCCGGTCTCGGTCTGCCACCAGGTGTCCACGATCGGGGTCCGGTCCGCGCCGATGTGCTTGCGGTACCAGATCCACGCCTCGGGGTTGATGGGCTCGCCGACCGAGCCGAGGATGCGCAGGCTGGACAGGTCGAACTTGGCGGGGATGTCGTCGCCCCACTTCATGAACGTACGGATCGCCGTGGGCGCCGTGTAGAGGATCGTGACCTTGTACTTCTGCACGATCTCCCAGAAGCGGCCCTGGTGCGGGGTGTCCGGCGTGCCCTCGTACATGACCTGCGTCGCGCCGTTGGCCAGCGGGCCGTAGACGATGTACGAGTGTCCGGTGACCCAGCCGACGTCGGCCGTGCACCAGTAGACGTCCGTCTCCGGCTTGAGGTCGAAGACCGCGTGGTGGGTGTACGCCGCCTGGGTGAGGTAGCCGCCGGAGGTGTGCAGGATGCCCTTCGGCTTACCCGTCGTGCCCGAGGTGTAGAGGATGAACAGCGGGTGCTCGGCGTTGAACGCCTCGGGCGTGTGCTCGGCGCTCTGCCGCCCGACGACGTCGTGCCACCACACGTCCCGGCCCTCGGTGAAGGCGACCTCCTGACCGGTACGGCGGACCACCAGCACGTGCTCGACGTTGTCCACCTTGCCCAGCGCCTCGTCCACGGCGGGCTTCAGCGCGGACGGCTTGCCCCGCCGGTAGCCGCCGTCGGCCGTGATGACGACCTTGGCGTCGGCGTCCTGGATACGGGTCGCGAGCGCGTCCGAGGAGAAGCCGCCGAAGACCACCGAGTGCGCGGCGCCGATGCGGGCGCAGGCCAGCATGGCGATGGCCGTCTCCGGGATCATGGGCATGTAGACGGCGACCCGGTCGCCCTTCTGCACGCCCAGCTCCAGCAGGGCGTTCGCGGCCTTGGACACCTCGTCCTTCAGCTCGGCGTAGGTGATCGCGCGGCTGTCGCCGGGCTCGCCCTCGAAGTGGATGGCGACGCGGTCGCCGTGGCCGGCCTCGACATGGCGGTCGACGCAGTTGTACGCGACGTTCAGCTCGCCGTCCTTGAACCACTTGGCGAACGGCGGGTTCGACCAGTCCAGCGTCTCGGTCGGTTCCTTGGCCCAGGTCAGCCGTCGGGCCTGCTCGGCCCAGAAGCCGAGCCTGTCAGCCTTGGCCTGTTCATACGCCTCCGCGGTGACGTTGGCGTTCGCTGCCAGGTCGGCGGGGGGTGCGAACCTGCGCTCTTCCTTGAGCAGGTTGGCCAGGCTTTCGTTGCTCACGACATCTCCCTTTCCCAGGGTGTCCGTTGTGTCCCAGGCCACAGCTCATCAGACCCGGGGGGCCGATGACAAGGGTCGTCGGGGAATTGGTTTAGACCTGTGGGGTGGCTGATGAGGTGGTTCGACTGGGGTGACTGTCTGCGGTGTTCGTCTGCGGTGTTCGTCTGCGGGGTCCGGCTCTGGGGTCCGGCTGTGTTCCTCGTCTGCGGTGGTCATCCGTACCCACGGACGCGGCGGGAGCGAAGTTCAGGGGCTGTAACGCCTTTCACACGTGCGGCCAAGTACGGGTGAGGCACTTACCGTGCGCGACCCGACGAGAGGGGAACACACTGTGGACGGCATACGGGGCGGGCCCGCGGCGGCGGTCCGCGATCCCCAGCTCTTCGAGGAGTTCTACCGCCGCCACGTGGACGCCGTGACCTCCTTCGTGGCCCGGCGTGTCCGCGACGCCCACACGGTCGCCGACCTGACGGCCGAGGTGTTCCTCGCGGTCCTCGACTCCGCCCACACCTACCGGCCCGGCCTCGGCAGCGAACGGGCCTGGCTCTACGGCATCGCCCGCAACGTCGTCTCGTCCGAGCACCGGCGCCTCGCCCGCGAGACCCGGCGCGACCAGCGGATCTCCGGCCGGCGGCTGCTGGAGCCCGACGACATCGCCCGTCTGGAGGACAAGCTCGACGCCGAGTCCGCGGGCCGGCGCGCCCTCGCCGCGCTGGAACGGCTGCCGGAGGGCGAGCGGGCCCTGCTGGAGCTGATCGCGGTCGACCAGCTCACCGTCACCGAGGCCGCCGCCGCGCTGGGCATCCGCCAGGTGACGGCACGCGTCCGGCTGCACCGGGCGCGCAAGGCGCTGCGGGCGGTGCGCGGGGTGGCGGTGGGCGAGCCCGCCGACGCGCCGCGCGGCACGTCGTCCCTGACCTACACCACGTCGTACGCCACCGGAGGAAACGGGGGAGAGGCATGACCACCAGCGACACCACGGGCACGAACTTCGAGGACCGGCTGCTTGCGGAACTGCACCGCGAGATCGACCGGCGCACGAGCGAGACGAGTGAGCCCGCCGCCGTCCCGGCACCCGGACCCGTGTCCGTGTCCGTGCCCGCACCGGGCCGCCGTCGTACGGCCCTCACCGCGCCGAGACTCGGCCTCGTCGCCCTGGCCTGCGCCGCCGTCGCGGGCGCGTGGGTGCTGATGCCGGGATCCCCGGCCGAGACCCCGGCCTACGCGGTCGAGGCGCACCCGGACGGGACCGTGACCGTCACGGTGAACGACATCGGACTCGGCGGCACCCTCCAGGAAGGACTCGCCGAACGGCTGGAGGAGCAGGGCATCCACGTGGCCGTGGACGACGTGCCCAATGGCTACGAGTGCACCCACCCGAGGGGGAAGACGATCCGGGGCCACTTCGACCGCAGCGGCGGCGAGGGCCCGATCTGGGAGATCACTCTGCGGCGCGGCGACTCCCTGGCCTTCGAGAAGGTCGGACAGCGCCGGCCGGACGGGAGCATCCAGCGGGTCGTCAGTTTCTACGGCGTGCGCGGCCGGATCGCCCCGTGCGATCCCGTGCCCGCCGCCCCGGAGCCCCGCCCGGCGGAGCCGGAGCCGTCCGGCCTCCGCTGAGCGGGACTTGGGCTAGGGGGTGCCGGGGTCGGGGCGGCTGAGGCGGCGTCAGGCCGGGCTGCGCAGGTCCTCGGCCTCGGCCACGTGGTCGAAGACCTCCGCACCGGACGCCTCGGTGAGCAGATAGGCCTGTGCCTCGCCCACGTGGAAGTACATCCCGTGCAGCTCCAGCGCGCCCTCGCGCAGGGCGCGGGCCACCGACTCGTGGGCGCGCAGGTGTTCCAGCTGCTGGACGATGTTGGTCAGGGAGAGCTGCTCGACCGCGTCGGCCGGGCGCCGCCCGGCGAGCCGCGCCCAGGGCCGGCTCTCGTCGGCCATCCGCTCCACGCTCGGCAGCCCGTGCCGCAGCCAGCGCTTGAGCGGTGTCTGCGCGCCGCCGGGTTCGGAGCTGAGCAGGGCCTGCATCGCCCCGCACCCGGAGTGCCCGCACACGGTGATGTGCCGCACCTTCAGGACGTCCACCGCGTACTCGATGGCCGCCGCCACCGAGTCGTCACCGCTCTCCTCGCCGGGCAGCGGCACCAGGTTGCCCACGTTGCGGACCACGAAGAGGTCTCCGGGACCGCTGGACGTGATCATCGAGGTGACGAGCCGGGAGTCGGCGCAGGTGAGGAACAGCTGCACCGGCCGCTGACCCTCCCGCGCCAGCCGGGCCAGCTCACCGCGCACCAGCGGGGCGGTTCTGCGCTGGAACGTGCTGATACCGCGGGCGAGTTGGTGACCACCGGTGCGGGTGCTCACGCCGGTCGCGGTGGTGGTGCGAGCGGGGGGATCGGGGGTGGTGGGGGTGGCTGGGGCGTCCTGGGTGCGCGGTTCGGTGAGGATGCCGGAGTCGGCGGACGTGCCGGGGGTGTCCGGTCGGCCTGGGGCAGCGGGAGCGCCGCCGGGGATGTCGGGTCGGCGGCTCTCGGGGGCGCTTTCAGGCCCGTCGGTGCATTGAGGACCGTTGGCACTTTCGTGCCCGTTGGCGCCTTTGTGCCCGCTGGACGCACCCTGGTCCGTCGGGCCGTTCGAGTCCGGGGTGCCTGTCGGCCTCTGCGAGCCCTCCATGCCCTGCCAGGCCTCCAATCGGTCCGGACCACCGCGGCCGTCCGCCTCTTCGGCCGGGCCGCCCGGGCCCGCGCCCTCACCGGCACCCGACGCCTCCTCGGGCCCCGGACGCTCCCACTCGCACTGGTGGTTGCGCCACGGTGTCCACGGACGGCACCGGCAGTCGCCGGAGTTCGCCGCGTCCGCCGTCTCCGCTCCGGCCGGGTCCTCCGCGGGGGCGCCCGGTTCGGCGATACGGATCCCGGCGCGGCGGCCGGTGAGCTGGACGGTGCCGCCCTGCGCGGTGTGCGTGTTCTGCCAGTCCTGCAGGGTCTCGAACGCCGCGTGGTCCATGAAGGAGCCGTCCAGCTCCACGACGACGTCGGTGCCTTGCGGGACGAGGTGCAGGACCCGGCTCAGCCGGGGCACGGCGAGGAACGTCAACTGGCCTCTGACCTGGACGTGATGGACTCCTTCCTCCTCCGTGTGCGTGATGCGGGTGCGGGTCAGGCGGTGCAGGGCGACGGCGACGGCCACGGCGATGCCGAGGGCGACGCCTTCCAGGACGCCGAACAGCACCACGCCGAGGGTGGTGACGGCGTACACCAGCACCTCACGGTGGCGGGTCACCGTACGGATGTGGTTCAGGGAGACCATCTGGATGCCGACGGCCATCACCAGGGCGGCGAGCGAGGCCAGCGGGATGAGCTCCAGCAGCGGGATGAGCAGCAGCGAGGCGACTACCACGAGAGCGCCGTGGAGCATCGTGGAGTTCCTGCTCACCGCGCCCGCGTTCACGTTCGCCGTGCTGCGCACCGCCACGCCCGCGACCGGCAGTCCGCCGAGGCTGCCGGAGACGATGTTCGCGGCGCCCTGGCCGAGCAGTTCGCGGTTCAGGTCGGAGCGCGGCACCCGGCCGGTGAGGCCGGGGCGGGCGGCGGCCAGCTTGTCCGTGGCGACGGCGCCGAGCAGCGACTGCACGCTGCACACCAGCGTGGTGGTGAGTACGGCGGCGATCAGGCCGAGCACCGGGCCCTCGGGGAGTCCGGCCAGCGCGTGGTTGTTCCACGTCGGCAGCTCCACCTTGGGCAGCGTGAGGCCGACGAGCGAGGCGGTCGCCGTGGCTCCGGCGACGGCGATCAGCGGCGCCGGCGCCTTGCGCAGGACCTGTCCGGCCCGGCCGGGCAGCCTTGGCCAGAGGAAGAGCAGGGCCAGGGTGAGCGCGCTCGTCGACAGCGCGGCGGGGTGCAGGTCCGCCAGCTGGGCGGGCAGGGCGCGCAGGTTGTCGAGTACGGCGCTCTGCGGGGTGCCGCCCAGGACGATGTGCAGCTGGGCCATGGCGATGGTGACGCCGATGCCGGCGAGCATGCCGTGCACGATGGCGGGGCTGACCGCCAGGGCGGTGCGTGCCACGCGCAGACAGCCGAGGCCCAGCTGGGCCAGGCCGGCGAGGACGGTGATGGCGCAGGTCGTCCGCCATCCGTAGAGGTGGATGAGGTCGGCGGTGACGACCGTGAGCCCCGCGGCGGGGCCGCTCACCTGGAGCGGGCAGCCGCCGAGCCGGCCGACGACGATACCGCCGACGGCGGCGGCCACGAGTCCCGCCTGGAGCGGCGCCCCCGTGGCGAGGGCGATGCCGAGGGACAGCGGCAGGGCGATCAGGAAGACCGCGATGGAGGCCGACACATCGGCTCCGGCGATCCGGAAGCGCCGCGGGCGCCGGGCCGGCGGGCTGTGCGGCTGGTGGTCGCGGTTCGACTGGTGGGGGTCGGTGGCGCGTGTGGGGACGCAGGCTGACATTTTTCCCGTCTCCTCCGGGCAGCGGTCGCGGAACAGGTCGGTCCCGCCGGGCGGCGGGTCGGTCGCGGCCGTGAGTCACGGCGTGCAGCGGCGGGATGAATCAACTCTCAGTAAACGAATCGTAATCAAGGGTAAAGGGCAGGCATGGAGTTTCCGGGCAAATGGGTCACTAAATCACTCCGGAGAGTGAACTGAACCTTTGACCGGCTTGTCGTACTAATTCCTTCTCGGCCCCGTGCGACCTTGGCGGCGCTGTCGGCTTTTCCGGCACATCGCTGCACATCGCTGCACATGCTGCACATCGCCACAAACGCCCCAGCGGCGTCGGCCCGAGAGAAGGAAGTAGGTGGGCGGATGATGGCCGCCACCCAGAGGATCGCCGCGGGCGCCGTGGTCGCCGCGGCCTGTGCCGTGTCGCTCGCCGGCTGCTCGGCCGGCTCCGACGCAGCGAAGGAGGGCGTGTCCGGGCCGCGCAAGCCGGAGGCGGCCCACGGGCCCAAGAGCCCGTTCCGGTTGATCGGCGACGGGTCCACGGCGTTCACCGGGGCCCAGCCCCACCTGCCCAGGCCCGAGCGGCTGAAGCCCGGTCAGCGGCCGCCGCAGTTCGTGGTCTTCTCCTGGGACGGCGCCGGCGAGGACAGTCAGCGGCTGTTCTCCCACTTCCGCAAGGTCGCCAAGGCGAACAACGCGACGATGACGTACTTCCTCAGCGGGGTGTATCTCCTGCCGGAGGACAAGGCCGACCTCTACAAGCCGCCACAGCACTCACCGGGCCGCTCCGACATCGGCTTCAACGACCGCCAGGGCATCGCCGACACCGTGCAGCAGCTCCGGCTGGCCTGGCTGGAGGGCAACGAGATCGGCACCCACTTCAACGGCCACTTCTGCGGCAAGGGCGGCGGGGTGGGCGAGTGGTCCGTGGACGAGTGGAAGGACGAGATCGCCCAGGCCAAGCACTTCGTGAAGTCCTGGAAGACCCACTCCGGCATGACCAAGGCGGCACCGCTGCCCTTCGACTACGACAAGGAGCTGATCGGCGCCCGCACGCCCTGCCTGGAGGGGCGGAAGAACTTCATGAAGGCCGCCCGTGAACTGGGCTTCCGCTATGACACCAGCGGCGTCAACGACCAGGTCTGGCCCGCGAAGAAGGAGGGCCTGTGGGACCTGTCGATGCAGCTCGTGCCGTTCCCGGGGCACTCCTACGAGCAGCTGACCATGGACTACAACTTCATGGTCAACCAGTCCGGCACCACCACCCAGGGCGACCCCGACAAGTACGAGGCGTGGGGCGACCAGATGCGTGACGGCCTCCTCGCCGGCTTCCGGCGGGCCTACGACGGCAACCGCGCGCCGCTGATCATCGGCAACCACTTCGAGTCCTGGAACGGCGGCACCTACATGCGCGCCGTCGAGGAGGTCATCGAGCGGGTGTGCACCAAGCCCGAGGTGCGCTGTGTCTCCTTCCGCCAACTGGCGGACTGGCTCGACGCCCAGGACCCGCAGACCCTCGCGAAGCTGCGCACCCTGAAGGTCGGCCAGGCCCCGAAGCAGGGCTGGTCCTCCTTCCTCTCATCCCGCCCGGCCCCGGCCCCGAAGGGCGTACCCGGGGCGCCGGCGGACAAGGGGTAGCGCAGGCGCGGTTGTGACGGGCGGACATCCGGGAGCCGACCCGGAGTCCGCCCCGCACCGTTCGCGAGAGTGTGCGGCAAAAGGGCTGAGCCACCGCTCCCCGTCGCCCCCCCCGGAGGCGTCACGCGTTCGCCGTCTCGCTCTCCCGCAGCACGAAGCCGGGGTCGACCTGGGCCGCGAGGTCGGCTCCGGTGCGTTCGTTGCCCCAGGAGTGGGCGTTCTTGAGGTGGAAGTGCACCATCTGGCGGGTGTAGCGCTCCCAGTCGCGCCGGTCGTAGGTCGCGTCGGCGGCCGTCCGCAGGGTGTGCAGGGCCCGGCGGTTGGCGTCCTCCAGGAGATCGAACCGGGGCGGGCGGCCCTTCTCCATGGCGCGGACCCAGTCGGAGTGCCCGACCGTGACGAGCAGGTCGTCCCCGACCTGCTCGCGCAGGTAGTCGAGGTCGTCCTGACCCTGCACCTTGTTGCCGACGACCTTCAGCTCGACGCCGAAGTCGCGGGCGTACTCCTTGTACTGGCGATAGACGGAGACCCCCTTCCGGGTCGGCTCGGCGACGAGGAACGTGATGTCGAAGCGGGTGAACATGCCGGAGGCGAAGGAGTCGGAGCCGGCGGTCATGTCGACCACGACGTACTCGTCGCGGCCGTCGACCAGGTGGTTCAGGCAGAGCTCCACCGCTCCCGTCTTGGAGTGGTAGCAGGCGACCCCCAGGTCGGCCTCGGTGAAGGGGCCGGTGACCATCAAACGGACGGCTCCGCCGTCGAGTTCCACCGCCCGGGCGCAGGCGTCGTAGACCGGATTGTCCTCGCGTACCCGCAGCAGCCGTGAGCCCTTGCCGGGCGGCGTCGTCTTGATCATCGTCGCGGCGGAGGGGATGCGCGGATTGGTGCCGCGCAGATAGTCCTTGATCAGCGGAAGGTGGTCGCCCATCGCGGGCAGGGCGGCGGACTCCGTCTCGTCGAGGCCGAGCGCGACTCCCAGGTGCTGGTTGATGTCGGCGTCGACCGCGACAACCGGCGCGCCGTTGGCTGCCAGGTGGCGGATGAAGAGGGAGGACAGGGTGGTCTTGCCGCTGCCGCCCTTCCCGACGAAAGCAATTTTCATGTTCAGTAAGCGTAGTGACGGGGTACCGCGCGCGCGGCCCGGACGTGAAGAAGACCACTCCTTCGTGGGGTGGGGGCCCGGGGTGCGTAATGTCGTACTCATGAGTACGACAGGCGCGACCGCCGATCCCCTCGCGGCCCTGGGCGCACTGCCCGGCGTCGCCGAGTCCGTGGAGTCCGTGCGCAAGGCCGTGGACCGGGTCTACGGGCACCGGATCATGCGGCGTCGCAGCAACGAGATCACCTCCGAGGCGGCCCTGCGCGGCGCCCGGGGCTCGGCGGCGCTGGCCGGCGCCGACTGGGCGCTGGAGGAGGTGCGCCGCCGTACCGACTTCAGCGGTGACGCCGAGGCCCGCACCATGGGCGCGGCGCTGCGCCTGACCGCCGAGGCGGGCCAGCTGCTGTCCATCTGGCGGCAGTCGCCGCTGCGGGTGCTGGCCCGGCTGCACCTGGTGGCCGCGGCCGACAACGCCGACGAGGTGGGCCGGCCGCGCCAGGAGGGCGAGCCGGTCGACGAGCCGCTGATCGAGCAGCCGCTGCCGAGCGCCGCCGAGGTGTCGGCCCGCCTGGAGGGCCTGGCGGACGTGATCATCGCGGGCGGTTCGGCCCCGGCCCTGGTCACGGCCGCCGTCGTACACGGCGAACTGCTCGCGCTGCGCCCCTTCGTCTCCCACAACGGCCTGGTCGCGCGCGCGGCCGAGCGGATCGTGCTGGTCGGCAGCGGTCTGGACCCCAAGTCCGTGTGCCCGGCCGAGGTCGGCCACGCGGAGCTGGGGCGCGAGGCCTATCTGACGGCGTTCGACGGCTATCTGTCCGGCACCCCGGAGGGCATGGCCGCCTGGATCGCGCACTGCGGCAAGGCGGTGGAGCTGGGCGTGCGCGAGTCGACGGCGGTGTGCGAGGCGCTCCAGCGCGGAGCGGCGTAGCGGCGTAGCAGTCACGCGAAAGGGCGCCGGCCGCCCCGGTCCGGCGGCTGGAAAAAGGCGCGGAAAAGGGTTGCGGCGGTACGAGGACTCGTACCGCCGCTGGCATGATCACCGAGTTACCAAGCGTCCTCGAATGTCGCCCATCAGGTCGGGGTCTTTGCCCTTACCTGGTGCGGCTGGCCCGTAATCGACGGGTCGACGTCGCGTGGGTGCCCGGTGTTCATGCTTCGGTCCGTGGGGCCAATTGCGTATCTAAGGTGATCCTCTCGGATGTCCTTGGTCTCGCGGGCCGTTGAGTCCTTTGTACTCCAGCGCGGCAGGAAGCGGAAGTGGTCGCTCTACTTCTTTACTTTTAGGTTCAAACAGGGACTAAATCGCCGCCCGGCGGCGGCTGGCGTACCAGACGAGTCCCGCCGTGGCCGCCGCCGCTCCTATCGCCGCCGCCGCGACCAGAGCGGGTCGCGGCGGTACGGAGAAGGCGGGCAGGCGCTGCTTGAGGCGCACGGGGCGGTGGAAGTCGAGAATCGGCCAGCCGCGTGCGACGGCCTCCCGGCGCAGCGCGCGGTCGGGGTTCACGGCGTGCGGGTGGCCCACGGACTGCAGCATCGGCAGGTCGGTCACCGAGTCGCTGTAGGCGTAGCAGCGGGACAGGTCGTACCCCTCGGACGCGGCGAGTTCCCTGATCGCCTCCGCCTTCGTCGGGCCGTAGGCGTAGTACTCGACCTCGCCGGTGTAGCAGCCGTCCTCGCCCACCACCATCCGGGTGGCCACCACCCGGTCCGCGCCCAGCAGCTCGCCGATCGGCTCGACCACCTCGGAACCGGAGGTGGAGACGATGACCACGTCGCGGCCGGCGGTGTGGTGCTCCTCGATCAGCGAGGCGGCCTCGTCGTAGATGAGCGGGTCGATGAGGTCGTGCAGGGTCTCGGCGACGATCTCCTTGACCTGCTGGACGTTCCAGCCGCGGACGAGCCGCGACAGATACTCGCGCGTCCGCTCCATCTGGTCGTGGTCCATACCGCCCACCAGGAACACGAACTGGGCATACGCGGTGCGCAAGGCGGCCCTGCGGTTGATCAGCCCGCCTTGGTAGAAGGACTTGCTGAAGGTGAGCGTGCTCGACTTCGCAATGACCGTCTTGTCCAGGTCAAAGAAGGCCGCTGTGCGGGGCAAGGAGTGGTTTTCCACGACCCTGAGCATAGGGGCAGCCCATTCGGCGTAAGGTGGGGCGCGTGGGTTTGCCTGAGAGGGCTCTCGGGTACACCATGGAAGTCACGGATCGTTCGCGACCGTGCTAACCCGGTCCGACTCCTCCCCCCCCGAGTCGGCCGTGGGGACGACCCCCGCTCTCCCCCCCGGCGGGGGTCGTCGCATGTCCGGGCGGGTTTTTCCCTTCAGAGCGCGGCGGTGGCGCCGCACTCGGGCGGCTGCGGCCGCCCTTCTGGCATGCCCATGATCCGTCACGCAGTGTAGTCATCGGACTGCTCTGCGGAACTCGCACAGGAGATGGCGCAGAGGCGTCCGGGGCTCACCGGGATGGGTGACGGCGATATTCACAGGGATCGAGTTGTCCACAGTTATCGACCAAGATCCACATCATTTCCGCGTTCGCCGCATCGTGATTCCCAGGCGCATCGCTCCGGCGAGTTCCAGGCCGGTTCCGTTTGCGATGCGCGTATGGCCGGTTTCCGACGGCCGCTCATATGGGCGGCCGGATCACCGGCTCTTCATCTGTCGCCGACGCGGGCCCGTCAAGGCCCGCCGACGACGCCATCGGGCAGCGAAGGGGGACATCCGCCATGGCCGGAACCATCACACACGACCACCAGCCGTCCGCCGCCGGCGGGCGGCCGGGCAGGCCGCTCATCGTCACCGAGGACACCGAACTCCTCGACGACCTGCTGCGCCTGTGCGCGGCGGCCGGAGCCACACCCGAGGTCCGCCACGGACCACCCGAACACGGCGGCGGCTGGGAGGCGGCGCCGCTCGTCCTGGTCGGCGACGACGCCGCGCGGCGGGTGCGCGGCGCCCCGCGCAGAGGGGGAGTGGTGCTGGTCGGGCGGGATCAGGACGACCCCGGGGTGTGGCGGCGCGCCGTGGAGATCGGCGCCGACCACGTCCTGATGCTGCCCGACGGCGAGCAGTGGCTCGTCGACCGCATCGCCGACGTCGCCGAGGGCGTCGGCCGGCCCGCCCTCACCGTCGGCGTCATCGGCGGCCGCGGCGGAGCCGGAGCCTCCACGCTCGCCTGCGCCCTCGCCGTCACCTCCGCGCGGGAGGGCCTGCGCACCCTGCTGGTGGACGCCGACCCGCTCGGCGGCGGGCTCGACGTCCTCCTCGGCGGGGAGACCGCCCAGGGGCTGCGCTGGCCCGCCTTCGCCGCCTCACGCGGCCGGGTCGGCAGCGGCGCCCTGGAGGAGTCACTGCCCGAGCTGCACGCCCTGCGGGTGCTCAGCTGGGACCGCGGCGACTGCCTCGCCATCGCCCCGCAGGCGGTGCGGGCGGTGCTGGCCGCCGCCCGGCGCCGCGGCGGCACGGTCGTCGTCGACCTTCCCCGCCGGATCGACGACGGCGTCGCCGAAGTCCTCGCCCAGCTCGACATCGGCCTCCTCGTCGTCCCCGCCGAACTGCGGGCCGTGGCGGCGGCCGGCCGGGTGGCCTCCGCCGTCGGCATGGTGCTGCGCGATCTGCGGGTCGCGGTCCGCGGGCCCTACGGCTCCGGCCTGGACGACCGCGAGGTGGCCCGGCTGCTCGGACTGCCGCTCGCCGGAGAACTGCCCGTCGAGTCCGGACTGTCACGCGCGGTCGAGGGCAAGGCCCCGCCCGGCGCGGACGCTCGCGGGCCGCTGGCCCGGTTCTGCAAGGAGTTCTGGGAGCGGGCGCTGGCGGAGGCGGGGGCGGCATGAGGGGCCGGTACGGAGACGGGTACGGCGGTGGGCGCGGAGACGGAGACGGGGACGGCGGCGGGCGCGGGGACGGAGACGGGTACGGCGGCGGGCGCGGGGACGGATACGGCGGCGGGTACGGCAGCGCGGACGGCGGTGGATACGCCCGCGGGCCCGACGGCGGGTACGGCGGTGGACGCGGAGACGGGTACGGCGGTGGACGCGGGGACGGATACGGCGGCGGGTACGGCAGCGCGGGCGGCGGCGGTCACTCCGGGACGGCGCCGGGCGGGGCGGCGACACTCTCCGTGCCGCTGCTGGACGGCGTGCGGCAGTGGCTGGCCGAGCACGGGGCCGAGCCGACGCCCGCGCGGGTGGCGCAGGCACTGCGCGAGCAGGGGCGGGTGCTGGGTGACGCCGAAGTCCTGGGCACTGCCGAGCGGTTGCGGTCCGAGCTGGTCGGCAGCGGGCCGCTGGAGCCGCTGCTCGCCGATCCGGCGGTGACCGACGTCCTGGTCTCCGCGCCCGACCGGGTGTGGGTGGACCGGGGTGGCGGACTGGAGCTGACCGCAGTGGCCTTCGCGGACGCGGGCGCCGTACGACGGCTCGCGCAACGCCTGGCCGCCGTGGCCGGGCGGCGGCTGGACGACGCCCGCCCCTGGGTCGACGCCCGGCTGCCCGACGGTACCCGGCTGCACGCGGTGCTGCCGCCGGTCGCGGTCGGCTGCACCTGCCTGGCGCTGCGGGTGGTCCGGCCGCGCGCGTTCACGCTCGACGAACTGGTCGCGGCGGGCACCGTGCCGCCGGGCGGGGACCGGGTGCTGCGCGCGCTGCTGCGGGCCCGGCTGTCCTTCCTGATCAGCGGCGGCACCGGCAGCGGAAAGACCACCCTGCTCAGCGCCCTGCTGGGGCTGGTCGGGCCGGGCGAGCGGATCGTGCTCGCCGAGGACTCCGCCGAACTGCGACCGGACCATCCACACGTCGTGCGGCTGGAGACCCGGCCCGCCAACCAGGAGGGCGCGGGCCTGGTCACCCTGGAGGACCTGGTGCGCCAGGCGCTGCGGATGCGGCCCGACCGGCTGGTCGTCGGGGAGGTGCGTGGGGCCGAAGTGGTGCATCTGCTGGCCGCGTTGAACACCGGCCACGAAGGCGGCTGCGGCACCGTCCACGCCAACGCCGCCGCCGATGTGCCGGCCCGTCTGGAGGCGCTGGGCACCGCCGCCGGACTCGACCGGGCCGCGCTGCACAGCCAACTGGCGGCGGCGTTGTCGGTCGTCCTGCACCTGGTGCGCGACCGGTCCGGGCGGCGCCGGATCGCCGAGGTGCGGGTGCTGGAGCGGGATCCGACCGGGCTGGTGCGGACGGTGCCGGCGCTGCGCTGGGGTGCCTCCGGATTCGTCCGTGAGCGGGGCTGGGAGCGGCTGAGGGAGCTGCTGCGGGACGAGTGGAGCGAGGAGGGGGAGAGGCGGCCGGGAGGGCGCGCGAGGAGGCCTGGCGGGGTTGAGGCGGCCGTACGGAGCGAGGGAGTGCGAGATGGGTGAGACGGCTGTGGGGGAGACGGCGATGAGCGCGGCGGTGCTGTGCGCGGGGGCCGCGGCCTGGGTGATGGGCGGGCCCCACGCGGGGGCACGGCGGGCGCGGCTGCTGCTCGCCGGCGGCGGGGCGGTGGGCACCGGGCCGCCACCCCTGCCGAGGCGGTGGGCGGACCTGCTGCGGCAGGCGCGCGGGCGGCTGAAGTCCGAGTGGTGTGCGGTGGCAGCCGGTCTGCTGCTCGCGGTGCTGGGCTCCTCGGTGGTGCCGGTCGTCGCGGGGGCGGCCGGGGTGCCGCTGCTGCGCCGGGCGCGGCTGGCCAGGGAGGCGCGGCGCGCCCGGGAACGCCGGGGCGACGCGGTGATCGCGCTGTGCGGGGCGCTCGCCGGCGAGGTGAGGGCCGGGCGGCAGCCGGGTGAGGCGCTGCTGCGGGCCGCGCGGGACACCGGAGGGCTCGCCGACGCCCAGGCGGCGGTGCTGGCGGCGGCCCGGTTCGGCGGCGAGGTGCCGGGCGCGCTCGCGGATGCGGCCCGGCAACCGGGGGCCGACGGGCTGCTGGGACTCGCCGCGTGCTGGCGGGTCGCCGTGGACCACGGCGCGGGCCTCGCGGCCGGCCTGGACCGCCTGGAAGCGGCCCTGCGCGCCGAACGCGACCAACGCGCCGAACTGCGCGCCCAGTTGGCCGGCGCCCGTGCCACCGCCGCGATGCTCGCCGCTCTCCCGGCCCTGGGCCTGCTGCTGGGCACGGCGCTCGGCGCCGAACCGCTGCACGTGCTGCTGCACACCGGGGCGGGACTGGGCTGTCTGGTGCTCGGCGCGGTGCTGGAGGCCGCGGGGCTGTGGTGGGTGCTGCGGATCGTCCGGGGAGCGGAGGAGGCGTCATGAGCGCGGAAGTTGTCCACAGGCTGGGGGTGCTGCTGGGGACGGCACTGGTGCTGGGGTGGATGGTGCGACGGGTGACCGCGGTGCGGCGCCGACGCCGGGTGCGGCGACGGCTGGCCGGCCTGTTGGCCCGGGGGGTGGAGATGCGGACCGCCAGACGGTGGGCGGACGTACCCCACGCGGTACGGCGCCTGCTGCCCGGCGTGGCGGTGGCGGCAGCGGGATGGGTACTGGTCGGCGGCATCCCCGGGATCGCGGTGGGACTCCTGGCGGCCGTGGCGCTGCGGCGGTGGCGCCGGCGGGAACGGCGGGCGGCGGCCGGTGCGGTGCCCGACGCCCGCGCGGCGGCCCGGCAACTGCCCCTCGCCGCCGATCTGGTGGCCGCCTGCGTCGCCGCCGGTGCCGCCCCCGTGACCGCCGCGCAGGCCGTGGGCGAGGCCCTGGGCGGGCCAGTCGGTCAGGCCCTCGCGCGGGGCGCGGCGGAGGTGCGGCTGGGTGGCGAACCCGCCGAGGCCTGGCGGGCGTTGAGCGCGCTGCCGGGCGCGGGCGGCCTCGCGCGGCTGCTGGAACGGGCCGACGTCTCCGGGCTGCCCGCCGCCGGTCCGGCCGCCCGGCTCGCAGCCGACGCCCGCGCGGAGTGGGCGCGCTCCGCGACGGTACGGGCCCGGCGCGCGGCGGTCCTGGTCACGGCACCGGTGGGGCTCTGCTTCCTGCCCGCCTTCCTCGCGGTCGGCGTGCTGCCCGTGGTGATCGGGATGGCGGGCGAGGTCATGGGCGGGGGTGGTGGATGAGCGGCGGCGACACAGACCCAGGAACGGCGAGGACGAACACGAGAGATCTCACGGAGGTTGGAATGAACAAGGTGGTACGGGCGCGGATGCGATCCCTGGTGGGTGCGCTGCGCGGCGGGGGCGGTGTGCGGAAGGACGCCGGGATGGTCACTTCCGAGTACGCGATGGGCATCGTCGCGGCGGCGGGTTTCGCGGTGCTGCTCTACAAGGTGGTGACCAGCGGGCAGGTCAGTGCGGAGCTGCACAGCATCGTGAAGCAGGCCCTCGATGCGGGGATGTGAGCGGCGGCGGGCGCGCCGGGACGAGGGGTTCGTGACGGCGGAGTCGGCCGTGGTGCTGCCGGTGCTGGTGACGGTCGCGATGGCGCTGGTGTGCGGGCTGCTGGTGGTGGCCGCGCAGATCCAGTGCGTGGACGCGGCCCGCACCGGCGCCCGCGCGGCGGCCCGCCAGGACTCCGCCGACGCGGTCGCCGCCGTAACGCGGGAGGCGGCACCGCGCGGCGCGAAGATCACGGTCACCCGGGAGGGAGACCAGGTCAGGGTCGCTGTGGCCGTCGCGCCGCCGCTGCTGGGCGATCTGCCGTTCGAGGTACGGGAGGAGGCCGTGGCCTCGGTGGAGGCAGCATCTGCGGCTGGGGCGGGGGCTTCGGTGGAGGGAGCGCCGACGGCCGGCGCTTCGGCGGAGCGAGTCTCATGAGGGGCCCGGGCCGCCGTCTGCGAGGCGACGACCGGGGGTCGGCCACCGTGTGGAGTGTCGGGGCGATCACCGTGCTGTGCGTGGTGTTCGGTGTGGTGCTCGCCCTGGGCCAGGCCGTCGTGGCCCGGCACCGCGCGGCCGGCGGCGCGGACCTCGCCGCCCTCGCGGCGGCGGACCACTGGACACGCGGTCCCACCGACGCCTGCGCCCGCGCGGAAAGGGTGGCGCGGGCGCAGGGCACACGGCTCGTACGGTGCGTGGTCGTCGGCGAGATCTCCGACGTGTCGGTGGCGGCGGGTCCGGAGCCGTTCGCGGCGGAGGTACGGGCCCGGGCGGGCCCGGCGGGGACGGCTCCGGGGGTCCCGGCCCCGGCGGGGGAGGCCCCACGGGTACCGGCTCCCGCGGGGGAGGCCCCACGGGTACCGGCTCCGGCGGGGACGGCTCCGGGGGTCCCGGCCCCGGCGGGAGAGGCCCCAGGGATACCGGCTCCGGCGCAGACCCCCTGAGCCTGCGCACCCGCCCCGCCCGCAGGCGCCCCGGGCGCTACGGCCGCCCGGCCCGGCTATGGCCGCCCCGGCGCCGAGGAGGGCTCCTCCGGGCCCTCCGCCTCCGGTGGCTTCTCCTCGGGGGCGCCCCGGAGGAGGACCGTGAGCAGGCGTACGGCGCCTCTCTTGTGGAGGGGGTCGTTGCCGTTGCCGCACTTGGGGGACTGGATGCAGGACGGGCAGCCGGCGTCGCACTCGCAGGAGGCGATGGCCTGGCGGGTGGCGGTGAGCCAGGCGCGGGCGGTGTGGAAGGCGCGCTCGGCGAAGCCCGCGCCGCCGGGGTGGCCGTCGTAGACGAACACCGTCGGCAGGAGTGTGTCGGGGTGCAGCGGGACCGACACGCCGCCGATGTCCCAGCGGTCGCAGGTGGCGAAGAGCGGGAGCATGCCGATCGACGCGTGCTCGGCGGCGTGCAGGGCCCCGCCCAGGATCTCGGGGTTGATGCGGGCCTCGTCGAGCTGGTCCTCGGTGACGGTCCACCACACCGCGCGGGTGCGCAGCGTACGAGGAGGGAGGTCGAGTCGGGTCTCGCCGAGGACCTCGCCGGTCATGAGGCGGCGGCGGAGGTAGGAGACGACCTGGTTGGTGACTTCAACGGAGCCGTAGCAGAGGCGGCCCTGGCCCCAGGGGATCTCGGTGTCCGTCTCCAGGATGGAGATCGTGGTGGTGTCCCGGGCGACCGTGGAGTAGGGCGGGTTGGCCTCCTCGACCAGGGCGACCGAGTCGTCCAGGTCGAGGGAGCGGACGAGGTAGGTGCGGCCCTGGTGGAGGTGGACGGCGCCTTCGTGGACGGTGGCGTGCGAGGCGGCCTCGTCGACCGTGCCGAGCAGCCGGCCGGTGCCGGACTCGACGATCTGCACGGGGCGACCGCCCCCGCCGCGGATGTCGGTGAGGTCGGCGGCCCGCTCCCGGCGGGTCCAGTGCCAGGCCCGGGTGCGGCGGCGCAGCAGCTTCGCGGCCTCCAGCTGCGGCAGCAGCCCCTCCGCCTCCGGGCCGAACAGCTCCAGGTCGTCCTCGGTCAGCGGCAGCTCCGCGGCGGCGGCGCACAGGTGCGGGGCGAGGACGTACGGGTTGTCGGGGTCGAGGACGGTGGACTCCACGGGCCGGTCGAACAGGGCCTCGGGGTGGTGGACGAGGAAGGTGTCCAGCGGGTCGTCGCGGGCCACCAGGACTGCCAGGGCGCCCTGCCCGGCGCGGCCCGCGCGGCCGGCCTGCTGCCACAGGGACGCCCGCGTGCCGGGGTAGCCGGCGATGACGACCGCGTCGAGGCCGGAGACGTCGATGCCCAGCTCCAAGGCGGTGGTGGCGGCGAGGCCGAGGAGTTCGCCGGAGTGCAGGGCGCGTTCCAGGGCGCGGCGCTCCTCGGGGAGGTAGCCGCCCCGGTAGGCCGCGACACGCCGGACCAGCGAGCGGTCGATCTCGGCGAGCCGTTCCTGGGCGATGACCGAGATCAGCTCCGCGCCGCGCCGGGAGCGGACGAAGGCGACCGAGCGCACCCCCTGGAGGGTGAGGTCGGTGAGCAGGTCGGCGGTCTCGGCGGTGGCGGTCCGGCGGACCGGGGCGCCCTTCTCGCCCTGCATCTCGGTGAGCGGGGGCTCCCACAGGGCGAAGACGAGCTCTCCGCGCGGGGACGCGTCATCGGCGACCTCGACGACCGGCAGGCCGGTCAGCCGCCGGGCGGCGACCGCGGGCTCGGCGGCGGTGGCGGAGGCCAGCAGGAAGACGGGGTCGGCGCCGTAGCGGGCGCACAGGCGGCGCAGCCGGCGCAGCACCTGGGCGACGTGGGAGCCGAAGACGCCGCGGTAGGTGTGGCACTCGTCGATCACGACGTACTTGAGCGCCTTCAGGAAGGAGGACCAGCGCGGGTGGGACGGCAGGATCCCGCGGTGCAGCATGTCGGGATTGGTGAGGACGTAGGTGGCGTACTGGCGGATCCACTCGCGTTCCTCGTACGGCGTGTCGCCGTCGTACACGGCCGGCCGAACGGCATGGCCCAAAGGTTGTGAAAGTTCCTTCACCGACCGGCGCTGGTCTGCCGCGAGGGCCTTGGTGGGGGCGAGGTAGAGGGCGGTGGCGCCGCGGCCGTTCGGGGCCTCGGAGCCGTCCAGCAGGGTGGAGAGCACGGGGACCAGATAGGCCAGGGACTTTCCGGAGGCGGTGCCGGTGGCGACGACGACCGAGTCGCCGTCCAGGGCGTGCTCGGCGGCGCGTGCCTGGTGGGCCCACGGGTGCTCGACGCCTGCCGCGCGCACCGCGGCGACGACCTCCGGGCGGATCCGGTCCGGCCAGACGGCATGGCGACCCTCGCGCGGGGGCAAGTGCTCCGTATGAGTGATGCGCGAAGCCCGGCTCGGCCCGGAGGCGAGCCGGTCCAGCACCGTGCCCGGCGTGAGGCGGGACACGGGGTCCGTCGAGGATCGATCGGATCGGTGATTCTCGGCCATCGGCACCGAGTGTGTCACTGGCGTGACGGACAATGGGACCAAGGCGTCGTGCACGCCTGCCGGTAAGTGATTGAATGCCATCGCGGCTGGCGAACCGTCTTGGGGGCTGAAAGCCGAGATGCCCCGACGACGACCGCTCGATAGCAAGGTGCTGGAGGATCCGTGGACCTGTCCCTGTCGACCGAGACCGTGGGCGATCGCACGATCGTCAGGGTCGGTGGCGAAATCGACGTATATACCGCGCCCAAGCTGCGCGAGCAGCTGGTCGAGCTGGTGAACGACGGCAGTTTCCACCTCGTCGTCGACATGGAGGGCGTGGACTTCCTCGACTCCACCGGGCTCGGCGTGCTGGTCGGCGGCCTGAAGCGGGTGCGTGCCCATGAGGGCTCGCTGCGCCTGGTCTGCAACCAGGAGCGCATTCTGAAGATCTTCCGCATCACCGGCCTCACCAAGGTGTTCCCGATTCACACCTCGGTCGAGGAAGCGGTGGCGGCCACCGACTGACCTGGTGGTCCGGGCGGTGGCGCCCGGACCACCAGAGTGGAACCAAGGGGGTCCGGGCATTTTTCGGCGGCCCGGGCCTTCCGACAGCACGCCCGAAGCTCCGAGGGGGATGCATGGCCACCGTTGAGCTCCGCTTCAGTGCGGTCCCCGGACATGTCAGGACCGCCCGATTGGTGGCCGCTTCCGTCGCCCGTAAGGCCGGAGTGGACGAGGCCGTCCTCGACGAGGTCCGGCTCGCCGTCGGCGAGGCCTGCTCCCGCGCGGTGGGACTGCACCAGAACAGCGGTATCACCGCGCCGGTGCGGGTGCTGCTGATCGAGGAGGAGAAGCAGTTCTCCATCGAGGTCGGCGACGAGGCACCCCACCCGGTGCCCGGCGGGGCGCCCGGCACGGCCGCGGACCCCGACGTGGACGCCGAGGAGGACGAGATGGGCCTCGCGGTCATCAGCGGCCTCGTCGACGACGTGGAGGTCAGCACGGGCGCGGACGGCGGCTCGATCCGGATGACCTGGCCGACCACACCCCCGCCGACCGCGGTGCTCCCCTGACGCGCACGCGTTTCGCACGACACCCGAGGGCCCTGCACAGCAGGGCCCTCGCCGTTTTCCCACCCGACGCCCAAGGCGCCGGGCCCTGGCGGCCCGGAGGTTCGCCAGGTCCGACCGGCAGCCCAGACACCCAGACGGCCGCACAACGCCCGCCCCGCGGCCCAAGGTGCCCGCCCCTGGCCAAGGGCACCGGCTCGGCGGCCGAAGCTGCCCGCCGGCGCCCCGCGGCCGAAGCTGCCCCCCGGCGCCCCATGGCCGAAGCTGCCCCCCGGCGCCCCGCGGCCCAAGCGTCCGCCCTTGCCCCAAGGCATCCACCCCTATCCAGCGCACGCGTCCACCACACCTATCCGGCCACCCGAACCCACCCGTTAATTCGTGAAGGAATTCACGATCAATTTCCGATCACCCGAATGGCCCAGAAAGCCGCCCACAATGCTTTCGGGGCATTACCCGGACTCCGCCGGGGTGTACCGATTCCGTTTCCCGCGTACTGTTTGGATCCGGAACAGATCTCTAGAATCCGTCCACATCTTGAGCTCAGCCCAAGCGTCAAGGAGGACGAATGGCGGGGCTTTCTTCTCCAGATCAGATCGATCAGCTGGATCACTCCACAGCCCTCGCGGCCGCGGTGCTCACCGATGGAAACCGAGCGATCGTGGTGGTCATCGGCGTGGTCGCGCTGGCTGCGCTGCTGGTCGCCGGGGCGCTGCTGCGCCAGGTGCTCGCGGCCGGCGAGGGCACCGACAGCATGAAGAAGATCGCGGCGGCGATCCAGGAGGGCGCGAACGCCTATCTGGCCCGGCAGTTGCGCACGCTTGGCGTATTCGCCGTGATCGTGTTCTTCCTGCTGATGCTGCTGCCCGCGGACGACTGGAATCAGCGTGCCGGGCGATCGGTGTTCTTCCTGATCGGTGCGGCGTTCTCCGCGGCCACCGGTTATATCGGCATGTGGCTCGCCGTGCGCAGCAATGTGCGAGTGGCGGCGGCGGCCCGGGAGGCGACCCCCGCGCCGGGCGAGCCGGAAAAGGATCTCACCGCGGTCTCGCACAAAGCGATGAAGATCGCTTTCCGTACGGGCGGCGTCGTCGGCATGTTCACGGTGGGGCTCGGCCTGCTGGGCGCCTCCTGTGTGGTGCTGGTGTACACCGCGGACGCGCCCAAGGTGCTGGAGGGCTTCGGCCTCGGCGCCGCGCTGATCGCGATGTTCATGCGAGTCGGCGGCGGCATCTTCACCAAGGCCGCCGACGTCGGCGCCGACCTGGTCGGCAAGGTCGAGCAGGGCATTCCGGAGGACGATCCGCGCAATGCCGCGACCATCGCCGACAACGTGGGCGACAACGTCGGCGACTGCGCGGGTATGGCGGCCGACCTCTTCGAGTCGTACGCCGTCACCCTGGTGGCCGCGCTGATCCTGGGCACCGCGGCGTTCGGCGACGCCGGGCTGGCGTTCCCGCTGATCGTCCCCGCGATCGGCGTGATCACCGCGATGATCGGCATCTTCGCGGTCGCCCCGCGCCGCGCCGACCGCAGCGGCATGAGCGCGATCAACCGCGGCTTCTTCATCTCCGCGGCGATCTCGCTCGCGCTGGTCGCGGTCGCGGTCTACGTCTATCTGCCGGGGAGGTACTCCGAACTGGACGGGGTGACGGACGAGGCGATCCTGGGCAAGGGCGGAGACCCGCGGATCCTCGCGCTCGTCGCGGTGGCGATCGGCATCCTGCTCGCCGCCGTCATCCAGCAGCTCACCGGCTACTTCACGGAGACCAACCGCCGCCCGGTGCGCGACATCGGCAAGAGCTCGCTGACCGGCCCCGCCACCGTCGTCCTCGCCGGTATCTCGGTCGGCCTCGAATCGGCCGTCTACACCGCCCTGTTGATCGGCCTCGGTGTCTACGGGGCGTTCCTGCTCGGCGGTACGTCGATCATGCTGGCGCTGTTCGCGGTGGCGCTGGCGGGCACCGGGCTGCTCACCACGGTCGGTGTGATCGTCGCGATGGACACCTTCGGGCCGGTCTCCGACAACGCACAGGGCATCGCCGAGATGTCCGGCGACGTCCACGGCGCGGGCGCGCAGGTGCTCACCAACCTGGACGCCGTCGGCAACACCACCAAGGCCATCACCAAGGGCATCGCCATCGCCACGGCCGTGCTCGCCGCGGCGGCGCTCTTCGGGTCGTACCGCGACGCCATCACCACCGGCGCGCGCGACGTCGGCGAGAAACTCACCGGCGAGGGCGCGCCGCTCACCCTGGCGATGGACATCTCGCAGCCGAACAACCTCGTCGGTCTGATCGCGGGCGCGGCGGTCGTCTTCCTCTTCTCCGGGCTGGCCATCAACGCGGTGTCGCGCTCGGCGGGTTCCGTGGTGTTCGAGGTGCGGCGGCAGTTCCGCGAGCACCCCGGGATCATGGACTACACCGAGAAACCGGAGTACGGGAAGGTCGTCGACATCTGTACGAAGGACGCGCTGCGGGAGCTGGCCACGCCGGGTCTGCTCGCGGTCATGGCGCCGATCTTCATCGGGTTCACGCTCGGCGTCGGCGCGCTGGGCGCCTACCTCGCGGGCGCGATCGGCGCGGGCACCCTGATGGCGGTGTTCCTCGCCAACTCCGGCGGCGCCTGGGACAACGCGAAGAAGCTGGTCGAGGACGGCCACCACGGCGGCAAGGGCAGCGACGCCCACGCCGCGACGGTGATCGGCGACACGGTCGGCGACCCCTTCAAGGACACCGCGGGCCCGGCGATCAACCCGCTGCTGAAGGTGATGAACCTGGTGTCGCTGCTGATCGCGCCGGCGGTCATCAAGTTCTCGTACGGCGCCGACGAGAACGTGGGCGTACGGGTGCTGGTCGCGGTGGTCGCCTTCCTGGTGATCGTCGGGGCGGTGTACGCCTCCAAGCGACGCGGGATCGCCATGGGCGACGAGGGCGGGGCCGGCTCGGGCTCCAAGTCGCCGGACGCGGCGGCGGTTTCGTAGCCTCCGGGCTTCTTGAAGTCCGAGGACCGGGCGGATGGCGCGCAGGACGCGTCATCCGCCCGGTTCGTTGTGTTCACGCCCTGGCCGTGAGCCTTCTCTCGCATGGTGCAAATGCTGACAAACAGTCCCCTGCGGGGCATTCGGTGTGCGGATGTCACCCGGATGGCGTGTATGTTCCGGGGCCGAGAGCCATGGAAGGGACCAAACCGGTGAACAAGAAGCTCGCGGCCGCACTGTCCGGCGGTGCGGTACTGGTACTGGCGCTGTCGGGATGCACCGGCGACGACGGCAACGAGGAGCTGGACGCCTGGGCCAAGCAGGTCTGCGACGAGCTGCGGGTGCAGGCGAGGTCCATCAAGGCCGCCAACGCCGCGATCCAGGAGAAGACCTCGGACAACAGCACCCCGGCCGAGGTCCAGCAGGCCGACTCCAAGGCCTTCCAGGACATCGCCGACGCCTACAAGGCGATCGGGGGCATCATCACCAAGGCCGGTCCGCCCAACGTCGAGGACGGCAAGAAGAAGCAGCGGGACGCGGTCAAGGAACTCAACGCCATCTCGGCCTCCTACGGTTCCCTGAAAAAGCAGGTCGACGCGCTCAACACCAAGGACCAGGCCAAGTTCGCCGCCGGTCTGAAGGACGTCGCCGCCGAGATGAAGAAGCTCGGCAAGACCGGCAGCGACGCGCTCAAGGCGCTGGAGGAGGGCGAGGTCGGCCAGGCGATGGCCAAGCAGCAGAGCTGCAAGTCGGCGTCCGCGTCGGCGGCGCCGTCGGCTGCCCAGGGCTGACCGGGGGTCGCGAGGGCGGAGCCCCCAGCGGGTCGACCGGCGGATCGACGGGCACGGTGTACGGGCCGAACTGCGGCACGTGCGCGCGTGCGTTGTCGGTGGGAGCCGACACAATGGGGTGGTGAGCAACGCCAGCCTCTCCTCGCCGTCCCCTCTTCCCGCCACCGACCGCCCGGAGGTCGCCGCCCGGCTGCGGGAGGCCCTGCTCGGGGCCTCCTTCACCGCCGACGGCCTGCTCGACCTGCTCGGCGCCTCCGCGTACGCGGCGCTGGCCCGCAGCGAGACCGTGCCCGCCCTCCGGGCCACCCGTGGGGACACGCCGCTGGAACTGCTCGTACGGCTGTTCCTGTTGCAGCAGCCCGTGCCGCACGCGCGCGTGGCGGACGTGCTGCCGGTCGAGGACTGTCTGGACAGCGGCTGGCTGATGCGCGCCGGCCGGGACGAGGTCGCGGCCACCGTGGACATCCGGCCGTACGGCGGGCCCGCCGGCGAGGACTGGTTCATCGTCTCCGACCTGGGCTGCGCGGTCGGCGGCGCGGGCGGGATCGGCCGCCGGGACGAGGGCGTCGTGCTCGGCGTGGGCGGTGCCTCGACGACGCTGGCCGGGATCACGGTGCGTACGCCCGTCGCCGCCGCCCTCGACCTCGGCACCGGCTCCGGCATCCAGGCGCTGCACGCCGCCCAGCACGCCACGCGGGTGACCGCGACCGACGTCAACCCGCGCGCGCTGCACATCACCGCGCTCACCCTCGCCCTGTCCGGCGCGCCCGCTGCCGACCTGCGGGAAGGGTCGCTGTTCGAGCCGGTGAAGGAGGGGGAGACGTACGACCTGATCGTCTCCAACCCGCCGTTCGTGATCTCGCCGGGCGCCCGGCTGACGTACCGCGACGGCGGGATGGGCGGGGACGACCTGTGCCGCACGCTCGTCCAGCAGGCCGGGGAGCGGCTGAACGAGGGCGGGTTCGCGCAGTTCCTCGCGAACTGGCAGCACGTCGAGGGCGAGGACTGGCAGGACCGGCTGCGGTCGTGGGTGCCGCGCGGTTGCGACGCCTGGATCGTGCAGCGCGAGGTGCAGGACGTCACGCAGTACGCCGAGCTGTGGCTGCGCGACGCGGGCGACCACCGAGGCGACCCGGCGGAGTACGCCGCGCGGTACGACGCCTGGCTGGACGAGTTCGAGGCACGCAAGGTGAGGGCCGTGGGCTTCGGCTGGATCACCCTGCGCCGGACGGCCTCCGCCGAACCCGTGATCACCGTCGAGGAGTGGCCGCATCCGGTCGAACAGCCGCTCGGTGAGACGGTCCGGGCGCACTTCGCCCGCCTCGACTACCTGCGGACGCGCGACGACGCGGCCCTGCTGGAGGAGCGCTTCCGGCTCGCCCCCGAGGTCGTCCAGGAGCAGGTCGGGCTGCCCGGCGCGGAGGACCCCGAGCACGTGGTGCTGCGGCAGAACCGCGGGATGCGGCGGGCGACCAAGGTCGACACCGTGGGCGCGGGGTTCGCGGGCGTGTGCGACGGCTCGCTGACCGCCGGCCGGATTCTGGACGCGATCGCCCAGCTCGTCGGAGAGGACCCGGTCGCACTGCGCGACCGTACGCCCGCGCAGATCCGGCTGCTGGTGGAGCAGGGGTTCCTGGAGCCGGCGTGATCCGGGCCTCCGGGGCGTGACCGGCCAAGGCTCCCGCGAAAAAGTCGGCCGGAAAGGCATCCGTGACCGGGTCCCCCGGCGTCCCCCGGAGCCCGGCGCAGCCCTTCCCGGCCCCGCCCGCCCCCTCGCGGGCCCCGGCGCCCCCGCCGTCGGTCTGCCGTTCACCGCAGGTTCGCCTCCCCGCATCCCGCGCGTGTCAACCTCCGGCTCGGCGGGGCACGCGCGGACGGAGAAGAGGGGGACGGGGAGTGATGGAGAGCGGGCCGGCGATCTTCGCGGGGCTGGTGTTCGCCCTGTTCGGAGGGGGACTGCTGGTGTGGACCGGGGTGCGGGCGCGGCAGCGCCGGCCGGTCGCCCACGGTGTGAGTCCGGTCGCATCGGCGGCCCTCGCGAGCGCCGTCGCGGTGCTCGCGCTCGCCGTCGGGGCATGGTGCTTCACCCGGGTGTGAGCATGATGGAAGGGGCGCTTCCCCGGTGCGGAGCCGGCAAGGAGGAGGTCTTCGTTCCGGTTCGGCCGGAAAACAGCGATGGGCACTCCGGGCGGCAGGAATGACGGAAGTCGGGTTACCGTTCGAGTGGCCGTTGCGGGCTTTTCCCGTTTGACAACGGGGCGGGATGTACCGTCACACTCCGCAGCGTCACCACCACCCGACCCCGGGAACGAGAAGGCCTGGGGAGGCCCCAGCGTCGACCGGAGAGAAGAGCGAAGTTGTCCCCGACCAGCGAGACCGCACAGGGCGGCCGCCGACTCGTCATCGTCGAGTCGCCTGCCAAGGCGAAGACGATCAAGGGCTACCTCGGCCCCGGCTACGTCGTCGAAGCGAGCGTCGGGCACATCCGCGACCTCCCCAACGGCGCCGCGGAGGTGCCCGAGAAGTACACCGGCGAAGTCCGCCGCCTCGGTGTGGACGTCGAACACGACTTCCAGCCGATCTATGTGGTCAACGCCGACAAGAAGGCCCAGGTCAAGAAGCTCAAGGACCTGCTGAAGGACTCCGACGAGCTCTACCTCGCCACCGATGAGGACCGCGAGGGCGAGGCCATCGCGTGGCACCTCCAGGAGGTGCTGAAGCCCAAGGTCCCGGTCAAGCGGATGGTCTTCCACGAGATCACCAAGGCCGCGATCCAGGCCGCCGTCGCCAACCCGCGCCAGCTCAACCAGAAGCTCGTCGACGCCCAGGAGACCCGCCGCATCCTCGACCGCCTCTACGGCTACGAGGTCTCGCCGGTGCTGTGGAAGAAGGTCATGCCGCGGCTGTCGGCGGGCCGCGTCCAGTCCGTCGCGACCCGGCTCGTCGTCGAGCGGGAGCGGGAGCGGATCGCGTTCCGCTCCGCCGAGTACTGGGACCTCACCGGCACCTTCTCCACCGGCCGCGCGGGTGACCCGTCCGACCCGTCGTCGCTGGTCGCGCGGTTGCAGACGGTCGACGGCCGGCGCGTCGCGCAGGGCCGTGACTTCGACTCGCTCGGGCAGCTGAAGAGCGCGAACACCCTGCACCTCGACGAGGCGAACGCCCGCGCGCTCGCCGCCGCGCTGGAGAACACGCGCTTCTCGGTCCGGTCCGTCGAGTCCAAGCCGTACCGCCGCTCGCCGTACGCGCCGTTCCGTACGACGACCCTCCAGCAGGAGGCCAGCCGCAAGCTCGGCTTCGGCGCGAAGGCCACGATGCAGATCGCGCAGAAGCTGTACGAGAACGGCTACATCACGTACATGCGTACGGACTCCACGACGCTGAGCGACACGGCGGTCGCCGCCGCGCGCGCGCAGGTCACGCAGCTGTACGGCGCCGAGTACCTGCCGGACACGCCGCGTACGTACGCCGCGAAGGTCAAGAACGCGCAGGAGGCGCACGAGGCGATCCGCCCCTCGGGTGATCGTTTCCGCACGCCCGCCGAGACCGGACTGACCGGCGACCAGTTCAAGCTGTACGAGCTGATCTGGAAGCGGACCGTCGCCTCCCAGATGAAGGACGCGACCGGCAACTCCGTCACCGTGAAGATCGGCGGCACGGCCGCCGACGGGCGGGACGTCGAGTTCAGCGCGTCCGGCAAGACCATCACCTTCCACGGCTTCCTCAAGGCCTACGTCGAGGGCGCCGACGACCCGAACGCCGAGCTGGACGACCGCGAGCGCCGGCTGCCGCAGGTCGCCGAGGGCGACGCGCTCACCGCCGAGGAGATCACCGCCGACGGCCACTCCACCAAGCCCCCGGCCCGCTACACCGAGGCGTCGCTGGTCAAGGAGCTGGAAGAGCGCGAGATCGGCCGCCCGTCGACGTACGCGTCGATCATCGGCACCATCCTCGACCGCGGCTACGTCTTCAAGAAGGGCACGGCCCTCGTGCCGTCCTTCCTGTCCTTCGCCGTGGTGAACCTCCTGGAGAAGCACTTCGGGCGGCTCGTCGACTACGACTTCACCGCGAAGATGGAGGACGACCTCGACCGCATCGCGCGCGGCGAGGCGCAGGCCGTGCCGTGGCTGAAGCGGTTCTACTTCGGCGAGGGCACCGCCGAGGGCGCCGCCGCCGACGCCGGCAACGGCGACGGGGACCACCTCGGCGGCCTCAAGGAACTGGTCACCGACCTGGGCGCGATCGACGCCCGCGAGGTGTCCTCGTTCCCGGTCGGCAACGACATCGTGCTGCGGGTCGGCCGCTACGGGCCGTACATCGAGCGCGGCGAGAAGGACACCGACGGCCACCAGCGCGCCGACATCCCCGCCGACCTGGCGCCCGACGAGCTGACGGTCGAGCTGGCCGAGGAACTGCTCGCCAAGCCGAGCGGCGACTTCGAGCTGGGCACCGACCCGGCCACCGGCCACACGATCGTCGCCAAGGACGGCCGCTACGGCCCGTACGTCACGGAGATCCTCCCCGAGGGCACCCCGAAGACCGGCAAGAACGCGGTCAAGCCGCGCACGGCGTCCCTGTTCAAGTCGATGTCGCCGGACACGGTGACGCTGGAGGACGCGCTGAAGCTGATGTCGCTGCCGCGCGTCGTCGGCACCGACACCGACGGCCAGGAGATCACCGCGCAGAACGGCCGCTATGGCCCGTACCTGAAGAAGGGCACGGACTCGCGCTCCCTGCAGTCCGAGGACCAGATCTTCACGATCACGCTGGAGGAGGCGCAGGCGATCTACGCCCAGCCCAAGCAGCGTGGCCGCGCGGCCGCCAAGCCGCCGCTGAAGGAGCTGGGAGAGGACCCGGTCAGCGGAAAGCCGGTCGTGGTGAAGGACGGCCGCTTCGGGCCGTACGTCACCGACGGCGAGACCAACGCGACCCTGCGCTCCGGCGACAGCGTCGAGACGATCACGCCGGAGCGCGGCTTCGAGCTGCTCGCCGAGAAGCGGGCCAAGGCGCCCGCCAAGAAGACGGCGAAGAAGGCGGCCACGAAGAAGACCGCGGCCAAGACCACGACCGCGAAGAAGACCGCCGCCAAGAAGACCACGGCGACGAAGAAGACGACGGCCGCCAAGACGACGGCGGCGAAGAAGACCGCTGCCAAGACGACCGCCAAGAAGACGGCCGCGAAGAAGGCGACGGCGTCGAAGGCGACGTCCGAGGACTGAGTCCTCGGACTGAGCCCGGGGGTGAGTACCGGACGGGGATTTCCCCGTCCGGCGTTCGCGAAACCAACGGGACCGGGCTCGATCGGGCGTAGGGGCGTGCGGGCGTTCGGGCGTGCGCCCCGGAGTGTCGGCGGGGCCCGATAGGCTGAACGCATGACGCGAGCCGAGCAGCCAACGGCCCCTCACCCGGACCCCGACGACGCGCTGGTCGCGGACTCCCGCGAGCGTGCCGTCCGCTCCCTGTTGCGCGAACCGCAGCTGAAACGGTTGTGGAGCGCGCAGCTGGTGAGCGGGGTCGGCGATGTCCTCGCTCTTCTCGTGCTGGTGCTCCTCGTCCTCCAGGCGGCCGTCGCGGAGGGCTCCTTCGGCGGCGGCTACCGGGGCGTGGCGTTCGCAGTGGCGACCGTTTTCGCCGTGCGGATCCTCGCGACCCTGCTCTTCGGCGCGGTCCTCCTCGGCCCGCTCACCTCGCTCACCGCCCACGAGGGCCCGCTCGACCGCCGCTGGACGATGGTCGGCGCGGACGGCGTCCGGGCCGCGCTGCTGATCATCGCCCCGCTGTGGATCGACTGGACGCCGGACGACGCGCTCGCCGTCCTCCTGGTCACCGTCTTCGTCACCGGCGTCGCCGAGCGGTTCTGGACGGTGTGCCGGGAGAGCGCCGCGCCCGCCCTGCTGCCCGCCCCGCCGCCGGAGGGCGCGGCGGTACGGCCGCTGCCGGACCACATGGACGCCCTGCGCCGCCTGTCGCTGCGTACGGGCTTCCTGGCGATCCCCGTCGCGGCGGCCGCGCTGGTCGCCGCCTCCCTGCTGGGCAACCTCCTCGGCTCGGGCGTCGACTGGTTCGCCGCCCACCAGGCGGCCCTCGGCTCCTATGTCGCGGCCGGCCTGTTCGCCGCGTCCCTGTCCGTGCTGACGTTCCTCCGGCTGCCCGCGGCTCGCACCCCGCGCGCGCGGTCGCCGCTGGAGGGGCTGCGCCGCCCGAAGACCGGCACCGGCGCCGACAAGGGCCGTACCGGCGCGATCCCGCTGCTGGTCCTCGCCTGCGCCGCCGTCGCGGGCGCGATCGCGGCGGCCGTCGCGGTGTCCGTGCTGCACGCCAAGGACCTGGGCGGCGGCCCGGTGCTGTACGGCTTGCTGGTGCTCGCGCTGACCGGCGGCGTCGCCGTCGGCATCCGTACGGCGCCGAAGGTGCTGGTGTCGCTGTCGCGGCGCCGCATGCTCGCGCTGGCCATCGCCTTCACCGGCGTCGCCCTGCTGGCCGCCGGGCTGGTCCCGGACGTCACCACGGTGCTGCTGATCGTCGCCCTCGCCGGCGTCGGCGCGGGCATGGCCGCCAACACCGGGCACGCGCTGCTCGACCAGGAGACCGAGGACTACCGGCGCCCGCGCACCACCGAGCACCTGCACGCCGTCGTCCGCGTCTTCGTGGCGCTCGGCGCGGTGATCGCGCCCCTGGTGGCGGCGCTGATCGGGCCGCACCGGCTGGAGAGCGGCAAGTTCGTCTTCGCGCACGGCGGCGCAGCGTTCACGCTGATGCTGGTCGGCGCGCTGCTGCTGCCGGTGGCCGCGCTGGTCCTCGCCAAGCTCGACGACCGCTCCGGGGTGCCGCTGCGGCACGACCTGCGCGACGCGGTGCTCGGCGGCGACGACCCCGTGCAGGCGCCCGCCCCGACCGGCTTCTTCATCGCCCTGGAGGGCGGCGACGGCGCCGGGAAGTCCACCCAGGCCGAAGCGCTCGCCGAGTGGATCCGGGCCAAGGGCCACGAGGTCGTGGTGACCCGCGAGCCGGGCGCGACCCCGGTCGGCAAGCGGCTGCGGTCCATCCTGCTCGACGTCTCCAGCGCCGGACTGTCGCACCGCGCGGAGGCGCTGCTGTACGCCGCGGACCGCGCGGAGCACGTCGACACCGTGGTGCGGCCCGCGCTGGAGCGCGGCGCGGTCGTGATCTCCGACCGGTACATCGACTCGTCGGTGGCCTACCAGGGCGCGGGCCGCGACCTGTCCCCGACGGAGGTCGCCCGGATCAACCGCTGGGCGACCAACGGGCTCGTCCCGCACCTGACCGTGCTGCTGGACGTCGCCCCGGAGACCGCCCGCGAGCGGTTCACCGAGGCGCCGGACCGGCTGGAGTCCGAGCCCGCCGAGTTCCACGCGCGCGTGCGGTCCGGGTTCCTGACCCTCGCCGCCTCCGACCCCGGGCGCTACCTGGTGGTCGACGCCGGGCAGGAGCCCGAGGCCGTCACCACCGTGATCCGCGCCCGGCTCGACCAGGTGCTGCCGCTGTCCCAGGCCGAGATCGAGGCCCGCGAGGAGGCGCGCCGCAAGGCCGAGGAGGAGGCCCGGCGCAAGGCCGAGGAAGAGGCCGCCCGCAAGGCCGAGGAGGAGCGCCTGGAGCGCGAGCGCCAGGAGCAGCTGGCCCGGCTGCGCGCCGAGGAGGAGGAGCGCAAGCGGCGCGAGCTGGAGGAGGCCCAGCGCCGCGAGGCCGAACGGCAGGCCGAGGAGGCCCGGCAGCGGGCGGAGGAAGCCCGCCGGCGCGCCGAGGAGGAGCGGCAGCGGCTGCTCGCCGAGGAGAAGGCCCGCGCGGAGGAGGAGGCCCGCCGCAAGGCGGAGGAGGAACGGCGCCGCCGCCAGGCCGAGGAGGAAGCCCGGCTGCGCGCCGAGGCCGAGGCACTGCGGCTGGAGAAGCAGCGCAAGGCGGAGGAGGCCCTGCTGCGTGCCGAGGAGGCCCGCCGGGCGGCCGAGCAGGCGGCTGCCGCCGCCCAGGCCGGCCCCAAGCCGGCCCGGCCCGAGGTCGCCCCGGCGCCCCCGTCGGAGGCGCTGACCGTGCCGACGCCGGTGGTGAAGCCGGACGCGAAGCCCGGCGCTCCCGGGGGCGCGGACGACGCGACGACGGTGCTGCGGCCGGTGCGGGACGCCGACACCGCGCGGCCGGCCGCCGAACCGCGTGACGCCGCACCGCATGACACCGCCCCGCAGGACACCGCGCGGCGTGACCCCGACTCCGAGGTGACGGCCGAGCTGCCGCAGCCGCCGGTCGTGCCGGGCGCGGCGGACGAGACGGCGGTGCTGCCGCCGGTCGTGCCGGGCGCGGCGGACGAGACGGCGGTGCTGCCGCCGGTCGTGCCGGGGGCCGCGGACGAGACGGCCGTGCTGCCGCCGGTCACCCCGGGCGCCGCCGACGAGACCGCGGTGCTGCCTCCGGTGCCGGGCGAGAGCCCGGTGGACCGGGTGCCGCCGGGCTTCTTCCGCGACGAGCGGGGCAACGCCGGAGGCGGCGCCGGGCCGGACGGCTCGGACGACCGTACGCGCGAGCTGCCGCAGATCGACGCCGACGGTGCCGCCCAGCGCCGGCCGCGGCCCGACTGGGCCGAGGAGACCCCGCTGGACGATCTGCCGACGCTGGCGGACGAGCTGCTGGGGCCGCGGGAGGACGAGTACGGCGACGAGGGGGGCCGGGGCGGCAGGGGCGGCCGGGGCCGGGGGCGCTGAGCCGCCGGGCCACGGAGGCCCCCGGGCCACGGAGGCCCCGGGCCACTGAAACCTCCTGGGGCAGCTCGGCCCGGCCTTCCCCCAGGACGGCGGGCGATGTCGCGCTCGTCGGCGTTGTCAGTGGCCGCCCCCACAATGGAAGGCGTACGGGCAGTGGGACGGAAGGGCACGGTGGCCCATGACGGTGTGGGATGACCTCGTCGGGCAGGAGCGGGTGAGCGCGCAGTTGGCGGACGCCGCCCGGGACGCCGACGCGCTGGTCACCGCCGCGGCGGCCGACGAGCCGCTGCCGGAGTCGTCGAAGATGACGCACGCGTGGCTGTTCACCGGCCCGCCGGGCGCGGGCCGCACCCAGGCGGCGCGGGCCTTCGCGGCGGCGCTCCAGTGCGTGAGCCCCGACCGCGCGCTGGGCGGCGCGCCCGGCTGCGGCTTCTGCGACGGATGCCACACGGCCCTGGTCGGCACCCACGCCGACGTCACCACCGTGGCCGCCGTCGGCACCCAGATCCTCGCGGAGGACATGCGGGACACCGTCCGCAAGTCGTTCACCTCGCCGGCGAACGGCCGCTGGCAGATCATCCTCGTCGAGGACGCCGAGCGGCTGAACGAGAAGTCGGCCAACGCGGTCCTCAAGGCCGTGGAAGAGCCCGCCCCGCGCACGGTGTGGCTGCTGTGCGCGCCGTCCATCGAGGACGTGCTGCCGACGATCCGCTCCCGCTGCCGCCATCTGAACCTGAGCACGCCGTCCGTGGACGCCGTCGCCGACATGCTGATCCGCCGGGAGGGCATCGAACCCGAGGTCGCCCACGCGGCGGCGCGGGCCACCCAGGGGCATGTCGACCGGGCCCGGCGCCTGGCCACCGACCCGGCCGCGCGGGAGCGCCGCGCCGCCGTGCTGAAGCTGCCGCTGCGCGTCGCGGACGTCGGCAGCGCGCTCAAGGCCGCCCAGGAGCTGGTGGACGCCGCCGCGGAGGACGCCAAGCAGCTCGCCGAGGAGGTCGACACCAAGGAGACCGAGGAGCTGAAGGCGGCCCTCGGCGCGGCCCAGGGCGGTCGCCTCCCGCGCGGCACCGCGGGTGTGATCAAGGACCTGGAGGACAAGCAGAAGCGCCGCCGCACCCGCACCCAGCGCGACAGCCTCGACCTCGCCCTGACCGACCTCACCGCCTTCTACCGCGACGTCCTCGCCCTCCAGCTCGGCTCGCGCATCGCCCTCGCCAACACCGACGCCGAGGACGCCCTGGAGCGGATCGCCCGCGAGAGCACCCCCGAGTCGACCCTGCGCCGCCTGGAGGCGATCGCCGCCTGCCGGGACGCCCTGGACCGCAATGTCGCCCCGCTGCTCGCGGTGGAGGCGATGACGATGGCACTGAGAGCGGGCTGAACGGCCGCACCCACCCGGCACCCACCGCACCTCCCCGGCACCCACCGCACCCACCTGGCACCCACCGCACCCACCTGGCACCCACCGCACCCACCTGGCACCCACCGCACCCACCTGGCACCCACCGCACCCACCTGGCACCCACCGCACACACCCGGCACTCGTCCGCCGGCTGTCCCTCATCCGTTGGACAACCCTCACCCATCCGTGGCGCGTCCCGCACACACCGCACCCGAACCGTCGCGCAGCGTTACGCTCGCTGAATGCACTCAAGGCGCCCCCTCCGCAGGTCCAGGTCCCGTGCCGGAGCCGTCCTCCTCGCCGCCACCGCGCTGGTCGTCTCCGCCTGCAGCACCGGACAGTCCACGAGTTCCGCCAGCCCCGCGGCGCGGGCGGCGCAGGCCGGCACGGCCGCGCTGACCGCCCTCCCGCGCGCCACGCCCGCCGCCCTGCGGCCGTACTACGAGCAGAAGCTGAGCTGGCGTGCCTGCGGCGCCCCCGGCTTCGAGTGCGCGACCCTGCGCGCGCCGCTGGACTACGCGGCCCCCGGCGAGGGCGACGTCCGCCTCGCGATCGCCCGCAAGAAGGCCACCGGCCCGGGCAAGCGCCTGGGCTCGCTGCTGGTGAACCCGGGCGGCCCGGGCGGCTCGGCGATCGGCTACCTCCAGGCGTACGCGGGCGTCGGATACCCGGCGGAGGTCCGCGCGCGCTACGACATGGTCGCCGTCGACCCGCGCGGGGTGGCCCGCAGCGAGCCCGTCGAGTGCCTGGACGGCCCGGAGATGGACACGTACACGCAGACGGACGTCACCCCCGACGACCAGCGGGAGGCGAACGGGCTGGTCGACGCGTACAAGAAGTTCGCCGAGGGGTGCGGCGCGGACGCGCCGCAGCTGCTGCGGCACGTCTCCACCGTCGAGACGGCGCGGGACATGGACATCGCGCGGCAGGTGCTGGGCGACGAGCGGCTGACGTTCGTGGGGGCGTCGTACGGCACCTTCCTCGGGGCGACGTACGCCGGGCTGTTCCCGCAGCGGGTGGGCCGGCTCGTGCTGGACGGCGCGATGGACCCGTCGCTGCCCGCGCGCCGGCTGAACCTGGACCAGACGGCAGGGTTCGAGACCGCGTTCCGGGCGTTCGCCGAGGACTGCGTACGGCGGGCCGACTGCCCGCTCGGCGGCGCCGGCACCTCGCCGGAGCGGGTCGGCAGCAACCTCAAGGCGTTCTTCGGCAAGCTGGATGCCCGGCCGATCCCCACCGGGGACGCGGACGGCCGCAGGCTCGGCGAGTCGCTGGCGACCACCGGGGTCATCGCCGCGATGTACGACGAGTCGGCGTGGCCGCAGCTGCGCGAGGCGCTGACCGCGGCGATGAAGGAGAACGACGGCGCGGGCCTGCTGGCCCTGTCCGACAGCTACTACGAGCGGGAGGCGAACGGCGACTACTCCAACCTCATGTTCGCCAACGCCGCCGTGAACTGCCTCGACCTGCCGCCCTCCTTCGGCGGCCCCGACGACGTCCGCGCGGCGCTGCCCGCGTTCGAGAAGGCGTCCCCCGTCTTCGGCGAGGGCCTCGCCTGGGCCGCCCTGAACTGCGCGTACTGGCCCGTCGCGCCCACCGGTGAGCCGCACCGCATCGAGGCGAAGGGCGCCAAGCCGATCGTCGTGGTCGGCACCACCCGCGACCCCGCCACTCCCTACCGCTGGGCCCAGGCCCTCGCCGCCCAGCTCTCCTCCGGCCGCCTCCTCACCTACGACGGCGACGGCCACACCGCCTACGGCCGCGGCAGCGACTGCGTCGACCGCGCGATCAACGCCTACCTGCTGCGCGGCACCCCGCCGAAGGACGGAAAGCGCTGCTCATAACCGGTCGCCGCCCCTCACGGCCACCGCCGCAGGGGCTGGTACGAAGCACTCCCGGAAACTGTGTAGACTTACCGACGTCGCCGATCGCACCATAGTGCGGGCGACGCGCCGCTTTAGCTCAGATGGCCAGAGCAACGCACTCGTAATGCGTAGGTCTCGGGTTCGAATCCCGAAAGCGGCTCTGAAGAACCCCAGGTCATGTACCCCTTGACCTGGGGTTTTCTCATGCCCCGGAGACGGCGCGCCGGCCCTTCCCGAGCCCGGCCCCAGCCCGTTGCCCACGCCTTTCCCCTCCGTTCTCCTCCCTTCCCCCTCCCTTCCCCCTCCCTTGTCAAAGCGGCTCGGCGTACGCCCTCGGGAATGCCTCCGTGCGCGCGGTGTGCGCCCCGTCATGTTCCCGCAGTGCGGGTTCCGGCTCCCTTGGTGATCTTGAGGGGGGCTCGGCGACTGGGACAGGCTGTCGAAGGCCACGCGAACCCGCTGTGAACAGCGAGGTACGGAATGTGGCCCGGCTTCGCGCCGTTCACCCGCACCGCATCCAGAGAGGCAGTACCACCGTGCTTCGCCGTCTGCTGATACCGGCCGCCGTCCTCGGGGCCCTCCTCCTCACCACCACGCCCGCGCTCGCCGGTGACATCGGCTGGGACAGCGCCCGGCCCGCCGTGTCGGCGGCGTGATCCGGACGCCACGCTCCCGCTTTCCGGACCCGCAGACCAGGGTCCACCGTCCGCCGCAGCGTCCACCGACCGAGGGGGAAACACGATGACCACCGCCGCGCCCTACCTGCACATATCCGCCGCCGACATGCTCCGGGCACTGGCAGGCCACTCCGAGGAGGAACTGAAGGCCTTCCGGGAGACCTGGGAGGACCTGCCCGTCGACGCGTACCTGAAGGACGGCGCCGACTACCGCCGCCGCCGCTACGGCGCCTTCCGCGGCGTGGACCGCATGGAACCCGACGGCCCGGGCGCCTTCCACCAGTCCGTCGAGGTCAACGCCCTGCACGGCGGCATCGACCGGCACTTCCCGCCGCTCGCCGAGGAGTTCGCCACGTCCGGAGTGCTGCGCACCCTCGTCGCCGCCCTCGCCGACCGGCTGCCCGGCGCGTTCGACCGCGAGAGCGGCGGCGTCGGCGTCCACCAGATCCGGATCACCGCCACCCGCGACGCCGAAGGCCTGCCCGCCCCCGAGGGCGTCCACGAGGACGGCCACCACTTCGTCGCCCAGGTCTTCATGGGCCGTACCGGCGTGCAGGGCGGCACCTCGCAGATCTACGACCGGGAGCACCGGCCGCTGCTGCGCACCACCCTCACCGAGCCGTTCGAGACGATCGTCATCGACGACCGGCGGGTCTTCCACGGCGTCGACGCCATCGAGCCGGCCGACGGCCACCGCACCGGCGTGCGCGACATGCTGCTCGTCGACTTCTTCCCGCGCAATGACGGCTGACGCGGCCGTGGGGGCGGGCGCCGGCTCCGGGGCGGGCGCCGCCGACGGCTTCCTGCGGGAGCTGGCCGAGCGGCTGCCCGGCGCCCGTGTCGACGCCCTCACCAGGTCCGCGTACACCTCGGACGCCTCCATCTACCGGGTCGTGCCGCGCGCCGTCGTCGAACCCCGCGACGCCGAGGAGGCCGCCGCCGCGGTCGCGGTCGCCGCGGCCCACGGGGTCGGCGTCACCGCGCGCGGCGGCGGCACCTCCATCGCGGGCAACGCCATCGGCCCCGGGCTGGTGCTGGACTTCTCCCGGCACATGAACCGGATCGTGGAGATCGACCCGGACGCCCGTACGGCGACCGTGCAGCCCGGCGCGGTGCTCGGCGCCGTCCGGGCCCGCGCCGCCGAGCACGGGCTGACCGTCGGCCCGGACCCCTCGACGTACTCCCGCTGCACCATCGGCGGAATGATCGGCAACCACGCCTGCGGACCGCACTCCGTGGCCTGGGGCACCACCGCCGACATCACCGAACGCCTCCATGTGCTGCGCGCGGACGGGCGGCTGCTCGACGTCGGCGCCGACACGACGGGCGACCGGGAGCTGGACGCCCGGCTGACGGAGCTGCGGGACGGCCACCTCGCCGCGATCCGCACCGAGCTGGGCCGGTTCAGCCGTCAGGTCTCCGGGTACGGGCTGCACCGGCTGCTGCCCGAGCGGGGCTTCCACGCGGCCCGCTCCCTGGTCGGCTCCGAGGGCACCTGCGGCATCGTCGTCGGCGCCACCATCGGCCTGGTGCCGGTGCCCGCCGCCCGGGTCCTGCTCGTCCTCGGCTTCCCCGACGTCTACGACGCCGCCTCCGCCGCCCCGGCACTGGCCCGGGCGGGCGCGCTGACCGTCGAGGGCATGGACGCCGCCCTGGTCGACGCGCTGCGCTCGCGGCCCGGCCGCGCCCAGGGCGTCGACCTGCTGCCGCCGGGCGGGGCCTGGCTGTACTGCGAGATCGAGGGCGCCGACCCGGCCGACGCCGAGGCCCGCGCCCGCCGCGTCGGGCGGGACAGCGGCGCCCGCTGGGAGGTGTTCACCGACGCCGCCCGCACCGACGCCCTGTGGAGCATCCGCCGCAACGGCGCCGGCATCGCCACCCGCATGGCCGACGGGCGTGAGGCCTGGCCCGGCTGGGAGGACTCCGCGGTGCCCGCCGAGAACCTCGCCGGCTATCTCAAGGACCTGCACGCCCTGATGGCGGAGCGGCGGCGGCAGGGCACCATCACCGGGCACTTCGGCGAGGGCTGTCTGCATCTGCGCGTCGACTGGGACCTCACCACCGACGCCGGCATCGCCGACTACCGCGCCTTCATCGAGACCGCCGCCGACATCGCCGTCTCCCATGGCGGCTGCGCCTCCGGGGAGCACGGCGACGGACGGGCCCGCTCCGAACTGCTCACCCGCACCTACTCGCCCGAACTCCTCGGCGCGTTCCGCGAGTTCAAGCGGATCTGGGACCCCGAGGGGCTGCTCAACCCGGGCATCCTGGTCGACCCCGCTCCGCTGGACGCCGCCGTGCGCCCCGGGCCCGGGCACGACCGGCACGCCCTGCCGATGCTCACCCTCTCCGCCGACCGGGGCTCCATGGCGGGCGCCGTACGCCGCTGCATCGGCGTCGGCAGCTGCCGCAACGCCACCGGCGCGATGTGCCCGTCCTTCCAGGCCACCGGCGACGAGGTGCACTCCACGCGCGGCCGGGCCCGGGTGCTGGGCGAGATGCTGCGCGGCGAGACCCTGCCGGACGCCTGGCGCTCGGACGAGGTCCGCGAGGCGCTCGACCTGTGCCTGTCGTGCAAGGCCTGCAAGAGCGAGTGCCCGGTCAACGTCGACATGGCCGCGTACAAGGCGGAGTTCCTGCACCGGCACTACAAGGGGCGGCTGCGGCCGCGGGCGCACTACGTCCTCGGCTGGCTGCCGCTGCTCGGCCGGCTCGCCTCACTGGCCCCGGGCGCGGTCAACGCGCTCGCGTCCCGGCCGGGTGTCGCCCGGCGGCTGTCCCGGCTCGCCGGTCTGGAGACCCGGCGGGACCTGCTGGGCGTGGCGCCCCGCACGTTCCGGCAGTGGTTCCGCGCGAGGAAGGCACGCGCGGGAGCACCGGGGACGGGACCCGGCGTACTGCGGACGGCTCCGGGCGAGGGGCTTACGGCACTGGGCGAGGGGCGTACGGCTCCAGGCGGACGGCTGACGGCTTCCGGCGAGCGGCGGACGGCTTCCGGCGCGCGGCGCGAGACCGTCGTGCTGTGGCCGGACACCTTCTCCAACTTCCTCGACCCGTCCGGCGCGCGCGACACCGTCGAGGTGCTGGAAGCCCTCGGCTACGACGTCGTCCTGCCCGACGGGCCGGTCTGCTGCGGCCTGACCTGGTACTCCACCGGTCAACTGGGCGTCGCCCGGGCCGTGCTCGGCCGCTCCCTGAAGTCCCTGGAAGCGCACCTGGCGGCCGGGCGGACCGTCGTCGGCGTCGAACCGTCCTGCACACAGGCGCTGCGCGAGGAGTCCGTCGAGCTGCTGCCCGACTCGCCGGCCGCGCGCCGGCTGGCCCGGCAGACCACCACACTCGCCGAACTCGTCGCCCGCCACGAGGGCGAGTGGCCCTTCGGCACGCTCGACTCCCCGGCCGTGCTCCAGCCGCACTGCCACACCGAGGCCGGACCCGGCCACGGCGCGGAGCTTCAGGTGCTGAAGCGGCTCGGCGTCGACACCGACGTCGTCACCGCGGGCTGCTGCGGTCTGGCCGGCAACTTCGGCTACGAGCCAGGGCACTGGGAGGTCTCCCAGTCCTCGGCGGAGCGCGAGCTGTACCCGAAGGTGCGGGCCGCGGACTCCGGCACCGCGATCGTCGCCGACGGCTTCTCCTGCCGTACGCAGATCTCCCAGGGAACCGAGCGGCGGGCCACGCATCTGGCCACGCTGCTGCGCCGGGCACTGACCACCGGACGCGAGACACCGGCAGAGCGAGAGAACGGGTAACGCATGCGCATCGTGAGGTACCAGGAGGCGGACGGCGGGGAGGTCTCGTACGGCGTCCTCGGCGCCGACGGGCTGGTCGTCCCGCTGGAGGGCGACCCCTACGGGGAGCGCCGCCCGGCGTCCGGCCGGTTCGCCCGCCCGCTGGACGAGGTGCGGCTGCTGGCGCCCGTCGAGCCCTCCAAGGTGGTCGCCGTCGGCCGCAACTTCGCCGCGCACGCCGCCGAACTGGGCAACCAGGTGCCGGAACGGCCACTGATCTTCCTGAAGCCGTCCACCAGTGTGATCGGGCCCGGCGCGGAGATCGTCTTCCCCGGGTACAGCGACGAGCTGCACCACGAGGCGGAGCTGGCGGCCGTCATCGGGGTCCGCTGCCGCGATCTGCGGCCCGAGGACGTGCCCGGCGTGCTCCTCGGCTACACCTGCGCCAACGACGTCACCGCGCGCGACCTGCAGAAGCCGGACGGGCAGTGGTGGCGGGCCAAGGGCTCGGACACCTTCTGCCCGCTCGGCCCCTGGGTGGAGACCGAGCTGGACCCGGCCGCCCTGCGGGTCACCGCCACCGTCAACGGCGACGTGCGGCAGGACGGTTCCACCGCGCAGATGGTCCGGCCGGTGAACGAGCTGATCGCCCACATCAGCGCGGCGATGACCCTGCTGCCCGGGGACGTGATCCTCACCGGGACCCCGGCGGGCGTCTCCCGGATGCACCCCGGCGACACGGTGACGGTCGCGGTCGAGGGCGTGGGCGAGCTGACCAACGTCGTGGTGCGGGCGGACATATGACCGTCGTGCTCGGGGTCTTCCTCGTCCTCGCCCTCGCCTCCGTCATCCGCACCACCGCCGGGTTCGGCTTCTCGCTGGTCGCGGTGCCGCCGCTGACGCTGCTGCTCGATCCGGTGACCGCGGTCGTCGTCGCCGCGATCATGGCCGCGCCGCTGAGTCTGTGGATCGCTGTCAAGGACTGGCGGCACGTGGACCGGCGGATCACCGCGGTCGCGCTCGGCGCGGGGCTGGTGGGGGTGCCGTTCGGGGTGTGGCTGCTGCACGCGCTGCCCGCGCGGGCGCTGTCGGTGGTCATCGCCGCCGTGGTGCTGCTGTGCACGGTGATGGTGTGGCGCCGGGTCACCGTGCGCGGCGGGCTGCGCTCGGTCGCCTGGATCAGCGCGTTCTCCGGTGCCTCCTTCGCCTCCACCGGTATCGACGGCCCGCCCATGGTGGCCGCGATGCAGGGCCTGCGACTGCCGCCGCGGGTCCAGCGGGCCACCCTCGGGGTCGTCTTCTCCGGCACGAGCCTGGCGTCGCTGGCCGGCTTCGGGATCAGCGGGCAGCTCACCGCCGAGGTCGGCTGGGCGCTGCTGGCCGGGGTGCCGGCCCTGTTCATCGGCATCTTCGCCGGTGAACGCATCTTCGCCCGCTTCGACGCGGAGCGCTTCCGCCAGGCGGTGCTGGGCCTGCTGGTGGTCAGTTCGGTGTCGGTGCTGGCCGGGGTGGTCGCGGGCTAGAACGAGCCGCCGTTCCCTCCGCGGCCCCCAGCACCGACGGCCCCGGCAGTCCCTTGGCCCATGGCCTCCATGACCCCCATGGTCTCAGTGACCCCCATGGTCTCCATGACCCCCATGGTCTCCATGGCCCCCATGGCCCCCATGGCCCCGCCACGGCACCCCATGCCCTCACGGGCCCTCACCCCCACCCCCCATGAAGCCCCCACCCCCCATGAAGCCCCCACCCCCCACGAACCCCCCTGCCCCACAGAAAGGACCCCGCATGCGCCTCGCCGCACGCGCTCACTCCGTCTCCGGGTCCAAGACATCCGGTACCCGCAACAAGGCCGAGGCCCTGCGCGCGCAGGGCATCGAGGTCGTCAACTTCGCCGCGGGGGAGCTGGATCTCGCCCCGCCCGCCGAAGTGCTCCAAGCCCTGCACGCCGCCGCCGACGCCGGCACCCACCGCTACACCGACACCGCCGGACTGCCCGCCCTGCGCGCGGCACTCGCGGAGCGGATCTCCCGGCTGTCGCGGGTGCCGTACGAGGCGGGTGAGGTGATCGTCACCACCGGCGCCAAGCACGGACTGCACCTCGCCGCGCTCGCCCTGCTCGACCCGGGCGACGAGGCGCTGGTGCCGAACCCGGGGTGGGGCACGTTCGCCGCGCAGATCCGGATCGCGGGCGGCGAACCCGTGCCGGTGGAGACCTCGGACACCGGCTTCGTCCCGGACGTGGACCGGCTGGAGGCCCTGCGCACACCGCGCACCCGGATGCTCGTCCTCAACACCCCGAACAACCCGACCGGCGCCGTCTGCCCGCCCGAGCGGCTGGCCCGCATCGCGGCCTGGGCGGTCGCCCACCGGGTGTGGATCGTCTTCGACGAGTGCTACGGCGAACTGGTGCTGCCCGGCGTCACCCACGCCCACCCGGCGGCCCTGGTACCGGAGGCGCGGGAACTCACCGTCGGCATCGGCTCGTTCTCCAAGAGCTTCGCCGTCACCGGCTGGCGGGCCGGCCATGTGCACGGCCCCCGCCCGCTGATCGACGTGCTGAAGAACCTGCAGAGCCACACCGCGTCGAACGTCACGAGCGTCGTCCAGCACGCCCTGCTGCCCGCCGCCCGCGGCGAACTCGACGACTTCACCGCGCGGGCCCGCGAGATCCTCGCCCGCCGCCACGCCTCCGTCGCGAAGGCGCTGGCGGACATCGACCACATCCGGCCCGCCGCCACCCCCGAGGGCGCCTTCTACTACTTCCTCGACGTCCGCGACGTGATCGGCCGCAAGATCGGCGGGGTGCCCGTCCCGGACACCGACACCCTCACCGGCGTCCTCATGGAGCAGGCCCGGATCGCCGTGACCCCGGGCACCGCCTTCGGCGCCGAGGGGTTCGTGCGGCTGTCGTACGCGATCGCCGAGGACCGTATCGCCGAAGGGCTGGCGTCGCTGCGGGAGGTGATGAGCGGTGTCGAGTGAACCCCTCGGGACGCTCCCGCCCCTCGTGCTGTACTTCGGCGCCGTCCAGCGCCCCGAGTTCTACGCCGGGCTGCTCGACGACGGCGTCGCGCTCGGCGTGCTGCGGGACTCCGACAGCGTCCACACGCTGGAGCCGGAGGAGTTCACGCTGATCGAGCGGATGCGGTTCGCCGACGGCGCCGACGCGGTCGTCGAGCGCATCCGGGAGATCGGCCGGCGCCGGCGGATCGAGGCGGTCCTGAACGTCGACGAGACGCTGGTGCCGCTGTGGGCGGAGGTCTGCGCGCGGCTCGGGCTGCCCGCGATGAGCGGCGAGGCCGCGGCGGCCGTACGCAGCAAGAGCGAGATGCGGCGGCGGTTCGCCCGGCACATCGGCGAGCACGCCTCCGCCCGTTCCGCGGTCGTCACCGACGAGGAACAGCTCCTGGCCTTCGCCGCCGGGACCGGTTACCCGGTGATCCTCAAGCCCGGCAACCTGTGGGGCAGTTACTTCGTCTCACGCTGCGACGACCGGGCCGAGCTGATCGCCGCGTACCGCCGGCTGGCCGCCACGCTCCCCGAGTTCAGCGCCGGGCAGCGCATCACCGACACCCCGGCGGAGATCCTGGTCGAGGAGTTCCTGACCGGCACCAACCACTCCGTGGAGTGCCTGGTCCTGGAGGACCGGGTGTGGACCACCCCGGTCGTCGACGTCGTCACCGGCACCGACCTCGGCGGCACCGACTTCCACCACTTCGCCCGGGTCACCGCCACCCGGCTCAGCCCCGCCGAACGCGATCGCATGCGGGCCCTGGCCGCCGACGCCGTCCGCGCCCTCGGCATCCGGCGCGGACTCGCCCACGTCGAGTTCGTGCACGGACCGACGGGGCCGCGGCTGATCGAGGTGGCCGGCCGTCCCGGCGCCAACCGGGCACCCCTGCTGCGCGAGGCCTACGGCATCAACCTGATCGCCGGGTACCGGGACGTCCTGCGCGGTGTGGAGCCCTCGGTCGAGCCGGTGCGCGACGGCGCCGCCGCGGTCGTCACCCCGTACCCGGAGCACGCCGGGACGCTCGTCGAGTACGCCGGTCTCGACCGCGTCCGCGCCCTGCCGTCCACCGCCCAGATCGACGTCTACAAGCACCCCGGCGACCTGGTCCAGCCCCGCCACGAGGGTGCCGGATCGCCGCTGCGGATCGAGCTGCGCGCCGACTCCCCGGAGCGGCTGCTCGCCGACCTCGACCGGCTGCGCGAACTGAGCGAGGACCTGTTCGTCGTACGGGCTCCGGAGGCCGTGGGATGAGCGGGCCGCGGCATGTCGTCTTCCTGGAGAGCAACCTCACCGGCAGCGGCTACGAGGCGATCGCCGCCGCCCGCCGGGCCGGCCACCGGGTCACCTTCCTGACCCGGGAGCTGCCGACGTACCTGGCGCCCGGCCACGAACGCCTCGACCTCTCCCTCGTCGACGAGGTCGTCACCTGCGAGACCAACGACCCGGACGCCGTCGCCGCCGCCGTGCGGGCCCTGGCCGTCCCGGCGGACGCGGTCGTCGCCGTCGGCGAGTGGCACATGATCAGCGGCGCCGTCGCCTCCCGCGCCCTCGGTCTGCCCGGGCCCGACCCGGACGGGGTGCGCGCGGCCCGCGACAAGTCCGCCACCCGGCGGCTGTGCGCGGCGGCGGGCGTGCCGGTGCCGGGCTTCGCCCGCGTGGAGACACCCGAGGAGGTGCACGGGCTCGCCCTGGTCTGGCCGTGCGTGGTCAAGCCCCTCGACGACGGCGGCAGCAACGGCGTACGCCTGTGCCGGGACGCCGACGAGGCCGCCGACCACGTACGGCTGCTGCTGAAGGACACCCACAACGAGCGCGGCCAGCGCAAGATCCCGGCGGCGCTCGTGGAGGAGTACGTCGACGGGCCCGAGGTCAGCGTCGAGGTGCTGGTGCGCGGCGACGAGGTGTCCGTGCTCGCCGTCACCGCCAAGGAGCTGGGGGAGCTGCCGTACTTCTGCGAGACGGGCCACCACGTGCCCGCCGCCCTCGGCTCCGGCCTGGACGAGCGGTGCGCCGACGTGGCCGTGCGGTCGCTGCGCGCCGTCGGGTTCGACTTCGGCGCCGCCCACGTCGAGCTGCGGCTGGCCGCCGACGGCCCCCGGCTGATCGAGATCAACTGCCGTCCGGCGGGCGACCGCATCACCCGGCTCGTCGCGCTGAGCACGGGTGTGGACATCCCCGCCGAACTCGTCGCCCTCCACCTGGACCCCGCGCGTCCGCTGCCCGCGCCCGGCAGCCGACAGGCCGCCGCCATCGCGTTCCTGCCGGCGGCTGAGGGCACGGTGACCGCCGTGTCCGGCGCCGACGCGGCGGCCCGGCTGCCCGGGGTGGTGGACGTCGGCCTGTACGTCGAGCCCGGCACCCGGGTCGCCGCGCTGCCCAACAACACCGCCCGCCACGGGCACGTCGTCGCCGTCGCCCCGAGCGGCGCGCAGGCGCTGCGGCGGGCCCGGGCCGCGGCGGACGCCATCACCGTGACCACGTCAACCGTCTGACCGACCCCCACCGTTCATTCGCCAGTTTCGTCAGCTCGCCGGCTCGCCAGTTTCGTGAGGAGCACCGCCATGCTCAAGCCCTTCTCCCACCCGTCCTTCCGGTCGGTCCTCGCCGCCCGCCGTGCCGCCGGGAGCGCGGTACGGGTCGTCGGCGCGCACGACGCGCTCGGCGGCCGGCTCGCCGAGGCCGCCGGCTTCGACGCCGTCTGGTCGTCCAGCCTGGAGGTGTCCGCCGCCCGCTGCCTGCCCGACGCCAGCGTGCTGACCATGACCGAGTACCTGGAGGCCGCGGCCAACATCCAGAAGTCGCTCGGCATCCCGGTCGTCGCCGACGTCGACACCGGCTACGGCAACAACCTCAACGTGGCCCACATGGTCCACGAGTACGAGGCGGCGGGCATCACCGCCGTGGCGATGGAGGACAAGCAGTTCCCCAAGATGAACAGCTTCATCGCCACCGACCACACCCTGCTGCCCACCGAGACGTTCGCCGCCAAGCTGCGCGTCGCCAAGCAGGCCCAGCGCACCGGGGACTTCTTCGTCATCGCCCGCACCGAGGCGCTGATCGACGGACTCGGCGTCGACGTCGCCCTGGAGCGCTGCCACGCGTACGTCGACGCGGGCGCCGACGGCGTGCTCGTGCACTCCAAGAAGCCCACCAACGAGCAGGTGCTGGCGTTCCTCGCCGAGTGGGGCGACCGGGCGCCCGTGGTGGTCGTCCCGACGACCTACCCGGACTGGCACATCGACGACGTCGTCAAGGCCGGGGTGTCCACGGTGATCTACGCCAACCAGGGGCTGCGCGCCACCATCAGCGCCCTGCGCGAGACCTACGCGTCGATCCTGGACCGGGGCGCCACCACCGACCTGGAGGAGCGCATCGCCTCGGTGAAGGACATCTTCGCGCTCCAGGACCAGGCCGCGTGGCAGGAGCTGGAATCGGCATGACGGCCGCGCGCGGCCCGTCCGCGCGGCGGGCGACCGGCGAACGGCGGCCACTGCCACCGGTGTTCCGGCTGCTGTTCGCCGGCACCCTGCTCAACCGGCTGGGCATCCTCGTCCCCGCCTTCCTCTCCCTGTTCCTGGCCGCCGAGACCGGTCTGTCCACGGGCGCCATCGGCGTCCTGGTCGGACTCTGGGGCGCCGGGTCGGTCGCGGGGGCGCTGCTCGGCGGGGCGCTGGCCGACCGGGTCGGGCCGCGGGCGGCGGTGCTGTTCTCGCAGGCGGTGTCCCTGGCCGCGTCCGTCTGTCTGGTGTGCACCCAGCGGGCGGGGGTGCTGGCCGGGGTCGTGCTGCTGTCCGGCTGCGCGTCGACGCTGCACAAGCCGGCCGGGGCGGTGGTGGTGTCCCGGGAGCTGCCCGAGACCGCCCATGTGCGGGCGTTCGGGCTGCTCTACTGGGCGTCGAACATCGGTGCCGCGGTGTCACCCGCGGTCTCCGGGGTGCTGCTGGAGTGGGACCCGGTCTGGCTGATCGTCCTCAACATGGTCACGGCCGTCTGCTACGGCGCGGTCGCGCTGCGGCTGCCGGGGGCGGACGGGCACGGCGGCAAGGAGGCCCGGTCCCCGGGACGCGGGCTGCTCGCGCCGTTCCGCTCCGGCCCGGTCGCCCGCTTCCTGGTCCTGTCGTTCTGCCTCGCGCTGATCTACCTCCAGAAGCAGTCGACGCTGCCGCTGGACATGGCCGCGCACGGGCTGGCGCCGCACGTCTACGGCCTGGTCGCCTCCCTCAACGGCCTGCTGATCATCGTGCTCCAGCCGTTCGTCTCCCGGGCGGCCGAACGGCTGGGCATGGACACCCAGTTCGTGTTCGCCGGGCTGCTGGTCGCCGTCGGCTTCGGCGCCAACGCGATCGCCGGGAGCGCGTGGTCGTACGCCACCGCCCTCACCGTGTGGACCCTCGGCGAGATCCTGCTGGTGCCGCAGGCGTCCGCGTTCCTGGTCCGGCACGCGCCCGAGGGCCGCGCGGGCTCCTACCAGGGCGCCTACCAGTTCGTGTGGAACCTGGGGCTGGTGCTGGGCGCCCCGCTGGGCATGTCGGTGCGCGAGGCGTGGGGCGGGGACACGCTGTGGGCGGGGTGCCTGGCGCTGGGGGCCGGGGTGGTGACGGTGTACGCGGGGTACGCGGTGCGGGACGGGGCGCGCCGCCCCGCGCCTCGGGACGGCGCCCGTGGGCGGGGTCGGTCGGAGGGGCCGGAGCAGTCGGAGGGGCCGGAGCAGTCGGAGGGACTGAGACGGTCGGAGGGACTGAGACGGTCGGACGGGCCGGGTCAGTCGGACGCCGAGACGGAGGACAGCGCGGACAGCCGCGGGACCTGAACCGGCTCCGTGAACGCCCCGTTGGCCTCCTCGCTCTGCGCGGCCTCCTCCAGGACCCCCGACTTGGCGATCAGATACCCCAGTTGCGCGCGGCTGCGGCTGCCGAACCGGGCCGACAGCCGGGCGATGTACTCCTGGCAGCGCCGCACGCTGATCCCCAGCTGCTGCGCGGTCACCGCGTCCTTGTCCCCGGCCACCACGTGCCGCAGGATCGCCAGCTCCAGTTCGTCGGTGATCCGGGCGGTGACCTTGTCCCGCCCCGGCGGGGTGAAGGGGACGGCCCGGATCCAGGACCTCTCGAAGGAGCCCACGAGGAAGGAGACCACCGCCGGGATACGGACCTCCACCGCCACCGTGCGGTCGGCCGTCGACGGGATGAAGGCGACCTTGCGGTCGAAGATGATCAGCCGGTCGAAGTTCTCGTCCAGCGTGCGCACTTCGGCCCCGTGCTCCTCCACGGTGCGCACATAGGCCCGGGTGGCGGCGCTGGTGCGCGCGTTGTGCTGGTAGATCGTCTTCATCCGGGCGCCGCGGGCGAGCATCGCGAGGGTGGGCGGCAGGGAGGAGGCGAGCACCTCCGCGGAGCGCGGGCCGCCCGGCTGCGAGGTGAGGATCTCCTCGTGGCACTCGCGGGCGGCCAGCTCGATCGCCTCGTTGATCCGGGCCAGTCCCGAGTGGACCTCGTAGTCGCCCAGGTCCCGGTAGTGCCGGTACGCCTCCACCGCCGGGGCCAGCGTCTCCTGGGTGCGCACCAGCCGGTCGAGCGCCTCCTGCGCCTCGCCGAGGATCGCGCGGGCCCGCCGGCCGCAGACGAGACCGGGGTTCACGGGCAGGTAGGTGACACGGTTCGGGCGGCTGCCACCGCCGTTGCCCTCGTCCCCGTTGCCATCGTTGTCGCTGCTGCTGCTGCTGCTGCCGTCGTCGCTGCTGCCGTCGTCGTCGCGGTAGAGCAGCCCGTACGCCACCAGCCGCCGCAGTGTCTCGGGCGGCGCGTCGTCGGCGGGTCCCGGGAGGCGGGGGAGCAGGGAGGCGTACACCTGGATGTCCTCCGGCCGTATCGGCTCGTCCTCGCCCGGGTCGCTGTGCGCTTCTGTCCCGTCCATCACTCTCCCCCCACCGGACGCTCCTCGCTCGCAGCTCACCATCTTCGAAACCTAACCACCGAACCGCGCCATCACACGTGAACGGGCTTGTGACGACTGTCTCGCCCGGGCTCAGCGGAGATCGAGGCGCATCAGCACCCGGGGATGCCCGGCCAGGACCGAGGTGGTGTCGGCGGCGTGGGTGAAGCCGGCGCGTTCGAAGTTCCTGCGGAGGCCGGGGTAGGCCATGGTCAGGTCGACGCGGGCGTCGCCGTTGTCGAGGGGGTACGCCTCGACGGCCGGGGCACCGTGCGCGCGGGCGAAGTCGACGGCACCGGCGATGAGCGCGTGGGAGATGCCCTGCTTGCGGTGGCCGGGGCGGACGCGGATGCACCACAGCGACCACACCGGCAGGTCGTCGACGTGCGGGATCTTGCGGTTGCGGGCGAAGGAGGTCTCCGCGCGGGGAGCGACGGCGGCCCAGCCGACCGGCTCGTCACCGTCGTAGGCGAGGACCCCGGGCGGGAGCTCGGCGCGGCACAACTCGGCGACGTACTCGCCACGGGCCGGCCCGCGCAGCTCGTTGTTGAGCTTGGAGGGGATCCGGTAGCTCAGACACCAGCAGACGTTCGCGGTGGGCGACTTGGGGCCGATCACCGCGCGAACGTCCTCGAAGACGGTCGCGGGGCGCACTTCGATGGGCATGGCACCACGATGGCACGGGGGCGCGCGGGGCGCCCGGCACCGGATGCGCCGCGGGCCCCGGACGTTCACCTCTGCCGACCGGGGCCCACTGGCGTCCCGGATCCGGCCGCGGCGGCGACACTCCCCCGAGTAACGCGTTCTACGCGCGCACCGTCGGGCCGGCTCCGATGAAGTGATCACATCAGACGGCACCAACGGATCGCTAACATGTGGCCAACGGTTCTCCCGAGCGCCGTCTGCCGGTTGGCGTGAAGCCGCCGTCCGGCGACCCGGGCGCCGCCGGACAGCGGCAGGCGACGGCAGGGTACTCCCGCGGGTGACAGCCGGGAGCCGACAGTGAGCAGGTGGCGGGAAACCGCCGTGACGAGGGCGGAAATGCGCCAGGGTGTAATGCGGTTCGGACTGCTGGGCCCGCCCGTGCTCTACCAGCCGGACACGACGTACGGCTCCCGGGGCGCCTACGCCGACGACGCCGGAGACGCCGACACCGCCGGTGTCGTCGTACGCCCCATCCGCAGCCCCAAGGCGCGGGCCCTGCTCGCCGCCCTGCTGCTGGAGCCCGGCCGGGTGGTGCCGGTCGACACCCTCAAGGACGCGCTGTGGGGCGGCGAACCGCCCGCCTCGGCGCACGCCTCCCTGCACAACCACGTCACCCGGCTGCGCCGCCTCCTCGACGAACCCGACCGGCTGCGCGCCGTCCCGCCCGGCTACCTGCTGCGGGTGGCGCCGGACGAACTGGACGTCCACGTCTTCGAACGCCGGGTCACCGCCGCCCGCGCCGCGCACACCGCCCGGGACTGGGTGACGGTGACGCGCGAGGCCACGGCCGCGCTGGCGCTGTGGCGCGGCACTCCGCTCAGCGGACTCCCGTCCGAACTGGGCGGCTACGCCTTCGTCCAGCGCCTGGCGGAGGCCCGGCTGCTGGTACTGGAGTGGCGCTACGACGCCGAACTCGCCCTCGGCGGCGCCCGGCTCGGCGAACTCGTGCCGGAACTCGCCGAACTGGCCGCCGAACACCCGCTCCGCGAGGCGTACCACCGCCAGCTGATGCTCGCCCTGCACCGCACCGGCCGACGCGCCGAGGCCCTGGCCGTCCACCGCGACCTGCGCGCCCGCCTGCTGGACGAGCTGGGCGTGGAGCCGGGAACGGCGGTGCGGGACGCGCATCTGGAGGTGCTGCGGGGGGCCGTGCGGGAGGAGCCGCCGGTCGCGTCGACGTACCCGGCGTCCGTGTCGTCCCACCAGGCCCAGGCCCACCACGCCTCGCAGGCCACCCAGGCCGGTCAGTCACAGCAGTCACAGCAGTCCCATCAGTCCCATCAGTCCCAGCAGTCCCACCGGTCCCAGCCGTACCCGCCGTCGAAAACACCCGGAGCATCCCAGGCAACCGGAGCACCCCAGGCATCCGCAGCCCGCCATGCGCCCGAAGCACCCGAGGCCTCCCACGCACCCGAGGCTCCCGGGCCCCACGCAAGCCCCGAGACCTCCCCCGCATCCGAGGTCCCCAGCACTCCCTCGGCCTTCACCACCCGCCCCGCCCAACTCCCCCCGCCTCCGCCCCACTTCACCGGCCGTATCACCGTCCGCGGTGAGCTGCGCCGGGCCCTGCTGGAACCCGGTGCGGTCGCCGTGGTCAGCGGGATGGCCGGGGTGGGCAAGAGCGCGCTCGCGCTGCATGTGGCGCACGGTCTGGCGGAACGTTTCAGCGATGGCCAGCTCTACATCCACCTGCACGGCGCCACCCCGGGCATGACTCCCCTCACCTCCGCCCAGGCCCTCGCCGCCCTGCTGCGCGACCTCGGCACCGAGCCCCGCCGTGTCCCCGACCACCCGGACGCCGCCGCCGCGCTGCTGCGCTCTCTGCTGGCGCCCACCCGCACGCTGCTGGTCCTGGACGACGCCGCCACCGCCGCCCAGGTACGGCCGCTGCTGCCGGCCGGGCCCGGCTGCGCGGTCATCGTCACCAGCCGCTCCCCGCTGACCGCCCTCGACGGCGCCCGCCGCTTCCCGCTCGCCCCGCTCACCGGGGAGGACAGCGCTGCGCTGCTGCGCGCGGTCTCCGGCCGGGACGGGCTCGACGCGGGCCATCCGCTCGTCGACCTCACCGGGCGGCTGCCGCTCGCGCTGCGCGTCGTCGCCGCCCGGCTCGCCGCGCGCAGCGCCCTCACCCCGGACGTGCTGGCCCACCAACTCGCGGCCACCGAGGGCCGGCTGCACCACCTGGAGTACGACGACCTCAGCGTGCGCCGCTCCCTCGCCGTCGCCCACGACGCGCTCGCCGCCTCCGACCGCGAGGCGGACCGCGACGCGGCCGTCGCCCTGCGCCGCATCGGCGCCCTCGACCTCCCCGCCTACGGCGCCCCCCTCCTCGCCCGCCTCACCGGCACCGGCGAACGCCGCGCCGAGGCGGCCCTCGACCGGCTCGTCGACGTGGCCCTCCTGGAGGAGACGGCGTACGGCCGCTACGCCCCGCACGACCTGGTCCGCGACTTCGCCCGCGAACTGGCGGAAGCGGACGCCGGGACGGAGGGCACCGCCGCCCACCCGCGCACGGACGAAAGCCCGGCCGCGCCTGGCAACCCTGCCGCGCCCGGGAGCCCCGCCGGGGCCGGGGGCCCGGCCGTGCCCGGGCGTCATGCCGTATCCGGGGGCCCGGCCGTGCCCGGGAGTCATGCCGTATCCGGGGCCCCGGCCGCGCCCGGAGGTCATGCCGTATCCGGAGGCCCGGCCGTGCCCGGAGGTCATGCCGTGCCCGGGAGCCCTGCCGCGCCCGGAGGTCATGCTGTGCCCGTGAGCCCCGCCCTGCCCGGGAGTCACGCCGTATCCGGGAGCCCCGCCGTACCCGGCAGCCCCACCCCACCCACGGACGCCGTGGAGACCGCCCTCCACTGGTACGCGGCGGTGGCCGAGCGCGCCCTCACCGCCATCGTCGAACCCGGCCTCGACCAGGACGACCGCCGCCGCCCCACCGCCGCCCAGCCCCCCGAGCACGCCGCGCACGTGGCCGCCACCGCGCCCTTCGCGTCCGCCGAGGAGGCCTTCGCCTGGGGCGACACGGAGCTGCCGAACATCGTCACCCTCGTGGAACGGCACGCGGGCGACCCGGCCCACGACCACCGCACCGCCGCCTACTTCTCCACCCTGATCCGCCTCCTCTTCCCGTACGTCCACCGCAGCGGCCGTGTGGCCGAGATGGAGATCCTGGGCAGCGCCGCCCTCGACGCCGCCCGCCGCCTCGGCGACCCCGCGGCCGAGGCCTACGCCCTCGGCGACCTGGCCGGACTGCACTTCCTGACCGGCCGCCAGGGCGACGCCCTCGACCTCAACGACCGGGCCCTGAGGATCTGGCGCCGCCTGGGAGTGGTCTCCTGGATCCGGCGCTGTCTCAACAACCGCGGGCTGCTCCTCGAAGGGCTGGGCCGGTACGCCGAGTCGGAGGAGGCGCTGCGCCAGAGCCTCACCTACTCCCGGCAGCTGAACGACCCGCACGGCGAGGCCGTCACCTACAGCCACCTGGGCAACCTCTACGAGCACACCGATCCGCGCGCCGCCATCGAACAGCACCGCCGCTCCCTCGCCATCGGCGTCGCGATCGGCGCTGTCATCGTCCAGCACTCGGCGCACTGCAACATCGGCTACGCCCATCTCCGCCTCGGCGAACCGGAGTCCGCCGCCCGGCACTTCGAGGAGAGCCTGCGCATCCTCGGCGGCCACGGCGACTGGCACGGCGAGTCCCAGACCCGCCTCGGCCTGGTCCGCGCCCTGCGCCTGCTCGGCCACACCGACCGCGCCCTGGGCGAGTGCGCCGAACTGATGCGCCGCGCGGACGCCCGCGCCGACCACTACACCGGCGGACTCGCCCGCCACCAGCACGGGCTGCTGCTGTGCGCCCGGGGTCTGCACGAGCGGGCGCACGAGGAGTGGCGCGCCGCTCTCGCCGCGCTGGACGGCACGGACGAGAGCGCGGTCACGGCGCAGCTGCGGGAGCTGCTGGACGGCGCCGGGGCCCGCTGCTGACCCCAGGTCCGACGGGGTGTCTCACTTGGCGTCGGCATAGCACTCCACCACCGCCGTCGTGAACGGGAACCGCACCGGTGTCTCCCCGAACGTCAGCCGCCCCGCCAGCGCCGCCGCCTCCCGGATCGCCGCGACCACCGTCTCCGCCTCCTCCTCGGGGCAGTGCACGATCACCTCGTCGTGCTGGAAGAAGACCAGCTCGGCGGCGAGGTCCGCGCAGGCCCGGCGCAGCGCGGCGAGCAGCAGCAGCGCCCAGTCGGCGGCGCTGCCCTGGACCACGAAGTTGCGGGCGAAGCGGCCCCGGGCGCGGGCGTTGGTCGAGGCGTACCCCGGGACCCAGGCCCGGTCGTCGCCGTCCTCGTCCGCCGCCGGGATACCGGCCTCCTCCGCCGGGTCCTCGCCGGCCTGCGCCGCGGGCGGGCAGGTCCGGCCGAGCCAGGTGCGCACCAGCCGCCCCTCCTCGCCGGCGCGGGCGGCGTCGTCGACGTAGGCGACCGCCTTGGGGAAGCGGCGGCGCAGCGCGGCGAGGTTCTTCAGGCCGTCCCCGGAGGTCTGGCCGTAGATCGCGCCGAGCACGGCGAGTTTGGCCTGGGCGCGGTCGCCGGAGAAGGCGCGGTCGGACACCGACTGGTACAGGTCGCTCTCCCGCCCGGCGACCTCCATCAGGCCGGGGTCGCGGGAGATCGCGGCCAGCACGCGCGGTTCCATCTGGTCGGCGTCGGCGACGACCAGCCGCCAGCCGGGGTCGGCGACCACGGCGCGCCGGATCACCTTGGGGATCTGGAGCCCGCCGCCGCCGTTGGTGACCCAGCGTCCGGTGACCGTGCCGCCGGCCTGGAACCCGGGCCGGAACCGGCCGTCGCGCACCCAGTCCTGGAGCCAGGACCAGCCGTGGGCGACCCAGATCCGGTACAGCTTCTTGTACTCGATCAGCGGTTTCACGGCCGGGTGGTCGACGGACTCGATCTCCCACCGCCGGGTGGACCGCACCTTGATCCCGGCCTGCGCGAACGCCTTGATCACGTCGGCGGGCAGGTCGGGCCGCACGCGCCGCCCGAACGCGGCGGACACCTCGTCGGCCAGCTCGGCCAGCCGCCGGGGCTCGCCGCCGCCCGCGTACCGCTCGCCCAGCAGGTCGTGCAGGACCGCGCGGTGCACGTCCGCGCTCCACGGCAGTCCCGCGTGGTTCATCTCGGCGGCCACCAGCGTGCCCGCCGACTCGGCGGCGGTCAGCAGCCGCATCCGGTCGGAACGTGCGGCGCGCTCGTGCCGCCGCTGCTGCTCGGCGTAGACGGCGAGCAGGTCGGCGAGGGGGAGCGGGCGGCTGCCCTCCGGCTCGAAGAGCGGGGACTGCGCGCCCGGTTCGGCCGACCGCTGCGGCGGATCCGGCGGCACCGGTCCGCCGCGCAGCCGGGCCAGGGCGGCGGCGGCCGAGCGCGGCTCGCCGTACCGCCCCTCGTGGCCCAGGAGGAGGGCTTCGGCGGCCTCGATGTCGTAGCACCGCTCCACTCGCACCCCCGTGGCGAGCAGCCGCGGATACACCTCCGCCGTGGACCGCCAGACCCAGCGCGTCACCTCCGGCCGCGCGCGCACGGCCGACGCCGGGTCCTCCTCCCGCACCACCGGACCGGCGGGCAGCCCGTCCGGGCCGAGGGGGGCGAGCTCCACGCCGCCGCCCTCGGCCGGTGCGAGCGCCCACCGGTCGGTCATGCAAGCGAGTGTGGCAGGAGGGTCTGACAACGGCCCGGCGTCAGCCCTCCGACGCCGCCTCACCAGCGCTCTTGCCGGTGTCCAGGAACTTGGCGAGCAGCTCGGTGACGTACCGCTCCGCCGCCTCCTTGGTGATGCCCAGGCCGGACAGCACGCCCTGGCCGTTCTCGAACTCCAGCAGGGCGAGCAGCAGGTGTTCGGTGCCGATGTAGTTGTGGCCGAGGCGCAGGGCCTCCCGGAACGTCAGCTCCAGCGCCTTCTTGGCGTCGGGGCCGTAGGGGACCAGCTCGGGGACCTCCTCCGAGGCCGGCGGCAGCGCGGCGGTCGCGGCCTGGCGCACCTCGTCCAGGGTGACGCCCTGCGCGGTGATCGCGTGGGCGGCCAGTCCCTCGGGCTCGGCGAGCAGGCCGAGGATCAGGTGCTCCGGCCGGCCCTCGGCGTTGCGCGCGGCGATGGCCTCGTTGTGCGCGGCCATGACGACGTTCCGCGCGCGGGGGGTGTAGCGGCTGAAGCCCTGGCTAGGGTCCAGGTCCGCGGACTCCTTGGGCACGAACCGCTTCTGCGCCGCCTGCCGGGTGACGCCCATGCTCTTGCCGATGTCCGTCCAGGACGCGCCCGACCGGCGCGCCTGGTCCACGAAGTGGCCGATGAGATGGTCCGCCACGTCGCCCAGGTGCTCCGCGGCGATCACCGCGTCCTGGAGCTGGTCGAGCGGCTGGTCGTGGACCTTCTTGATGGCCGCGATGAGGTCGTCGAGACGTACGGATGCCGTGATGTTGGGGTTCGTCGACATGTGTCAACCGTAGGTTGCACCCCCAAGGGTGTCAACCGTCAGTTGACACCTTGAGGGCCAGCCCCACGAACACCGTCCCGCTGAAGACATTGAGCCCCCGAGCCACCCGCCGGCTGCGCCGCAACAGCGCCGAGAGCTTCCCCGCCAGCAGCCCGATCACCCCGTCCACCAGGAACCCCATCACCACGATCGTCACGCCGAGCACCATGAACTGTCCCGGCACATGACCCAGTTCCGGATCCACGAACTGCGGCAGGAACGCCACGTTGAACAGAATCACCTTGGGATTGAGCAGATTGGTGATCGCGCCCTGCCAGAACGCCCGCCGCAGCCCCGGGCCCGCGCCGCTCCCGGAGTCCTCCTCCCCGGGCACGGACCGGTCCCGGAACGCCTTCACCGCGAGATACAGCAGATACGCCGCCCCCGCCCACCGCAGCACGTGATACAGCGTCGGCACCGCCTCGAACAGCGCCGACAGCCCCAGCGCCGCGGCCACCGCGTGCACGAGCATCGCGCAGGCCACCCCGAACGCCGCCATCACCCCCGCCGCGGGACCACCCCTCCCTCCCACGGCCACGATGAACATCATGTCGGGTCCCGGAGTGACACAGAGCGCGAAGGCGGCGACCAGGAACGCCGCGTAGAGATGCATGTCCACCATGGGGCCATGCTCGAAACGGCCCTCCCCCAGGGCGACCGAATTCCGCGGAGTGAGACGGCCGGCCCCGCACCCGCCCAGGGCGCCGTCACCGCCCATGGCACCATCGCCGGGTGAGCACCCCCCGTACGCCCAGCACCGTCGACCGCGCCTTCGAGGCCGCCCTCTACTCCGCCGACGACACCGGCCTCGACACCGGCGCGTCCCTGCTCGCCGCCGACCCGGCCGCCGACGCGGAACGCGAACGCCGGGGGCGCGAGTTCGTCGCGACGGCCTGGCGGCGGGGCTGGCAGCCCGCCGACCTCGTACGGATCGTGCGACGAGAGCTGGACGACGTCCACGTGACCCTGGTGGCGGCGCTGATCCGCGCCCAGGCCCCCGACGACCGCCCGCGCGGACGCCGCTGGCGGGCCCAGCTCGACGACCTGCCCACCGAAGCGCCGCCCCGCGCGGACCGCTTCTCGCACGCCACCGCGGTCCTGGAGCTGTACCGCCTCCTGCTGCGCCTGCCCACCCTCGAACCCCTCGACGACCACGAGCCGGTACGCCGCGACGCGCCCGCGGAGTCCCGGATGCTCGCCCGGATCCGCGCCCTGCTCGCCAAGGCGGAGGCGACGGGCTACCCGGAGGAGGCCGAGGCGCTCAGCGCCAAGGCGCAGGAGCTGATGGCCCGGCACAGCATCGACGAGGCCCTGCTCGCCGCCCGCTCACCGGACCCGGCCGCCGACACCCCCACCGCCTGCCGGATCGGCGTCGAGCCGCCGTACGAGCAGGCCAAGGCGGTACTGCTGGACGCCGTGGCCTCCGCCAACCACTGCCGCGCGGTGTGGAACGAACCCCTCGGCTTCTCCACGGTCGTCGGCTTCGACGCGGACCTCGAAGCGGTCGAGCTGCTCTACACCTCGCTGCTCGTGCAGGCCACCACCGCCATGGCCAAGGCGGAGGCGGCCCAGCGCGCGGGCGGCCGCAAGCGCACCAAAACGTTCCGCCAGTCCTTCCTCGCCGCCTACGCCCACCGCGTGGGCACCCGCCTCGCGGCCGCCGCCGAGACCCAGGTGACCGACGACCTGCTGCCCGTCCTCGCCTCCCGCGAGGTCGCGGTCACCGACCGCGCGGAGCGCATGTTCCCCGAGACCACGACGACCCGGCTGCGCGGCGTGAACGACGCGGCGGGCTGGCACGAGGGCGCCCGCGCGGCGGACCGCGCCCAGATGCGCCACCGCCCGCGCCTCGACTGACCGACGGGGCGGCATTCGATACGCCCCATATGGCGCAGATGATCCGCTACATCCGGTTGAGGTGAGCCTGTGGGCGCACCGTACTGCGCCACCACGCGGACCCCGCGTCCGCCTCCGCCGACGACATCCGGGACGCCCTGCTCGCCGCCCGCGCGGCCCGCGCCGCCTGGCACACGGCGGTCGCCCGCGCGGAGCACGAACCCGTACGCCACCGCGGCCTGTCCCGGGTCGCGGCGCACGACGCGGAGGACGCGCTGACCCGGCTGGGCCGGGTGGCGATGCTGCCGGAGGCCCACCTTCCGAACCGCGCCGCCCCGCCCGTGCCCCCGGCCGCCCACCTCGCGGACGCCCTCCGCAAGGCCACCGCCCAGGGCGCGAAGGCGGTGCGGGATCACCGCGTCCCCCGGTGGGACGCCGTACGCGCCGCCCTCACCGACCCCGCCTGGGCCGGCACGTCCGACACCGTCGTACGCCCCGCCGCACGACTCCTGCTCACCACCCTCACGACCCTCTCCGAGGCCTTGAACGGCACCCCGGCACAACGCCGGTGAGGGCCCTGCGCCCCGAGTCCCCGCCTCCAGCAGGGGGCGGCCTCACGACCCCAGCCCCTCCGTCGGCACCCCCGACGGCAGCGTGCCCCCCTCGGCCCTGGTGAACGTCTCCACCCCCACCGACCCCTCCCAGGTCACCTTGAGGGAGTCCGCCGTGACGGAGTCGACCGTCCCGGTGCCGCGCTCCCGGTCCCGACCGCCGTCACCTCCGGCAGCGCCGTCACCGTTCTTCCCGTCCTCACCGCCGCAGAGCAGCCGTATCGCCGGCTTCCCGGCCGCCTCGGTGACCCGACCGCCGCACACGGTCCCGCGGCTCGCGAACAGCCCCGCCTCGTCGCCGTTGAGCACGAGCACCACGGCCTGCCCGCCGCTGGTGGCGAGCCAGCTGCCGTCCAGCTCGCCACGAGCGGCCGAGCCGGAGGCCGAGGGGGACGGGGAGGGAGACCGGGACGACGAGGCCGGCGCGGTCGGCGTCGCCTCCTCCTCGGAGCCGCCGTCACCGCCGCACGCGCTCAGCAGCACACCGCTCAGCCCGGCCGCCACGGCCACGGCCGCGATCCGTATCCGCCTGCGCGCCCCGCGCGCGTACGTCGCCGAAGTCACTGCGAGCCCCCAGGGAAGAACCGGTAGGACGGTACGACCGCAGCAAGCTACCAGGCCGTAACCGCCCGGCCACCTCCCTCGAGGCCTTCGGCGGCCCTCGCTACCAGGAGGACTTGCGCACCCCCGGCAGGTACCCGGCGTGCGCCTGCTCCCGCAGTGACACCCGGGACAGCCCGAACGCCCGGAAGTAGCCGCGCGGGCGCCCGTCCACCTGGTCCCGGTTGCGTACGCGCGTGGCGCTGGCGTCGCGCGGCTGGCGGCGCAGTTCCGCCTGCGCGGCGGCCCGCTCGGCGTCGGTCGAGGACGGCCGGCGGATGATCTCCTTCAGCTCGGCCCGTCGTGCGGCGTACCGGGCGACGATCTCCTGCCGCTTCTCGTTCTTCGCGATCTTGCTCTTCTTCGCCATCAGACCCGCACCCCCCGGGCGCGGATCCGGGCCACGGCGGCCTCGATGCCGATCGTGTCGACGGTCTTGATCCCCTTCGTGCTCAGCTTCAGCCGGACGTACCGGCCCTCGCTCGGCAGCCAGTACCGCTTGCTCTGGATGTTCGGGTCGAAGCGGCGCGAGGACCGCCGGTGGGAGTGGGAGATCGTGTTGCCGAAACCGGGCTGGGCGCCGGTCAGCATGCAGTGGGCGGACATCGGGTGACGAACCTCTCCTCGATCGGTGTCGTAATGGAATTCATTTTCAGTAACATAGCAGCATGGCACGCAACGAACTCCGCCCGGTCATCAAGCTCCGGTCCACCGCCGGCACCGGCTACACCTACGTGACCCGCAAGAACCGCCGCAACGACCCGGACCGGCTGACCCTGCGCAAGTACGACCCGGTCGTCGGCCGCCACGTCGACTTCCGAGAGGAGCGCTGACCGCCATGCGCAAGGGCATCCACCCCGCCTACGGCCCCGTCGTCTTCCGTGACCGCGCCGCGAACTACGCCTTCCTCACCCGGTCCACCATGACCAGCGACAAGACGATCGAGTGGGAGGACGGCAACACCTACCCGGTCGTGGACGTCGAGATCTCGAACGTCAGCCACCCCTTCTACACCGGCACCGCCCGCGTCCTGGACACCGCGGGCCGCGTCGAGCGCTTCGAGCGCCGGTACGGAAAGCGGAGCTGAGCGCCGTGCCCGACCTCTCCGTCGTGATCGTCGGCGGGCTGCACTCCGACGCCCGCAAGGCGGCCGTCGACCGGCTGCTCACCGACGTCCCCGGCAGCGTCGTCCTCCACCACGACCTGGCGACGGCCGCGTCCGGCACCGTCGTGCGGACCGTCCGCGACGCCGGCGGCGTCCAGGACACCGGTGAGACGCCGCTGGTCAACGACTGCGCGTGCTGTGCCCTGCGCGAGGACCTGGTGCCCGAGCTGCGGCGGCTCGCCGACGCCGGCGACACCCGGCTCGCGGTCGTCGAACTGTGGGACTCGGTCGAGCCCAAGGCCATGGCCGAGGTCGTCACCGCCGGCGGCCTCACCGTGACCGGCGTGATCACCGCCGTCGACCCGGCGCTGCTGCTGCCGTACCTCGGCAACGGCGACGACCTCGCCGAGGCCGGGCTCGCCGCGGCCGCCACCGACCAGCGCACCGTCGCCGACACCTTCGCCCGCCAGCTGGAGTACGCCCCCGTCCTCGCCGTCGCCGAGTCCGAGGAGGCCGACGACGAGGACCGCGAGCTGCTGGCCCAGCTCCATCCGACGGCCCGCCGGGTCCCGATCGGCCACGGTGACCTGGCGGGCGCCGCGCTCGCCGGCTTCGACGTGGAGGCCGCCGCGGCGGCCCAGCACCCGGCGTGCGCCCTGCTGCCCACCGACGCCGACGCGCACGGGGTGACCACCTTCGTCTGGCATCGCCGCCGCCCCTTCCACCCGGAGCGGCTGTACGCGGCGCTGGAGGACCTGACCTGCGCCGCCGCCCGCAGCCGGGGCCGCTTCTGGCTCGCCGACAAGCCGGACACGCTGTTCCACTGGGACGCGGCCGGCGGCGCGCTGTGCGTGGAGAGCGCGGGCCCCTGGCTCGCCTCGCTGCCCGACGCGGCCTGGGAGATGGTCCCGCCGGTGCGCCGCGCCGCCGCCGCCCTGGACTGGCACCCCGAGCACGGGGACTGCTGCCAGCACCTGGTCTTCACCTCGCCCGGCCTCGACCGCGAGGGCCTTCAGCGGCTGCTGGAGTCCTGCCTGCTCACCGACGCCGAGTACGCCGCCGGGCGCGACGCCTGGCAGCAGCTGCCACACGCCTTCGACACCCTCCTGGAGGTCTGAACCCCGATGCCCCGCAAGTCCGACCGCAAGCCCGCCAAGAACCGGCCGAACCCGCTGGACCAGGCCGGCATCACGTACATCGACTACAAGGACACCGATCTGCTGCGGAAGTTCATCTCCGACCGCGGCAAGATCCGCAGCCGCCGCGTCACCCGGGTCAGCTCCCAGCAGCAGCGGCAGCTCGCCCGAGCGATCAAGAACGCCCGCGAGATGGCCCTGCTGCCGTACGCGAGCCGCTGATCACCCGCGACGACGGGCCCCGCCTCAGCCGAGGCGGGGCCCGTCGGCGTTTACGGCAACGCCCGCTGCACATACGGAAGTTCAATGGAACACAAAGCGCATCGCATGCGTCTGTTCCTAGTACAGGAACCATTTCGGTAAAGCGGGGGTCAAAGCTGTAATCACAGGAGCACCCCGCGTGCACGTGCATCTGCGTCTGCATGTGCACATGAAGAAGGCTATGATCCGGCACAGTTGACCACTGCATCTATGGCCACGACAGCCAGTGCACCACCGGGGAGCGACCTGTGGACCACGACGTGTACAACGGCATGGCCGCCACCGAGCTGCGCGGTGTGGCCTGGCAGAAGAGTCGGCACAGCAACTCGCAGGGTTCGTGCGTGGAGTTCGCCCGGCTGCCGGGCGGGCGGGTGGCCGTCCGGAACTCCAACTTCCCCGACGGGCCCGCTCTCGTGTACACGAGAGCGGAGATCGAGGCCATGCTCCTCGGGGTGAAGGACGGCGAGTTCGACCACCTCGTGGCCGGATGACGGACGCGAGCGCTCCGGAGAGCGGCCCTCGCCTCGCCGTAACGCGCGTAGAACCGCGGCACCAAGGCGTGCCGCGGTTCCTCAGCCGGCGGACGGCAGCCGGAACAGCGCCCAGACGACCTTGCCGCTGAGCGTCCCGGCCAGCGGGTGCCAGCCCCAGCCGTCGCAGAAGGAGTCGACCAGGAACAGCCCGCGTCCGGACTCCGCGGAGAAGTCGTCGGCCGCGCGCGCCACCGGGCTGTCGTTGCTGGGGTCCCGTACCGCGCACACCAGCCGCTCGGTCCAGCGCATCAGGTGCAGCCGTACCGCCGGCTCCTGGTCCGGCACGCGCGGGGCGTTCGGCACGGCGTGCCGCAGGGCGTTGGTGACCAGTTCCGAGACGACCAGACAGACGTCGTCGAACCGGTCGCCCAGGTCCCACTGGTCGAGGGTTCTGCGGGTGAACCGCCGGGCGTCGCCCACCGCTTCGTAACGGGCGGGCAGGGCACAGGAGGCGGCGCTGGACACGGCCGCGGGGTCCAGCGGCGGAAGGCCCTGCCGTAACGGCTCGAGCATGGTCGATCCATTCGTTGCCATGCGGGGCACTCCCGGAATTCGCGGTCGTTGCGATGCAGCGGTGGCGCGGCACCCATGGTTTCGGATGCGCAGAGCAGATGCAAGGGCAGATGCACGTGCACGAGACCGAATTGGTCCCACCCGTACCACTTCTTGGCCATTTTTTCCGCCATCTCGGCGTCGCTCCCGAGCCGTCCGCGTGCCATCTCTCTGTGCGCTCCTGCTCGCAATCTTTGGCTTCTTTCCGTCTGTGTAATCGGACGAGTACAGCTCGGAGTGTTTTAGTGGCAGACTGCGGGCCCTGAAGACGGTTGGGGAGGCTGGCGAAGGTGAGCGCGGGAGAGCCCGGATCGGTGGTGCGGCGGATGCTGCTCGGCTCGCAACTCAGGCGACTGCGCGAGGCGCGGGGCATCACCCGCGAGGCGGCGGGTTACCACATCCGCGCCTCCGAGTCGAAGATCAGCCGGATGGAGCTGGGCCGGGTGAGCTTCAAGACGAGGGACGTCGAGGACCTGCTGACGCTGTACGGCATCACGGACGAGAACGAGCGGGGCTCCCTGATCTCGCTCGCCCGCGAGGCCAACGTCGCCGGCTGGTGGCACAGCTACTCCGACGTCCTGCCGAGCTGGTTCCCCACCTACGTCGGCCTGGAGGGCGCCGCGTCCCTGATCCGGGCGTACGAGGTGCAGTTCGTGCACGGCCTGCTCCAGACCGAGGACTACGCCCGCGCGGTGGTGCGCCGCGGCATGAAGGACGCGAGCGAGGCCGACGTCGAACGCCGGGTTGCGCTGCGCCTGGAGCGGCAGAAGCACCTCGTCGCGGAGAACGCCCCCGACTTCCACATCGTCCTCGACGAGGCCGCCCTGCGCCGCCCCTACGGCGACCGCGAGGTGATGCGCGGCCAGCTCCAGCACCTCATCGAGATCTCCGAACGCCCCAACGTACGGCTCCAGATCATGCCGTTCAGCTTCGGCGGGCACTCCGGCGAGAGCGGCGCCTTCACCATCCTCAGCTTCCCCGAGTCCGACCTGTCGGACGTGGTCTACCTGGAGCAGCTCACCAGCGCCCTCTACCTGGACAAGCCCGAGGACGTCGCCCAGTACGAGACCGCCCTGAAGGAGCTGCAGCGCGACAGCCCCGGCCCGGCGGAGAGCCGCGACCTCCTCAGGGGACTCCTCCAACTCTCCTGAGACACCGGCCAAGTTGGCGAACCGGCCAGTAGGATGACGATCGATCAGGCGCGTCTGTCTGTCTGCTCCCGCGGCAGGGATTGAGGGATCACATGTCGTCCTACTTCACCGACCTGGCTCAGCAGTACATCGACGGCGAGTGGCGTCCGGGCACCGGCTCCTGGGACATCATCGACTTCAATCCCTACGACGGCGAGAAGCTGGCCTCGATCACCATAGCCACCGTCGACGAGATAGATCAGGCCTACCGGGCCGCCGAGCGCGCCCAGCGGGAGTGGGCCCGCGCGGGCGCCTTCGCCCGCCGCGCCGTGCTCGAGAAGGCGCTGCGGCTGGTCGAGGAGCGTGAGACGGAGATCGCCGAGGCGATCGTCGCCGAACTGGGCGGCACCCGGGTCAAGGCCGCCTTCGAACTGCACCTGGCCAAGGAGTTCCTGCGCGAGGCCGCCGCCCTGGCGACCCGCCCCGAGGACCGGCTGCTGCCCTCGCCCGACCCCGCCAAGGAGAACCGCCTCTACCGCGTCCCCGTCGGTGTCGTCGGCGTCATCAGCCCCTTCAACTTCCCCTTCCTGCTGTCGCTGAAGTCCGTCGCGCCGGCCCTCGCGCTCGGCAACGCCGTGGTTCTCAAGCCGCACCAGGACACCCCGGTCGTCGGCGGCACCCTGGTCGCCAGGCTCTTCGAGGACGCGGGTCTGTCGGCCGGCGTGCTCAACGTCGTCGTCACCGACATCGCCGAGATCGGCGACGCCTTCATCGAGCACCCGGTGCCCAAGGTCATCTCCTTCACCGGCTCCGACAAGATCGGCCGCCACGTGGCCACCGTCTGCGCCGCCCACTTCAAGCGGTCGATCCTCGAACTCGGCGGCAACAGCGCGCTGGTGGTCCTCGACGACGCCGACCTCGACTACGCCGTCGACGCCGCCGTCTTCTCCCGCTACGTCCACCAGGGCCAGGTCTGCATGGCCGCCAACCGCGTCCTGGTCGACCGCTCGATCGCCGACGAGTTCACCGAGAAGTTCGTCGCCAAGGTCCGGTCCCTGAAGGTCGGCGACCCGCGCGACCCGGAGACCGTCATCGGCCCGGTCATCAACGCCTCCCAGGCCGAGGCGCTGTCCGGCGCGGTGGACCAGGCGGTCGCCGAGGGCGCGACGGCCCTGCTGCGCGGCACCGTCCGCGACAACCTGGTCGAGCCGTCCGTCCTCACCGACGTCCCCGCCGGCTCCCCGCTGCTGCGCCAGGAGATCTTCGGCCCGGTCGCCTTCCTCATCCCCTTCGACGGCGAGGAGGAGGCCGTACGCCTGGTCAACGACACCCCGTACGGTCTCAGCGGCGCCGTCCACACCGGTGACGTCGAACGCGGTGTCCGCTTCGCCCAGCGCATCGACACCGGGATGTTCCACGTCAACGACGGCACCGTCCACGACGAACCCCTCGTCCCCTTCGGCGGCGAGAAGCACTCCGGCGTCGGCCGCCTCAACGGCGAGTCCACCCTGGACGCCTTCACCACCCTGAAGTGGATCTCGGTGCAGCACGGCCGGAGCGGCTTCCCGTTCTGACGGCGGCCTAGTCTGGAGCGCATGTCAGCGATCCGACTCCTGGTCCTGGGCGCCGTCCGCCAGCACGGGCGGGCCCATGGCTACCAGGTGCGCGGCGACCTGGAGTACTGGGGCGCGCACGAGTGGTCCAACGCCAAGCCCGGGTCGATCTACCACGCGTTGAAACAGATGGCCAAGCAAGGCCTGCTGCACGCCCACGAGACCGCCCCGTCCACCGCGGGCGGCCCCCCGCGCACCGAGTACGAGATCACCGAGAGCGGCACCGAGGAGTACTTCCGCCTGCTGCGCGAGGCCCTGACCGAGTACGACCAGAAGACCGACGTGAAGTCCGCCGCCATCGGCTTCATGGTCGACCTGCCGCGCGCCGAGGCCGTCGCCCTCCTGAAGGAACGCGTCCGCCGTATCGAGGAGTGGCGCTCCGCCGTCACCGAGCACTACGTCCCCGAGGACGGCCCCGAGCAGCTCGGGCACATCGGCGAGATCATGAACCTCTGGCTCCACACGGCCGACGCCGAGGCCGCCTGGACCCTCGGCCTCATCGGACGGATCGAGGCCGGCGCCTACACCTTCGCGGGCGAGGGGGAGCCGTTCGTCGGCGTCCTGACGTGACGACGACCACGCCCCGGATTATTCGGCTTGCACCTCACGCCACGTGAGGCCTCAGCGTGGAGGGCGTACCGAGAAGGGAGCGGAAGTGAGCTACTCCGTGGGACAGGTCGCCGGTTTCGCCGGAGTGACGGTGCGCACCCTGCACCACTACGACGACATCGGCCTGCTCGTGCCCAGCGAGCGCAGCCGCGCGGGCCACCGGCGCTACAGCGACGCCGACCTCGACCGGCTGCAGCAGATCCTGTTCTACCGCGAGCTCGGCTTCCCGCTCGACGAGGTCGCCGCCCTGCTCGACGACCCGGACGTGGACCCGCGGGCCCACCTGCGCCGGCAGCACGAGCTGCTGACCGCCCGGATCGAGAAGCTGCGGAAGATGGCGGCGGCCGTGGAGCACGCCATGGAGGCACGCAAGATGGGGATCAACCTCACGCCCGAGGAGCGGTTCGAGGTCTTCGGGGACAACGACCCGGAGCAGTACGCCGAGGAGGCGGAGGCACGCTGGGGCGACACCGAGGCCTGGGCCGAGTCGCAGCGCCGCGCCGCGAGCTACACCAAGGAGGACTGGCAGCGGATGCAGGCCGAGGCCGCCGACTGGGCCGAGCGCTACGGCGCCCTGATGGCCGACGGCGAGCCGCCCACGAGTGAGCGGGCCATGGACCTCGCCGAGGAGCACCGCCTGCACATCACCGGCTGGTACTACGAGTGCGGCCACGAGATGCACCGGTGCCTGGGCGACATGTACGTCTCCGACGAGCGCTTCACGGCGTTCTACGAGGCCATGCGCCCCGGTATGGCCCAGCACCTGAGGGACGCCATCGTCGCCAACGCGGCCCGCCACTCCGCCTGAGGTCGTGGCCCGGGAGCCCAGCGGGGCCGGCCCCGCCGGGGTTACTCCCGGGCCACGACCACCGCCGTGCCGTAGGCGCACACCTCGGTGCCCACGTCCGCCGCGTCCGTGACGTCGAAGCGGAACGCCAGCACCGCGTTGGCGCCCCGCGCGCGGGCCTGCTCCACCAGCCGCTCCATGGCCTGGTTGCGGGTCTCCACGAGGGTCTTCGTGAGCCCTCTCAGCTCACCGCCCACCAGCGACTTCAGACCGGCGCCGATCTGGCTGCCCAGGTGCCGGGAGCGCACCGTGAGCCCGAACACCTCTCCGATCACCTGTTCGACGCGGTGTCCCGGGATGTCGTTCGTCGTCACGACCAGTACGTCGGGCCGCGGCCCCTGGCCGCCGCCGTACTCCTCGATGCCCATGCCCCACAGCTTCGCCCCCGAGGGCGCACAGCGCACCCTGGCATCCTGGAGGGGCCGGTGGAACCCGCGGCGGACACAAGGCGTTGATAGCTTTGTCCGGCCGCACCGGCCGCCGTACTTCCTCTCACCCCTCAGGAGCCCGGAACCGTGACGACGCTTGCTCTCGGACCCAGCTGGCTGGATCCGAACTACCTGCTCGACACCTTCGGGATCTGGGGTCTGCTCCTCATCGTCTTCGCCGAGTCGGGCCTGCTCATCGGCTTCTTCCTGCCCGGCGACTCGCTGCTGTTCACCGCCGGCCTGCTGATCACCTCGGGGGAGCTGGACTTCCCCCTGTGGCTGGCCATCGTGCTGATCTGCGTCGCCGCGATCCTCGGCGACCAGGCGGGCTACATGTTCGGCAAGAAGGTCGGCCCCGCGCTGTTCACCCGCCCGGACTCCCGCTTCTTCAAGCAGGAGAACGTCACCAAGGCCCACGAGTTCTTCGAGAAGTACGGCCCGAAGTCCCTGGTCCTGGCCCGCTTCGTGCCCATCGTCCGCACGTTCACGCCGATCATCGCCGGCGTCAGCGGCATGCGGTACCGCTCCTTCCTGACCTTCAACATCCTCGGCGGCATCCTCTGGGGCGCGGGCGTCACCCTGCTCGGCTCCTGGCTGGGCGGCATCGACTTCGTCAAGAAGAACATCGAAGCGATCCTGATCCTGATCGTCTTCATCTCCGTCGTCCCGATCATCATCGAGTTCTGGCGCGCCCGCTCGCAGAACAAGAAGGCCGGCCCGCGGCAGACCGCCGAGCCTCAGCAGCACCAGGCCGCGCAGCAGCCGGCGTACCCGGTGATGGACGACGCCACCACCCAGCTCCGCCGCATCCCCCCGGCCGAGCCCCAGCAGCCGTACCCGCAGCAGAACGACCAGTACCCCCAGCAGTACGGCTACGGGGACCAGCAGCCCTACGGCTACGACCAGGGCGGCTACGGCACCCAGCAGCCCTACGGCGCCCAGCAGCAGCCGTACGAGCACCAGCAGCCCTACGAGGGCGGGCAGCCGTACGGCAACCAGCAGTACCCCCCGCAGCAGCCGTACCCGTACAACCAGAACCAGGGCTACTGAGCCGCACCCCGCAGGGACGCGGGGTCAGAAGCCCCGCGTCCGCTTGGCCGCCTTGCGGCCCCGGCCCGCCCCCCGCAGGAACAGGCGGGACACCTCCGACCCCAGGTTCACGCCGATGGCGATCGCCATCGCCAGCGCCGCCGCCTTGGTCAGCGACCCCAGACCCCCGTCGACGTCGTTCTGCGCGATCGCCAGCAGCCCGAAGTAGGTGGCCGAGCCCGGCAGCAGCGGCCCGATCGCCGCGGTCGTGTACGGCAGCGCGGACGCGTACCGGTACCGCGACATCAGCTGGCCGAACAGACCCACCAGCCCCGCCGCCACCGCCGTCGACGCCACCGGCGACAGATCACCGGCGTAGTGCATCGCGCCGTACACCACCCACGCCACGCCGCCGTTGAGCGTCACGGCGAGCACGGTGGACCGTTCCTGCTGAAGCAGCACCGCGAACGTCAGCGACAGCAGCATCGACGCGGCGGTCTGCACCAGCGGCTGCTCGTTGCTGCCCAGCGCCGCCTCCGGGTTCAGCTGCGCCCCGAGCTGGACGCCGAAGTACAGCACCACCAGCACGCCGACCACGATGCCCACGAAGAAGTACAGGACCTCCAGCAGCCGGGCCGCCGCGGTGATGTAGAACCCGGTCAGCCCGTCCTGCACGCCCGCCACCAGCGCCCGCCCGGGCAGCAGCGCGAACAGCCCACCGGTGATCACCGCGGACGCCGCGACGTCCACGTGCGCGACCGTCAGCGCCACCCCGATCGCGGCCGGCGGCATCGCGGCGACCGTGAACTGGTAGAACTCCGGCAGCCCGCGCCCCGCGCACAGCCACGCCAGCCGGTCCCCGAGCATCGCGCCCAGCGCCGCCGCGACGAACACGATCACATCGCCGCCGACCAGCACCGACGCGGCCCCCGCGAGCAGCCCGCTCGCCGCGGTCAGCACCCAGGTCGGATACGGGTGCCGGTTGCGGCGGATCTCCGCGAGGCGCCGGTAGGCCTCCTCCAGGGAGATGTGCGTCTCCGGGTCGCTGAGGTCGTCCACCAGCTGGAAGACGGCCGCGAGCCGGGTGTAGTCCGTGCCGCGCCGCCGCACGGTCCGCGACGCCGACACCGGATCGTCCACCAGCGACGGCTGGTAGGAGATCGACAGCAGCGTGAAGGTGACGTTCGGCTCGCACCGGTCGAGGCCGTAGGACCGGCACACCGCGAACATCGCCGCCTCGACGTCCTCCGCGCCCTCGCCGCCCGCCAGCAGCAGCTCCCCGATACGCAAGGTCAGGTCCAGCACGCGCGGAACGGCCGGGCCGCCCTCCTCGGTCCGCTGCACCGGCTCCAGCGCGGGCCGCTCGGTCACCGACATCCGCAGCATCGTGCGCATCCGGTCCTGCCACGGCGCGTCCTTGGTCAGGCTGACCGCCGGAATCCCGGTGGGCGGGGTGAACGCGGGCGTCTCCCGGGCGCTGTAGGAGCGCGGCAGGCTGAACGCCGACCCCTCGGGCTCCGCGCTCGGCGGCTGCGGAACGTCCAGCCCGACGGGAAGGGCGAACTCGGAGGTGGTCTCCGACTCGCTGTCCCCGACCTCGACACCGGCGGGCGGCGTGAACGCCATCCTCGCCTCGTCCGACAGCGGCTTGCGGTCCTCCGCGTCCGTCACGTGCAGTGCTCCCTGTACGACACCTCCGGTACCTCAGTATGCGCGCACATGACGGACGGGCCGCACGCACGCGCGTACGGCCCGTCTACCCGGCGAGCAGCGGGTCAGTGACCCGGCGAGCAGGAGGTCAGTGACCGCCCTGCTCCTTGAAGCGCTTGTAGGACCGCTCGATCTCGGCCTCGGCGTCGCTGCGGCCGACCCAGTTGGCGCCCTCGACGGACTTGCCGGGCTCCAGGTCCTTGTAGACCTCGAAGAAGTGCTGGATCTCCAGGCGGTCGAACTCGGACACGTGGTGGATGTCGCGCAGGTGCTCCACGCGCGGGTCCGTCGCCGGCACGCACAGCAGCTTGTCGTCGCCGCCGGCCTCGTCGGTCATACGGAACATGCCGATCGCGCGGCAGCGGATGAGGCAGCCCGGGAAGGTCGGCTCGTCCAGGATGACCAGCGCGTCCAGCGGGTCGCCGTCCTCGCCGAGGGTGTTCTCGACGAAGCCGTAGTCCGTCGGGTAGGCGGTCGACGTGAACAGGCGGCGGTCCAGCCGGATCCGACCGGTCTCGTGGTCCACCTCGTACTTGTTGCGCGAACCCTTCGGGATCTCGATCGTGACGTCGAACTCCACCGGTGGCTCCTCCATGATCAACACACAGTTCTGGTGGTTAAGTGTCCCTCACGCAGGTGTGTGATCGCGAAAGGGGCTGGTGGTCGTGGTCGAGCTGAGGCCTTGGCGGGCCGCGGGGCCGCGTCTGAGACGGGGTCTGACGCGGGTCGCGGACGCCGTGCGCCCCGGTCTCGCCCGTGCCGCGGCGGCGTCGGGGCCGCGGGTCGCGCGGCTGGCGCGGGCCGCGTCACCGCAGGTCACACGGATCACGCGGGTGAAGACCTGGCAGTACACCGCGGGTGCCGCCACCGCCGGTCTGGCGCTGGCCGCCGGTCTTGCGACCGCCGCGGGCCCCTGGGACTCCACGGGTCAGCGTACGGCCGAGCGGGAGCGCGCCGCTGCCGCCGCCCGGCCGGGTGGCGCATCTCACGGCGGCGCCTCCGGCCGGGCCGGGGCGAGCGGCACCGAGCCCGGAGGACCCCGCCCGGCCCCCAGCGCCGCCTCCGTGCTGACCGGCCTCGGCGGCGCGACCGGCGCCGGCCGACCCGGACCGGACGCCCAGGCCCTGGCCGACACCCTGGACCCGCTGCTGGAGGACCCGGCACTCGGCGCCCGCCGCTCGGCCGCCGTCGTCGACATCGCCACCGGCGAACGGCTCTACGGCACGGCCGCCGACGAGCCGCTCACGCCCGCCTCCACCACCAAGATCGCCACCGCCGTCGCCGCGCTGTCCGCGCTCGGCGCCGACCACCGCCTGACCACCCGGGCCGTCTTCGAACCCGACACCAAGGAGCTGATCCTGGTCGGCGGCGGCGACCCCACCCTCACCGCCGACCGCGACGCCGAGGGCCGCGCGAGCCTGCGCACCCTCGCCGCGCAGACCGCCGCCGCACTGGAGAAGAAGGACGTCCGCGCGGTGACCCTGTCGTACGACACCACCCTGTACGCCGGCTCCGATCTTCACCCCATCGGGGTCAACGACAACCTGGCCCGGGTCACCGCCCTGATGGCCGACGAGGCCCGCACCGACGACTCCACGAGCGGCCCCGCCCCGCGCCACCCGGACCCCGCCGCCGAGGCCACCCGCGCCTTCGCGGAGTTCCTGGAGACCGAGGGCGTCAAGACCACGGCCCCCGGCCCGTCCAAGGCCACCGGCCGCGCGGACACCCTCGCCACGGTCTCCTCACCGCCGCTGTCCGCCCTCGTCGAGCAGATGCTCACCCACAGCGACAACGACCTCGCCGAGGCCCTCGCCCGGCACACCGCGATCGCGACCGGCGAGCGCGCCGACTTCGCCGGGGCCGGCCGCGCCATCGAGGCCCGGCTGAAGAAGCTGGGCCTGCCGGTGGAGGGCGCCGTCATCAAGGACGGCAGCGGCCTCGACCGCGAGGACAGGCTGACGGCCTCCCTCCTGACCGCGCTCCTCGCCACCGCCGCCGACCCCGCCCACTTCGAACTGCGCCCCACCCTCACCGGCCTCCCGGTGGCCGGCTTCACCGGCACCCTGACCAGCCGCTACACCGACGGCGCGGCCGGCCTCGTACGCGCCAAGACCGGCACGCTGACCGGCGTCAACACCCTCGCCGGCACCGTCGTCGACAAGTCCGGCCGCGTCCTCGCCTTCGCCCTCCTCACCACGGACACCACCGACCCCCACGCAGCCCAGTCCGCCCTGGACCGCACAGCAACGGCCCTGGCGGCCTGCGCCTGCGACTGAGGCGGAAGGCCCGGCCGTCCGGGATCGACCCCGCACGGGGGCGGGGCGAGCGGGCGGGGGCGCGGGGCCAAGCCGGGCGCGGGCCGCGCGGGCGTCCGCTCTGCGGGGCCCGCTTCCCACGGCCTGCCCCTGTGGGGAGGCCTCACGTACGGTTGACACATGACGAGCATCGGTGGCACGGCATCCGGCATGGTCGACTGGAATCTCGCGGTGGCGACCGCGACCCGGCTCGTGCGGCCGGGCCCCGAGGTGACCCGCGACGAGGCCCGCGCCGTCGTCGCGGAGCTGCGCCGCCACGCCAAGGCCTCGGAGGAACACGTCCGGGGCTTCACTCGTATGGGCACCGAGGACACCCACGACACCCCTGTCCTCGTCGTCGACCGCCCGGGCTGGATCCGGGCGAACGTCGCCGGCTTCCGCGAGATCCTGCGCCCGCTGCTGGAGAAGATGCAGGAGCGCCGCGGCTCCGGCCCCGGCGGCGCGGTGCTCGGCGCGGTCGGCGGCAAGGTCACCGGCGTCGAGCTGGGCATGCTGCTGTCCTTCCTGGCCTCCCGCGTCCTCGGCCAGTACGAGACCTTCGCCCCCGCCGTCCGCGACCTGCCCGCCGGCGGCGAGGGCGGCGGCCGGCTGCTGCTCGTCGCGCCGAACATCGTCCACGTCGAGCGCGAACTCGACGTACCGCCCCACGACTTCCGGCTGTGGGTGTGCCTGCACGAGGAGACCCACCGCACCCAGTTCTCCGCGGTGCCCTGGCTGCGGGACCACCTGGAGGGTGAAATCCAGTCTTTCTTGGCGGAGACCGACGTCGACGCCATGACCATCCTCGAGCGCGTACGCGACGCCGCCCAGACACTCGCCGGCGGCCGCCCCGAGGCCGAGGAGGACGACGGCGGCCGGTCCCTGGTCGAGCTGGTGCAGACCCCCGCCCAGCGCGAGATCCTGGGCCGCCTCACCGCCGTGATGTCCCTCCTGGAGGGCCACGCGGACTTCGTGATGGACGGGGTCGGCCCCGCCGTCGTCCCGGCCGTCGGCGAGATCCGCGAGAAGTTCCAGCAGCGCCGCGCCCAGGGCGCCTCCCGCCTCGACCTCGCCCTGCGCAAGCTGCTCGGCCTGGACGCCAAACTCCGGCAGTACCGCGACGGCGAACGCTTCGTGCGGGCCGTCGTCGACGAGGTCGGCATGGACGGCTTCAACCGCGTGTGGACCTCCCCGAACACCCTCCCCACCAAGACGGAGATCGCCAAACCGGCGGATTGGATCGCACGGGTGCACCGTCGGAGTGAAACGTGACACCGGTGACACGGTCGTGAAACGAATCCGGCCGACGGCAGGCGAACGCCCCTCCAATCACCCGTCCGAGGGAGCGTGAGGCGTGCACAGGCGTGCAATGCTCGGGGAACGGCCCGGTTCTGTCACCATCTACACACTCTGAGTGACCGACTCGGGCTCACCCCCCGGAAAACTTCATGAAGGGAACCGGACATGGGTCCCCATCCTGCGGTCGCGGCGATACGCCTGGCGGTCCGCCGCGTCCTCCACGACATCCTGAACGAGCACACCTTCCCCCAGCAGACCGGATCCGAGCCTCCCCCCGGCTCCCGGCTCCGCGCGCGCGGGGAGCTGCTCCCGTCCCCGCCGCTGGTCCTCGTCGCCTGCTCCGGCGGCGCCGACTCCATGGCCCTCGCCTCCGCCCTCGCCTTCGAGGCGCCCAAACTCGGCATCCGCGCGGGCGGCGTCACCGTCGACCACGGACTGCAGCCCGGCTCCGACCTGCGCGCCGCCGAGGTCTGCCTGCGCCTGCGCGAACTCGGCCTCGACCCGGTCGAGTCCACCGCCGTCACCGTCGGCCGCGAGGGCGGCCCCGAAGCCGCCGCCCGGGACGCCCGGTACGCCGCGCTGGACAGCGCCGCCGAACGCCACGGCGCCGCCGCCGTCCTGCTCGGCCACACCCGCGACGACCAGGCCGAGACCGTGCTGCTGGGACTCGCCCGCGGGTCGGGCATCCGCTCGCTGTCCGGAATGGCCGCGGTCTCGGGGGCCGGCGGCCGTTACCGGCGCCCCTTCCTGGAGCTCGACCGGCAGACCGCCCGCAAGGCCTGCATGGTCCAGTCGCTGCCCGTCTGGGACGACCCCCACAACGCCGACCCCTCCTACACCCGCTCCCGGCTGCGCCACGAGGGCCTGCCCGCCCTGGAGAAGGCCCTCGGCAAGGGCGTCGTCGAGGCCCTCGCCCGGACGGCCCAGCTCTCCCGCGACGACGCCGACGCCCTCGACGCCTGGGCCACCCAGGCCGAGGCCACCGTCCGCGACGCCGCCGGCCTGCTGGAGTGCGCCAAGCTCTACGCCCTGCCGCCCGCCGTCCGCCGCCGGATCCTGCGCCGCGCGGCCATCGAGGCCGGCGCCCCGGCCGGCTCGCTGTTCGCCCGCCACATCGAGGAAGTCGACCGGCTGATCACCGGATGGCGCGGTCAGGGGGCCATCAACCTCCCCGGCAAAGTCGTCGCCCAGCGGCAGGGTGGCAGACTGGTGATTCGGCAAGGCTGAATCCCTGCCCCCTCGACGGGGCGGGCAGCCGGTGGGACGACCGAAAGTGATGCGGGTGGACGCGAAAGACATGGGTGCCGACCTCCAGCAGGTGCTCATCACCAAGGAAGAGATCGACGCCAAGCTGGCCGAGCTGGCAGCGAAGATCGACGCGGAGTACGCGGGGAAGGACCTGCTGATCGTCGGCGTGCTCAAGGGCGCGGTGATGGTCATGGCCGACCTCGCGCGGGCGCTGTCCACCCCCGTCACGATGGACTGGATGGCCGTGTCCTCCTACGGCGCGGGCACCCAGTCCTCCGGTGTGGTGCGGATCCTCAAGGACCTCGACACCGACATCAAGGGCAAGCACGTCCTCATCGTCGAGGACATCATCGACTCCGGCCTGACCCTGTCCTGGCTGATCAACAACCTCGGCTCCCGCGAGCCCGCCTCCCTGAAGGTGTGCACGCTGCTGCGCAAGCCGGACGCCGCCAAGGTCGCCATCGACGTGGAGTGGGTCGGCTTCGACATCCCCAACGAGTTCGTCGTCGGCTACGGCCTGGACTACGCCGAGAAGTACCGGAACCTGCCGTTCGTCGGTACGCTCGCGCCGCACGTCTACGGCGGCTGAGCCACCGGAGCGCCTTTCCGGACTGATCGGGAACCCCGGCGGGCCGCACGGCGTTGGAGCATGCAGACGGGCTTGCCAGCCGTCCCGTACGGCTTCGGGCACCGATGCTGGGGTACCGTCAGAAGAACTGTCTTATCAAACTCACTATGGCAGGAGGGACGGGGCGGCACCGCTCCGTATGGATGGACGTGAAGCGATACTTCCGTGGGCCGGTCATGTGGATCGTGCTGGCCGTCCTTGCCGTGGTCGTGTTGATGCAGGTCGTCGGCTCGTCCGGCGGCTACAAGACGGTGGACACGGGCCAGGTCGTCCAGGCGATCAATGAGAACAAGGTCGAGTCGGCCAAGCTGACCACCGGTGACGAGCAGATCATCAAGGTCCAGCTCAAGGACGGCGTAGAGGTCGAGGACAGCTCGAAGATCCAGGCGAGCTACATCGGCGACCAGGGCGTGGACATCGCCAACACGCTGCAGAACAAGTACCAGGAAAAGCAGATCCCGGACGGCTACACCGTCTCGCCGTCCAAGCAGAACCCGATCGTCGGGATCCTGCTCTCCCTGCTGCCCTTCGTCCTCATCGTGGTCGTCTTCCTGTTCCTGATGAACCAGATGCAGGGCGGCGGCTCCCGGGTGATGAACTTCGGGAAGTCGAAGGCCAAGCTCATCACCAAGGACACCCCCAAGACGACCTTCGCGGACGTCGCGGGCTCCGACGAGGCCGTCGAGGAACTGCACGAGATCAAGGAGTTCCTGCAGGAGCCGGCGAAGTTCCAGGCCGTCGGGGCGAAGATCCCCAAGGGCGTCCTGCTCTACGGCCCGCCCGGCACCGGCAAGACCCTGCTCGCGCGCGCCGTCGCGGGCGAGGCCGGCGTGCCGTTCTACTCGATCTCCGGTTCCGACTTCGTCGAGATGTTCGTCGGTGTCGGTGCCTCCCGTGTCCGTGACCTGTTCGAGCAGGCCAAGGCGAACGCCCCGGCGATCGTCTTCGTCGACGAGATCGACGCGGTCGGCCGCCACCGCGGCGCCGGCCTCGGCGGCGGTCACGACGAGCGTGAGCAGACCCTGAACCAGCTGCTCGTCGAGATGGACGGCTTCGACGTCAAGGGCGGCGTGATCCTCATCGCCGCGACGAACCGCCCGGACATCCTCGACCCGGCGCTTCTGCGCCCCGGCCGCTTCGACCGGCAGATCGCCGTCGACCGCCCGGACATGCAGGGCCGTCTGGAGATCCTCAAGGTCCACCAGAAGGGCAAGCCGGTCGCCCCGGACGTCGACCTCGCGGCCGTCGCCCGGCGCACGCCCGGCATGACCGGTGCCGACCTGGCGAACGTGCTGAACGAGGCCGCCCTGCTGACGGCCCGCAGCGACCAGAAGCTGATCGACAACAAGATGCTCGACGAGGCCATCGACCGCGTCGTGGCGGGCCCGCAGAAGCGGACCCGGATCATGTCGGACAAGGAGAAGAAGATCACCGCGTACCACGAGGGCGGTCACGCCCTGGTCGCGGCGGCCTCGCCGAACTCCGACCCGGTCCACAAGATCACGATCCTGTCCCGCGGCCGCGCCCTCGGTTACACGATGGTGCTCCCGGACGAGGACAAGTACTCGACCACGCGCAACGAGATGCTGGACCAGCTGGCCTACATGCTGGGCGGCCGCGCGGCCGAGGAACTGGTCTTCCACGACCCGACCACCGGTGCCGCCAACGACATCGAGAAGGCCACCAACCTGGCCCGCGCGATGGTCACGCAGTACGGCATGACGGAGCGCCTGGGCGCGATCAAGTTCGGCGGCGACAACACCGAGCCGTTCCTCGGCCGTGAGATGGCGCACCAGCGCGACTACTCCGAAGAGGTCGCGGCGCTGGTCGACGAAGAGGTCAAGAAGCTCATCGAGACCGCGCACAACGAGGCCTGGGAGATCCTGGTCGAGAACCGCGACGTGCTGGACAACCTGGTCCTGGCGCTCCTGGAGAAGGAGACCCTGGGCAAGGAGGAGATCGCCGAGATCTTCGCCCCGATCGTCAAGCGCCCGCCGCGGCCCGCGTGGACCGGCTCCTCGCGGCGTACGCCGTCGACCCGCCCGCCGGTGCTCTCCCCGAAGGAGCTGGCGCTGACCAACGGCGCCAACGGCGCCACGGCGTCGCTCGGCACGGCGAAGTCGACCACGGCCAAGCCGACGACTGCGGAGCCCGCCGCGGAACCGGTCCAGGAGGACCGCTCCGACAGCTGACCCGCCGCCCCGGCGGCCCCGGCAGGCCCGGAATGGATGCCGCGCCCCCCTGGTTCTAGCCTGGGGGGCGCGGCATTTCGCCATTTCCCGGTTGCTGCCCGGCCGCCGGGAATGCACGACACACAGGAACGAGGCACCAGATGACCGACCCCGTGACGCTGGACGGCGAGGGCATGATCGGCGAGTTCGACGAGAAGCGCGCCGAGAACGCCGTACGCGAACTCCTGATCGCGGTCGGCGAGGACCCGGACCGCGAGGGTCTGAGGGAGACGCCGACGCGGGTGGCGCGGGCGTACAAGGAGATATTCGCCGGGCTGTGGCAGAAGCCCGAGGACGTCCTGACGACCACCTTCGATCTCGGGCACGACGAGATGGTGCTGGTGAAGGACATCGAGGTGTACTCGACCTGTGAGCACCATCTGGTGCCGTTCCGGGGTGTCGCGCACGTCGGCTACATCCCGTCCACCAGCGGCAAGATCACCGGGCTGTCGAAGCTGGCCCGGCTGGTGGACGTCTACGCCCGCCGCCCGCAGGTGCAGGAACGACTCACCACGCAGATCGCGGACTCCCTGATGGAGATCCTGGAGCCGCGCGGGGTGATCGTCGTCATCGAGTGCGAGCACATGTGCATGTCGATGCGCGGTATCCGCAAGCCGGGCGCGAAGACCATCACCTCGGCCGTGCGCGGCCAGCTGCGGGACGCGGCGACGCGGAACGAGGCGATGAGCCTGATCATGGCGCACTGAGCGCCGTACCGGACCCGACGGGGGATGGGGAAGGGCCGGGGCGGTGGGGGCCCGGGTCAGGCCGCCGGGGCCGTGCCCGGGCCGCCCGGTTCGTCGTCCTCCGGGAGCCTGCAGACGCGCTCCAGGAACAGCGCCGCCGCTACGACGGCGATGCCGGCCAGTACCGAGAAGCCGGCGTAGACGGCCTGGTCGCGGCGGGCCGGGATGTCCAGGGACTCCAGGAGGACGACGCCCGTACCGCCGTACATCCCGGAGACCAGGGCGGCGACCAGGGCGCTGGCCTGGCCGAAGACCACCGCGCGGGCCGCCATCAGCGGGTCGACGCCCTTGGCTTCGGGGCGGCGCTCGCGCTGGGCCTTGAGCCGGGAGCGCAGGGAGAGCGCCGTGGCCAGCAGCACCACGGCGATCAGTGCCAGGACGATGGGGGCGGCCAGCGGGACGCTCGGCAGGGTGCCCAGCGAGGTCCACAGGCGGGCGCCCGCCCAGGACAGCACTCCGGCGACGACGAACACGCCGGCCAGCACCCTGATGCGCAGCTCTCTCACGGTGTCCCTTCGGCTTCCCCGGTCTTCGGCCGGGGGATCTCCCCGACGGTGGTCGTCTTGACCTTAACGACTACTCGGGCAGCCGGAGTTCCAGGTCGGCGCGGGGCGCGACCCCTTCCCGGGTGACGGCGCCGAGCAGATCGGCGACGGAGCCGCGGCCGGGCAGCTGGGCGTCGGGGTCCACGTCGTGCCAGGGGGCGAGGACGAAGGCGCGTTCGTGGGCGCGCGGGTGGGGGAGGGTGAGGTGAGGATCGTCGGAGACGACACCGTCGTACGAGACGATGTCCACGTCCAGGGTGCGCGCGCCCCAGCGCTCGTCGCGGACCCGGTGGAAGGCCTCCTCGATCGCGTGCGCCCGCTCCAGCAGGGAGGACGGCGGCAGGGTCGTCTTCAGCACGACGACCGCGTTGAAGTACGACGGCTGGCTGCCGGGCTCGACGCCCCACGGCTCCGTCTCGTACACCGGCGAGACCGCCTTGATCCGCACGCCCGGGGTGTCCTCCAGGGCGTCGATGGCGCCCTGGAGGGTCTCCAGGCGGTTGCCGAGGTTGGAGCCGAGGGAGAGCACGGCGCGCTGCGGGTTGTGCAGGGTGGTGTCGGCGGCGTCGACCTTCTCGACGACGGAGGCGGGCACCGGCTGTACGGTCGGGTCGGTGGGACCCTGCGTGAAGGATGCGGTCATACTCGGCTCCGGGTGATGGTGACGGTCACGTCGTCGAAGGGGACCGTGATCGGCGCGTCCGGTTTGTGGACGCGGACCTCGACCTCCTGGACCCCCTCGTGCTTCAGACACGCCTGGGCGATGCGCTCGGCAAGGGTCTCGATGAGGTTCACCGGCTCACCCTCGACGACGGCCACGACCTCCTCCGCCACGATGCCGTAGTGCACGGTCTTCGACAGGTCGTCGTCGGCGGCGGCCGGGCGGGTGTCCAGGCCCAGGACGAGGTCCACGATGAAGGTCTGGCCCTCCTCGCGCTCCTTGGGGAACACTCCGTGGTGCCCGCGGGCCTTCAGGCCGCGCAGCGCGACACGATCCACGCGAATCACTCCTGCAATCGTCGGTTGCGACCGGCCCGTGCCGCGTGCGGACGGCACACCGGCCTCGGACGAATCTACCTGCGGGCACTGACAGAGCCGGGCCACGGGGGCGTGGGTCCGGGCCGGCGGCCGGAGGGTTCACCGGGTGTTTCCCCTGGGGAACCCGGTGGCTCACGGGCCGGTAGCCGCCCCTACCCGGAGGTCCGTGATTCCAACCACTCCTTGGTCCCTTCGGGCCCTCTTCGTGTCGTTGCGGGCCTTCAGGAGATCGCCTACCCACTCAGGCGGGGGTGTCGTCGCCCTCGTCCTCGTCGGTTTCGGTCAGTACGGGTGAAGCGTGGTGCGACCAGAGCTTCCAGCCGTCGGGTGTGCGCCGGAACACGTTGGTGGCGACCACGAGCTGGCCCACGAGCGGGCCCAGCTCGCCGCCCTCGGCGGGGGCGGGGCCGCCGCTGAGGATGTTCTCGGTGCAGGTCACCAGGGCGGTGTCGCCGGTGACGGAGACATGCACGTCGGTGAGGAAGAACTGGATGTAATCGGTGTTGGCCATGATCAGCGCGTACGAGCGCAGCACCTCGCCGCGGCCGGTCAGCACGGGCCAGCCGGGGTGCACGCAGGAGATCACGCCGGTGTCCGCCGGGTCGTGGTACGTCTCGTCGACGCCCAGGTCGGACGGGGTGAGCCAGAGCCGGGAGACTGTCTCGAAGTCGCCGCGCTCCAGGGCTTCGTAGAAGGCGGTGTTGGCCAGCTCGACCTGCTCGACGTCGGTGTGGGGGGCGCTCACCGGGCTCCTTCAGAGGTGGGGGCGCCGGCGGTTCCGGTGGGTCCGGTGGGTCCGGTGGTGTCGACGGGGCGGGCGTCGGGGGCGCATGCGCCGGGGGTGTGCGGGGTGCCGAGCGTCTGGTGTGCGCGGTCCGCGCCGGGCGCGCCGGACACCGTACGCGCCCCTTCCACGGCGCGCGCGACCCGTACGGCGTCCGCCGTCGCGCGTACCTCGTGCACGCGCACCGCCCACGCGCCGGCGTGTGCGGCGAGCGCCGAGACGGCGGCCGTCGCCGCGTCGCGCTCCCGCGCGGGCGGCGGGGCGCCCTCCGGTCCGGCGAGCACGCGGCCGAGGAACCGCTTGCGGGAGGCCGCGACGAGCAGCGGGTGGCCGAGGGCGCGGAGCCGGTCGAGGTGCGCGAGCAGGGCCAGGTCGTGCTCGGCGTCCTTGGAGAAGCCGAGGCCGGGGTCGACGACGATCCGGTCGGGGGCGATGCCGCCCGCCAGGACGGCCTCCACGCGCGCGTGCAGCTCGTCGACGACCTCGGTGACGACGTCGTCGTAGACGCCCCGGACGTTGCCGCCCTCCAGGAAGCCGCGCCAGTGCATGACGACGAAGGGGGCGCCGGCGTCCGCCACGACCGGGATCATCGCCGGGTCGGCGAGGCCGCCGCTGACGTCGTTGACGAGGGCGGCGCCGGCCGCGAGGGCCTGTTCGGCCACGGAGGCGCGCATCGTGTCGACGGAGACGACGACGCCCTCGGAGGCGAGCCCGCGGACGACGGGGATGACACGCCGCAGCTCCTCGGCCTCGTCCACGCGGGTGGCGCCGGGGCGGGTGGACTCGCCGCCGACGTCGACGAGGTCGGCGCCCTGGTCGACCATCTCCAGGCCGTGCTTGACCGCGGCGGTCGTGTCGAACCAGCGGCCGCCGTCGGAGAAGGAATCGGGCGTCACGTTCACGACACCCATGACCGCGCAGCGGTCCCATTCCGGAAGGCCCGCGATGTGTCCGCGTCCGCTCTGGTTGCTCATACGTTCAGCGTAGGCCCCCGGGGACTCCCGGCTCTCCAGACGCCGTCCGGCCCGGGCGTCAGGCCGCGCGGACCTCCCGGTCCGGCAGCGCGTGGGCCTCGTGGTCCCGTACGGCGTGGGCGCACGGACGGGGCGCGGGCCGGCGGCGGCGCAGCGGGCGGGGCAGCAGCCCGCCCGGGTCCAGGAAGCCCTCCGCCTGCATCGCCGCGAAGCCGATCCGGGGCAGGTCGGCGGAGGCTCGGTAGACCACGAACCGCGGCTCCCAGCGCGGCTGGAACTTGGCGTTGAACTTGTACAGCGACTCGATCTGGAACCAGCGGGAGAGGAACACCAGCAGCCCGCGCCAGGCGCGCAGCACCGGCCCGGCGCCGATCTTCTCGCCGCGCGCGAGGGCGGAGCGGAACATGGCGAAGTTGAGCGACACGCGCGCGATGCCGAGTCTCGGCGCGGCCTGGAGCGCGGCCACGATCAGCAGTTCGTTCATGCCGGGGTCGGCGGAGCGGTCACGGCGCATCAGGTCCAGGGAGACGCCGTCGCGGCCCCAGGGCACGAAGTGCAGGATCGCCTTCAGGTCGCCGTACGGCCCCGGCTCGGCTTCCGACTTGTGGGCGGTGGCTATCAGACAGTCGCCGTCGGCCGGGTCGCCGATGCGGCCCAGCGCCATGGAGAAGCCGCGCTCGGTGTCGGTGCCGCGCCAGTCCTCGGCGGCCCGGCGGACCCGTTCCAGCTCGGCCTCGCCGAGGTCACGCACGCGTCGTACCCGGGTCTCGTAACCGGCGCGCTCGATGCGCTTGACCATCTGCCGCACGTTGCGCATCGCGCGGCCGGCGAGGGAGAAATCCGCGACGTCCACCACCGCCTCGTCACCCAGTTCGAGGGCGTCCAGGCCGGTCTCACGGGTCCACACCTCGCCGCCGGTCTCGGAGCAGCCCATCACGGCGGGGGTCCAGGAGTGGGCCCGGGCCTCGTCCATGAAGCGCTCGATGGCGCCGGGCCAGGCCTCGACGTCGCCGATCGGGTCGCCGCTGGCCAGCATCACGCCGGACACCACGCGGTAGGTGACCGCCGCCTTGCCGCTGGGGGAGAAGACCACGGCCTTGTCGCGGCGCAGCGCGAAGTGGCCGAGGGAGTCGCGCCCGCCGTGCTTGGCCAGCAGGGCCCGCAGCCGCGCCTCGTCCTCCTCGGTCAGCCGCGCGGCGGGGTGTTCGGGGCGCAGGGCGAGGTAGATCGTGGTGACGGCGGTGAGCAGGCCCAGGGCGCCGAGGGAGAAGGCCACCGTCCATGAGGTGTTGCCGCGGTAGTCGACGGGCCCCTCGAAGCCGAACAGGCCGTACAGGACGTGGCTGATACGGTCCGCCAGGCTCGGGTCGCCGACCATGCGACCGGGGTGGGCGCTGACGACGACCAGCCCGAGGGCGAGCGAACCGGCGCCCATGAGGACGAAGTTGGCCAGGGCGCGCCACCTCGAGCGCGGGTCGGGCAGGGCGGCGAACTGGTCGCGGTGGCGCAGCAGCACGGCGAGCAGGACGACCGAGATCACCACGCCCAGCAGGGAGTGCCGGTAGGTGAACTGGGCGACCGCGCCGGCCGGCAGCAGGGCTACGGCGGCCCGCCAGGCGCGGCGCTTACGGCGCTTCAGACCGTGCGCGAGCAGCAGCAACAGCACGCCGGCGCTGAGCGAGAGCGCCGCCGCGAACGGGCCCAGCGCGCCGGGCAGCACCTCGGCGAGGGCGTGCATCCTGCTGTGGCGGAAGCGCGGGAACACGCCCGCGGCGATGTCCAGGAGGCCGACGAGGGCGCAGGCCCTGGCGACGAGGACGGGTACGGCCTCCGGCCGCGGGCCGCGCGGCAGCCGGCGGGCGCGGCCCGGCCGGGTCGTCCGGGCCTGCTGGTCCTGTCGGTTCGTCCGGTCCTGCCGGTGCGGCCCGATCGACCCGTGCGGCCCGTTCGACCCGTGCGGCCGGTCCGTGGCGTTGTCCGGCTGCCGGCCCAGGACCTGGACCGGAACCCCGCCCGACACTTCCCCATCTTCCCTGACAGACATCGCATCCCGTGGTTCAGCGAGAGAGCTTGAATCCGGTGCCGATCGGGCATCCGGCGACATTGCGCCCTCTAGGACGGCGAGTCGGGGAGGGAGGTTCACTCCCCTCTCCCAAGCGGGGTCAAAGGCCGGGGAAAGACAGGGAAAGCACCAGGGGACACCCCTGGGGGACGGGGACGGGTAACACCCCATGGGACTCACGAGCGACGTGGTGCTCGCGGTGGCGGTCGGCTCGGCCGTCGCGCTGTTCGCGGCGACGGTGTGGCTGTGGCCGCGGCTGGCCCGGCGCGGCCTGCGGGCGGTCGCCGGACGGATCGGGCTGCTGCTGGCCACCCAGGTGGCGCTGTTCGCGTCGGTGGGGCTCGCCGCCAACCAGGCGTTCGGGTTCTACGCCAGCTGGGCCGACCTGTTCGGGCGGGAGGACGACCTCGGGGTGGTCGTCGACCACGCGGCGGGCGGCGGCCTGGAGGTGCTGGAGAGCGCGCGGGTGGCCGGGGCGCCCGGGGTTCGGCCGGAGAGCGGCGGCCGGGTGCAGAAGGTGGCCGTCGTGGGGCGTACGACCGATATCGCGACGCACGCGTACGTGTATCTGCCGCCGGAGTACTTCCAGCCGCGCCATCGCGAACGCGACTTCCCCGCGGCCGTCGTCCTCACCGGTTATCCGGGCACGGCCAAGGCGCTGGTGGACAAGCTCCATTTCCCGCGTACCGCACGGGAACTGGCCGCGGCGGGGCGGATGGAGCCGATGATCCTGGTGATGCTCCGGCCGACCGTGGCGCCACCGCGGGACACCGAGTGCGTGGACGTTCCCGGCGGCCCGCAGGCGGAGTCGTTCTTCGCGAAGGACCTGCCGGAGGTGGTCGCGGCCCACTACCGGGTGGACGCGAAACCCGGCCGCTGGGGTGTCGTCGGGGACTCGACGGGCGGTTACTGCGCGCTGAAACTCGCGATGCACCACCCCAGGGTGTTCGGGGCGGGCGTAGGCCTGTCCGCGTACTACAAGGCGCCGGTCGACGCCACCACGGGCGATCTCTACCAGGGGGACGAGGCGGTGCGGAACCGCGCGGACCTGTGGTGGTGCCTGGAGCATCTGCCCGCGCCGGACACCTCGTTGCTGGTCACCAGCAGCAAGTCCGGGGAGTCGAACTACAAGGACACCCTGAAGTTCATCGAGCGGGTGAAAGCGGCGCCCCCCACGCGGATCTCGTCGATCATCCTGGAAAGCGGCGGGCACAACTTCAACACCTGGCGGCGGGAGATCCCGGCGGCGCTGGAGTGGATGAGCGGACGGCTGGCCGAAGCCTGAAATGATCTTGCTTTGGGCGGGGGCCGGACGGCCTTCCGGCCGGGTTCCGGCGGTGCGGGGAATTCGGTGACGGAGTCTTTCCTTCCGCTATCCGTTCCCGATACGGCGTGAACCCTTCACGGTGGCTTTCTTTTTACGGCCCGGGGGCACCACGATTCCCCTACGCGCGGTAAGTTTCTGGCCATGCCACGTGGACGTCACCGCCATTCCCCTCCCCTGCACAGGCTGCTTCCGCCGTCGGCGATCGCAGGCGTCTCCCTCGTCTGCGCCCTCGGCCCCTGGGTGTTCGAGGAACCGATGGTGCTGCGCGGGCTGGCAGCCGCCGCCGCGGTGACGGCGGTGGTCGGCGCGGTCGTCATGCGGCGCTGGGACACCCAGGCGGGCAAGCGCGTCGCCGACCTCACGCGCGCGCGGGCGAGCGACGAGTGGCGCTTCGAGGAGCGGGTCGCCGAACTGGAGGCCGACCTCGACGAATCCCGTGAGCTGCGCCAGAAGCTGGAGCAGCGGTTGCGCGCCAAGCGCGCCGAACTGGCGGGGCTGCGCAACGAACACGCGGCCCTGCTGCGCCGCTACGCCACCGCCGAGACGGAACGCGCGAGCGCGCTGGAGGGGCGCCGCCTGCTGGAGCTGGAGGCCGCCACACCCGCGCGTGCGCTGCCGGCGGCGGCGGAGCCGGAGCAGAGCCGGCCGGTGCGGGACGAGGCCGAGTCCGCCGCCGAGGAGAAGCCGGGTCTGCCCGCGCTCTCCTCCCCGGAGGGCGCCCGGCTGTTCCAGCGTGCCGGGGCGGCACTGGCCCGGCTCGACGCGGACACGAAGACGAAGGCTTCGGCGCCTGACGGTGGCTCGGACGCGTCCGGCGCGGGTGCGCCGGAGGTGGCCCCGGCTGCCGCCGGGGCCGGTGCGGTGCCCGCGGCGCGCGCGGAGTCCGGCGGGACTTCCGAGACCGACGGCGAGCCCGGGGACTCCGTCCGGGCCGACGCGAAGTCCGCCCCGTCCGGTACGGCGTCGGTGCCGCGGCAGGCCGCCAAGGGCGGTGCCGAGCGGTCCGGTGCCGAGCGGTCCGGTGCCGAGCGGGCCGGCGCAGAGGGGTCCAGTGCCGAGCCTGCTGGTGCCGAGCCTGCTGGTGCCGAGCGCGCCGGTGCCGGGCGCGCAGCCGCCGACGCGGAGGCCGCGCGGGAGGACGAGGCGCAGGGGAAGCCCGAGGCGGTCGCCGGGCAGGAGCACTCGGCCGCCGCCTCTCCGGACGGACAGCCCGCCCCGCAGCAGCCCGCGGGACACTTCACCGTGCCGACCGCGGTGGCCGTCGTACCGCCCACCCCCGCGCGGCGCCCCGCCACCGAGGGCGGATTCGACTTCTTCGGTACGAAGTCGAAGGGCAACGCCGCCGCGCTGGAGGCGGTGCAGAACGAGGACCTCGCCGATGTCGTCGGCCAGGAGGCGCTGGATCTGCACAAGGCCGAGACCGAGGGCGGCTTCCGGCCCGCGACCCCGGCCGCCGCGGAGCAGGCGGCCGGCCAGGTCATCGACCTCACGGCCCACGACGAGACCGAACGCATCGACGTACAGGGGCTGCGCACCGCGGCTTCCTGACCCCCACCGGGGCCCCTCCTGATCCACCACCGCGCGGCTGTTGGACCGACCACGGGTCCGGCCGCGCGGTGTTCTGTTCAGGGGCCGAGCGCCGCGTGGCTCCCCGGCCGACGCCGCTCAGCCCCGCGCCATCCACCGGTCCGGCCGGGCGTCCCTCCGGCTCGTGCGGGAGCGTTCCGCCTGGGTCCGGAGGAGGGAGGCGGCCTCCCGGGCGGGCCTCAGGCGGGCTGTGACGGTCTTGTCAGCGCCCGTGTCGACGTGGACGTCGGCGAGGCCGCAGCGGCGTTTCCAGGGGCCCTGGGTGAGCCGGACGCTCTGGACCTTGGCGTGGGGGACCAGGGCGAGGCTGCGGCGCAGCAGGCCGTGCCGGGCGGCGAAGACGGCGTCGGTGGCGGTGAAGCCGTAGCCCCGCCACCACAGCGGTACGCACCGGCCCGCACGGCGCGGTGGCCGGGACAGCTCCGGACCCGCGGGCACGGTCACCCCGGGCAGCACGCGGCCGATGACGGACTCGGCGACCTCGCGCGGGGCGACCGGCAGCAGCACGGAGTTGGACGACCCGGCCACGTCCAGTTCCACCCGCACCCAGCCGCGCCTGCGCCACAGCAGCGGCTCCACGATCCGTACGGTCTGCACCCGCCCCGGCGGGACCGTCTCGTGCACCCGGTCGAGCAGCCCGCGGTCGATCCGCAGGCCGTCGGGGGACTCGGCCACCGTCCAGTCGTACTCCGCGACGAACCGTCCCACGCTGCTCGCGCCCGCCGCGCCGAGCAGCGGCAGGCCGGTCGCGAGGACCGTCCACAGGCTGTGGGTGGCGAACCACAGCAGCGGCGGTACGACGAGCGCGGCGGCCAGCGAGCCCCAGGTGGCGCCCGTCAGTACCAGGGAGAGCGCGAGGACCTTGGGGGGCACGCGCAGCAGCCGGTGCGCCGGTGCCTCGCCCACCTCGTGCGCCGTCTCGGGCGCGAAACCGGCCGCCCGCGCGAGCAGCTCCGCGCGCAGCGCGCGGGCCTCGCCCTCGCCGAGGAAGGCGAGTTCGTCCTTCTTGTCGGTCCCTATGACGTCGAGTTTCAGCTTCGCGACGCCCGCCACGCGCGCGAGGAGCGGCTGGGTGACGTCGACGGCCTGGATGCGCTCCAGCCGGATGTGCGCCGTGCGCCGGAACAGCAGACCGGTGCGGATGCGCAGTTCCGTCTCGGTCACCGCGAAGTGCGTGAACCACCAGCTGAGGAAGCCGTACAGCGCGGCGGCCGGGATCAGCACGCCGAGCGCGATCACCAGCGTGGTCGTCGTCAGCCGGTCCAGCTGGCGCTGCGCCTGGTCCGGGTCGTGCAGCGCCCAGCCGATGAGGACGGCGACCGGCGCCCAGGCCCGCCGCAGCGGCGTCACGGGGTGCAGCCGCCGCTCGGTCACGGCGCCGGCCCGGCGTACCCGGTCGTCGGTGCCATCGGTGCCATCGGTGCTGTGGACGTCCTCGGTGCTGTTGGTGCCATCGGTGCCGTGGACGCGCTCGGTGCTCTTGGTGCCATCGGTGCGAGGGACGTCCTCGGCGCTCCTGGTGCCATGGGTGCCCTGGACACCCTCGGTGCCCTGGACGCCCTCGCTGCCCTCGGTGCCCGGCGCGTTCACAGCCCCGCCGATCGGGCCTCGCCCAGCTCGGTGAGCCGGTCGCGCAGCCGCTCCGCCTCGGCCGGGTCCAGGCCCGGGATCGTCGCGTCGGTTGCGGCGGCAGCGGTGTGCAGCTGCACGCTGGCCAGCCCGAAGTGCCGTTCCAGCGGGCCGGAGGTGACCTCCACCAGCTGCATGCGGCCGTACGGCACGACCGTCTCCTCGTGCCACAGCACACCCCGGCTGATCAGCAGGTCGTCGGCGCGCTCGGCGTACCGCCAGGACCGCCAGTTGCGCGCGACCAGGTCCCAGCCCCACGCCATCAGCGCCAGTGGCAGCAGCGCGAACGCCGCCCACGCGGGGCCCACCAGCAGCCCGAGCAGCAGCCCCACGGCCACCGCCAGCGCCCCCAGCCACACCACCAGCAACAGCCGCCGCATCCGCAGCAGCCCCGGCGGGAGCCCGGTCCACACCGGTTCGTCCCCCGCCACCTCCGCGCCCCGCGGGCTCCCCGTTTCCATGAGGCCAGCGTACGTAGGAGAGACTGGGTCCATGACTCCTACGACGGAGACCATGGTCGGCATCGGCGGCGCCGCGGAGAGCACCGACATGGTGCTCAACATCGGGCCTCAGCACCCGTCCACGCACGGCGTGCTGCGGCTGAAGCTGCTCCTGGACGGCGAGCGCATCACGCGCGCGGAGCCGGTGATCGGCTACATGCACCGCGGCGCGGAGAAGCTGTTCGAGGCGCGCGACTACCGCCAGATCATCATGCTCGCCAACCGCCACGACTGGCTGTCGGCGTTCTCCAACGAGCTGGGCGTGGTCCTGGCCGTGGAGCGGATGCTCGGCATGGAGGTGCCCCCGCGCGCGGTGTGGACCCGCACCCTCCTCGCCGAGCTGAACCGGGTGCTCAACCACCTGATGTTCCTCGGGTCGTACCCCCTGGAGCTGGGCGGCATCACGCCGGTCTTCTACGCGTTCCGGGAGCGCGAGGTGCTCCAGAACGTCATGGAGGAGGTCTCCGGCGGGCGTATGCACTACATGTTCAACCGCGTCGGCGGCCTCAAGGAGGACCTGCCGGCCGGGTGGACCGCCCGCGCGCGTGCCGCCGTCGCCGCCGTGCGCTCCCGCATGGACGTCTACGACGACCTGGTGCTCGGGAACGAGATCTTCCGGGGGCGCACCCGGGGCGTGGGTGTCCTCTCCCCGGAGGCGGTGCACGCCTACGGCGTGAGCGGTCCCATCGCGCGCGCCTCGGGCGTCGACTTCGACCTGCGCCGCGACGAGCCGTACCTCGGCTACGGCGAGCTCCAGGACACCCTGAAGGTCGTGACCCGGCGGGAGGGCGACTGCCTCGCCCGCTTCGAGTGCCTGCTGGAGCAGACGCACAACGCGCTCGACCTCGCCGACGCCTGCCTCGACCGGCTCGCCGAGCTGCCCCCCGGGCCGATCAACCAGCGGCTGCCCAAGGTCCTCAAGGCGCCCGAGGGACACACGTACGCCTGGACCGAGAACCCGCTCGGCATCAACGGCTACTACCTCGTCAGCAAGGGCGAGAAGACGCCGTACCGGCTGAAGCTGCGCTCGGCCTCCTACAACAACATCCAGGCGCTGACCGAGCTGCTGCCGGGCACGCTGGTGGCGGACATGGTGGCGATCCTGGGGTCGATGTTCTTCGTGGTCGGGGACATCGACAAGTAGGGCGTCGGGGACGTCGACCGGCAGTGTTCGGTGGTCGGACGCCGGGTTCAGAGGCCGGACGCCGGGTTCAGAGGCCGGACGCCGGGGTCAGCGGTCGGACGCCGGGTTCAGCGGCCGGAAGCAGGGCTCAGTGGTCCTCGGGCGATGCCTGGGCCAGCGGGTCCGGGATGCCGACCGGCTGCACCAGCCAGCCGAAGTCGCCGAGTCCGCCCACAGCGGTCAGCTCGGCGGCCTCGCCGGCGCCAGCGAGGGCGCGCACGTAGGCCGCGGGGTCCGTGGACGCGAGCGAGAGCGGGGGGCGTGCGCCCGCGACCCCCAAGGCGCGCAGGGCAGCGCGCTGCGTCAGTACGCGCCCCCCGGGGAGCGCGCACGCGTCCAGCGCCACGTGCGCCGTGATGTCGCACGACCCGTCCGGCACCGGTGCCGTCTCCCGCCCCTCCCGGAAGCCGGTGAGGGTCCCGAACGGGGGGCGCGTGTCCACCGTGTGCGCGTAGTCCACCGCCACCGCGAGCCCCCGCTCCACACAGGACACCGCCGACGCCCACGCGGTGTCCCGCGGCAGCCCGATCTCCGCCCGCAGCCCCTCCTCGGCCGCCGGCGGCCACCACCGCGCCAGCCACTCCGCGTCCGCCCCGGCGACCGGCTCCCCGAGCCGCTCCGTCCCGTCCGCCCGCACCAGCACCCGCCGCGCCACGCCCGCCGCGTCGGTCTCCACGACGTCCACGGGCACGTTGTCCAGCCACTCGTTGGCGAACAGCAGCCCGGTGACGGTCTCCGGCAGCTCGGCGCGCCACTCGATACCGTGATCGAGCCCGGCCGGGCGGTCGGCGATCTCGACGGCGTACGCGCGCGTGCGGGCGGCCACCCCGGCGGGCAGCGCGGCGAGGACCCCGCCGGCGAGTTCGCCGCGGCCCGCGGCCATGTCCACGAAGTCCAGCGGGTCCGGGCGGCCCAGCGCCTCGTCGACCCGGCACAGCAGCTCCGCCACGGCCCGCGCGAACAGCGGCGACGCGTGCACGGACGTACGGAAGTGCCCGGCGGGCCCCTCGGGCCTGCGGTAGAAGCCGCCCGGCCCGTACAGCGCGGCCTCCGTCGCCGCACGCCAGCCCCGCCAGCCCTGCCGGCTCTGCCACCCGGTCCCCGCCGTCTCCTCGGTCACACCGCAAGGCTAGGCGTACAGGCGAACGGCTCCTCCACCTTGCGGAGTACGTGTGTCCGGTCCGGATCGATCCTCCGGTTGACCCCTGCACGCATCGGCTGTACCTACGCTGGGTTACGTGCAGCGCCTCTATGACTTCCTCCGCCGGCACCCGACATGGGTCGACGGCTCCTGGGCCACCGTCCTGCTCGGGCTCTCGCTGGCGAGCGGACAGGTCGACCAGGAGGGCATGGGCACCGACCGGCCGCTGCTCATCCTCCCTGTCGTCCTGCTGCTGTGCCTCGTGGTCGCGCTGCGCCGCCGGATGCCGGAGAAGATGCTGGTCCTGGCGGCGGTGGTCGGCGTCGCCCAGCTCGTGCTGAACGTCTACACGACGCCCGCGAACTTCGCCATGCTGCTGATCGTCTACACCGTGGCCGCGGTCGGGGCGCGCTGGGCCTCCCGGCTGGCGCTGATCGGCGGGCTGTGCGCGGCGCCGCTGGCCCAGATCCGCTGGCCGGCCACCGAGTCCGGGCTGCTCGGCGACATCGCGGTCGCCGTCTTCCAGACCGTGCCGTTCGCCCTGGCCTGGGTGCTCGGCGACTCGATGCGCACCCGCCGCGCCTACTTCGCGCAGCTGGAGGAACGCGCCGCGCGCCTGGAGAAGGAGCGCGAGGCGCAGGCCAAGGTCGCGGTCGCCGCCGAGCGCGCCCGGATCGCCCGCGAGCTGCACGACGTCGTCGCGCACAACGTGTCGGTGATGGTGGTGCAGGCCGACGGCGCCGCCTACGTCCTCGACGCCGCCCCCGACCAGGCGAAGAAGGCGCTGGAGACCATCTCCTCCACCGGCCGCCAGGCGCTCGCCGAGATGCGCCGGCTGCTCGGCGTACTGCGCACCGGCGAGCACCAGGAGGGCGGGGAGTACGTCCCGCAGCCCGACGTCCAGCAGATCGAGGAGCTGGTCGAGCAGTGCCGGGGCTCCGGACTGCCCGTGGACTTCAAGATCGAGGGCACCCCGCGCCCGCTGCCCAGTGGCGTGGAGCTGACCGCCTACCGCATCGTGCAGGAGGCGCTGACCAACACCCGCAAGCACGGCGGCCCCAACGCGGGCGCCAGCGTGCGGCTGGTCTACTTCGACGACGGCCTCGGCCTGCTCGTCGAGGACGACGGCAAGGGCGCCCCGCACGAGCTGTACGAGGAGGGCGGCGCCGACGGACAGGGCCACGGCCTGATCGGCATGCGGGAGCGGGTCGGGATGGTCGGCGGCACCCTGGACGCGGGCCCCCGCCCCGGCGGAGGATTCCGCATCAGTGCGCTGCTGCCGCTCAAACCGGCGCATTGACGTATTCGCACGCCCCCCGTTGACACCTGTCACGCCCCCACCCGCTCACGACCATGGACATGGAAGAGGCCCCGATGACGATCCGCGTGATGCTCGTCGACGACCAGGTGCTGCTGCGCACCGGTTTCCGGATGGTGCTGGCCGCCCAGCCGGACATGGAGGTCGTCGCGGAGGCGGGCGACGGCGTCGAGGCCCTGCAGGTGGTGCGCTCGACGGACGTCGACGTGGTCCTGATGGACGTACGCATGCCCAAGCTCGACGGTGTGGAGGCCACTCGTCGCATCTGCGCGGAGGCGAACCCGCCGAAGGTGCTGATCCTGACCACCTTCGACCTCGACGAGTACGCGTTCTCCGGGCTGAAGGCGGGCGCCTCCGGGTTCATGCTCAAGGACGTGCCGCCCGGCGAGCTGCTGGCCGCGATCCGCGCGGTGCACAGCGGCGACGCGGTGGTGGCCCCGTCGACCACGCGACGGCTCCTCGACCGGTTCGCGCCGATGCTGCCCAGCACCGGCAAGGAGCCGCGGCACAAGGAGCTGGAGCGGCTGACCGAGCGGGAGCGCGAGGTGATGGTGCTGGTCGCGCAGGGCCTGTCCAACGGCGAGATCGCCGCCCGGCTGGTGCTGTCCGAGGCCACCGTGAAGACGCACGTGGGCCGCATCCTGACCAAGCTCGGGCTGCGGGACCGGGTACAGGTGGTCGTCCTGGCGTACGAGACGGGACTGGTGCGGGCGGGCGGACACGGCTGAGGGCGCGAGGGGGAGGGCGGTGAGGGCGGTGAGGGCGGCGGAACCGCTGACGCTCCCCGAGGGCCGCCGGTAGGGTCCTGCGCATGCTCCTGTGGATCAACGGCCCCTTCGGGGGCGGAAAGACACAGACCGCACACGAGATACAGCGCCGCCTGCCCGGCAGCGTCATCTGCGACCCCGAGCACGCCGGCTTCGGCCTGCGCCGGATGCTGCCGCCCGAACTGCGCGGCGACTTCCAGGACCTGGTGTCCTGGCGCCAGGGTGTCGTCGAAGTCCTCGACCTCGCCCTGACCAAGCACGACGGCGTGGTCATCGCGCCCATGACCGTCACCGACTCCGGCTATTTCGCCGAGACCGTCGGACGGCTGCGGGAACTGGGCCACGACGTACGGCACTTCACCCTCCTCGCGGAACGCGAGACCGTCCTCGCCCGGCTGCGCGAGCGGGGCCTCGGGCACCTGCTGCGCTTCGTCGCCGGGAAGGGCGCCGGGCCGCGCCGCGAGAGCTGGGCCGTCCAGCGGCTCGACCACTGCCTGGATCGGCTGCGCGAACCCGAGTTCGCCGAGCACCTGTGGACCGACCACACCACCGTCCCGAAGACGGCCGACCGCATCGCCGTCCTGGCCGGTCTGACCCTCCGCCCCCACCACGAGGGCCCTGTCCGCACCCGGCTGCGGCAGGCCAGGGTGGGCATCCGCCACATCCGGTTCGACTGATCCGGGGCGCGCTGCCTGCGCCTGCGCGGCGCCCGCGCGGGGCACGCCCCTAACGACTGCTACAACTGCTACGACTCCTGCGACTTTGACCACGCGACGGGCCCGGCGGCCCGGCGCGCCTGGGTGAGGTTCCCCACCTCCGCCGTCAGCGCAGCACGCCCTCGATGAAGTCGCTGCCCAGGCGGGCCACCGCCGACAGGTTCAGCTGGTGCTGGGCGTACCGGCCGCGGCGGCGGGTGCTGATCAGGCCGGCCTTCTTCAGGACGCCGAGGTGCCGGGATATCTCCGGCGCCGACATGCCGTGCGCGTCGGCCAGCTCGCCGGTGGTGTGCGGTGCGCGCGCGAGGTGGCGGCACAGCCGCATCCGCACCGGGTGCGCCAGCGCCTCCAGGCGGCGGGTGAGCTGCTCGACGGACGGCGCCTGCGGTGCCGGGCCGCTGACCGGGTAGGTGATCGCCGGCTGCCAGCCGTACCGGTGCAGCACCATCACATGCGGCCAGCCCAGGCTCGTCGGGACCAGCACCAGATTGCCGTCGCCGGTCGCGGTGCGGCCCTCGATCAGCTTGTCGACCGTGATCAGCCCGGCCTCCGCGTCCAGCGACACCGCCGAGGACACCGCCGAGAGGGCGGCGGCGACCCCCTTGTGCCGCAGCAGCTCCGTCTTGTGGCGCGCGTCGGCGGCCAGCTGCGGCTGGACCCGGGCCCAGACGTCCGCGAAGAAGGCCTCCTCGCAGTCCTGCATCAGCTGCCGGAACCAGCCGCGCACGGCAGGCGGGTCGTCCAGCAGCCGCCGGGTGAACCGCTCCTGCACACAGCCCCGCGCGGCGGCCATCTCCAGCGCGCGCCGCCGCACGGTCTCGTCCTCCAGTGGGCCGGCGCTCTCGGTGGCGTAGCTGATCTGGCAGGTGAACTCGAGCGCCGCGTGCACGAACTGCTCGTCCGTCAGCTTGTCCAGCAGGTCCAGTTCCTCGGTGAGGGTGGCGCCCGGCAGGGTGCGGGTGCCCGGGACGCCGGCGAACGGGGCGAAGACGTCGGAGAAGGTCGTCCGCCACAGGAAGTCCGCCTCGCACAGGCGGTCCGCGAGACCGGGGTCCAGCTGAGAGGACACCGCCGTCGCCCAGCCCTGGAGCCCCGGGTGGTGTCCGGGCTCGCTGAGCGCGTGCAGGGCCATACCGAGCTCGGCCAGCGGCGACGGCACGAAGAAGATCCGCTCCTGCGGCAGCCCGGTGATGTCGATGCTCACGCTCATGACCCCATGGTGCACCCGGCCACCGACAGCGCCCCCGACGATTGACGGCTGCCGTCAACTGGCGCGACCGGGCGCGGTGACCGGGCGCAGGCTGAGGTCACCGGGGCCGCCGCGGAGCCTTCCGGAATTCCCCCATCCCTGTGTCCCCGACCTCCTGAAGAGGCGATCCGCCATGAGCATCACCCAGCAGTACCTCCTCGACGCCTACCGCGCCCGGCAGCTCGGTGAGGCCGTCCCGCCGCAGCCCGGCGCCCACGACTGGCAGGTCGTGCGCGAGTGGCGCGACCGCCGGGAGTTCGAGGCGGTCCTCACCGGCCGCCCGGCCCGCGGGCGGCTACGGCACACCCTGGGCCGCTGGACCCGCCTGCGCCCGCGCTTCTGACGGCAAGCCGGATCCGGCCCCCGGCCCCGGCTCGTCGGCCGCTACCGACCGCTCTCCTCCGCCAGCCGCGCCGCGAACTCCGCCACCGCCACCCGCACGTCCTCGGCCGTCCACTCCAGCCCCGCCGCGCGGACGCCCAGCTCCGTCACGGCGATGCCGGGGCCCTTGCCGTCCCAGCCGTTGGCGAAGAGGACCGTCCCGGTCTCCTCTGCCGTGCGGACCGCGGCCTCGGCGACGACGTCGGCGTCGTACGGCAGCCAGAACTGGAACTCGTGGGTGTGCGGCACCTCCGGGTGCACGCGCGCCCACGGCAGCCCGGCCGCCGCGCACCCCTCCCGGAGCGCGGCGGCCACCACGCGCGCGTGCCGCACGTATTCCGGCAGCCGGGGCAGCTCCCGCTCCAGCCCGACGAGCGCCGACAGCACCGTGGGGAACTGCTGGAACACCGTGCCGCCGTACCGGTGGCGCCAGATCTTCGCCTCCTCCACCAGCGCCCTCGGCCCGGCCAGCGCGGCCCCGCCGAAGCCGCCGAGGGACTTGTAGAACGACACGTAGACGCTGTCCGCGAGGCCCGCGATCTCCTCCAGCGGGCGGCCGAAGTGGACCGTCGACTCCCACAGGCGCGCGCCGTCGAAGTGCACCACCGCCTCACGCTCGCGCGCCGCCTCCACCACCTCGGTCAGCTCCTCCCAGGACGGCAGCACGAAACCGGCGTCCCTGAGGGGCAGCTCCAGCATCAGCGCGCCGAACGGCTCCGGGAGGTCCCGCACCTCCTCGGCGGTCGGCAGCCGGGGCTCGCTCGTCACCCGGACCGGCCGCAATCCGCTGACCTGGCTGAACGCATGCCGCTCGTGCACCTCCGGGTGGGCGAGCGCGTGCAGGGCCACGACCGGGTTCCCGGTACGGCCCGCCCAGCAGCGCAAGGCCACCTGCTGGGCCATCGTGCCGGTCGGGAAGAAGGCGGCGGCCTCGGTGCCGAGCAGCCCGGCGACCTTCTCCTCCAGCACCTCGACGACACCGTCGCCGTAGATGTCCGCCCGCTCGTCCAGGTCGTACAGCTCGGACGCCACGTCCAGCACCGCCAGGCGCTCGCGCAGCGTGGACAGGAAACCGGGGCGCCAGAGAATGCGCTGTGCGCTCCGGGAGGCGCTGATGCGCCGTTCTCTGCGTCGCTTGCGCTGCTCGTCGTCGGACAACAATTCCGGTGTGCTCTGGAGGTCCGGCTGCTGGGCCGGCTGTTGGGCCGAATCGCTCATGTCCGCGATCATCGCGGGCGACGTCCCGCGGGGACACCGCTTTTCCCCACAGCCCGACGGGGAACCTCGGACAGAAACCCACAGCCTGTGGACAACCGAACGCCCCTCGAACCAATCGCGTTAACATGACGAGAAATCGTCCGGTACCCAGAGCGGACTGGAACGGGAAGGCCGCCGTCGCGTGAGTACAAGCCAACAGCCAGATCCCCGGGACCGCCCCGCGCGGCTCACCGTCGGCGTCGTCGGCGCCGGCCGCGTGGGCCCCGCACTCGCCGCGTCCCTCCAGCTCGCCGGGCACCGCCCGGTGGCCGTCTCGGCGGTCTCCGATGCCTCCCGGCGCCGCGCCGCCCAGCTGCTGCCCGACGTGCCGGTGGTCCCGCCCGCCGAGGTGCTGGCCCGCGCGGAACTGGTGCTGCTGACCGTCCCGGACGACACCCTGCCGGGTCTGGTGTCCGGCCTCGCCGAGACCGGCGCCGTCCGCCCCGGCCAGCTGCTCGTGCACACCTCCGGACGCTACGGCGCGAAGGTCCTCGACCCCGCCCTGCGCGCGGGCGCCCTGCCGTTGGCCCTGCACCCGGCGATGACCTTCACGGGCACCCCCGTGGACGTCCAGCGCCTCGCCGGCTGCTCGTTCGGCGTCACCGCCCCCGAGGAGCTGCGCCTGGCCGCGGAGGCCCTGGTCATCGAGATGGGCGGCGAGCCCGAGTGGATCGCCGAGGAACACCGGCCGCTCTACCACGCGGCCCTCGCGCTCGGCGCCAACCACCTGGTCACCCTGGTCGCCCAGTCCATGGAACTGCTGCGCGCCGCGGGCGTCGGCGCCCCCGACCGGATGCTCGGCCCGCTGCTCGGCGCCGCCCTCGACAACGCCCTGCGCTCCGGCGACGCCGCCCTCACCGGCCCCGTCGCGCGCGGCGACGCGGGCACCGTCGCCGCGCACATCGCCGAACTGCGCGCGCACGCCCCGCAGACCGTCGCCGGCTACCTGGCGATGGCCCGCGCGACCGCCGACCGGGCGCTCGCCTCCGGCCTGCTGAAGCCGGAACTCGCCGAAGACCTGCTGGGGGTGCTCGCCGACGGGGCGGCGCCGACCGAGAACGGGGGAGACCGATGAGCCGCGACTTCGAACTCGTCCCCACCCTGGACGACCTCGGCTACGTCCTGGACCACTTCTCGGTGCCCGGCCGCACCGCCGTCGTGATGACCATGGGGGCGCTGCACGAAGGCCACGCCACCCTGATCCGCACCGCCCGGGAGCACGTCGGCCGCAAGGGCTACGTGGTGGTCACGGTCTTCGTGAACCCGCTCCAGTTCGGCGCGGGCGAGGACCTGGACCGCTATCCGCGCACCCTGGAAGCCGACCTGAAGACCGCCGAGCAGGCGGGCGCGGACATCGTCTTCGCCCCGTCCGTCGACGAGATGTACCCGGACGGCAGGCCCGAGATCACCCTCCGCGCGGGAGCCATGGGCGAGCGCCTGGAGGGCGCCTCCCGCCCCGGCCACTTCGACGGCATGCTCACCGTCGTCGCCAAACTGCTCCACCTCACCCGCCCCGACGTCGCGTTCTTCGGCCAGAAGGACGCCCAGCAGCTCGCCCTGATCCGCCGCATGGTGCGGGATTTGAACTTCCCCGTCGAGATCGTCGGCGTGCCGACCGTCCGCGAGGAGGACGGCCTGGCCCTGTCCAGCCGCAATCGCTACCTCTCCCCCCAGGAGCGGCGCACGGCCCTCGCACTGTCCCGCGCGCTGTTCGCGGCGCAGGACCGCCACGCGGCACTTGAGGCGCTGCGCGCGCGGGCCCGGGAAGTGCCCTCCACGCGCGCGCGTGCCGAGGCGCTGAGCGCCATAGGCGAGTCCCGCGCGGCCGCCGACGCGCACGCCGTCGCCAAGGCCGCCCCCGGCGGCCCCGCCGAGGTCCGCGCGGCGGCCCGGCTGGTCCTCGACGAGGCCGCCCGCCTCGACCCGCCGCTCGTCCTGGACTACCTGGCCCTCGTGGACCCCTCCGACTTCTCGGAGGTCCCCGACGACTACACCGGCGAGGCCGTCCTCGCCGTCGCGGCCAAGGTCGGCACGACCCGACTGATCGACAACATCACCCTCACCTTCGGAGCCGCCTCGTGACCAGCACAGGCATACGACTGCACGCGCCCGCTCCCGGCTGGTCCATCGACGCGGACGTGGTCGTCGTCGGCTCCGGCGTGGCCGGCCTGACCGCGGCCCTGCGCTGCGAGGACGCCGGCCTGAACACCGTCGTCGTCACCAAGGCCCGCCTCGACGACGGCTCCACCCGCTGGGCCCAGGGCGGCATCGCCGCCGCCCTCGGCGAGGGCGACAGCCCGGAACAGCACCTGGACGACACCCTGGTCGCGGGCGCGGGCCTGTGCGACGAGCAGGCGGTGCGGATCCTCGTCACCGAGGGCCCCGACGCCGTACGCCGGCTCATCCGGACGGGCGCCCAGTTCGACGAGTCCGCCGAGGGCGGCCTCGCGCTGACCCGCGAGGGCGGCCACCACCGCCGCCGTATCGCCCACGCGGGCGGCGACGCGACCGGAGCGGAGATCTCCCGCGCCCTCGTGGAGGCCGTCCGCGCGCGCGGGGTGCGCACCATCGAGAACGCCCTCGTCCTCGACCTCCTCACGGACGCGGACGGCCGTACCGCGGGCGTGACCCTGCACGTCATGGGGGAGGGCCAGCACGACGGCGTCGGCGCCGTCCACGCCCCCGCGGTGGTCCTCGCCACCGGCGGCATGGGCCAGGTCTTCTCCGCCACCACCAACCCCTCGGTCTCCACCGGCGACGGCGTCGCCCTGGCCCTGCGCGCGGGCGCCGAGGTCAGCGACCTGGAGTTCGTCCAGTTCCACCCGACCGTGCTGTTCCTCGGCCCCGAGGCCGAGGGCCAGCAGCCCCTGGTCTCGGAGGCGGTCCGCGGCGAGGGCGCCCACCTGGTCGACGCCGACGGGGTGCGCTTCATGGCCGGGCAGCACGAGCTCGGCGAACTGGCCCCCCGCGACATCGTCGCCAAGGGCATCATGCGCCGTATGCAGGAGCAGGACGCCGAGCACATGTTCCTCGACGCCCGGCACTTCGGCGCCGAGATGTGGGAGCAGCGCTTCCCGACGATCCTCGCCGCCTGCCGCGACAACGGCATCGACCCGGTCCACGAGCCGATCCCGGTCGCCCCGGCCGCCCACTACGCCTCCGGCGGCGTCCGCACCGACTCCCACGGCCGTACGACCGTCCCCGGTCTGTACGCGTGCGGCGAGGTCGCCTGCACCGGCGTCCACGGCGCCAACCGCCTCGCCTCCAACAGCCTCCTCGAAGGCCTGGTCTACGCCGAGCGCATCGCCGCCGACATCGCCGCGGCCCACGCGGACAGCGGCCTCCGCGCGCGCGTGCCCGAACCGGTCCCGTACCCCGAGGTCCCCGCGCACCCCCTGCAGCCCGCCGAGGCCCGCTTCACCATCCAGCGGATCATGACCGAGGGCGCGGGCGTCCTGCGCTCCGCCGACTCCCTCACCAAGGCCGCCGACCGGCTCCAGCGGCTGCACACCGAGGCCCGCGACGCCCTCGCCGAGAACGGCAAGACCGCCGAGCCCGGTGTCGACACCTGGGAGGCCACCAACCTGCTGTGCGTGGCCCGCGTCCTGGTCGCCGCCGCCCGGCTGCGCGAGGAGACCCGCGGCTGCCACTGGCGCGAGGACCACGCCGACCGCGACGACACCGCGTGGCGCCGCCACATCGTCGTACGGCTGAATCCCGACCGCAGCCTCGCCGTACACACCACCGACACCGCAGACTTCCCCCCGACCCGGCCGAACCCCCCGGCGCACCGTCCCCAGGAGCAGTGAGAGCAGTGAGCAGCACCCCTGACCTTCCCCTCGCCCAGAACGGCGGCTGCGGCGACGGCTGCGCCTGCGGCGCGGACACCGACGAGGAATACCTCGAGTGCGGCCTCGACCCCGCGCTCGCCCAGCTCCTGGCCGACGCCGGCCTCGACCCCGTCGAGGTCGAGGACATCGCCAACGTCGCCATCCAGGAGGACCTGGCGGGCGGCGTGGACGTGACCACGGTCGCCACCATCCCCGAGGACGCGGTGGCCACCGCCGACTTCGTCGCCCGCGAGGCGGGCGTGGTCGCCGGCCTCCACATCGCCGAGGCCGTCCTCTCGATCGTCTGCGAGGACGAGTTCGAGGTGGAACGCCACGTCGAGGACGGCGACCGCGTGGAGGAGGGCCGGAAGCTGCTCTCCGTCACCACCCGCACCCGCGACCTCCTCACCGCCGAGCGCAGCGCCCTCAACCTCCTGTGCCGCCTCTCCGGCATCGCCACGGCCACGCGCGCGTGGGCGGACGTCCTGGAGGGTACGAAGGCACGCGTGCGCGACACCCGGAAGACCACCCCCGGCCTCCGCTCCCTGGAGAAGTACGCGGTCCGCTGCGGCGGCGGCGTCAACCACCGCATGTCGCTCTCCGACGCGGCCCTCGTCAAGGACAACCACGTGATCGCCGCGGGCGGCGTCGCCCAGGCCTTCAAGGCCGTCCGCGAACGCTTCCCCGACGTCCCCATCGAGGTCGAGGTCGACACCCTCCACCAGCTGCGCGAGGTCGTCGACGCGGGCGCCGACCTGATCCTGCTGGACAACTTCACACCCGGCGAGTGCGAGGAGGCGGTGGCCATCGTGCACGGCCGCGCCGCCCTGGAGGCCTCCGGCCGCCTCACCCTGGACAACGCCAGGGCGTACGCGGACACGGGCGTCGACTACCTCGCCGTGGGCTCCCTGACCCACTCCTCGCCGATCCTCGACATCGGCCTGGACCTGCGAGCGGCGGAGTAGGAGACGGGGATGCTGCTGACGATCGACGTAGGCAACACGCACACCGTCCTCGGCCTGTTCGACGGTGAGGACATCGTCGAACACTGGCGCATCTCCACCGACGCCCGCCGCACCGCGGACGAGATGGCGGTGCTCCTTCAGGGCCTGATGGGCATGCACCCCCTGCTCGGCGACGAACTGGGCGACGGCATCGACGGCATCGCCATCTGCGCCACGGTCCCCTCGGTCCTGCACGAACTGCGCGAGGTCACCCGCCGCTACTACGGCGACGTACCCGCCGTCCTCGTCGAACCGGGCGTCAAGACGGGCGTACCGATCCTCACCGACAACCCCAAGGAGGTCGGTGCCGACCGCATCATCAACGCGGTCGCCGCGGTCGAGCTGTACGGCGGCCCCGCGATCGTCGTCGACTTCGGTACGGCCACGACCTTCGACGCGGTCTCCGCGCGCGGCGAGTACGTCGGCGGCGTCATCGCCCCCGGCATCGAGATCTCCGTCGAGGCCCTGGGCGTCAAGGGCGCCCAGCTCCGCAAGATCGAGGTCGCCCGCCCCCGCAGCGTCATCGGCAAGAACACCGTCGAGGCCATGCAGGCGGGCATCGTCTACGGCTTCGCCGGCCAGGTCGACGGCGTCGTCAACCGCATGGCCCGCGAACTCGCCGACGACCCCGACGACGTCACCGTCATCGCCACGGGCGGCCTCGCCCCCATGGTCCTCGGCGAGTCCTCGGTCATCGACGAACACGAACCGTGGCTGACCCTGATCGGCCTGCGCATGGTCTACGAGCGGAACGTGTCCCGCATGTGACGACGAGCGGCCGGTCGACCAGCCACGGGTGGACGGCCGGCCGGTCCCGCATGTGACGACGGCCGGCGGTCGACCAGCCAGGGTGGACGGCCGCCGACGGCGAGAAGGGGACGTGCGTGCCGGGGGTGCCCGCCCGCAGCGTCCGGGCGTCCGGCACCGGGTGGGTCGAACAGTGACAGCGCCGCCCGGACCGAGGACGGACACCCCCCGGCACGTCCCCGCCCCACAACCGACAGCCGGCGCCACCGCAACCACCGCCCCACCCGCGCAGGCCGCCGCAAGCATCGCTCCCACCCACAGCCACCCGCATACGGGTGGCTCCCACGCCACACCGAAGCAGCCATGCGAAGTTTGTCTGATTAGCGCGTATCGTCGCCGCCATGCCCACGCCCTACGGATCCCGCGGCGGCATGGCGTTCGGTGTGGAGGAGCTGCGTGTGCTCCGCCGCGCCCTCGCCCTCGCCCTCCACCCCGGCCAGGCCTCCCCCGAGGACGTCCAGGACTGCCTCCGCCTCGCCGACTCGCTCGACGAGGCGATGCGCGAGGCCGCCCGCCTGCGGGCCTTCCTCGTGGCCGACCTGGCCCGCTATCGCGCCGCCCTCCCCGGCACCGCGGCCGGCTACCTCACCCTCCTCGAGGAGACCCTCGGCGCCGGCCACCGCCCCACCCCGGACGACCTCGCCGCCCTGCGCGCCCTGCGCGGCAACCCCACCGCCGCCGCGCTCCTGGGCCGCTGCCAGACCCTCGCCGAGCAGGACGTACGCGCCCGCCTCGCCCGCCGCGCCGCCCCGGTCCCCGGGCCCGCCGCCGCGCAGAGCTCCCGCCCGAACCCCCTGCTCCCGGCCTCCCGCACCCGCCTCCTCGCCCTCCCGGGCGGCCGCTGCGCCGACGACGCCCCCACCGACCGCCCCGCCCGGGAGACCGAGAAGAAGCCCGCGGAGAAACCCGCCGCGCCCACCCCCACACCGAGCGCACCCCAGCCGCCGACCCGCCGCCCCATCCCCACCCCCGGCGAGGTCTTCCCCCGCCGCAAGCCGCCCCAGCCTCCGGCGAACCCGCCCCAGCAGCTCGCGGTCGGCTGACGACCGACCGCCCTCCGGCCCCGCCCCGGCCCCCCGCCCGGGGCGGGGCCGCACGCGCGACTACCCTGGAGCCATGGACTACGTCTCCGCGCTCCTGCCGCCGGTCGTCATGGCCGTCTTCTTCATCAGCGTGATCCGGGTGATCGTGAAGTCCCAGGGCGGGGCCAACAAGGCCAAGGAGGACGCGGCCGTGGACGCCGCCCTCGCGCGCGCGGAGAGCGCCCGCCAGTCCTCCCCGGCCACGCCCGGCTCCACAGACGCCTGACCGCCCACCGGCACGGTCCATCCGCACCGGGGTCACTCCCACCGGACACCCATCCCACGCCCGCACCACCACGGGCGTCCTTTTTGCTCCCGTTTGCAGGTAAAGGGCCCGTCCGGCACGCCATAACCCGGATCTCCCACTATTGTTCAAGGTGTGCCTCGCCCATTGGGAGAACTCGAAGACGCGGTCATGACGCGGGTATGGAAGTGGAACCGCCCGGTGACCGTTCGAGAAGTCCTGGAAGACCTCCAGCAGGAACGGACCATCGCCTACACCACGGTGATGACCGTTTTGGACAATCTCCATCAGAAGGGCTGGGTCCGCCGCGAGGCGGAAGGCCGGGCCTATCGATATGAGGCGGTCTCCACCCGCGCCGCCTACGCCGCGGCCCTGATGAACGACGCCTGGTCGCAGAGCGACAACCCCGCCGCCGCACTCGTCGCGTTCTTCGGCATGATGAGCGACGAACAGCGCAAGGCCCTCCGGGACGCCGTACGCATCGTCCAGGGCCCGGAAACGGCCGAGCCGGAACCGGAACGCCGGCCCGAACCAGAACACCGCCCGGAACCCGGACCCGCGCCGGAACGGGAAGCGCAGAACCCCGCCGCGGCGCCGGAGGGCGACGGGCGATAGCGTCCGCACATGTCAGCAGAGAGGCCCTCCGCCGAGAACGGCGCCGAGAACCCCGCCGAGAACCCCGAAGTCACCGCTAAAGCCATCACCGTCCGACGGGCCCGGACCAGCGATGTCCCCGCCGTCCGCAGACTCCTCGACGCGTACGTCCGGCACGGCATCCTGCTCGACAAAGCGACGGTGACGCTTTACGAGGACATCCAGGAGTTCTGGGTCGCGGAACGGGACGACAACGCCGAGGTCGTCGGCTGTGGCGCACTGCACGTGATGTGGGAAGACCTCGCGGAAGTGCGCACTCTCGCGGTGAAGCCCGGCCTGAAGGGCGCCGGCGTCGGTCACCAGTTGCTGGAGAAGTTGCTGCAGACCGCGCGCTGGCTCGGCGTTCGCCGGGTTTTCTGCCTGACCTTCGAAGTCGAGTTCTTCGGCAGGCACGGCTTCGTCGAGATCGGTGAGACACCCGTCGACACCGATGTCTACGCGGAGCTGCTGCGTTCCTATGACGAGGGCGTCGCGGAGTTCCTCGGTCTCGAACGAGTGAAACCGAACACCTTGGGCAACAGCCGGATGCTTCTGCATCTGTGATCGTCGCTATTCCTCCACGGCGACCCTGCCCGGGTTCCCTATGTCCGAAACGCGCACGTTTCCGGGCCGCAGCCGGGCTGTGGGTCTCTCCCAGGGGTTTGTGTTTTTCCAGCAAAAGCGGTTTGCTTTCCGACGTACTGCAGTACTGCATATAACAGGGGGCGGCGAAACGGCGGACGCCGCGGACCCCAGGTCCTCACGTTATCGATGAAAGGAAATCCGGTGGCACAGAAGGTTCAGGTCCTTCTTGTCGACGACCTCGACGGCGGCGAGGCGGACGAGACGGTGACGTTCGCGCTGGACGGTAAGACGTACGAGATCGATCTCACGACCGCCAATGCGGACAAGCTTCGCAGCCTTCTCGAGCCCTATGTGAAGGGCGGCCGTCGTACCGGAGGTCGCTCGAGCGGGCGTGGAAAGGCGCGGTCGGTCTCGACCGGCAGCCAGGACACCGCCGCGATCCGCGCCTGGGCGAAGGAGAACGGCTACGAGGTCAACGACCGCGGCCGTGTTCCGGCGTCCATTCGCGAGGCCTACGAGAAGGCGAACGGCTGAGCACAGCCGCGCCGCAGCCGGATCCGGTGGCAGTGGGTCGCCACCGTGTCCACGACGCGGACGAGATCGGGGGCGTCTCCACCGCCCCCCAGGGCCGACAGCGTCGGCAGCGAGGCCTCGACCTCGCACCCCGGCCAGGGGGGCCGCACCCACACGGCGGCCCCCTGCACACGAGGGCCGGGGTGGGAGGAGCCGCGCAGGCACCCGCCGGACAGCCCGCGCGCCCGCCCATCGGACGGCCGCAGGCACCCGCCGGACGGCTCCAGGCATCCGTCGGACGGCCCCATGGACCCGCGGGAGGGCCACTGGCACCCGCCCGATGGCTGCCGCTGACACCCGCCGGTCGGCCCCAGGCATCCGCCGGTCGGCCCCAGGCATCCGGCGGACGGCCCCACGGACCCGCCGGAGGGCCACTGGCACCCGCCCGATGGCTGCCGCAGGCACCCGCCGGACGGCCACTCACACTCGCCGGACGACCCCAGGCATCCATCGGTCTGCCGCAGGCACCCACCGGACGGCCACTCGCGCCCGCCGACCGGCCCCAGGCATCCGTCGGCCGGCCGCAGGCACCCGCCGGAGGGCCCCACGCACCCGTCGGACGCCCCCGGCGCCCGCCCCGCGCCCCCCGCGGGAACCGGCAGGCCACCCTCCGCCCACGCTGAGGTAACCGGCGGCTCACCCGCCGTCCACGGCGCGGTCACCGCCGCGCCCCGCGCGGGCCACCGCGCCCCCACTCCCCGCACCGGTTCCGGAGCCGTCATGACCGCGCCCTCGCCGAGGGCCGTCAGGTCCAGGTCCAGTGAGCCCCAGTCGAGCCAGTCGAGCAGCCCGGGCAGTTCCTGAGCGCTGCCGGGAGCCACCAGCAGCCGCATCCGGGGGCCCTCCAAGGCGACGGGGGAGCAGGGCGCCAGGTGCCGCAGGGCGTGGACCCCGGCGGCGGCCGGGACGTCCAGGACGTCGAAGCGCGGGCCGACCAGCAGCCGCACCGGCCCACCGGCACCCGCATCCGCGCAGGCCGGCGAACCGGGCGTCGCGCCGGCCTCCGCCGCGGGCACCGTGGGCCAGCCCAGATCGTTCTCGTACCAGTCCCGCACCGGGTCGCCCGCGTCCAGCGGCCGGCGGGGGAGCGGGACCGTCGGTGGGGGAGCGGAGGCAGCGGAGGGAGCGGAGGCCGATGGGGGCATCGACTGCGGGGCGGCGCCAACCATGCCAAGTGCAACAGCCGAAACACCGTCCGGGTTACGCTGGGTGGCACGACAGATGCGCACAGTGCCGAAGCGGGGGGCGTGCGGGGGTGCGGGGAGGCGCAAGGTTGTTCGCCCGTAGCGGAGGGAAACGGTGCGCGCGGCATGGACTGTCAGTCCCGGCGGGTAAGACATCCCTAGTGGGAGGGGGCGACACGCAGGAAAGGACGTCTCACGTTCGCCATCGGCGTACTGATGGTGAGGGTAACTGCCTGGCCTGCGGGAACATCGTCTCGCACCATCGGGTTGGAGCAGATGTCGGCGTTCGGGGTCAGGAGGCCAAGGACGGTGTCGGCAGTTGGAATGAGCGGTCCCCGCTTGCGGGACTAAGCTGCGGAAGGACAGGGAGGGGAAGTTCCCCTTACTGCCTGACCGCTCTGAGGAGCGATTAACGATGTTCGAGAGGTTCACCGACCGCGCGCGGCGGGTTGTCGTCCTGGCTCAGGAAGAAGCCCGGATGCTCAACCACAACTACATCGGCACCGAGCACATCCTCCTGGGCCTGATCCACGAGGGTGAGGGTGTCGCCGCCAAGGCCCTTGAGAGCCTCGGGATTTCGCTCGAGGCGGTCCGCCAGCAGGTGGAGGAGATCATCGGCCAGGGGCAGCAGGCGCCGTCGGGCCACATTCCCTTCACCCCCCGTGCCAAGAAGGTCCTGGAGCTGTCGCTCCGCGAGGCCCTTCAGCTGGGCCACAACTACATCGGCACGGAGCACATCCTGCTCGGCCTGATCCGCGAGGGCGAGGGCGTCGCCGCCCAGGTCCTGGTCAAGCTGGGCGCAGATCTGAACCGCGTGCGGCAGCAGGTGATCCAGCTGCTCTCCGGTTACCAGGGCAAGGAGACCGCCGCCGCCGGCGGCCCTGCGGAGGGCACCCCCTCGACGTCCCTGGTCCTCGACCAGTTCGGCCGGAACCTCACCCAGGCCGCTCGTGAGTCCAAGCTCGACCCGGTCATCGGGCGCGAGAAGGAGATCGAGCGGGTCATGCAGGTGCTGTCCCGCCGTACGAAGAACAACCCGGTCCTGATCGGTGAGCCCGGCGTCGGCAAGACCGCCGTCGTCGAGGGCCTCGCCCAGGCCATCGTCAAGGGCGAGGTGCCCGAGACGCTGAAGGACAAGCACCTCTACACGCTGGACCTCGGCGCGCTGGTCGCCGGCTCCCGCTACCGCGGTGACTTCGAGGAGCGCCTGAAGAAGGTGCTCAAGGAGATCCGCACCCGCGGCGACATCATCCTGTTCATCGACGAGCTGCACACGCTGGTCGGTGCGGGTGCCGCCGAGGGCGCCATCGACGCCGCTTCGATCCTGAAGCCGATGCTGGCCCGCGGTGAGCTGCAGACCATCGGTGCGACCACGCTGGACGAGTACCGCAAGCACCTGGAGAAGGACGCGGCCCTGGAGCGCCGCTTCCAGCCCATCCAGGTCGCGGAGCCCTCCCTGCCGCACACGATCGAGATCCTGAAGGGCCTGCGCGACCGGTACGAGGCGCACCACCGCGTCTCGATCACCGACGAGGCGCTGGTCCAGGCCGCCACCCTGGCCGACCGGTACATCTCGGACCGCTTCCTGCCGGACAAGGCGATCGACCTGATCGACGAGGCCGGTTCCCGGATGCGTATCCGCCGGATGACCGCGCCGCCGGACCTGCGCGAGTTCGACGAGAAGATCGCCGCCGTCCGCCGGGACAAGGAGTCCGCGATCGACTCGCAGGACTTCGAGAAGGCCGCCTCCCTGCGCGACAAGGAGAAGCAGCTCCTGGCCGCCAAGGCGAAGCGGGAGAAGGAGTGGAAGGCCGGCGACATGGACGTCGTCGCCGAGGTCGACGGCGAGCTGATCGCCGAGGTGCTGGCCACCGCCACGGGCATCCCGGTCTTCAAGCTCACCGAGGAGGAGTCGTCCCGCCTGCTCCGCATGGAGGACGAGCTCCACAAGCGGGTCATCGGCCAGGACGACGCCGTCAAGGCGCTGTCCAAGGCGATCCGCCGTACCCGTGCCGGCCTGAAGGACCCGAAGCGTCCGGGTGGCTCGTTCATCTTCGCCGGTCCGTCCGGTGTCGGTAAGACCGAGCTGTCCAAGGCGCTCGCCGAGTTCCTGTTCGGTGACGAGGACGCGCTGATCTCCCTCGACATGTCGGAGTTCAGCGAGAAGCACACGGTGTCGCGTCTCTTCGGTTCGCCCCCCGGCTACGTGGGCTACGAGGAGGGCGGCCAGCTGACCGAGAAGGTCCGCCGCAAGCCGTTCTCCGTCGTCCTCTTCGACGAGGTCGAGAAGGCCCACCCGGACATCTTCAACTCGCTGCTGCAGATCCTGGAGGACGGTCGCCTGACCGACTCCCAGGGCCGGGTCGTGGACTTCAAGAACACGGTCATCATCATGACGACCAACCTCGGCACCCGGGACATCTCCAAGGGCTTCAACCTGGGCTTCGCCGCCCAGGGCGACACGAAGACCAACTACGAGCGCATGAAGAACAAGGTGTCGGACGAGCTGAAGCAGCACTTCCGGCCCGAGTTCCTCAACCGCGTCGACGACGTGGTCGTCTTCCCGCAGCTGACGCAGAACGACATCCTGCGGATCGTCGACCTGATGATCGGCAAGGTGGACGAGCGCCTGAAGGACCGGGACATGGGCATCGAGCTGTCCCAGTCCGCCAAGGAGCTGCTGTCCAGGAAGGGGTACGACCCCGTGCTGGGCGCCCGGCCGCTGCGCCGGACCATCCAGCGCGAGATCGAGGACTCGCTGTCGGAGAAGATCCTCTTCGGCGAGCTGCGCCCCGGTCACATCGTGGTCGTGGACACCGAGGGCGAGGGCGAGTCGCAGACCTTCACCTTCCGCGGTGAGGAGAAGTCGGCTCTGCCGGACGTCCCGCCGATCGAGCAGGCGGCCGGCGGTGCCGGTCCGAACCTGAGCAAGGAGTAGGCCTCACGGCCGAGCTTCACGGCAGCTGAGAGGGCCGGTGCCTGGACGGGCACCGGCCCTTTCGCGTGCGTACGACGACCGCGGGGGACGTCGGCTTACGACAGCTGCCCGCCGTAGTCCGGCAGCTTGTACGTCTTCTCGGCGTGGCCGCCCGACAGGTCGGTGGTGTTGTTGCCGATGTTGGCGATGATCGTGTAGCCCTTCGACTCGATGTCGACGCGCTGGGCCGTCTTGTAGTCGGCGACGTTCTTGAAGAGGTCGAGGAAGCCGCGGACATACAGCCCGGAGACCTCGTAGCCGACCTTCTCCAGGTTGTACTCGGTGGGCGCGTGGATGATGCCGGGGCGGGCGGTGACGAAGAAGAGGGCGACGCCGTGCTCCTGGGCGTACTCGGCGACCTCCAGGACCGGCTTGTTGGCCGGCTGCGGGAAGCTGAAGCCGAAGTCGGTCTCCAGCGTGGTGTTGTCGATGTCGAAGACGATCGCCTGCTTCTCGCCGGGCTTGTGCTGGGCGATCCGCTGCTTGAGGTAGGGCAGCGCCTGGTCCATCACGGCCTGGCAGTCCTTCTGCCAGGTGCCGTAGTCGACATCGGCCGCGGCGGCGGTGGCGGTCGCGGTGGTGACCGTGCCGCCACGGGTTCCGGTCGTGGCCTCGGCGGGGGCGGCGATGGCCACGAGGGCGGCCGCGGTGACGGCGAGGGTGGCCGTGCGGCGCATCCCGGGTCTCGTCATGGTGTGGGGGTCCTCTCACGTCGGTAGCACGTGTCGTGTGCATGTTCGTTGGTGAGGGTGACGCGAGGAGAACCGTAGGGTTACTGAACGGTAGGTGGCTAGAGGCGTGCCTCAGACGACGCTGCGGATCCTCCGGATGGCGGGCCGGACGGGCAGCGGGGCCAGGGCGTCCTCGGGTGTCTCCGTGACGTCCGGCGCCAGGACGACGGTGACCTCCCGCAGGTCGGGGAAGAGGGCCGGGACGTCCGAGAGGTCCTCGGTGCCGGTGAAGTTGTTCAGCCGCAGGCCGGTGACACCGGGCAGCGGCGGGCCCGGCCAGCCGACGGCCGCCCAGTTGACGCGCAGTTCCTCCAGGGCGGGGAGGCGGGTGATCTCCTCGCGGTCCTCGGCCGTCAGCTCCCACTGGAGGGCGCCCAGGCTCAGCTGGCGCAGGGTGCCGAAGCGGTGCAGCCCGCGCAGGCCCGTCCTGGTCAGGGCGGACTTGGTGAAGCGCAGGTAGCGCAGCGGCAGCCCGGCCGGCAGCGCGTCGGTGAGGGAGGTGCCCATGAGTGCGATGCCCAGGTCGAGCTGGTCCAGGGTCCGGGAGCCGGCGAGCGGTGCCAGCGCCCCGGGCCGTTCCAGGCCGGGCAGGAGGTCCAGGGACAGCCAGCTCAGGGGCAGGCGCGCCAGCGGGGTGAGGTCCCGGACGGGCGCGCAGCGGCTGATGTCCAGGTAGGTGAGCCCCGACAGGCCGGACAGGCAGTCGAGGTCCCCCAGCTCGTCGTTGCCCCGGATGACCAGCTCCCGCGTCCGGTCGGGCCGGACCGCCGCGGCGATCTCCTCGGCACCGATCGGCCCGACCAGCTGGAGCCCGCTCCGCCCGCCGAGTCCGTGCAGGAAGCGCAGCTGCTCTGCGGAGTGGGCGGTGAAGAAAAGACCCTCCTCCCGCAGATGCGCGATGACCTCCTCCCCGTACGGCCGCTCCGGGAACCGGTGCCAGGTCCAGGTCAGCTGCGCCCGTACCTCCAGCGAGGGGTGGTCGCGGAACCGGGCCAGCACCGGAATCGCCGCCTCCGTCCCGATCAGGGACGCGGTGACGACGACCGCCCGCGCCTCCTGCTCGCTCAGGCCCTCCGGCCCCGGCAGCAGCTCCAGGGCGAGCGGCCCGGCCTCCGCCAGGGCGCGGGCCTCCTGGGTGGTGCGGGGCGGGATCACCGCCGCGGCCCGCTGCTCGACCTCCGCGCGGACCCGGGGGTCGAGTTCGGTGGCGTGTTCCAGGCAGGCGAGCGCCAGCAGCCGTACGCGGGTGCTCGCGGCCCCCTCCAGCCGGTCCGCCGTCCCGGTCAGGCCGCGCAGCAGCTCGGCGCGTTCGCGGGGCCGGGCGTGGGCGACGGCCATGCGGATCACGTCCGCCCACTGCTCGTCCGCCGCGCCCCGCACCAGCAGCCCGAAGTCCCCGTCCTCCACGGCGGCCCGCGCGCCGAGGTAGTCCTGGAAGGTGCGGTGGACGAACTCCACGGTCCCGTCGGCCGGTTCGCGCAGCAGGCCGCTGCGCAGCAGCAGATGGCCGAGGATGGCTTCGGCGTCGCCCTGGGCCGCCGCGGCGGGGAGGGCGGGCAGGACGTCGGCGATGATCCGGACGGCGCGTTCGCGGTCCAGCTCGGACTGGTTGTTGCGGATCAGCCAGTAGGCGAGGCGCTGGAGCAGCTGGATCTGCGGCTGCTCGGAGAGCCGGATGCCGTCGCCCGGGGTGATCATGTCGCGCTCCTCGTCCCGGCGGGTGAGCAGCATCGACAGGGCGGCGTCGTACAGCTCCTGCCGGCCGTGCGGGAGGTAGCCGCGCCGGTCGCGGTGCAGGGCGCAGATCAGGCCGCACATCAGCGGGTTGGTGGCGAGCCGGCCGAGGTCGGGCTTGGTGCGGACGGCGTCGAGGAGGGAGCGCTCGTAGGCGTCGAGCCGCTCGGGGTCGGGGGCGTCGACGCGGGCGGCGGCGTGCCAGCGGGTGATGAAGGCGGCGACGTCCTTCCGGCGCATCGGGGCGAGCGCGAGCTCGGTGAACCCGTCGGCGGCGAGCCAGTCCGCGCGGACGGCGGAGGGGCGGGAGGTGACCAGCCACTGGTTGCCGGGATAGACGTCGAGCAGGTCGCGCAGCCAGCGGCGGGTCCGCTCGCGTTCCCGCTCGGGGATCTCGTCGATGCCGTCGACGAGGAGCAGCCCGCGGCGGTCGCCGAGCACCCGGTCGGCCCACCCGTCGGGCTGCGTGGCGTGGAAGGGGACGCGTACGGCGGACAGGAAGGCGTCCGGCGCGGGGAGGCCGTCGGGGCGGCGGACCAGGGTGCGCAGCGGCAGCACGAACGGGATACGGCCCCCGGGCACGCCCCGGCCCGCCTCGTCGCGCTCGCCCCGGGCCGTGGTGACCGCGAGCCACTGCACCAGCGTCGTCTTGCCGGAACCGGCGACTCCGCGCAGCAGCACCCGGTCGTGTCCGTCGAGTGCCCGGTCGGCGGGCAGGGCGGTGGCGGCGGAGACGGCGGGGGCGCCGTGCGGGCCGCCGGTCGGTGCCTCGCCGTCGTCGGGGTGCAGGGCGGTGAGGCTGAGGTAGGCGGCGTCCAGGGGCCAGCGGTCGGGGGAGTCGGCCAGGTCGATGCCGTAGATCGTGAGGTGGGCGTGGCGGGTGGCGACGTAGGAGAGATAGCGCTGCTCGAAGGCCTGGTCGGTGGAGCCCGGCGGCGGGGTGCGGGCGATCAGCTGGTCGACCCGGGTCAGCAGCGCGCGCTGGCGGCGGGTCTGTTCGACGAGGGTGCGCGGGACGAAGGTGGAGCGCTGGCTGAAGAAGTGCAGGATGTGCAGGCAGGCGGTGGTGAGCAGCCGGTCCAGGAAGAGGTCCGCGTCGCGGGAGAGATGGCGGGCCGGGTCGCCGGCGGCGCCGCGCAGCCGGGCGGCCAGGGCCTCGGGCCCCAGTTCCACGGCCTGCACGTCGGTCATGGTGAGGTCGCCGAGGGCGTAGAGGGTGTCGGCGAGGGCGTGGGTGACGGCCTCCTCCTCGTCGGCGGCCATGGGGAGCTCCCCGCGCCCGGCGGCCTTGAGGGCCTGCCGGACCAGTTCGGAGGCCAGCCGGCGGACGTCGGTCCGGTCGAGCCGCCGCTTCTCGCCGCGGAAGGACACATGGCCGGAGATCCGCACGGGCCGGTCGACCAGACCGGCGCCCGGTCCCTCGGTCACGAAGAGCCTTCGTATGAGCGGCGTCACAACGCCGGACGCCAGCCTGACCCCGATGGCGCTCGGTTCCACCCCGGTCTCCCCCGAAATCCGTCGACACCCCGTCTGACCAGCAGCGTAGCGCCCGTCACATTCCCGGGCCCGGTGATCTCGTCTGCCGGTGACATGCCGCACAGGCGTTTTGTCCGGTACTAGCCGGAATAGTGGATACGGCGAGTCGGGCAAAAGGGACGTTCTTCCCGGAACCCCTTGGCTGGAATCGCCGTCTTGGTGTGGTTCGTCCCGAATGAGGGCTCTGTCAAGAGTCCGGATGTTTCAGGGTCAATTACTAGCTTGGGCCGTAGATCGGGGTTTTGTGCCTTTGTGGAGGCCCGGGTTACCAAGGGACGGCCATCCGGAGCCGCAGTCCGCGGACCGGGTGGTTCTCTCTGTCCCCGACCTTCCGAGGTACCGCATGTTCCCGCGCGTCACGTCCCGTTCTTCCCGTACGGCCCAGCTTCGTACCCGTGCGGCCGTCATGGCCGCCGGCCTGGGTGCCTCGGCCGTTCTGGGGGCCGGGGTCGCGGCCGCCGCACCGTCCTCCGCCCCGGCCGCCGTCACCGCCAAGGCCGCCGCGGCGAAGAAGGCCGCGGGCTGGGTCGCCCCCGTGAAGGGCTACACCAAGACCGCCAGCTTCGCGCAGAACGGCGCCCGCTGGCAGTCCACCCACAGCGGTCAGGACTTCGCGGTGCCGACCGGCACCAAGGTCGTCGCCGCCCACGGCGGCACCGTCGTCAAGGCCGGCGGCAACGGCGCCGGCGACGGCCCCGCGTACGGCTACGCCGTCGTCATCAAGCACGGCAACGGCACGTACTCGCAGTACGCCCACCTCTCCAAGATCAACGTGCGCGCCGGCCAGATCGTCAAGACCGGCCAGCAGATCGCCCTGTCCGGCAACACCGGCAACTCCAGCGGTCCGCACCTGCACTTCGAGATCCGCACCAGCCCGAACTACGGCACGGCCATCGACCCGGTCGCCTTCCTGCGCGCCAAGGGCCTGATGATCTGACGTCGCCGTATCGGCTCACCTGCCACGACGACCCCGGGCGCCCGCCGCGCCCGGGGTCGTCGTCAGTGGCGCGTGCCACCATCGGCGGTATGGACACGATGCGGCCGCTGCGCCTCGCCAAGGACGCCATGGACCGCGACTGGGCCGACCCCGCACTGGACCTGGCCGCGGTCGCGGACCACGCCGGGTACTCCCGGTTCCACTTCGTCCGGGCCTTCAAGGCGGCGTACGGCGAGACACCCGGGCAGTACCTGACGCACCGCCGCATCGAGCGGGCCGAGGAGCTGCTGCGCGCCGCCGACCTGTCGGTCACCGAGATCTGCCACCTGGTCGGCTTCAGCAGCCTCGGCACCTTCTCCACCCGCTTCAAGGCCCGCACCGGCCTCACCCCGAGCGAGTACCGGGCGCGGTACGTCCGCGCCGGCGCCTCCCTCATACCCGGCTGCTACGCCCTGCTGTGGGCCGGCGGCTTCCCCCGGCGCGCCGCGCCCGAGGACCGCAATTCCGAAGAAGCGCCCTGACGGCCGCGCTGCCTACGGTGACGAGCAGAGACACCGACACCGGACGCAGGGAGCGCGGAGCCATGATCACCGGCCTGGGCATCACCACCGTATGGACCTTCGACCAGGACCGCACGAAGGCCTTCTTCACCGAGAAGCTCGGCTTCGAGGTGCGCAGCGAGGTCCCGCTCGGCGACATGCGCTGGCTCACCGTCGGCGCCAAGGCGCAGCCGGACGTCGAGCTGGCCCTGATGAGCCTGGACGGCCCCGGCCTCGACGCCGAGTCGTCGCAGGCGCTGAAGAAACTGGTCGGCAAGGGCGTCATCGGCGCGGGGGCATTCCGCACCGACGACTGCCGGGGCGACTACGAGACGTTCCGGGCCCGCGGCGTCGAGTTCGTCCAGGAGCCCCAGGAACGGCCGTACGGCATCGAGGCGATCTTCCGCGACGACAACGGCAACTGGTACTCGCTGACCGAGCGCAGCGAGGAGCTGGACTTCTCGAAGGACTTCGGCTGAGACAGCCCCTAAGGCCTTTCGTTCGGATCAGCCAGGCTTGAAGGCCGGGCGCCTCTCGATCCAGCCGCGCGTGCCACGGCCCGCGACGCCGGGATGATCCGAACGACAGGCCCTACCCCTCCGAGAGCGGCAGCATCGGATAGCTGCCCGTGTTCGTCGGCGCGTGCTCCGGCAGCCACAGCACGGCGACCGCGCCCTCGGCCGGGATGTGCTCCGGGGCGCCCGGGGGCCGTACGTTGCGGAAGGTCAGCCGGGCGCCGAGCACCCGCGCCTGACCCGCGGCGATGGTCAGGCCCAGGCCGTGGCCGTGCCCGGCGCGGTCCTTGCTGCCGGTGCGGAAGCGGCTCGGGCCCTCGGCGAGCAGGTCCTCGGGGAAGCCCGGCCCGTGGTCGCGGACCCGGATCACCCGGCCCTCGACGGTGACCTCGACGGGCGGGCGGCCGTGCCGGGCGGCGTTGGCGAGCAGGTTGAACAGCACCCGCTCCAGGCGCCGCGGATCGGTCGTGACCTCCGACTCGTGCACCACGTGCACCCGGATGTCCGGGTCCTTCGCGGCCACCCGCCGGGCCACGAACTCGCCCAGCATGATGTCCTGCAGCTCGGCCCGCTCCGACGCTCCGTCCAGCCGCGCGACCTCCAGGACGTCCTCCACCAGGGTGCGCATGGCCTTGGCGCGGTCCAGCACCAGCTCGGTCGGGCGGCCCGGCGGCAGCAGCTCGGCCGCGGTGAGCAGGCCGGTCACCGGGGTGCGCAGCTCGTGCGCGATGTCCGCGGTGACGCGGCGCTCGGCCTCCAGCCGCTGCTGGAGCGCGTCGGCCATCGCGTCGACGGCGCGGGCCAGGTCGTCGGTCTCGTCCCGGACGACCCCGCCGATCGCCTCCCGCACCCGGACGTCCGGCTCGCCCTTGGCGACCTGGTTCGCCGCTGCCGCCGCCTTGCGCAGCCGCCCCGACAGCTGCCCGCCGATCAGCACGCCCAGCGCGCTGCCGCCCAGGACCACCGCGATCGAGCCGATGATCAGGGCCTGGTCGAGGTCGTTGAGGATGTCGGTGCTGCGCTCGGTGAGCCCGGTGTGCAGGGACAGCACATGCCCGTCGGCGATCGGGACCGCGGCCCAGATGTCCGGGGAGCCGCCCGGCGGGTCGGCCACGTACGTCGCCCGCCGCCCGGCCTCCACCTTCGCCCGCAGCTCGGCCGGCAGGTTCGGGTCGTCGATCTTGACGTTGGCGAAGTTGGCCCGGTTGGACAGGTCGAAGGTGTGCTCGGCGATCTGTACGTCCGCGAGGTCGCGCTGGGCGATCTGGATGCGCTCGTCCGCCAGATCGCGCGCGTTGTCCAGCATCGAGACGCGGGCCGCGTTGTGCACCACCAGACTGAGCGCGATCGCGACCAGCGCGCCGACGAGCGCGATCGCCGCGCTCAGCTTCCAGCGCAGCCCGGTACGCAGACCCGAGCCGAGCTGCTTTCCCACTCGTCCGCCGAGCCCGGCCGGCCGGGCGGGGCGTCCGTTGACGGGGTCCGCCGCGCGGCGGCCGGTGGCGTCGCTCGTACCCGAGAGGGTGTCGCGGCGGGCGCGGCCGGCCGCGCGGCGTGTGGTCAGGCGTGTGATCCCCCGCATGAGGTCGACGGCCCCCGCTCAGGCCTTCAGCTTGTAGCCGAAGCCGCGGACCGTCTCGATCCGGTCCTGGCCGATCTTCTGCCGCAGCCGCTGCACATGGACGTCGACGACCCGGGTGTCCCCGCCCCAGCCGTAGTCCCAGACCCGCTCCAGCAGCTTGTCGCGGGAGAGCACGGTGCCCGGCGCCGCGGAGAACTCCAGCAGCAGCCGCATCTCGGTCGGCGTCAGCGCCACCGGCTGCCCGGCCCGGCGTACCTCCATGCCCTCGGTGTCGATCTCCAGATCGCCGAAGGTGAGCACCCCGCCGGAGGCCCCGGAACCGGAGTCGTCGCCCCGGTCGCCGCCGCTCGCGTGGCCGAAGCGGCGCAGCACCGCGCGGATCCGGGCGACCAGCACGGCACCGTCGAACGGCTTGGTGACGTAGTCGTCCGCGCCCGCCTCCAGGCCCAGCACCACGTCGATGCTGTCCGCGCGCGCGGACAGCATGATCACCGGCACGGTCGACTCGTCGCGGATCCGGCGGCACAGACTCACCCCGTCCAGCCCCGGCACCATGACGTCCAGCAGGGCGATGTCGGGGCGGTTCGCGCGGAACGACTCCAGGCCCGACAGCCCGTCGGGCATGGCGGTGACCGCGAAGCCGTCCCGCTCCAGGGCGAGCTGGGTGGCCTCGCGGATGACGTCGTCGTCCTCGACGAACAGGACGTGGGTCTGGTCTGCCATCCGGATGCTCCGTCGGTGCTGGTCTGTTGTCGTGGCGTCGTCGGTTCGTGGCGTCAGTGGCTCGGGGCGTCGTCGGTTCGCGGCGTCGCCGGTTAGGGGCGTCAGTTGCTCTCGGGCGCCGGGGCGGGCGCATCCCCGACGGCGTTGCCGTACTCGTTGTGCATGCGGTACTCCTCCGCGAAGCGGTTCCCGGTCCAGCGGTAGGTGATCACCACCTCGCCGGAGGGGTTCGAGACGGGATCACCCTTCTCGTACACCTGCCGGGTCACGACCAGGTCGCCGCGGTCGATCTCCGCGTACACCGGGGACTCCTCGGCCCCGAAGACATTCTCGTACCGGCCGTTCACCCGGTGGTACACATACGACCCGACCCCGACCGCGTCCCCGCAGGTCAGCACGTTGACCACGAGATCGTCCACGGTCCCGCCGGTCAGATCGCCGTACGACACGTCGACCGGGTAGTCGCCGGGCACGCACGGCCGCAGCTCCCGCTTGACCGCCGCGGAGACCCGTGGGTCGCTGCGCACCAGCCGGAGGGCGTCCCTGCGGCTCGGTGTGACGGACGGGGACGGCTGGTCGGAAGGCGCGGCGCCCGCGCCCGCCACTGTGCCGACATGGGCCGGCCCCTCGTCCCGCGCACCGGTCCCGCCGGTGCCGCACGCGGCCAGACACAGGGCGAGGGCGGCGAGTAAGACCACCGCCTTGCCCGCCGCCCGGACGCCTTGATCGCCGGAGGCTGTCCCAGCCGTTCCCGTGCCGGTCAGGCCGCGCACCGCTCCCGCTCCTCACGCTCCAGCGCGCGTGCGTCCAGATCGCGGGCCTCCAGCTCCTCGCGGAGCCGGGCGAGCGCCCGGTGCAGCGTGCTCTTGACCGTTCCGGCCGACATGCCGAGGGCCGCGGCCGTCTCCTCCGTGGACATCTGCTCCCAGTGTCGCAGCACGACCACGCTGCGCTGCTTGGGGGCGAGCACCTTCATGACGTCCATCAGCAGGGCGCGGTCCGCGTGCTGCTCGGTGGAGTCGTCGACCGAGGCGTCCGGCAGCTGCTCGGTCGGCACCTCCTCCAGCTTCCGCGCCCGCCACCACTCGGTCCGCGTGTTGATCATGACCCGGCGCAGATAGGCGTCCGCGAGCCGCTTGTCCGCGATGCCGTCCCAGCGGCCGTACGTCCGCGCCAGCGCGGTCTGGAGCAGATCCTGCGCGTCGACCGGGTCCGGTACCAGGCGCCGGGCGCTGCGCAGCAGCGCGTCCTGCCGGGTGCGGACGTACTCCTCGAACTCGAGCACCTCGCCCTGCGCCATGATCAACCGCCTCCGAATCCCCGTTGTCCGTGCTCAGTCCCGTCCCTGCCGGGCACGGCAATGAAGCTACGGAGGCGTTGTCACGGGGCTGTCCGAAGCAGCCTGCGACTGTCAATCGGCTGTCCGTCGGTTGTGTAACGAAAGTAGGGGCGGGGTAAAGGGGCGGGCCGTTCGGTCCGGTGATGCGGCGATTCGTCCCGTCGGCGCCCCTGCCGACACGGCGCAGTGCCGCGTCGCTTCCGTTACGGCGGTCAGCTCAGCGGCAGCCGGTACATCCCACCCGGCAGCGGCTCGACGAGCCCGTCGGAGACCAGACCGTCCAGCGCCCGGGCACGCTGCACCGGCTCGTGCCACACCCGGTCCAGCGCCGCCTGCGGGACGGGGCCATGGGCCTCGCGCAGTACGGCGAGCAGCTTGCCGCGGACCTGGCGGTCGGTGCCCGCGTACGTCTGGCCGCGGCGCGGCGGACCGTCGTGCTCCGGCTTGCCCGCGAGGTGCCAGGCGCACTGCGCGGTGATCGGGCAGCGGTGGCAGCTCTCGTTCTTGGCGGTGCACACCAGCGCGCCCAGCTCCATCGACGCGGCGGCCCAGCGCGCGGCGGTCCGCTCGTCCTCGGGGAGCAGCGCGCGGGCCAGCCTCCGTTCGGCGGCGGTGGTGGCGTTCGGCGGGTACTGCACTCCGGTGACCGCGCGGGCGAAGACCCGGCGCACATTGGTGTCCAGCACCGCGTGCCGCTGGCCGTACGCGAACGAGGCGACCGCGGCGGCCGTGTACTCGCCGATGCCGGGCAGGGCGAGCAGCTGCGCGTGGTCGGTCGGTACGTCCCCGCCGTGCCGTTCCGTTATCGCGACCGCGGCGCCGTGCAGGCGCAGGGCGCGGCGCGGGTAGCCGAGCCGGCCCCAGGCGCGGACCGCCTCGCCGGGCGGCTCCTGGGCGAGGTCGGCGGGGCGCGGCCAGCGCGCCATCCACTGCTCGTAGACGGGCAGGACGCGGCTCACCGGCGTCTGCTGGAGCATGAACTCGCTGACCATCACACCCCACGGCCCGGCCTCCGGGCGCCGCCACGGCAGATCGCGGGCGTGCTCGTCGAACCAGGCGATGACGGGGGCGTGCAGCTCCTTGCCGGGGACGCCGGGCGCGTCGGCCGCGTCGGCCGCGGCGTCGGCGAGGCTGTCGTGGGCGCCGTGCGGAGAGTCGGGGATCGTGCGGTGCGGGGGCTTCGTGGGCGCAGTCATGGCCTTCCGATCCTGCCATGCCGGGGGCGGCGGACGGGGTTACGGCGGGGTGGGGCGGGTCGGGGTCGGCCCGGGTGGGTGCGGGTGGGGGAGCGGTGAGCGCGGGCGGGCGAGCGTGTCGGCGTGGGCGAGCGTGTTCGCGTGGGGCCCGGGCGTCCGGGGAGCTATGGCCAGAGGTGCAAGGCGCGCGATCGCGAACGCGGGGGCGGTCGGCGAGGTCGGTGCGGGGGCGGCGCGGGGCCGGCCGGCGGGGCCGGTGCGGGACCCGGTCGGCAGGGTCGGTGCGGGGCCGGTTGGCGGGGCCGGTGCGGAACCTCTGATTCCGGAATGATGATCCGGAAAAGTTGCGGCCTGGAGCGGCGGGTGGGGCAAGCTAACGCGCCGATCTCTCGTACAGTTTGCGCCGTGGGATCTCTGCGCAATCCGGTCGGGCCGCTTCCCTCCTCCATCTACTGGCGACGGAGGGTGGTCCTGCTGTCTGTGATCGTTCTGTTGGCGCTGGTGATCACCTGGGTCGTCACCTCGGGCGACGGCGGCGGATCCAACGACGCCGGTGGTTCCAACGGCAAAAACCCGCTCCCCACGATCACCGCCGGACCGTCCGGTTCCGGACCGGCGATCAGCGAACACCCGGGCGGGCGCGACGAGTCGGGCGGCGAGGACTCTGGCGGATCGGGGGACTCCGCCGGTTCCGGTGACGGTACGGGCGACGGCTCCGGCGACGGATCGGACGACGGGTCGGGCACCGGCACGGGTGCGGGCGGTTCCGGTGACATGGACGGCAAGCCGGGCGACTCCGGTGCCGCGGCCGGCGGCGTGGGCGCGGGCGACGCGCTGCCCGCGGGCTCCTCGCTGCCCAACTGCACGCCCGGGGCCGTCACCTTGACCGTCCGCAGTGTCCGCAACTCCTACTCACCGGACCAGACGCCCGCGTTCCGGATCACCGCGAAGAACACCTCGGGCAGCGACTGCAAGGTCGATCTCGGGCCGCGTGGCGCGGTGTTGACGGTCACTCAGGCCGACGCCGACGACGCCTACTGGTCGTCCGCCCACTGCCCCAAGGGCGCCGCCCACCTCCGTTACCGGGTTCCGGCCGGCAGCAGCATCACCTACACCGTGGAGTGGGACCGCAAGCCGAGCGCCCCCGAGTGCGCGACGCCTCCGGCGGGGTCGGCCAAGGCGGGCACGTATCTGCTGGAGGCCAAGGCCGCGGGATTCGCGAAGGTGCAGACGTCGTTCGTGCTGGACGCGGACTGAACCGGACAGACACACAGAAGAGGGCCGCACCCCGCCGGGGTGCGGCCCTCTCCCTCGTCTTGGTGGCCGCGCGGCCGCCGCTCTCAGACGTACCGCTCCAGGATCGAGCTCTCCGCCAGCCGCGACAGCCCCTCCCGCACGCTCCGCGCCCGGGCCTCGCCCACGCCGTCCACGGTCTGGAGGTCGTCCACGCTCGCGGCGAGCAGCTTCTGCAGGCCGCCGAAGTGCTCCACCAGCCGGTCGATGATGGCGCCCGGCAGCCGCGGCACCTTCGCCAGCAGCCGGAAGCCGCGCGGCGACACCGCGGAGTCGAGAGACTCGGGCGAGCCGGTGTACCCCAACGCGCGGGCCACCGTCGTCAGTTCCAGCAGCTCCGCGTGGGTCAGCGCGTCCAGCTCGGACAGCGCCTCGTCGACCGTGCGGGAGCGCTTGGCGGTCGGCTCGGGCACATAGTCCCGTACGACCAGCTCCCGCTCGGGCTCCACACCGGCGATCAACTCGTCCAGCTGGAGCGCCAGCAGACGGCCGTCGGTGCCCAGCTCCACCACGTACTCGGCGATCTCGGTGGCGATCCGGCGCACCATCTCCAGCCGCTGGGCGACCGCGGACACGTCCCGGACCGTCACCAGGTCCTCGATCTCCAGCGCCGACAGCGTGCCCGCGACCTCGTCGAGACGGAGCTTGTAGCGCTCCAGGGTGGCGAGCGCCTGGTTGGCGCGGGAGAGGATCGCCGCCGAGTCCTCCAGGACGCGGCGCTGGCCGTCGACGTAGAGCGCGATGAGGCGCATGGACTGGGAGACGGAGACCACGGGGAAGCCGACCTGCTTGCTGACCCGGTCCGCGGTGCGGTGCCGGGTGCCGGTCTCCTCGGTCGGGATCGTCGCGTCGGGCACGAACTGCACACCCGCGCGCAGGATCTTCGACAGGTCCGAGGAGAGCACGATGCCGCCGTCGAGCTTGCACAGCTCGCGCAGCCGGGTCGCGGTGAACTCGACGTCGAGGACGAATCCGCCCGTGCACATCGCCTCGACGGTCTTGTCGGAGCCGAGCACGATCAGACCGCCGGTGTTGCCGCGCAGCACCCGCTCCAGTCCGTCGCGCAGGGCCGTGCCGGGTGCCACGGCGCTCAGTGAGGCGCGCATCAGGCCATCGGCACCGGAACTCCCACCGGACTTTCCGGGAGCTGCCGCCCGGTCGTTGGCTGCCACTGCACTCCTCCGGTCGCAGGTTCTGGGGCGTTCCCGCAACGCGCACTCGGTTCGTACGGACGGGCGAGACCAGGGCAAAGTCTACCGGCGGTCCTCCGCCTCCCGGGGGGCCTCTCGGCGACGGGAGCGGGGGAGGACCCTCAGGGCGTCCCCTATGTCGGCGACTTCCAGGACCTTCATACCGGCCGGGATCTTCCCCGGGTCGCCCGGGACGAGGGCGTGCGTGAACCCCAGACGGTGCGCCTCGGCGAGCCGGCGCTGGACCCCCGTGACCCGTCTGACCTCGCCCGCGAGCCCGACCTCACCGATCGCGACGAGGTTCTTCGGCAGCGGGGTGTCGCTCGCTGCCGACGCGAGGGCGAGGGCGATCGCGAGGTCGGCGGCCGGCTCGGAGAGCTTCACACCGCCGACCGTCGCGGAGTAGATGTCCCTTTTGCCCAGGGCGCTGATCCGGCCGCGCTGCTCCAGCACGGCCAGCATCATCGACACCCGGGAGGTCTCGAGACCGGAGGTGGTGCGCCGGGGCGAGGGGATCTGGGAGTCGACGGTGAGCGCCTGGACCTCGGCGACCAGGGGGCGGCGGCCCTCCAGGGTGACGGTCAGACAGGTGCCCGGGACCGGTTCGTCACGACGTGTCAGGAAAAGTCCGCTCGGGTCGGCGAGGCCCACGATGCCCTCGTCGTGCAGTTCGAAGCAGCCGACCTCGTCCGTCGCGCCGTAGCGGTTCTTGACGCCCCGGACCAGGCGGAGGCGGGCGTGCCGGTCGCCCTCGAAGTGCAGGACGACGTCCACCAGGTGCTCCAGCAGGCGCGGGCCGGCGATCGCGCCGTCCTTGGTGACATGACCCACCAGAAGGGTGGACATGCCGCGCTCCTTGGAGGCCCGGATCAGGGCGCCGGCCACCTCGCGGACCTGGGCCATGCCGCCGGGGGCGCCGTCGATCTCCGGGGAGGCCACCGTCTGCACCGAGTCCAGGATCAGCAGCGAGGGCTTCACCGCGTCCAAGTGGCCGAGGACGGCGGACAGGTCGGTCTCCGCGGCGAGATACAGATGTTCGTCGAGCGCGCCGATCCGGTCGGCGCGCAGCCTGACCTGGCTGGCCGACTCCTCGCCCGTGACGTACAGGGTCCGGTGCTCCTCGCTCGCCGACTTGGCCGCCACGTCCAGCAGCAGGGTCGACTTGCCGACGCCGGGCTCGCCCGCGAGCAGAACGACCGCGCCGGGCACCAGGCCGCCGCCGAGCACCCGGTCCAGCTCGGGCACGCCGGTGGAGCGGGCGGTGGCCTGGCGGCCGTCGACCTGGCCGATCGGCAGCGCGGAGGTGGTGACCCGGCCCGGCGTCGTGGTCCGCACCGCGGGCGCGCCGTACTCCTCGACCGTCCCCCACGCCTGGCACTCGGGGCAGCGGCCGAGCCACTTCGCCGTCTGCCAGCCGCACTCGGTGCAGCGGTAGGACGGACGGTCCTTGGTGGTCTTCGTACGGGCAGCCATGCACGAAACCGTAACCGGCCCCACTGACAACGCGGCCACGCCGGGCCTCGCGCACCCTCCGCCCGGCCGCGGGCACCCCTCACCCGGCCCCGCGGGCACCGAGCGCCGCCCGCCCGGTCCCGCGGGCACCGAGCACCGCCCACCCGGCCCCGCGGGCACCGAGCACCGCCCACCGAGCCGCCCTCACCGCCCACCGAGCCACGCGCTCCCGCCACTCACCCGGAATCGGCACGGGACAAGATCTTCCTGTCCCCTTATGAGGGATCGTTTCACCCGTACGGATTAAAAGTGCTCAAGGGGGCAGAAGGGCCCTTCTCCGGCCCCCTACGGTCGCCGGGTGATGAGCAGCAGCCCGGAGACCTCGACCCGCAGCCCCGCCGCGCACCGGGTGCACCGCGAGGCGCGTGACCGCGCTGCGGCGCGCACGCTCGCGCACCGCCCGCCCGCCCGTTACGAGCCCTACCTCGACGGACTGTTCACCTACTGCCTCTCCGTACTCTGCGACCACGACGCCGCCACCGCCGCCCTCGGCGAGGTGCTGTCCGTCGCCGAGCGGCGCGGCCAGCGCGCCCCCGAAGCGGCAGGGGACCGCCGCGCCTGGTTGTACGCGCTGGCCCGCTGGGCCTGTCTGCGCAAGCTGGCCGAGGCCAAGCAGAAACGTCAGGCCACCCACGCGGCGGGCCGCCACAGCCCCGCGCGCCGGCGCGCCGCGCCGCCCGCCGCGCCCTCGGTCTCCGAGGAGGTCCAGGAGCAGCGCCGGCGCGAACTGGCCCTGCTCGCCTGGCCGGAGGCGGCCGGCACCACCCCGGAGCAGCGCGAGGCACTGGAACTGGCCGTACGCCACCACCTGGCCGCCCACGAGGTCGCCGCCGTGCTCGGCATGGAGCCGGCCGCCGCCCGCGACCTGCTGGCCGCGGCGGCCTGCGAGGTGGAACGCACCCGCGCGGCGCTCGCCGTCGTGGAGAGCGGCAGCTGCCCCGGCGTCGCCCACCTCACCGGGGACCGCAGGCTCGTCCTCAGTCCGGCCCTGCGCCGTGAGCTGGTCCGGCACGTCGACGACTGTCCGCGCTGCCGCCGCGGCGCCCAACGCGCGGTCCCCGGCCGCTGGCCCGGCGCGACCGTCACGCCCGCCGCGCTGCCCGTCCTGGAGGCGCCCCGCGCGGCCCTGCACATGGCGATGGCGCACCACCCGCGCGCGCGGGGAGCCGCCGCGCCCCGCTTCGACCGGCGCGGCTTCCCCATGGACCCCAAGGACCGCGCCGCCCGCCGGGACCGCCTGCGCGCGCGTGCCGTCACCACGACCGTCGTCGCCACCGTCGTCGCCGCCCCGGTGATCGCCCTGTGGTCCGCCTACCGGGGCGCCCCCGTCACGGGCGAGGGCGAGGCCGGCCGCGGGGCCACCGCCAGCCGCGACGACGGCCTCGCCGGCGAGGCGGCGGGCGGCGGTTACGAGAACGCCGGCAACGCCAGCACCCACCCCGGCGGACGCCCCTCCGGCGGCGACCCCGATGTCTCCGTCGAGGTCGTCAGCGTCGCCGGAGCCGGGCAGAAGGGCGCCGGACAGCTGGAGGTCACCGCCGGCCACAGCGGCGACACGACCCTCGTCACGCTCACCGCCACCGGCCACGCACCGGTGCGCTGGTCCGCGTCCACGAGCGCCTCCTGGCTCTACTTCAGCCAGTCCTCGGGCACCCTGCGCCCCGGCGAGTCGATCACCATCAAGGTCTACGTCGATCCGCTGCGCGAGCCGTCCGGGCACTGGACCGCGCGGGTGGCGATCTCACCGGCCGGCGCCGTCGTCTCCATCGCGGGCTACGGCACGGCGCCCGCCCCGTCCGACCCCGGCCCGGCCCCCGCGCCGAGCACGCCCGCCGGCCCGCCCCCGTCGTCCGGCCCCGAGCCGACGCCCACGCCGACCGTGCCCACGGACCCGCCGTCCAGCAGCCCGCCCCCGTCGCCCGACCCGGAACCCACGCCCAGCGCGACCACCCCGTCCGACCCCGCGGGCTCGCCGCCGCCGTCCGGCGGGAGCGGCGACCCGAGCCCGGTCACGTCCTGACCGGTTCGCCCCGCGTCAGTCGACCGGGTCCGCGGGATGCGGGGCCACCAGCGGCAGCTGCGAGGCCAGCCGCTGCTCGCACAGCTCGACCAGCCGGTCGTAGCCCGCCTTGCCCATCAGCTCGGTCAGCTCCGCGCGGTACGACACGTACACCGGCTCGCCCGCGCCGTGCGCCGAGGTCGCCGACGTGCACCACCAGTGCAGGTCGTGGCCGCCCGGACCCCAGCCGCGGCGGTCGTACTCGCCGATCGACACCTGGAGCACCCGCGTGTCGTCGGGCCGGTCGATCCAGTCGTACGTCCGCCGGATCGGCAGCTGCCAGCAGACGTCCGGCTTGGTCTCCAGCGGCTCGCGGCCCTCCTTCAGGGCGAGGATGTGCAGCGAGCAGCCCGCGCCGCCCGCGAAGCCGGGGCGGTTCTGGAAGATGCACGAGCCCTGGTACGGGCGGGTCTGCCGGGAACCCTCGTCGTCCTCGGAGATCCAGCCCGTCTCCATGCCGACGTCGTGGTGCTGCCAGATCTCCGGCGTGAGCCTCGCCACATGCTCGGCGACCCGCTTCTCGTCGTCCTCGTCGGAGAAGTGCGCGCCCAGCGTGCAGCAGCCGTCGTCCGCGCGGCCCGCCTGGATGCCCTGGCAGCCGCTCCCGAAGATGCAGTTCCAGCGAGAGGTCAGCCATGTCAGATCACAGCGGAAGACCTGCTCGTCGTCGGCCGGATCGGGGAACTCCACCCACGCGCGGGCGAAGTCGAGGCCCTTCTCGTCGTCCGCCGGGGCCTGAGGCAGGCTCGTCGGGGCGTCCTTCGGGGCTGTCGCCTGCGAAGAACCCAGGACCTTTTTGTCCTTCTTGGACTTCTTGGTCGTCTTTTCGTCCTTCGCCTTTTTCGTCTTTGGCACGGGACCAGGGTAAGTCGCCGGAACGGGCCGCCGGGACCTCCGCGGCCGGATCCCGCGCGGTACCGGCGGCGGCCGGCGGCCCGGCGCGCAGTAGCGTTCCGTACATGAGACTCGGTGTCCTCGACGTGGGATCGAACACGGTGCATCTGCTGGTGGTGGACGCGCACCCCGGTGCGCGGCCGCTGCCCGCGCACTCGCACAAGGTGGAGCTTCGCCTCGCCCAGCTGCTCGACGACAGCGGCGCCATCGGCCGCGACGGGGTCGACAAGCTGATCGCCGTGATCCACGACGCGCTCCAGGCCGCCGAGGACAAGGGCGTCGAGGAACTGCTGCCGTTCGCCACCTCCGCCGTCCGCGAGGCCGGCAACGCCGACGACGTCCTCAAGCGCGTGAAGGACGAGACCGGCGTCGAGCTCCAGGTCCTCAGCGGCGCCGAGGAGGCCCGGCTGACCTTCCTCGCCGCCCGCCGCTGGTTCGGCTGGTCCGCCGGGAAGCTGCTCGTCCTGGACATCGGCGGCGGCTCCCTGGAGATCGCCTACGGCATCGACGAGGAACCCGACGCGGCCGTCTCCCTCCCGCTCGGCGCCGGCCGTCTCACCGCCGCCTGGCTCCCCGGCGACCCGCCCGCCCCCGACGACGTCCGCGCGCTGCGCCGCCACGTGCGCGCGCAGATCGCCCGCACGGTCGGGGAGTTCGCCCGCTTCGGCGCCCCCGACCACGTCGTCGCCACCTCCAAGACCTTCAAGCAGCTCGCCCGCATCGGCGGCGCCGCCCGCTCCGCCGAGGGCCTCTACGTCCAGCGCGAGCTCAAGCGGTCCTCCCTGGAGTCCTGGGTCCCCCGCCTCGCCGCCATGACCACCGCGGAACGCGCCGAACTCCCCGGCGTCTCCGAGGGCCGCGCGGCCCAGCTCCTGGCCGGCGCGCTCGTCGCCGAGGGCGCGATGGACCTCTTCGGCGTGGAGACCCTGGAGATCTGCCCCTGGGCCCTGCGCGAGGGCATCATCCTGCGCCGCCTGGACCACATGCCGGGAGAGTGAGGACGGTCACGGGACGAACGGCCTCCACGCGCGCGTGGACCCGCGGTCGAAGGGGTCGCCGGCGGGGGAGCGGCGCTCGGCGGGCGCACGCGCGCGTGGACCCGCGAGGGCGAACCGGCCCCCCGCGCGCGTAAGCCAACAGGTGGGCCACAGGGGGCGCGAACCGCCCCCGCGCGCGTGGCCGATTGCCACCGGTCCCGACCGCAGCACACCGCCCACCCGCCCCCCAGTGCCCAGCGGCGCCCCGTACCCTGTCCTTCGTGGCAGAACCAGTGGTGCGCATCCCGGATGCGAAGGTCGCCCTGTCGACGGCCTCGGTCTATCCGGAGTCGACGGCGACGGCCTTCGAGATCGCCGCGCGCCTCGGGTACGACGGCGTCGAGGTCATGGTGTGGAACGACCCGGTCAGCCAGGACATCGAGGCACTGCGCCGGCTCAGCGACTACCACCACGTCCCGATCCTCGCCGTCCACGCCCCCTGCCTGCTCATCACCCAGCGCGTGTGGACCACCGACCCCTGGGTGAAACTCCAGCGGGCCCGCGCGGCGGCCGAGAAGCTCGGCGCGAGCACGGTCGTCGTCCACCCGCCGTTCCGCTGGCAGCGCCAGTACGCGCGGGACTTCGTCGCCGGAATCTGGCGGATGGCGAACGAGACGGATGTGCGGTTCGCCGTCGAGAACATGTACCCCTGGCGCTACCGCGACCGCGAGATGCTGGCGTACGCCCCCGACTGGGACGTCACCAAGGACGACTACCGCCACTTCACGATCGACCTCAGCCACACGGCGACCGCCCGCACCGACGCCCTCCAGATGATCGACCGCATGGGCGACCGGCTCGGCCACATCCACCTCGCCGACGGCAACGGCTCCGCCAAGGACGAGCACCTGGTCCCCGGCCGCGGCACCCAGCCCTGCGCCGAAGTGCTGGAACGCCTCGCCCTCAGCGGCTTCGACGGCCACGTCGTCATCGAGGTCAACACCCGCCGTGCCATGTCCAGCGCCGAGCGCGAGGCCGACCTCGCCGAGGCCCTGGCCTTCACCCGCCTCCACCTGGCCTCCGCGGCGCGGGTCCCCCGGCGATGACCGACCCGACCACCCGCCGCCGGGGCCGCCCGCGCCGTACGGAGTCCGGTTCGGCGGGCGACACCCGCGACCGCATCCTGACGGCGGCCCGCGAGGAGTTCTCCGAACGCGGCTACGAGAAGACCTCCGTACGGGGCATCGCCAAGGCCGCCGGTGTCGACTCCGCGCTGGTGCACCACTACTTCGGCACCAAGGAGCAGGTCTTCCAGGCCGCGGTGGAGACCGTCTTCGCGCCCGCCCTCCGCGCACCGGACGTCATCTTCGAGGGGCCGGACGAGGAGGTCGGCGAGCGGTTCGCCCGGTTCCTGTTCGGGATCTGGGAGAACCCGGTGACCCGTGCGCCCTTGCTGGCCGTCCTGCGGTCCGCCCTCACCAACGAGGTGGCCGCCGCCGTCTTCCGCCGCCTGGTCGCCGGCCAGCTGCTGCGCCGCGTCGCCGCCCGGCTCGGCCTGCCCGACGCCGAGCTGCGCGCGGAGCTGGCCGCCGCCCAGCTGGTCGGCGTCGCCATGCTGCGCTATGTGATCAAGCTGGAGCCGATCGCCTCGACCGACATCGAAGTGATCATCGAGCGGGTCGCACCGGTGGTGCAGGGGCATCTCACCACCCCCTGAACGCCGAGGTCGCCAGGCCTCCCGCGGTGCTGATCCCTGAGACGCCTGTCCGTATTCCGGACAGCCCGCCCGGGCTGTCGTACCCCCGGCGTACGCTCGACTCATCCAGAACTCTCTGACTCTTCCAGAAGTCTCTGGCAGAGATCCCGAAGGAGCGAGCGACGATGCCCGAGCTGAGGTCCCGCACAGTCACCCACGGCCGCAACATGGCGGGCGCCCGCGCCCTGATGCGCGCCTCCGGTGTACCGGGTGCGGACATCGGCCGGAAGCCCATCATCGCGGTCGCCAACAGCTTCACCGAGTTCGTGCCGGGCCACACCCACCTCCAGCCGGTCGGCCGGATCGTCAGCGAGGCGATCAAGGAGGCGGGCGGCATCCCGCGCGAGTTCAACACCATCGCCGTCGACGACGGCATCGCCATGGGCCACGGCGGCATGCTCTACAGCCTGCCGTCCCGCGACCTGATCGCCGACAGCGTGGAGTACATGGTGGAGGCGCACTGCGCCGACGCCCTGGTCTGCATCTCCAACTGCGACAAGATCACCCCGGGCATGCTGATGGCCGCCCTGCGCCTCAACATCCCCGCGGTCTTCGTCTCCGGCGGCCCCATGGAGTCCGGCCGCGCCACCCTGGTCGACGGCACGGTCCGTACGCTCGACCTGGTCGACGCGATCTCCGACGCGGTGAACGACAAGATCTCGGACGAGGACATCCTCCGTATCGAGGAGAACGCCTGTCCGACCTGCGGTTCCTGTTCCGGCATGTTCACCGCCAACTCGATGAACTGCCTGACCGAGGCCATCGGCCTCTCCCTCCCCGGCAACGGCTCGGTCCTCGCCACCCACACCGCCCGCCGCGCGCTCTACGAGAACGCCGCCCGCACGGTCATGGACCTGACCCGGCGCTACTACGAGCAGGACGACGACTCGGTCCTGCCCCGCAACATCGCCACCTTCGCCGCCTTCGAGAACGCGATGGCCCTGGACATCGCGATGGGCGGCTCCACCAACACGATCCTCCACCTGCTGGCCGCCGCCCAGGAGGCCGGCGTCCCCTTCGGCCTGGAGGAGATCGACGCCGTCTCCCGCCGCGTCCCCTGCCTGGCGAAGGTCGCGCCCAACGTCGCCAAGGACCGCACGTACTACATGGAGGACGTGCACCGCGCGGGCGGCATCCCCGCCCTCCTCGGCGAACTGCACCGCGCGGGCCTGCTCAACGAGGACGTCCACGCCGTCCACAGCCCCTCCCTCTCCGACTGGCTCAAGACCTGGGACGTGCGCGGCGGCTCCCCGTCCCCCGAGGCCGTCGAGCTGTGGCACGCCGCCCCCGGCTGCGTCCGCTCCGCCGAGGCCTTCTCCCAGTCCGAGCGCTGGGAGGCGCTCGACACCGACGCCGAGAACGGCTGCATCCGCTCCGCCGAGCACGCCTACTCCAAGGACGGCGGCCTCGCCGTCCTCAAGGGCAACCTGGCCGTCGACGGCTGCGTCGTGAAGACGGCCGGCGTCGACGAGTCGATCTGGACCTTCGAGGGCCCGGCCGTCGTCTGCGAGTCGCAGGAGGAGGCCGTCGAGAAGATCCTCAACAAGCAGGTCACCGACGGCGACGTGGTCGTCATCCGCTACGAGGGCCCCAAGGGCGGCCCCGGCATGCAGGAGATGCTCTACCCGACGTCCTTCCTCAAGGGCCGCGGCCTCGGCAAGACCTGCGCGCTGATCACCGACGGCCGCTTCTCCGGCGGCACCTCCGGCCTCTCCATCGGCCACGCCTCCCCGGAGGCGGCGTCCGGCGGCACCATCGCCCTCGTCGAGGACGGCGACCGCATCCGCATCGACATCCCGAACCGCTCGATCGAGCTGCTGGTCGACGACGCCGAACTGGCCCGCCGCGAGCAGGCCCTGAACGGCGTGTACGCCCCGAAGAACCGCGACCGCAAGGTCTCGGCCGCGCTGCGCGCCTACGCCGCGATGGCCACCAGCGCGGACAAGGGCGCCGTCCGGGACGTCGGCAAGCTCGGCTGACCCCGCCGTCTGCAAGCTCGGCTGACCCCGCCCCCTCACGCCACCGAAGCGGCCACCTCCACGCACGAGGTGGCCGCTTCGGTCGTACGGGCGGCACTGCGTTCTGCGGTGCGGGGGCACCGGTCCGAGGTGCGGCGGCACCCGTCCGACGGAGCGGGGGCACCGGTTCGAGGTGCGGCGGCACCCGTCCGACGGTGCGGCGGCACCGGTTCGAGGTGCGGCGGCACCCGTCCGACGGAGCGGCGGCACACGGTACGGCGGCTCACCAGCCGCCCGGGTCCCGCCCGTCCACGCCGAAGACCGTGCCGTCCGGCGCCGCCGCGTACACCCGCGTGCCCACCAGCACCGGCGCGGGCACCTCACCGGCGACCTTGTCGGAGTCCGCGCCCAGCCGCGCGGGCGTCTGCCCGACCAGCTTCCCGGTCCGGGCGTCCACGCCGATCAGCCGCCCGTCGGCGGCCGTGAAGTACACCAGCCGCCCGTCGGAGACCGGCGCCGAACCCCGGCTCACCGAGGTCTCCAGATGCCACAGCCGCTTCCCGCGCGCCAGGTCGAACGCCTCCAGCGAACCGCCCGCCCCGAGCACGTACACCACGTCACCGTGCACGGTCGCCTGCGTGTCCTGCCGCGGCACCGGCAACGCCACCCGGTCCGCCGCGCGGGAGTGCGGGTCGTAGCGGACGACGGCGTCCGTGTCGCCGTAGACGGAGTCGACGGCGGTGAAGTACACGGACCGGAAGCGGGAACCGGGCTCCGTCTCCGCCGAGCCGACCGGCCGCACCGTGCCCTCCAGCTCGGCCGTCCAGCGCACCTCCCCGGTCGCCGGGTCCACCGCGCTGACGCGCGTGCCCGTGCCGTCGCCGGACGGGGTCGCCGCGTAGGCCAGCGGGTCCCCGGCGAAGGCCACGAAGGACGGCATGGCGTGGCCCGTGATCCGCCGGCTCCACCGGTTCTCGCCGGTCGCGCTGTCCACCCCGGTGACCGTCCCGTCGGCGCGGGTGAGCAGCAGCATGCTCCCGGCGTACCCCGTCGCGGACTGCCGCGGCAGGTCCTGATGCCAGACCTCCGTGCCCGAGGCGGGGTCGAGCGCGACGAGCCGCCGGCCGCCGTCCGTGTCGGGCTGCACCAGGCCGCCCGAGACGACGGGCGGCCCGCTGGTCGGGCCGGTCGCGGCGGACCGCGTCCACGCGCGCGTGCCGTCGGCCGGGTCGAGCGCGAAGACCTGCCCCGGCCGCGAGCACAGCAGCAGCCCCGCGCCGTACGCGCACTGCGGCACCGCCCCGCCCCGCGCCACGGGCTTCGCCGCCCACGCGCTGAACGCCGTCCGGGGCGAGGTGTCCTCCGGCGCCCCGCCCGCCCCGCCCGCCCCGCCGAGCGCCCGCACCGACACCAGCGCACCGCCGACGAGGACGACGGCGGCGAGCCCGGCGAGGACGAACCGCCGACGCCCGGTCCGCGCGGGGACGCCGCCGCCACCGTCCGCACCGGCTCCCGGAACCCGGCGGACGCGTCCCCAGGCCCCCGCGCCCGCCCGCACGTCGGCACCCGCATCCCCACCGGCCTCGGCGTCGGCGCCCACCTCTGCCTCCGCGCCGGCACCCGCATCGGCCCCCGCCCGGCCACCCGCCCCCGAGTCCCCGCCCCGCGCGGCCACTTCCTCAGCGGCGAGACCGGCAAGCCCCGCACTCGCGGGCCCGCCCCCCGCCTTCTCGGCCACCCGCTGCGCCGGTATGAACGCCTGCGTGTCGTACGACGCCGCGAGCGACCGCAGCTCGCGCATCAACTCGTCCGGGGTGGGCCGCTCTTCCGGCTCCTTCGCCAGACACCGCAGCACCAGCGGAGCAAGTCCCTCCGGTACGCCGGTCAGATCGGGCTCGTCATGGACGACCTGGTAGGCGACGACATACGGACTGTCGGAGTCGAACGGCCCGCGCCCCGTCGCCGCGTGCACCATGACCGAGCCCAGCGCGAAGATGTCGGCGGCGGGCCCCACCTCGCGCGGACGCCGGAACTGCTCGGGCGCCATGAACGGCGGCGTACCGATCAACTTCCCGGTCTCGGTGCGCAGTTCGCTGTCCTTCGGCCGGGAGATGCCGAAGTCGATGACCTTCGGCCCGTCCTCGGCGAGTAGCACGTTGCTCGGCTTCAAGTCCCGGTGCACGACCCCCACCCGGTGGATGTCGCGCAGCGCCTCCGCCAGTCCCGCCATCAGTCGGCGCAACTGGGCCGCGGGCATGGGCCCGTTCCGCTTCACTTCCTCGGAGAGGGTGGGGCCGGGGATGAACAGCGTGGCCATCCAGGGCCGTTCGGCCTCCGGGTCGGCGTCGACGACCGGCGCCGTGAAAGCGCCGCTGACCCGTCGTGCCGCCGCCACCTCCTGCCGGAACCGCCCCCTGAACTCGGGGTCCCTGGCGAACTCCGCGTGCACGACCTTCACCGCGAGCTTCATCCCGGAGGGGCTGCGCGCGAGGTGTACGACGCCCATGCCGCCCGAGCCCAGACAGGACTCCAGGCGGTAGTCACCGGCGTACTCCGGAAGTTCCGCTTCCGCGCCCGCCCCGGTGTTGCGCTGTGGCGCCATGGACCACCCCCGTGCTCTTCGTCCGCGCAGCGCGACGCACGGAGCCTAGTCGATGACTCGTACGGGACAGAGGCGGCTTGCTAGCCTCCGTGTGCGAGTTGCGTACATATGTTTCGAGGCGCGACTGAAGGGAATCAACGCGATCCCATGGCCGATCGGAGCCATGGGTCAACGGGGGAGGTTTTCCATGTCCGTGGACAACACGGCAGAGGCCGTCGGCGTCGCCGAGGCCGCACCGGCCGAGACGGCGGCCGAGGCCGTCACGACGACGGCCCTGCGCTACTACCCGGTCGCCCCGGGCGTCCGGCTCAACGTCCGAAGCGGCCCCGGCACCAACTACCCGATCGTCCGCGTCCTGAACGAGGGCGCCCGCGTCCCGATCTTCTGCCAGCGCCCCGGCGAGACGATCACCGGCCCCTACGGCACCTCGAACATCTGGGACAACATCAGCCAGGGCGAGTACGTCTCGGACGCCTACGTGAACACGGGCACCGACGGCTACGTCGCCTCGCGCTGCCTCTGACGTCCACCTGACACCACGAAACGCCTTAGGGGGCGTCTCGTCGATCATGCCGGGCTCCCGACGCCTGGTGCCGCGCCTCGCCGCGTTGTCGTCGGTCGCCAACGCTCCGCGTTGACTCCCTCCTCCGCCTTGCGATGCACGGCACCAGACGCCGCTCGCTGATCCGGCCTGATCGACGAGACACCCCCTAGGCCTGGCGCCTGACACCACTGGGAGCCCGCACCCGGCCCGTCGTCCCCCGGGAGCCATAATCGACGCGTGAGCGACGAAACCGGCACCCCGACGACGACCCCCGCGGGCTCCCAGCCCAGCACCACAGGCCCCCGCCCGGAGCCCATCCGCTTCTTCGGCACGACCTGGCTGCACCACGACAACGGCTACGCCCTGCGCCGCGTCGCCGTCTCCGCCGGCTCACTCGCCGCCGCCGTCGTCTCCTGCCTGGTGCTGCGCTTCGCGTACGAGGGCCTGCTGATCGCCAACACCGGCAACCTGGTCTCGCTGCTGGTCGTGGGCATGTTCGCGGTCTGCAGCGCGCTCGCCTTCGGACACACCTGGGAGAGCTTCGGCAAGCGCCCCGACCCCGAGCGCCGGGCCTCCCTGCGCGGCCTGCTCTCCATCGGCTTCGCCGGCTCCCTCCTCGCCTACTTCTTCCGCTCCCTCACCGAGGCCCCCGGCGAGAAGCTCCACCGCCGGGAGTACGAGGCCGCCCTCGCCCGGCACGAGAAGCGCACGTCCCGCCGCACCGGCAACCCGTCGAAGAAGCGCCGCCGCTGACGCCCGGCCCCGCCCCGCCCGGCCGACGGCTCCCGGAGGTCCCGAAGCGGCCCGCCCCGCCCGGCCGACGACTCCCGGACGTCCCGAAGCCGCCCCACCCCGCCCGGCCGACGACCCCCGGACGTCCCGAAACGGCCCGCCCCGCCCGGCCGACGACTCCCGGACGTCCCGAAGCCGCCCCACCCCGCCCGGCCGACGACCCCCGGACTTCCCGAAACGGCCCACCCCCGCTCACCCCGGTGGTCACCATGGCCCCATGCCGACTTCGTCGTCCCACTCCGCCCGGGCCCACTCCTTCAACGCCGCCGCGGCCCAGTACGCCGCGAACCGCCCTTCCTATCCGCCCGCCGTGTTCGACGCGATCGAGGAGCTCGCCGGCCGCCCCTTCGCCGGCGCCCGGGTCGCGGACATCGGCGCCGGCACCGGCATAGCGACCGCCCTCCTGCACCGGCGCGGCGCGCACGTCGTCGCGGTGGAGCCGGGTGACGGCATGGCCGCCGAGTTCCGCCGCGCCCACCCCGCCATCCCGCTCGTCCGCGGCAACGGCAACGCCCTCCCGCTCGCCGACTCCTGCGCCGACTTCGTCACGTACGCCCAGGCCTGGCACTGGACCGACCCCGCCCGCGCCCTGCCGGAGGCGTTCCGCGTACTGCGGCGCGGCGGCGCGCTCGCGCTCTGGTGGAACCTGGAGGCGCAGGACGTCCCGTGGATCGCGGAGCAGACGGACCGCCTCCGCCGTCACTACGGCGAGGACGTGGTCGTCTCCTGGGGCAGCCGCGCCCCCGGCACCAGCGCCCTCCCGGCGTTCACCGCCGCGCTGGAGACGGCCGCCACGGACGTGACCCCGCGCTGCGTCCGCGAGGTCGTCCGCTGGAGCCGCCGCGTCCCGCTCGACATCCACCTCGCCAACCTCGGCAGCCACTCCTACTTCCTGGTGCACGGCCCGGAACGCGGCGCGGCCTTCCTCGCCGAGGAGCGGGACCACCTCCTGCGCCGCTTCCCGGACGGCACGGTCGAGGAGGTCTACGACGTGGAACTCCTGGTCACCACGGTGTCCTGACCGGCCCCGGCGCCCCTCCACGCCGCTTGACGAGGCCGAGCCCCAGGAGGATTATTCATCACATGATGAATAACCAGGCGAGGCCTCCCGACACCCCCGAACCGACCGACCAAACCACCGAACCGACCGGCCACACCACCGAACCCACCGACCACGCCGCCCTCCACGCCGACGGCCTCACCGTCGTCCGCGGCTCCCGCACCGTCCTCCGCGACCTCCGCTTCACCGTCCCCCGCGGCCGGATCACCGGCCTCCTCGGCCCCTCCGGCTGCGGCAAATCCACCCTCATACGCGCGATCGTCGGCACCCAGGCCAAGGTCACCGGCACCCTCGACGTCCTCGGCCGCCCCGCCGGCCACCCCGCCCTGCGCACCCGTATCGGCTACGTCACCCAAGCCCCGTCCGTCTACGACGACCTCACGGTCCGCCAGAACCTCGCCTACTTCGCCGCCGTCCTCACCCCGGGCCGCGCCGCCGCCGAGCACCGCCGGCACGACGTCGACCGGGCCATCGCCGACGTCGACCTCACCCGCCACGCCGACACGCTCGCCGGCAACCTCTCCGGCGGCCAGCGCAGCCGCGTCTCCCTCGCCGTCGCCCTGCTCGGCGCCCCCGAACTCCTCGTCCTCGACGAGCCCACCGTCGGCCTCGACCCCGTCCTGCGCCGCGACCTGTGGAACCTCTTCCACGACATCGCCGCCACCCGCGGCGCCACCCTCCTCATCTCCTCCCACGTCATGGACGAGGCCGAGCGCTGCCACCGCCTGCTGCTGATGCGCGAGGGAGAGATCCTCGCCGAGGACACCCCCGACGCCCTGCGCTCCCGCACCGGCGCCGACACCGTCGAAGCGGCCTTCCTCCACCTGGTCGACCAGGCCGCGGGCCGCGCGAAGGAGACCACCCGATGAGCACCACCACCGCCCCGGGGCCACGGCCCGCCCCCACCAGCCGCACCACCGCCACCGCCGCCCGCGTCCTGCGCCAGCTCGCCCACGACCCGCGCACGATCGCGCTGCTGCTCCTGATCCCCTGCCTGATGCTGCTCCTGCTGCGCTACGTCTTCGACGGCAGCCCGCGCACCTTCGACAACATCGGCGCCTCGCTCCTCGGGATCTTCCCCCTGGTCACCATGTTCCTGGTGACCTCCATCGCCACCCTGCGCGAACGCACCTCGGGCACCCTCGAACGCCTCCTCGCCATGCCCCTCGGCAAAGGCGACCTCATCGCGGGCTACGCCCTCGCCTTCGGCACCCTGGCGATCATCCAGTCCGCCCTCGCCACCGCCCTCGCCCTGTGGGCCCTCGGCCTCGACGTCACCGGCTCGCCCTGGCTGCTCCTGCTGGTCGCCCTCCTCGACGCCCTGCTCGGCACCGCCCTCGGCCTGTTCGTCTCCGCCTTCGCGGCCTCCGAGTTCCAGGCCGTCCAGTTCATGCCCGCCGTGATCTTCCCGCAGCTCCTCCTCTGCGGCCTGTTCACCCCGAGGGACGCCATGCACCCGGTCCTCGAAGCCATCTCCGACGTGCTGCCCATGTCCTACGCCGTCGACGGCATGAACGAGGTCGTCCGGCACACCGACATGACCGCCGACTTCGTCCGCGACACGCTGATCGTCGCCGGCTCCGCCCTCCTCGTCCTCGCCCTCGGCGCCGCGACGCTGCGCCGCCGCACCCCCTGACCCGGCCGTCCGCCCACCGGACACCCGGCCCGCCGCGCACCCCCGGGTGCGAGGATGGCCCCGGACGACGCACACCCCGGAGGGCACCCCAGCCATGACCCAGAAAGTCGCAGTCCTCGGCACCGGCAAGATCGGCGAAGCCCTGCTCAGCGGAATGATCCGCGCCGGCTGGACCCCCGCCGACCTCCTGGTCACCGCCCGCCGCCCCGAGCGAGCCGAAGAACTCCGCACCCGCTACGGAGTCACCCCGGTCACCAACGCGGAAGCCGCCAAGACCGCCGACACCCTGATCCTCACGGTCAAGCCGCAGGACATGGGCACCCTCCTCGACGAACTCGCCCCCCACGTCCCCGCCGACCGCCTGGTCATCAGCGGCGCCGCCGGCATCCCCACCGCGTACTTCGAGGAACGCCTCGCCCCCGGCACCCCGGTCGTCCGCGTCATGACGAACACCCCCGCCCTCGTCGACGAGGCCATGTCCGTCATCTCCGCCGGCACCCACGCCACCGCCGACCACCTCGCCCACACCGAGGAGATCTTCGGCGCCGTCGGCAAGACCCTCCGCGTCCCCGAGTCCCAGCAGGACGCCTGCACCGCCCTCTCCGGCTCGGGCCCGGCCTACTTCTTCTACCTCGTCGAAGCCATGACCGACGCCGGCATCCTCCTCGGCCTGCCCCGCGACAAGGCCCACGACCTGATCGTCCAGTCCGCGATCGGCGCCGCCACCATGCTCCGCGACAGCGGCGAACACCCCGTCAAGCTGCGCGAGAACGTCACCTCCCCCGCCGGCACCACCATCAACGCCATCCGCGAGCTGGAGAACCACGGCGTACGGGCCGCCCTCATCGCCGCCCTCGAAGCCGCCCGCGACCGCAGCCGCGAACTCGCCTCCGGCAACAACAGCTGACGGCCGCCCGCCCAGGGGCGGGTCACCTCGCCGCGTCCACGACCTCCTTCGTGAGCACCACCCGCGCGAACCCGCCCCCGTGCAGCGACACCGCCGACGCCCGCGCCACGTCCTCCGCACGCATGCGCCAGCCGAACGGCCCGGCCAGATCGAACGTGTACGTCGCGTCGTACGCCACCACCACGTCGTAGCCCAGATTCCCGGCCATCCGCGCGGTCGTCTCCACACACATGTTCGTCTGGATCCCGGCCACCACCAGCTGCCCGACCCCCTCCGCCCTCAGCCAGGCATCCAGATCCGGCGTGCCGTAGAAAGCCGAGTTCACGGTCTTCGTCACCAGCAGCTCACCCCCGGCCCCCTTCCCACGCCGCCGCGCCACGTACTCCTTGAAGTCGTTGCCCTCCCGCCCCGGCCGCAACGGCGACTCCCGATGCACCGAGTCATGCCGTACGAACACCACCGGCCGCCCCGTCCCCTGCCATACGTCGATGAGCGCGCCGATGTTCTCGTCGGCCCCCGGATTGTTCCGCGGCCCCCAGAACCCGGACTCCTCGAAGCCCTTCTGCACATCCACGACCAGCAGCGCTGCGTTCCTCACGATCTCCATGCCCAGCAGCATGACGCCCGCCCGCCGCCCGCCCCAGAGGCACGAAAGTCATCGATCGATGGTTTACTGCCACCCATGTACCGCGTGGCCCTGGTCGCCTTCCCCGGCATCCGCGCCTTCGACGTCTCCGTCATCACCGAGGTCTGGGGCACCGACCGCACCGACCGCGGCGTCCCCGCCTTCGACCTGCGCCGCGTCGCCACCGACACCACCACCCCCGTCCCGATGCGCGGCGGCCTCTCCCTCCTCCCCGACCGCACCCTCACCTGGCTCTCCCGAGCCGACCTGATCCTGATCCCCGGCCTCGACGACCACCTCACCCCCGCACCCACCCCCGTCCTCGACGCCCTGCGCCGCGCCCACGCCCGCGGCACCACCCTCGCCGCCCTCTGCGGCGGCGCCTTCACGCTCGCCCAGGCCGGTCTCCTCGACGGCCGCCGCGCCATCACCCACTGGGCCCTCGTCGACCTCCTCCGCACCCGGCACCCACGCGTCACGGTCGTCCCCGACGCCCTGTTCATCGAGGACGACGACATCTGGACCGCGGCCGGCACCGCCGCCGGCATCGACCTCTGCCTCCACCTCGTCCGCCGCGCCCACGGCGCCGAGGCCGCCGCCACCATCGCCCGCTCCATGGTCACGGCCCCCTTCCGCACCGGCACCCAGGCCCAGTTCATCGAACAGCCCACCCCCCGCACGGACCGCGACGCCGACACCCTCGCCGCCGTACGCGAACACGCCCTGCGCCATCTGCACGAACCGCTCACGGTCGCCGGCCTCGCCGCCCACGCGGGCATGTCACCGCGCACCTTCGCCCGCCGCTTCACCGCCGAGACCGGCACCACACCCCTGCGCTGGCTCCTCGACCAGCGCATCGCCGCGGCCCAGAAGCTCCTCGAACGCACCGACCTCCCCATGCCCGAGGTCGCCCGCCGCGCCGGCTTCGGCAGCGAGGTCACGATGCGCCAGCACTTCGCATCGCGCCTCGCCACCAGCCCCCGCGCCTACCGCGCCGCGTTCAGCACCGCCCCCGCGTCAGCCGGCGCAGGCAGCAACCCGATCGCGCGATAAGCGGCGTCCACGGTCGGCCGGGCCATCCCCCGGGCTCGCTCGGCACCCTCCCGCAGCACCCCCTCCACATAACCGGGATCCGCACACAACTCCTTGTGCCTCGCCTGCACCGGCCTCAGCAGCTCGACCACCGCCTCCGCGGTGTCCCTCTTCAACGCGCCGTACGACCCGTATCCACCACTCAGCGCCTCCGGGTCCCCACCCGTACAGGCGGCGAGAATCTCCAGCAGATTCGCGACACCCGGCCGAGCCTCCCGGTCGTACACGACGTCCTGCCCGCTGTCCGTCACCGCCCGCATGACCTTCTTGCGCACCACGTCCGGCTCGTCGAGCAGATACACGATCCCCGGCCCGACGTCGTCGCTCTTCCCCATCTTCGACGCCGGCTCCTGGAGGTTCATCACCCGCGCCGCCACCCCCGGAGCCGTGGCCCGCGGCACCGTGAACGTGTGCCCGTACCGCTGGTTGAACCGCACGGCCAGATCCCGCGCCAGCTCCACATGCTGCGTCTGATCGTCCCCCACCGGCACCTCGTCGGTCCCGTACGCCAGGATGTCCGCCGCCATCAGCACCGGATACGTCAGCAGCGACAGCCGCACACTCCCGCCGCGCCCCCGCTCCCGCACGGCCTTCTCCTTGTACTGGATCATCCGCCGCATCTCCCCGTCGGTGGCCACGCACTCGAGCAGATACGACAGCCGCGCGTGCTCGTCCACATGGCTCTGCACGAAGACGGTGCACCGCTCGGGATCCAGCCCCGACGCGAGCAACAGCGAGGCCGCCTGCCGGCTGAGCCGCCGCACCCGCGCCGGATCGTGCTCCACGGTCAGCGCGTGCAGATCGACGACGCAGAACAACGCGTCCGCCTGGTACTGGTCCACCGCGGCCCACCGCCGCATGGCCCCCAGGTAGTTCCCCAGCGTCAGATGCCCGGTCGGCTTGACCCCGCTGAAGACCCGCTTCATCTCTCCACCTCCTGGTCAAGGCCGCCGCCGTCACCGACGACCGCCCCTCCCGGAGGGAGATACGACTACGGCCGCCGTAGGCGGCGGCCGTTGAGTGCATACGTGAGGACGGCCGCCGTCAGGCGGCCCACCACTGCTGGGTACACGTACGCGTAGTCACAACGCCCACGATACGCCGCAGGGGTGCCTCCCGTCCCGGAGTTGACACGCCCCACACCCATCCGTAAGGTACTCCGAGTTGTCCGACGTGAGCGCCGACTCCGGTCGGTCCCCGGACAGCCATTCCGCAAGTACCAAACCACTCTCGACGTGCAGTCGATCTGTCGTCGTGCCATTGGTATGCGTATTTACGGAATGAGGAATCCACGTTCGAAAGGACGCAGCCCCCGATTAGCTCGGGAGCGAGGAATCCGCTAAAGTCTCACTCGTCGGAACGGCCCAACAGCCGGGAAGGCAATCCCCCTCTGACTGGGAGTCAGGCCCGAAAGGATCTGATAGAGTCGGAACCGCCGGAAAGGGAA